>JAIUOY010000156.1:0-39688 GCA_020160995.1 Pseudomonadota bacterium | reverse complement strand
AGATGGGCGTCAAGCCGCGCGGGCCATTCAACAGGTCAAGCGCGAGGAAGACATGCTTAAGCACACTTCACCTGGTCGTGTGCTGCCGTACCGCGTGCTGCTCACGCGCACCAGCGCGCCCGGTGCGCCCGTACCGACAGCGCAGCGGCGCCTTGAAAGCGAACTCGCGAGCGCGGGTGTCCAGCGTTTTCAGAACAGCCTCGCGGAGCGTCAGGCCTACAAGGCGATGTTCGAGCATCGTCTGGCGCTTCACGAACTCAAGGGCGTCGGCAATCTCGAAGGCGCGGTGGCAAACGCCGGCCTGATCTGCGACGAGCTGATTGCTGCCGTCTCGTCGATCGAGCAGGGGAGGGCGGCCTAAATGTCTGGCGCGTTCGGCTTCGGAGACAATGGCGGCGGCAAGCCTCCTGGCGAAAGCACCCCTAAGCCCTCACTGGCGGACGCCGTGAGCGCCATCCGGCCGCGAGCGGTCGAAGGCAGCGTGGATGTCGCCAGCTCCGACGCGGTGGCGAAGTCGCATGGCTTCGCGAGCCGGGAGGAGGTCGGGCCAGTCTCTCGCAGGCGCGTGGCGGCGGAACCGTCGCAGCCCTTCAGCATGCGCTTGCCGCGATCGGTGTTGGCGCGCTTCGCGCGCTTCGCCGATGCCGAAGGCCTGAGCTACCCGAAGGCTCTGGCCAAGCTACTGGAAAAATCGGAGGCGTGAGGTACGGAGTGGCCGGCGTCTAAAGGGTGCTGCGAACCGCAACGCTGCGAATCTCGAACTCGCTGCGGAGGTCGGCCCGCAAGTTGCGGAAAGCCAACGTCGCGGGCCAATCGGAGCGCATCATCAGCGATACCCGCTGATCATCAATGCCGGCGTCAACGACTGACTCGGAGGCAGGGTAGTAGCGCCCATCGGGGTCCATCAATCCCACGCCAACGGCACCGCAGAACACCCGGCACTCGACAAGTATTGATACCTCGGTCGGGGTGAAGTGAACCCCCAACAGGCCCTCGCCCGCACTGTTGAGGGGAATGCCGGCAGTTGGGGCAAACAAGCCGCGGGGGGTCGTGAAGCGCGAGCCATTGAGCATGCCGCGCTTGGAACCGGGCGCCAGGCGGACGGTGTTCGGTCCAATGTCGATGGAACGGTAGGTCGATCCTACATCGCGATTGCCGGCGCGGTAGGGCAGGTCGGAAGCGAACTCACAATCGAGCCAGACGTAATTGCCGCCGCAGAACTCGAAGTCGAGGATGGTGCGCAATGGCACCGGCGCGAGGCGCTGCCTTAGCTTCTCGGCGTCGTACCATTCCACCCAGGGCGTGCGTTCGCCATCGGTGAGCTTGCCCCACTCGGCAAAGTCTTGCTGCCCCTCGCGCAGCCAACGGCCCCGCGGGTAAGCGAGTTCGATCCAGCGCCCGCGCGGCTTCAACAACCGAAGCGCCGCCAAGGCCTCCTTCCGGGCCGACTCAAACGGAATGTGGATCAGCGAGCCGCACGCCCATATCGCGTCATACTGCCGGCTGAGGCCTGCAAAGGCGAAGTCGTCTTCGATCAGATGAAAGCGCACGCGATCTTGCAGCCCGCGCAAGCGGGCGACTCTCGCTATGACGGCGAGGTTGTCGGGGACAATGTCGGTGAAGGTCCAGTTAGCGCCCGCCGCCGCAAAGTGCAGGCCGTCGTATCCAAGGCCGGAGCCCAGCTCTAGAACGTGGCGGCCGACGAAGCCAGGCGCATAGAGCGCTCCACTCCAACCGAGTTCTCCGCCGTATCGACGTGCCGCCGCTGCATTCCATCGCGATAGCAGCTCGTGATCTGGAAGCGCGAGTAGATCCGTAGAGAAGACGCGACCGTCCATGTCGCTGCCGAGCGGCACTTCGCGCCATTTCTCTCGCAGAGAATCGAGGGTCAGCATCAAAGGCGCTCGCGCGAAGGTGGCCGCGGCTTGGTCGCTTTCGATTGTTCAAAAGGATAGTCGCGTCGGTTGAATACACATCGTGTGCACAATCGATTCATAGGCCACGGCATAGCCGATACTCACCTCACCAAAGCCGCCTACGGCACGACCATTCGGCGCGAGGCGATAAAAATCGCCGCACTTACAAGCGGTTATCGAACATCATATTGCAGTTTTATGGAAGGATGCAAAATGCATACCTAAATATGCAAACCGGGAAGTGCACTACCATCAGGTGTGTTCTAGGCTAAATGCACAGGGGATGTAACGTAAGCGTGGTGTTCGCAATCTTGTTGTATCCAGTGCTTTATAAGTCCAATCGGACTGAGTGTAAGACAACCATACTTGTCCCAGACGCCGGCGGATTGCTGGTTGAGTCAGCGACTTTCTCGCTGGCGGTTAAGGAAGCGCAGGCGAAGGCCGCGGACTTCTTCAAACAAGCTAAGTCCAAGGGCGAGCGCATAAATCGCCCCAGCTGTATCGACGACCTCTTGAAGCTCACGGCTTACAAAGGTTGGTCCGCGGCCTGGATCGAAATGGCCGGAACTGCATGCGCGGAAGAAACCGAGCAGGCGCCGCTTACGCGAAGTGCAGCGGCCTCTTCTCGTTGATTCGTTGGCACGCGGCCCGGTTGTATTTCGTCACACACTGCACGTTCGCACACGAATGGGCAGTTGAAGATATGCGTTCCTGGGACGTTGTCGCTCATTTTGCGCGCGTGTGAAGTTGGCGCGCTTTCATAGCGAGCGAGAAGAGAGACAAGCCTTGCCGGTACAACCCTTCACTGGTGCGCCAGCGTCACAGACTGAACCGCGAGTACCTGCTGACATGCGGGTGCTGGGCCGTAGCGAAGAGGGCGAGTGGTGGTTGGACCTGGAACGTGGCGGCATAGGTGCCGTCGCGTTCGGATCGAGGAACGCTATCAGTACCGCGCTGCTGCCCAAGCGTCTGGTCGTAGAGTCGAACGAGGCCGTGCTGATCGAAGAGCCGCCGCCGCCGCCGTTCGTGACCGAAACGCTCTGTGAGGTAGGCGCTACGGAGCTACGCTTGCCGCCCGACAAGGTGATGACCATTGCGGAACGGCTGTACCGCGGTGGCCTCATCTCGCTCCCGGTGACGAGCAATCCGAACATTATCGACGTTGAACAGGTATGGAGCCGTATTTCGGCGGTCGGCGTCGCATGGGGCACGCGCGCCGCCGACCTGCCCCGGCGATTCGCGGCAATCAAGGAAGCACCAGAGCCGGGCGGCATCGTCCCTATGGACTGGTCACTGCCGGTTGGCGGCTCGATGGCTGTCGACGAAGTGCTCTATTCGCTGATCTGGGAGCGGGCACTTGCCTCACAAATGGCTGCTTCCCGCCACTCTATCCGAGAGGTTGAAGCATATAGCGCGGCCGACGAGCGGCAGCGCTTCAAAGGTTCGCGGGTCGACCTGGTTGAGGTGGGCTGGCGAAAGTTCACGAATCGCAAGGACTGGGTGGTCCGACCCGTGAACGCTCTTGGTGGCTGGCAACGCGGCGAAGTTCTCGCCGTTCGCCGGATCGTGGTGGAAGGAGTGGATCTTGAAATGTCGGGTACGGAAACGCCGAGACGGCGAAGCAAAATCAACTAAGACGACGAAGCCGAGCCGGGGAGAATGCGTCGACAACGGCCGCGCGAATGGCGCGGTGTTCGTTGTAACGGCGACCCTCGTTTCTCGTGAGATTTTCGATCGTGAGTTCTCGAAGATCACGGCGGCGCTTCGCCAGGCGTCGGGCCTTAGCCAGGCCCGCATTGCGCGTCGTCTGGGCCTCTCGCTGCGGGAGTATCAGCGATATGAAACGTCGAAGCCGTTGAAGCACGAGCTGATCCCGCGATTCTGCGCGAGCGTTAACACCGATTGCGAAACCATGATCCAGACGGCCATGCGACGCGCTGCGGATATCACAACGACGCTGCGGCCGCGGGGCGTGCCGCAAGTGAACACCGTCGAGGCCTACGTGGTTGCCTCGTCGGGCCGCCGCCGCCGATCTTCGGCGGACCTCTGATCAGTCTGCCGCCGCTGCGGCGGTGAATAGCCGCCCGATCGTGGTTTGGGTCAGCGTTGTAAACGCGATCAATAGATTATGGGGCATCGGCGTCGAGTGTTCGTATCGGCGATAGCGCTGCCGCGGGATGCCCAGGTGCATCGCCGTGGCCGCCTGCGTGAGGTTGGCGTCATCGCGGGCTTTGCGGACAGCAGTACAAAAGCGGCGGTTGAAGGCTCTCTCGCGCTCTCGAACGTCTACCTCTGTAGCCTCTCCGATCATGCAGCAACCTAATCGGCGTTTACCCTAAAGAGCAAGACTGTCGGCAGGGCGTTGCCCTGCGTTGAGGTGATGCGACGGTCAACGACAATGCGGGATCGCTGCACGACCGATCTCTCAACGCGCCCGCCCTTCATGGTTCTGCCAAGCTTGCCGCGCCATGGGCGCGGCTCTTTAGAGCGCGCCTTTAAGCGGCGCGCTCACGCGGCCGTCTAGGCCGCGCCGCTGTTCTGCGAGGCTTACGTTGATAGGCGGTTGTCTATTAAGATTAGAGAGGTAGGGCGGATTCTTTCCGTGAGCCGGACTCCAGTAAATCATTGGGCTTTGAGGCCTCAGTGGCCGCCTGCATCAAGGCGAGAATGTAGGCCTCCGTCGCGGGGAAGGTGCGGGCGCTGCCCCACGCCCGCTTGTAGGCCTCGATCTGCCCCGCGAGGTAGTCGAGGCCATCGCTTGATGCTCGGCTGTTCGGCGGCGCTTGAGAGAGGGCCGTCAAGCTATCGGCGACGATGGCCACGATTCGAGCCGCGGCATTGAGCTGATCGTTCATTGAGGCCTCCGCGACAGAAAGAGGCCGAGCCGATGAACGGCCGTTGCGAGCGGATCGCGCGGCTGCTCCTTACGCCGCTTCTCGTCGGCGAGTTGACGAAGGAAGCGCGCTTTGGATTGAGCGAGCATATGGGTGTGGTCCAGCTCGAGAACGGCCGCCCGTGCCTCGAGAGTGTCTGTCGAGGTGCGATCGTCTACCAGCTGCCATGCATCGACCAGGTCAAGCCGACTCTGATGAGGAGCCGGCAGGCCGATCGCGTCGGCGTGCGGTGTCGGCACGGGCGACGCTTCGTTCGGCGTGTCGACGCCACTCCACCGGCTTTCAGGGTGAAGCGTATAGGCGTTGGTTTCCTGCTTGAGCTGGAAGCGGCCGACTTCGTCGGTCGCTGGTGCGCATCGGCGCTCCCAGGAGAGAATGCCGAGCTTCGCGAGTTTCTTGAGCGCAACGGCAATGGTCGATCGGGCGAGGTTCGCTTTGGATGCGATGGCGTCGTAGCCGGGATCCAGGCGGCCGGTTCGGAAGTTCAAAAAATCGAAGATAAGGGCGTGCAACACTTGCAGCGCCGCATGACCGACGATGCCGCCATGGCGGCCCGGTTGGTGTGTGCGCTTATCGAGGTCGCGCGCTCTATGGAACAGTCGAGCCGCCGCTTTGCGGTCGATCGACTTCCAGGACTTTGCGCCCTGGGTGCTTCCCTTCCACACCGGCCAGACTGGCCCGCGGGGGGAGGCGATTGTTGACGACATGGACATGGAGAGGGGGTCCTTTCAAAGACCACCCGCGGCCAAGGGGTAATAGGTTTCGGGGCGCAACTACCCACACGCAAAAAGCGCTTGCGTATTTTTCGGTTCTCTCCAAGATGGGGGTGCAACGCCGTCATCTTGGATGAACCCCTCTGTGGGTCTTTGCCCCCGCCCTAACCGGCGGGGGTTTAGCTTTTTAGGTCACTAGATTCGTTTCGTTCACTCCTCGGCGGCGTAGGATTCAAAAGTTGCAGCCGCACAGCTGCACAGGAATCCATATCCGGCTGCGAACTTCAAGCCGACCACAACAGTTAGAAGTGGCTGGATCTGCCCGCTATTTCGGCAGTGTGGCTGTGGATGCCCCGTGAAGTCAACGGGGCGGGGACGCTAGGGGCGTCCTACTCGACTTCGTCCTTGGGTGCAGGTTGCACCTTTCTCAGGTATTCGATGTCGAACAGTTGTGCAATTTTGACACCTGTGGCGCCGCAGAAGCGCAGGAGCAGATCGTGGGGAAGCGGCGTGCGACGTTCATAGGTCTTATACGTCGTGAGCTTCAAACCCAGCAATTCCGCCATAGAAGCCTGGGTGTAGTCTGCTTCTGCGCGTTTTATGCGAATTGCTCGGCAGAACAGCAGGTCAAATTCAGATGCCATAAGGTTGAATCGGAAATCCTAGGCCCTCGTCAACTGCCGAGCGCGCGGTGGTGAGCGGAGTGCACCCAAAGTGATGGTTGGGATATGCGTCCTTGCATGATTGCTGATGGATGCAATTTGCGTCCATACAGGAGGCATGGGACGGATTCCGAGGGCCTGGGCGGCCGTTCTACTAATTGTGCTGGTTGCACCCTTCGGGGAGGGGCGAGCGGACCCGTCTGCGCCGGTGTCGGTGTACTACGCCCCGGAAACAAACCTCGAACAAGTCGATCTGCGGATTCTTGGGGCGGCTCGGAAGTCGGTCGATCTCGCCGGCTACAACCTTTCCAACTACGCGGTCATTCACGCTCTTAGCCGGCTCGCCCAAGGCGGGGTCCGGGTTCGCCTGTACCTGGACGGGGAGCAGCTGGCGAACACGCTGCGGCGGGCACCGCAAACGCATCCCCTCTACCGGCTGGGCGGCGAAGCCAACGTTTCGGTGCAGCTGCGCGAGGCCAGGGCGGCAATGCATCTCAAGGCTTACTTGGTCGATGGCCGTGTGCTGCGCACCGGCTCGGCAAACTTCTCCGCCAGTGGCCTGAAGCGACAGGACAACGACCTGGTCGTCATTCGCGACACCGCGGCAGTCGGCGGCTTTGTCGCGACCTTCGAGCGCCTGTGGGCGCGCTCCGACAATCGCGTGTGGAGGCCGTCGCTGTGAAGCTGTTGATCATCGAATCGCCTGGGAAGGCGAAGAAGTTGCGCACCATCCTGGGCGACGATTGGCGCGTTGAAGCCAGTCTCGGTCACGTCCGCGATCTGCCGGGCGAGGGCGGCTTGCATGTCGGCGAACCGCCGGAGTTCAAGCCGAACTACCAGGTGAAGCCCGATCGCAAAGAGACGGTCAATCGTCTGCGGACGATCGCGGCCGGTGCTGATGTCTACCTCGGGATGGACCCGGATCGGGAAGGCGAGGCCATTGCGTGGCACATCGCCGATTGTCTCAAGTTGCGTTCGCCCAAGCGCGTGCGCTTCAGTGAGATTACGGAGAAGGCGGTGCGGGCCGCGGTCGCGGCGCCGGCATCGCTGAATTTCGGGCTCGTGGGTGCGCAGGAAGCGCGCCGCGTGCTCGATCGCATGGTGGGGTTCAAGGTCAGCCCCGCCTTGCAGCGGCGCACCGGCATGAAAGTGTCGGCGGGCCGCGTCCAGACGCCAGCGGTGCGGCTGGTCGTCCAACGCGAGCGTGAGATTCGCGGTTTCGAGCCCCAGCCCTACTACGTCGTCCGGCTTCACGGTACGGGCGGCGAGGGGGATTGGTGGCTTGATCTGGTCGGCGACGGTGAAGATCGCGATTCACTCCTCCTCGATCGCGCCGTCGCCGACCGCCTTGCTGTGACCGAGGGCGTGGCGGTTCACACTTTCAGAGAGAAGGTCGAGGCGGAGAATCCGCCGGCACCGCTGGTCACGTCGACGCTGCAACAGCTGGCGTCCGTCAAACTCGGCCTCTCAGCGAAGGCCGCCATGGATCTTGCGCAAAAGCTCTATGAGGGCGGCCATATCACCTATCACCGGACCGACAATCCGAACCTCAGCGAGGAATCGTTTCCTCTCGCGGTCGCAACGGCAACCGCACTGAAGCTCAAGACCGTGCCGTCGTTGCGGCTCTTCCCTGCCCCCGCGGCTGCACAAGCCGGTCATCCGGCGATCACGCCAACGCGGTGGGACGTGCGCGACGCGGGCGAGGATGGTCCGCAAAGCGCGCTCTATCGACTGATATGGGAGCGTGCTGTTGGCTGCCAGCTCTTAGCGGCTCAGTACCGGGTCCGGCGCATCGAAGCCGGTGCGAGCGATATGGGCGAGCGCGGCGTCCTGTTCTCAGGTGTGCGGCGCGAGCTTGTCGAGCTTGGGTGGCGCGCGCTGGTGAAGGGCGATGAGAGTGACGAAGACAGAGAGGAGGATGACGCGCCGGCGGCGGTCAATTACCTGCCGAAGTGCGTGGCCGGCGATTGGTTGGGCATCGCACGCGGCGAGGTGGTGCCGTCACGAACCCGTGCGCCGAAGCGGTATACCGACGCTTCTCTGATCCGCCGCCTCGAACGTGACGGGATCGGTCGCCCGTCGACCTACGCGGCGATCATGGAAACGATCAAGTCGCGCGAATACGTGACGACGAAAAAGCGCCAGCTGTTCGCGACGACCCTTGGCGAGCTGGTCGTGGACCAGCTGGCCGGTGCTTTCGCGTTCGCGGATCTGACGTTCACGCGCTCGATTGAAGCGATGCTCGATGGGATTGCCGCCGGTGCCCAGTCCTACAAGAGCGTCGTCGGCGTGTTGTGGGATCGGCTGGAAGAAGAACTCTACAGCTACACGGCCGACGAACCGCAATGCGCTCGGTGTGGAGCACCACTCCGTCGTCTTACCGGCGTGAGCAAGAAATCCAAGAAGCCATACGACTTCTGGAAATGCAGCAACCGCGAGTCGGACTGCCCTGAAACCTTCAATTCAACCAAAGACGGCGAACCGGACTTCTCCGCTCGCCGGCTCAATGCGCCCAGCAAGGCGGGCGCGGCAACAGAGAGGAGAGCGTGAGCATGTCAAACTGGTGGACTTCATTGGCGTGCCTGACGGCCGCAGTGTTCGGTGGCGGCGCGGAGGAGTGCAAAGCACAGAATCAGGTCGCGCCGATCATGGCGGAAGCGGAGGCGAGTTCCGCGGCGCCGGTGCAAATCGCCCAGGCCGCGCCCCTGCCGCCGAAACCGGCCCAGCAGGCAGCCCAGCCGGTCGCGCCGCCGGCCGCGGGAGCTGCACCGACGCCGCCGCCTGCGCCGAAGGCCTTCTCGTTCGAGGCACCGGCCGTGGCTCTGGAGAAGGGTGCCCATGCGTGCGTCGGCATCCTGTTCGATGCTCTGCGCTCGACTGTCGAGGGCGAGCACGCGGAATACTCGTCGTGGCATGCGCAGCAGCCGGGGACGCGCACCTTCTGGACGGCACAAGTCGAGAAGGGCACCAATCGCGCGGCGTTCGTCTCGGCCACGCCGGTTGGCGATCGTCGCTGCGATGCCAGTGCCGTGCGCGTGTCCTATTCGGCGAACGCATGCAAGGCGGTGATTCAGACCGTCATCGGCAAGCCCAATGTCTCGCAACCAACGCCGATCGGCGACGCGACGCTGATCAATCGTGATGCCACGGGTCGCACGTCGATCTTCATGAATGCGGGAGCGGGCTGCGTGACGCTCGAAATGGCCACGCTCTACGGCCAGTGACCCCCACTCAACAGTACGGAGCACAAATCATGCGTAGCGCGCGTCGCAAGCTATTCGGGCCTTCATTAGCGGTCATAGCGTTGATGATGGGTGTGTCTTTCGACGCGCGCGCCCAGGTCCAGGATCCTTGGCCATACGTCGGGCAGTACTTTGGCGGCGGGGCGAGCTTCGAATGCTACAACGCCGGCGGTTGCCAGCAGCCGAACGCGCCGCAGTACAACATCTATGGGACCCCGTACCACAACGTCGGCTCCGCCTTCACCGCGGTGGACACACGGCTAACGTTCGCGGTGAACACCGCGAACGCGGCGAACTCCATCGCGACAGATGCCTTGCAAAAGGCGCAGATGGCGGACCCGACATTCGGACGGATCGCGAGTTCGTTCGGCGGCGGCTCCACCTATGACGGCGCCACCAACAATTTCACGATGCCGAGCTACTCCGTTAACGGAGTGTCGCAATCTAGTGTCGGAAATGCCGTGGCGGCGCTCGATACGCGGGCGACGCTGGGCATCACTAATGCCGGCGTTGCCTTGGCCATTGCTAATCAAGCTGACGCCAGGGCCGTTCTGGCGAACAACACGGCAAGTGCTGCTCAGGTCAGAGCCGATGACGCCTTCAACATGGCGCAGACGGCCGACTGGCATGCAATCGGCGCTCAGTCGACAGCCGACCAAGCGAGGACAGAAGCCGGGGCAGCACAGACCACGGCCAATACCGCCACGACCAAGGCCGACGCTGCACAAACGACGGCCAACACCGCTCGGACGGAAGCCGGGGCGGCACAGACCACGGCTAATACTGCCAGCACGAAGGCCGATACTGCCCAAGCGACGGCTACCGAGGCTCGGTCGGAAGCCTACCTCGCACAGATCGCAGCCAGCTCGGCGAACACCAACGCCGTTGCTGCGCAAGCGACGGCCGACACTGCTCGGACGGAAGCCGGGGCGGCACAGACCACGGCCAACACCGCCGTGGCCAACGCGGCGACAGCGCAGCAGGCAGCCGACGCCGCTCAAGGCACGGCGAACACTGCCAGCACCAAGGCCGACACTGCACAAACGACGGCCAACACCGCGCGGACGGTAGCCGGGGCGGCTCAGTCGACGGCCAACACCGCCGTGGCCAATGCGGCGACAGCGCAGCAGGCGGCCGATGCGGCTCAAGGCACGGCGAACACTGCCAGCACCAAGGCCGACGCTGCACAAGCGACGGCCAACACCGCCGTGGCCAGTGCGGCGACAGCGCAGCAGGCAGCCGATGCGGCTCAAGGCACGGCGAACACTGCCAGCACCAAGGCCGACGCCGCACAAACGACGGCCAACACCGCTCGGACGGAAGCCGGGGCGGCTCAGTCGACGGCCAACACCGCCGTGGCCAACGCGGCGACAGCGCAGCAGGCAGCCGATGCGGCTCAAGGCACGGCGAACACTGCCAGCACCAAGGCCGACGCTGCACAAACGACGGCCAACACCGCTCGGACGGAAGCCGGGGCGGCTCAGTCGACGGCCAACACCGCCGTGGCCAACGCGGCGACAGCGCAGCAGGCGGCCGATGCGGCTCAAGGCACGGCGAACACCGCTGTTGCGAAGGCCGACGCAGCACAGAGCACGGCCAACACGGCGGTCGTGAAGGCCGATGCAGCACAAGCGACGGCCGATACCGCGCGCGTCGAGGCGGCGGCCGCGCAAGGCACGGCGGATACGGCTCGTGCGGAAGCCGCAACGGCTCAAAGCACTGCAAACACGGCTGTTACGAAGGCCGACGCCGCGCAAGGCACTGCGGACACTGCTCGTGCGGAAGCCGCAACGGCTCAAAGCACCGCAAACACGGCGGCTACGAAGGCCGACGCCGCGCAAGGCACGGCGGACACTGCTCGTGCGGAAGCCGCAACGGCTCAAAGCACTGCAAACACGGCAGCTACGAAGGCCGACGCCGCGCAAGGCACGGCGGACACTGCCGTCACGAAGGCTGACGCAGCACAGGCTACAGCCAACACGGCGGTCGCCAGCTCGGCCGTTGCCATGTCGACGGCGACCTTGGCGGTTACGAAGGCCGACGCTGCGCAAGTAACGGCCGACAGCGCGCGCGGCGAGGCCGCCAACGCGCAGACCACGGCGAACACGGCCGTTGCGAAGGCCGATCAAGCCCAGGAAACCGCTAACACCGGCGTGGCGAAGGCCGATGCCGCTCAAGGCACGGCGGATCGCGCGAATAGCGGCGTGGGTCAGGTTGCCGGCGCCCTCGGCGGCGGGTCGACCTATGACGCCGCGACGGGAACGTTGACGGGGCCGACCTACAACGTGGCCGATGGCAGCTTCACCAACGTCGGCAGCGCCCTCGGTGCGGTATCGTCGCAGGCCGCGGCTGCTCAAGTGACCGGAGACACGGCGATTGCGCGTGGCGATGCCGGTGGCGTTTCGACTGCGGCGGCCCTCGGCGGCGGCGCGGCCTACGATTCGGCGACGGGCGCGATCGTCGGCCCGACCTACGTCGTGAACGGCCAAGGTTACAACAATGTGGGCAGCGCGATCGGCGCGGTCGATGCAAACCTTGGCAGCATCAATACCCAGCTGACGCAGATTAACCAGGGCGCGGGCATCAAGTATATCCGCTTCAACAGCACCGGGGCCGATGCGCAGGCGACCGGGGCGGATAGCGTGGCGATCGGCACGGCGGCCGTGGCCGGTGGCACCAATGCAATTGCCATGGGCAATGGCGCCCAAGCGACCGGGACGAACTCAATCGCCATTGGCACCGGGAACAAGGTGTCGGGCAACAATTCGGGCGCGTTCGGTGATCCGAACATCGTCACGGGCAACGACTCCTACGCCGTCGGTAACAACAACACCGTTGCGGCCGACAAGTCGTTCGCCATCGGCAACAACATCACCATCGCCGCCGGCCTAACGGGCTCTGTTGTGCTGGGCGACGGCAGCGCGGCGACGGCCGCGACGGCCGTGAGTGGGGCTGTCGTCAACAACGTTAGCTACTCGGGCTTTGCCGGGAGCGCGCCTACAAGCGCGGTGAGTGTCGGCGCGGCCGGTGCGGAGCGGCAGATAACCAATGTGGCGGCTGGGCGGCTTACCGCCACCAGCACCGACGCGGTCAACGGCAGCCAAGTCTTCGCCGTGGCCAACACGCTCACGGCCAACACGAACACTGTCGCGACGGGCGCTGCCGCCGCGATCGGGGGCGGTGCCAAATACGACACGGGCGCTCAGACCTGGACCGGACCGAACTACCAGCTCCCCGGCATCACGGGCCAGTACACCGATGTGGTGAGTGGTTTGCAGGTGACGGCCGCTGTGGCGAGTGCAGCCGCAACGGGCCAGATCGGTCCGGTTCGTTATACGCCGGGCAATCCCAACAGCGTCACGATGGCACCAGCGCCGGGCGGATCGGGTCCTGTCGTCATCAACAATGTTGCGCCGGGACTCGTCGCGCCGGGAAGCCTTCAGGCCGTCAACGGTGGGCAGCTCTACGCCATGGGACAGCAGACGCTCGCGCAAGCGAACCAGTATACCGACTCTCGCATCGCTGAAGCGAAGAGCTATGCGCGGTCTGGCGTGGCCTTGGGCGTGGCCATGGCCCAGCTCCACTACAACGCAGTCCAGGCCGGCGACATTTCCGTCTCGGCCTCGGCGGGCATGTTTGACGGCGTCGCGGCCACCGCCGCGGGTGTTCGCATGCAAATCAATGAGCGCATCAGCGTGGGCGGCCAGGTGTCGTTTGACCCCAGCAGTGGGTACTTCGCCGGCGGCATTTCCGGCGCGATCCGGTTTCACTGAGAGGAGGCGATTGATGTCCAAGGGGAGCGCGTTGAAGGCGGGTCTTGTCGGGCTCGCCGTGATCGCCGGCGGAGTGGGTGTTGCCCACTCCGCCAAGGCACAGGAGGAAATTGGCTGCACGGTGTTGCTGTGCATGCTCAATCCGGCGGGGCCATATGCCGTGCCGATCTGCGCGGCGGCTGTGTCCAACTACTTCGCCATGGCGGCCACAATGGTATCGCTACCCGCGTGCATGGCGGCGGGTTGGTCGGGTGGCAATCCAGGCTATGACCCCGTCGTCTGCGGGTCGGGTTACGGCGCGTCGCAAGACGCATCGGGTACCTATGGATGTCTCGCCAACGAGGCCACCGTGAAGCTCGATGAGTTCGGGCAGCCCGTGCCTGATGGCAACGGCAGTGTCCTCATGGAACGCCAGTTCACCATGGATCCGTCCGTGATGACGTATCGCGACAAAGCGCACTATTTCGACCTGCCCGTAAACGGGCAAACGCGGCGGATCTGGTTCTGATGGACGCCGCTTCCTTCCTGGCGCTCGCCTTGCAGTGCGCTCCACAGGTGGCGCCCGATACGCTGTTGGCCATCGCTTCGCATGAGTCGGCTCTGCGGCCGAACATTATGGCGAACAACAACACCAAGGAGCGGGCGGAGGGGACGACGCCGGCGGAGGCTGCGGAGAAGGCCGCCGCTTGGATTGCACGGGGCCACTCCGTCGACATGGGCCTCATGCAAATCAACAGTCTCAATCTGACGCGGCTCGGTCTGACCGTTGCCGATGTCTTCGTCCCGTGCATCAACGTGCAGGCGGGCGCTCGGATTCTAGGCGATGCCTATCGCGAGGCCGGAAGTCGCGAAGGCGACAAGGCAACGGCGCTTCGCATGGCCCTCAGTGCCTACAACACCGGCAACTTCTCGGCCGGGATCTCCAACGGATATGTCGCGGCGGTCGAAGGTCAAGCCGCGGCCTACGTCGTGCCGTCACTCGCCGGCGCGGCGCAATCGATGCCTCCGGCGCTCCGCGTTCGGCCGGCGTCACCTGTGAGGCCCGCGCAAGGTGCGGCCTCGCCTCCGGCGGGCGGCGATTGGAACCCCTTCGGCCGTTCCGATCGTGGCTCCGTCTTCTAACGATCATGGGAAAGGCTCAAACGATGCAAGTACGGACAATGGAGCGCGTCGCGCTCTTCGGGTGGGTGGCCTTCAGTGCGACGGCGACAGGCCTCGCGCCGGCTCATGCACAGGACCTCACGGGCGGCATCAACAATCTGCTGGCTCTGCTCAACGGTCCTTTCATCCTCGCCATCGCCACGCTCGCAATCATTGGCGTGGGCCTGGCCTGGGCCTTCGGCCGCATCCAGTTGCATACGGCGATGTCGGTCATCGTCGGCATCGTCATCGCGGGGTCGGCGGCGTCGCTGGCCGGCAAGATCGTGGGCACCACATGAGCGAGGAGGTCGAGCCGGCCCGTTGCGTGCTCTTCCTTGCGGTGACGCGGCCGGCGCTCTTCATCGGTGTTCCGGTCGAGGCGGTTCTGTTCTGCGCGTTCGGGGGCGTCGTCATCGGGCCAATGCTGACGGGCGATATGTTGATGGTGCTGCCCGTCGCCGGCGTGCTCGGCGCGATCGCCCGTCTCGTGAGCCGGTACGATCCGCTGATTTTCCGGGTGTTGCTGTCGTGGCTGGAATCAAGGCCGCGCGGTCCAGTTGGCGGGCCGGTCAACGGCAAGAAATGGTGGGGCGGGCACTCGATCAGCCCGCTCCGCCCGACACTTCGATACTCGCGCGCGGAGTTGGGTCGGAATGTTTAGTCGGTTGATGCGGCGCGCGGACCAGGTCGCCGCGACGGAAATCGATGGGGCCATGTACGTCCCGTATGTGCGCCATGTCGACGAAACGACGGTGGCGCTTGCGTCTGGCGCATTGCTGCGCATGTGGCGCGTCGAGGGGCTGCCTTGGGAGTCGATTGACCAGGTGGTTGTCAATCGGCTCGCCGGCACGCTGAACGATGGGCTTCGGTCTTTGTCCCATGAGCGTCTGGCGATCTGGACGCATCTGGTTCGGCTGCGGCAGCGGCCCGAACCCTCGGACGCGACGAGTGGGATGCCATTCGTGGACGACCTGATGGAGGCCTACGAAAGCCGCCTTGGTGGCGAGCGGCTGTATCGCAATCACCTCTACATCAGCCTCGTTGTGTCGCCGGCGGCGGGGCCGCTTGGGCCGCTCACGGCCTTCGGCCGGCGCCGGCCTGTGGTTGCGGTAGATCCCGACGATATGACGCTGCTCGAAGACCATGGGTTGCGTCTGGAAGCCCTGCTGCGCCGCTATCGCGCGAAGGTGCTGGGCATCAAGCGCCGGCGGGGCGCCGTGTTTAGTCAGCCGGGCCAGGCGCTCCGACGCATTCTCACCGGAAGTGACGACCGTGTCGGGCTGACGCGCGGGGAGCTTGGTCGTGCGATCCTGAGTTTCCGGCCGATCTTCGGCCCTGAGTCGATCGAGATTCGCGAGGCGACGGAGCGGCGCTTCATGGCGATGCTCTCGGTCGGTGAGTATCCGGCACAGACCCGGCTCGGGATGTGCGACGCGATGCTGTCCGCTGAATGTCAGCTGGTCGTATCGCAGTCGTTCAAGTTCGTGGCCAAAGCGACGGCCCGCGAACTGTTCGGCCGCCGGCAGAATCAAATGGAAAGCGCCGGCGATAAGGCGCTGACGCAAGCCGAGTTGCTGCAGAACGCCGCCGACGATCTGGAGTCGAACGCCTGGTGCGTGGGCCAGCACCATCTTTCAGTGGCGGTGATCGAGGACGATGCGAAGGCCTTGCCGGCCGCCCTTGCGGTCGCGCGGCGGCTCATTTCGGACGCCGGCATCGTGGCGAGCCGGGAGGATCTGTCGCTAGTGCACACTTACTTCGCGCAGCTGCCGGGGAATTTTCGGTTCCGCGTTCGGCGGGCCGAAGGAATCACCAGCCAGAACTTTGCGTATCTGTCGCCACTGCACGCCTATCCGGCGGGCCGGCGCGAAGGTCTGCATTGGGATCGTCCCGTTGCGGAGTTTCGCACCAGCGGGTTAGCGCGCTACGCCTTCAACCTGCACGTCCGCGATGTGGGTCATACATTGATCCTTGGCGCGACCGGCGCCGGCAAGTCCGTGCTGCTTAACTTCTCATTGGCCGGCCTCGCGAGGCTTGGCGCGACAACGGTGATCTTCGACAAGGATCGCAGCACCGAACTCTTCGTCGGCGTGAACGGTGGGCGCTATCTCGAAATGCGCATGGGCCAGGAGACGGGCGCGGCACCCTTGAAAGCGCACGAGCAGTACTCGGATCGGTACCGCTCGTTCCTCGTCAAGCTGATCACGCGACTGGTGAGCGTTCCCGGTAAGGCGCTGACGGCCGAAGATGCGCAACGCATCACTGACGGCATCGCCGCAGTTGAGCGGATGCCGGCGGCGCTGCGCTCGATGTCAGCATTGCGCGGCAATCTGGGCGGCACCGATGCCGACTCGATAGGCGAGCGTCTGGTGCGGTGGTGCCGCGGCAACGAACTCGGGTGGGTTCTCGATGCCGAGTCCGATCGCCTTGGTATGTCGGGGACGGACTGGCGGATGCTCGGCATCGATCTGACGGAGCTGTTGAAGTCGGGCGACGCGCGCGAGCCGATGCTCATGTACCTTTTCGAGTGCCTGGATAGCCTGGTCGGAAGCCGGCGGTTGGTGTGGGCGGTGGAAGAGTTCCACGCCGCACTCGGCGATCCGACCATTCGCGCACAGGTCGATGATGCGTTGCGGACATGGCGAAAGCGGAACGCCATGGCGATCTTGGTTTCCCAGAATCCAAGCGACGCCATCAACTCGGAAATCGGCGCGTCGCTGGTTCAACAGACCCCGACGAAGATCTACCTGCCGAACCCGTCCGCGCGACGGGAGGACTATGTGAACCGGCTTAACTGCCTGGACCGCGAGTATCGGCTGATCTCGGGGCTCGGGATCACGAGCCGCAAATTTCTGGTGCGCCAGAGTGATCCTGATGAGGCCGGCGCGCTCGGTACATCGGTGCTCTGCGACTTGGATCTCCACGGCCTCGAACGCTTCCTTCGCGTGCTCTCGCCCCAGGTCGAGCGCGGTGACTTCGAGCGGTGGGACCGCGTCCGGGCGGCGGGTTCGTCCGATCTATGGCGTCGTTTCGATGAGAAGGAGGGTCAGAATGCGTAAGCGCTATTACGTTGCCTTGATACTCGCGGCCTTCGCGGTGTCTCAAGTCGGGCCGGGAGCAAGGCCGGCCAACGCCCAGGCCGGCGTTCCGACTGCGGACGCGGGCGTGCTCGCGGCCACGCTCGAACAAGTGCAGAACGGCATGCAGCAGCTCAAGACGCTGCAATCGCAGCTGCAAACCGCGATGTCGCTGGTGAATGCGGTGAAAGGCGGGCGGGGCATGGATGCCATTGCCGGCCTGCTCAACCAAGCCGGCATTCGCGACATGTTTCCGACAGAGCTTGTCGATCTGATGCAGGGCACGGCCGACGTCGTGGCGTCGGCAAAGAGCATTCGCGACGGCATGACCATCACGTCGTATCCGGGTAACGACTTCTACCTGACAGAGCTTACGGCCCGTGGCGAGCGTCTGTCGCGCGACATGGCAACGGCGCAGTCGTTGTTCTCCAAGCTCAGTAAACGCAGTCAGGGCCTCGATGAGCTGCGGACCCGCCTGGCGTCGGTGACGGACCCGGCCGAGGTCGACCAGCTCAACGCGCGCATCGCCTATGAGACGACGCAGGCCACAAACGACCTGACGAAGCTGCAAGTGCTGTCGATGCAGCAAACGACGATGGAACGGGTCGAGCAGCAACGCGCCGGCGAGGCCGCGGCCAAGGCGGCACAGGCCGGATACGACTATTTGACCAAGGGCACCGTTCCCGCGCCGGGCGGCGGGAGCGGCGGCAGCGGAGGAGGCGGCGGCGGCGGATCTGATGGCGGCTCCGGTGGCGGAGCTGGCGGGGGCGGCGCTCCGCCTCGGCCGGATCATTGGTGGCGGAATTAAACGGGAGGACTGACCGATGGGCGACACCATTACCATCAATACGAGCAAGCTGTTTGCCATGCTGGCCGGCTTGGTCTTCGCAGCCGGCGCGGCCGGCGCGGGCGTCGGCGCTGCTGTCGGCGTCAACGTCGCCGCGCCGGCCAGCTCGCCCAATGCGTCGGCGTCGGCCGCCGATCGCGCGGCACTCAAAGCGGACCAGGACGCCTTCCGCAAGGAAGTGCGCGAAACGCTGGCGGCCTTGAAGGAGTCGGGCCGCGGCGGACCATCCGTCGAGGAAATCAGCCAGGGGATTCTACGGGCCTTCGCGGCGCTCGACGGACGGTCGCGCGACAAGAACCGGAAGGACGCGGAGGCCGGCGAAGCCTATCTCAAGAGCCTCAGTCGGGGCACCTCCAAGTAGAGAGTGACATGCTCCAGGACCTCTACACGGTGCTCGTCACCAAGCTAGATACGGCCGTCGCGAGCGGCCTGTCTGGTCTGACGAGCTTCCTGCATGGCCCGATCCTCGCCGCCGTCACGCTCTACATTCTTCTCTACGGCTTCGCCGTGATGATGGGCAAGATCCGCAAGCCCCTTCTAGAGCTTGGATGGCGCTCAGTGGGCCTGGTGGCGGTCGTGTCGCTCGTGTTGAACCTCGGCCACTATCAAACGTGGGTGCAGGGGATCTTCCTCGATGCCCTGCCATCGCAGTTGGCGGGCGCTCTTAGCGGTACCGCCACGCCGGGCGGCGTCATGGGCGGTGTTCAGGATCTTTGGAACGCCGGCGCCAAAGTCGCGAAGGAAATGTTCAGCAATGTCACGTTCGCGTCGGTGACGGCGGGCTCGGGGCTGGCCGACGCGCTGGGTGGCGTTCTGGTTTATCTGATCACCGGGCTCTGCTGCGCCATCGCCTTCGTCGAGATTCTGCTGGCGCGGCTTGCGCTCTCGCTCGTGATTCTGGTCGGGCCAATCTTCATTGGGCTCGCGATGTTCCCCGAAACCCGGCGGTGGTTCTGGTCGTGGGTCAGTCAGGCGGTCACTTACATCACCCTTCAGATTCTTGTCGTCGCGGTCGGTCAGCTGGCGATCGTGATGACCGCTCAGGCCGCCCGCCTGATGAGCGCCAACCCCGTGCTGGGCGCGTTCGGCGGCAACATCCTGATTCTGGCGGTGCTGTTGGTGTCGATCGCCGTTCTCTACATGCGCGCCCATGCGCTGGCCGCGGCGATCGCCGGTGGTCATGCGGGTGGGGGCCTGGTCGGTATGGCGACGGGTGTCGCCTCTGCCGTTACGCGCGGCGCTGCCGGGGCTGTCGGACGGGCGGCCACCATGGGCGCCGGTCGCGGCCGCGGCTCCTGATCTTCTCGTAAGGAGGCAATAAGACATGGTGGATAGGAGATACGCGGTCGTCGTCGGCGCGGTGGTCGTCGCGCTGTTGAGCACCGGATGTGCGTCCGGCGTTCATCGGCCGCTTCCCTACTGTTCGGAGAGTGCGGAGCGTCGCCCGATCAATCCGACGCAATGGCCAGGAGTCCGAAGCGCTGCAACGGCTAATCAACCGCCCCCGGCCGGATTGCAGCGCGTCGTGACGGCACCACCGGCGCCGGTGCCCATGCCGGCGCCGGCGGTGCCAGCTTCCTATGTCCCGCCGCCGCCGCCCGTCGTCGTCACCCCTGCCGCGCCGGTGACATTCCCGGCGCCGGCGGCCGTGGCGCCCGCCATGCCGCCGGCCGTCGACGTGCAGCCCGCGCCCAGTGTCGCCCCGGCCGCACCCGAGGATCCTGCTGGGTCGGGTTCGGATCGGTGGAAGAGCATTTGGCGGCCGGCTGGCAGTCAAAGTTCGGTCGTGCCGACCGGCAACGGCAGCGTGGGAGTGTGTTATGGCTGACATCACCGCATCGGATGACAAGGCCTGGACGGCTTACCTCGCGGAAAGCAAGTCTTTCGACGATGATCGTATGCAACGGCTCGTCCGTTCGGAGCGGCGGGCGTGGCGCGTGGCGATCTTCGCCGTTATCTGCGTCATAGCATTGTGCTTGGCGATCGCCGGCCTCGCGCCACTCAAGACTGTCATGCCGCCGGTTGTTGTGCAGGTCGACCAGACGTCCGGCGTTGTCGACGTGTTGACGACAGTGAACGGCATGAAGCAGGTCGCGCCTGGCGAGCCGGAGCAGAAATACTGGTTGGCCCAATACGTTGAAGCCCGCGAGGGCTACACCTGGGCCGACCGTCAGCCGTTCTTCCGCCGCGTGTCGCTGATGAGCGATGTGCCCGAGCAGAATCGCTACGCCAACTTCGTGAACGCCTCCAATCCCGAGGCGCCTCAACGCAAGTATGGACAGAGCGCAATCATCGATATTCGCATTCGGTCCATTTCGCTCACGGCCACCCATTCGGCCGCGGTGCGCTACGAGCGGATTGTCCGGTCCAACGACGGCCGCGAGCAGCTGTCGCAATGGGTGGCGACAATGACGTTTGGTTTCGTTGAAGCGCCGATGTCGGAAAGCGACCGTCTGATCAATCCGCGCGGCTTCACCGTGCGCGACTATCGACTCGATGAGGAGACACGCTAATGAAGCCTTGGCTTATCGCCGCGGCCCTCGTGGGCTTCGCCGGCGCCGCCTTCGCGGGCGAGACGCCGCGCGCTGGTCCGGCGGACCCTTCGGTGCGAACGGCGGCCTACAATGAATGGCAGGTCTATCGCCTGTCCGGCGCACTGCGCTCGGTGATGGTGCTGGAGTTCGGTGCAGACGAGCGCGTCGAGAATGTCGGGCTGGGCAACACGGCCGCCTGGGATGTGCGCCCCGTCGACAATGTGCTGTTCCTCAAGCCTCGCGAGAAGGCCGCGGAATCGAATGGCATCATCCAGACGCGGACGAAGGAAGGGAAGGTGCGCCTGTATCAGGTCGCCTTGACCGCGGCCGAGTCGGGCGACCCGGAAATGATGACGGTGAAGTTCACCTATCCGGGAGAAGTCGCCGCTGAACGCCGATTGAAGGCCGCGGAAGAGGCCGAACGCGATCGCCGCCGGCAGGCGGCCGCGGAGTCGCAGAATGCGATCTTCGATGGGCTACGGAACTGGGCCTACACGATGGCCGGCACGGCCTCATTCGAGCCCGTCTCGGTATGGGATAACGGACGCGACACGGCGTTCCAATTCGCCGGCCAACAGCAAGTGCCTGCGCTCTACGCCGTCGACGATGACGGTACGGAGCGGATGGCGACCTTCCACATGCAGCAGGGGACGCTTGTCGCGCACGAAGTCGCGCGGCGCTGGCGCCTACGGCTCGGCGGTCAAATCATCTGCGTGTTCAACGAGCAGTACGCGCCCGCGGCCGGCCCGCCTCGCGGAGGCGGCACGGGTTCTGGATCCTGGATTCGTCAGGTCGTGGGAGTAGACAAATGAGTGACACCGACAACGCGCGACTCGGGTCCGCTGATGCCGACGATCGGGGCATTAGCCCCGTTAGTAGCGCTCGAAAGAACAACACGGGGCGCAACGTCGCAATCATTGCCGCTGCCGTCGCCGTGCTGGCGCTCCTCTGGTACCTCAACATGCCGACCGCGAAGCCGGTCGCTGTGGCGCCGCCGCCGGCGCCGGTGGTCGGCAAGGTCGCCTCTGATCTGATCAAGCCCCCGACGCCTCCGCCGTCACCTGCGCCGCAAGCGGCGCCCGTGCCGATCGCGCCGCCCGTTGCACCACCAGCTCCCCCGCCTGTCGTCGACCCGAACGCTGAAATGGCGCGGCGCGCTCCGGTTATGGCCTTCACGACGCAGCGGCCGGCACAGGCGCCCGCGGCCGCCGGCGCGCGCGCGGCAGGTTCGCCCGCCGGGCCAGGTGGTGGCATCGGCGCAACCATGGTGGCGAGTTCCATCAAACGAGTTAAAGCCGAAAATCTTGGCGATCCGACCTATCGCCTCTCGGCGGGCACGGTGATCCCGTGCATTCTCAACTCGGCCATAGACACGACAACGGCCGGGTTCGTTCGCTGTCAAATCGAGCAGGATATCTACAGCGCCAATGGCGCTCTGATCCTCCTCGATGCCGGCACAATCGTGCTCGGTGAGTATGGTGGCGGCGGTGGCTTGAAGCCCGGCCAGGAGCGCGTGGGCGTGATCTGGTCGCGAGCGGAAACGCCCAATAGCGTTGCCGTGAGCCTGTCGTCGCCGGCGTCCGATTCCCTCGGCCGTGCCGGCATGGACGGTGAGGTCGAAACCTACTTCTGGACGCGCTTCGGCTCGGCCATCATGTTTTCGCTGATCCAGGACGCCATGGCGATCGGCCGGAGCGTGGTGTCTAACGTGACCCAGCCCCAGGGCGGCACGAACAACACCTATCAAACCTACGGCTACAACACCCAGGCGGCGGGGCAGCAGCTCGCACAGACGGCTCTTCAGAGCAGCATCAATATCCCGCCGGTGCTGAAGAAGAATCAGGGGGAACGGGTTTCCATCTTCCTGCGCCACGACCTCGATTTTAGCCAAGTCTATCGGTTGTCGACGCGATGAGTGGAGAGAGGCCGCGTTACCACCTGCACCTACCGGGCGAAGCAACGGCTTCGCCGCGCTCGTTGGAGCGTTCCGCGCGATCGGGACCGATCACCTACAAGATCACCGTCGAGCGCCTGGACGGGGTCGGATGTAGCGAGGCGGAGGCTCTGGAGGCGATGTCGATATACTGTATCGAACAGTATGGGGCGAACCGGCGGCGATCGCCGCGCCGGCGTCGCAAAGGCGAGGTGTTGCAATGAGCGAGCGCAGCGCCCTTGCCGTAGTGCCAGCTGGCGGGCGAGCTGCCCCGCCGAAGG
This sequence comes from Pseudomonadota bacterium, assembly GCA_020160995.1. Taxonomy (GTDB): domain Bacteria; phylum Pseudomonadota; class Alphaproteobacteria; order Reyranellales; family Reyranellaceae; genus Reyranella. Next base: position 16,676 of record JAIUOY010000156.1, on the reverse strand, counting down.
CGGCAGACGGGGCGGAAGCCTCGCTCCGCCATTATCTCGAACCGATCGCGCCTCTTCTGGCGATCGAGGGCGTTACCGATTTGGTCGTCAATCGGCCGGGTGAAGTCGGCGTGGAGGTCGCCGGGCAATGGCAGTGGCACAAAGAGGCGCGGCTGACACTGCCTTATCTCGAATCACTGGCCCGCCAGCTGGCGCACTACAATCGACAGGATATCAAAGCCGAGTGGCCGCTGTGCTCGGCCGTCATGCCAGGGGGCGAGCGCATTCAAATCGTCATGGCGCCGGCGGTGCTGCCCGAAAGGATCTCTCTCACCATTCGCAAGCCGCCTTCGCGGATCCTCGCGACCGAGGAGCTGGAAGATCTTGGGCTGTTCGCCGAGACGCGGCCGGCCAGGCCGGGGCTCAGTCCGCTTCAAGAACGTCTGCTCAAGCTCCATGCGGCGGGGCAGTGGCGCGAGTTCTTGGAAGACGCGGTCAAGGCGCGGCTAAACATCGTGATTTCTGGCGCGACGGGGAGCGGCAAGACCACGCTCGCGCGCGCGCTCCTCAACAGGATCCCCGAGCATGAGCGCGTCGTGACGGGCGAGGATACGCACGAGCTGGAAGGTCTGAAGCTCCGCAACCTGGTTCACATGATCTATCCGAAGGACGCCGCTCAAGCGCAGTCCAAGGTTCGGCCTAAAGAGCTGATGGAAGCGGCGCTCCGCATGCGACCTGACCGTGTCATCTTTCCCGAGCTTCGCGACGGCGCGGCATACTACTTCCTGCGTTCCGTGGCGTCGGGCCATCCCGGCGTCATCACGACGATTCATGCCAACAGTTGCGCAATGGCGTGGGAGACGTTGACGTTGCTGGTGCGCGAAAGCGAAGGGGCCGGCGACCTCGATCGCCAGGACATCAAGGGCCTGCTCCGCCAGACGGTCGATGTGGTCGTACAGACGAAGCGTGTCGGCAGTCGCTATCAGGTCGTCGAAATCGAGTATGCGCCTGACGCCGCTTAGGCATTCGATGCCGAAGTGAACAGGGCCGGCCGTTGGGTCGGCCCTGCTCGTTTGACCCGTTAGAACGGGATCTCGTCATCCTCGGCCGGGCCGCCCGTCTCACGGGGTTCGTTGACGCGAAGGACCATCTTCTGGCCGGCCGCCGGCAGGAGCTTCAGAGAAATGTTGAAGCCCTTGCCGTCGCGATGCGCCCACGCGGCGCCGATCTCGCTCCAGAAATTCTTGCCGCCGTTCTTGCCTTCGGCGACGGCCCAGAGCTTGTGCGAAGGTCGGTTGCCGGAGGGCGTCTCGCCCGTGTCGTGTGTCGAGTGCTGCTTCATGGTCGGCTCCTGCTGGATCTCGAAAGCGGAATGCTCTCGATGCGAACCGGCCAAGACGGTGGGTCCCGGCCGGAACAAGGGAATGGCGGTGAGGGGAATCGCCCATCTGGAGGCGACAAGGTCGCCGAAGACCAGGCGCGGCCTCGGGGCGTCCGAAGGATTCAGTGTTGACGGAACCGCAAGACGCTAGTCGTCGCCCGTGCCGTCCACACCGCCTCACGGCCGCGGCCGCCGGCTCGCAGCTTGGCGAGAGTTGGGGAAACGCCACCAGGGCAAAGCGCACCCTTGTTCGGCGGGGTGCCGGCTTAGGTTCTCGCAATCGAGAAAGCATCGCGCACGATCGAGCTGGGGCAGCCGCAGCTAAGACGATGCCGAGCGGGCCAGGGACGCGGTCACGGTGCCAGCACCGCTTGCAGAGCTGCGCGATCGGCGCGGCTGGGCGTCAATGCTGATGACTCGTCTAGCGAGGAGAGCGTAGCGTGTTGTGCCGCGGTTCGCACCGACGCCGCGAGCTGCCCTGCAGGGCGGCGGAACTCACCCCCTCCTCAACAGGCAACGGGAAGAGGCGATGTGTAACCTCTACGAGTATGAGATGACGCCAGAGATGATGGCCTCGATAAAGAGGCACTTCACGCTCGTGGGCACCGCCTACCTCGATGCCCTGCGCGGTCGCAATAGCGCCGTGAAGGTCTATCCGAATCGGGAGGCGCCGGTTATCCGGCGCGTCGACGGCGAGTATAGGGCCGAGGAAATGCGCTGGGGCTTCACTCCTTGGAAAGGAAACTGGCTGACGAACACGCGCGATCCGGCGTTGAAGACCTGGCGCGACTGGTTAGGCGCGGAGCATCGCTGTCTCGTGCCGGTGCGTCGCTTCGCGGAGTATGACGACAATACGCCGAAGGGGTCGAAGGTCCTGCGCTGGTTTGAGCGCCCGAACGGTGAGCCCTTCTTCTTCGCAGGCCTGTGGCGACCGTGGAGCGGCGACCGGGGGACCAAGGCAGCGCCCGACGTGCGCGACTGGCGGGTCTTCTCCTTCCTGACCACCGAGGCGAATGCCGTCGTGGCACCGATTCACAAGAAAGCCATGCCGGTGATGCTGACGACGGCGGCGGATATCGAGCAATGGCTTGGCGGCAGCACCGAGGAAGCCTTGCAGCTTCAGAAACCGGCTAACGATGATGCGCTCACGCTGATCCCGCTCGATGACGAGGCCGCCTAGAACGCAGGGCGCCACCTCGGCGGCTCGATGGCAGCCGGCGCTTCTGGCGCCGGCGTCGCGGCCGGACTTACGACGGCCGGAGCTGGCTTTGTCGCGGCCTCCTCGGGCGGGCGGCAGCGATAGAACCATTCGGCATGAGTCGTGCGCGCCCAGTCGATGATATGTTCCACGGCCTCATTCAAGCCGTCGTGCCGGCAGCCGAGTTCGCCGGCGATGTTGTAAGCCGCGATCATCGCGGAGATATGGCCGCCGCCGGCATAGATGCACTGCCGATAGGCTTTCACGATGTCGCGCGCGGCGCCCGTCTCCAGTGCCCACTTCATCACTTCCCTGTTGCGCGCGGCCTTCTCTTCGATGCTCTCCCCGAGCTTAGGCATCGGCCGATGGGCGATGCGGCTGCGGTCAATCCAGTGCTGCATCGCGCGCGCTTTCTCCCACGTCGTGAAGTGATAGATCTTGTAACCCGCGTCTTTCTGCCAGCCCGCGAACGAGCAGTGTTCGGCAGCGGCCGCGATGCGACGGCACATGCGATAGACTTCCTGGGCATCAGCGCTCGAAAATGGATCGTCGCGCTTAATCTTCGCGATGTACGGCATCCGGCGGCGCTTCTTGTCCGCCGTATCTTCGCCTTTGCGCCTCGCCATTTGGAACAGCTCCGAGCTTCCCACGCCGGCCTGTCTCGCCCGAGTCATAGCCTATCCCTACGCCAAGACCAGCCGCTGTATCTGCGATCGCCGGCGGCGTGGCACACAAGGATTTGAGCCAGCATTGACAGCATTCGCGTATGGCGCGGGCCGCTCGAACGGCGGGCCGACCATGACGGCTGGTGCCCTTCACAACCCTTGGTCGCTTGTCGCACTGGACGCAACCGCGCATAGGGCATCCATGCGGTGGCTGCTTCTGATCTTACTGTTCCCCTCCGCGGCACTTGCCGGGACCTGGACGGGGACCGCGAAGGTGCGCGACGGGGACACGCTGACGATAGGGGGCGAGCGCTTTCGCCTCATGAGTGTCGACGCCTTCGAGTCGGAGCAGGTCTGTTACCGCGAAGGCCACGGCTATCTGTGCGGCGACGAAGCCACGCGGGTGATGCAGCAGCTCGTTGGGCAGAGCGTCGTTACCTGCGTGGGGTCCGTCCGCGATCGATCGGGGCGCGTGCTCGCCCATTGCAGTGTGGAAGGCCGCGACCTTGGGGCCGCGATCGTGCGCGCCGGATGGGCCGTCGCTGAATGGAGACCGCAGTATCGCGCGGACGAGGCGTTCGCTCGCTCCGCAAGAGAGGGCGCATGGTCCGGCACTTTCATTCGCCCACGCGAGTGGCGGAAGAGAAAACGCGCGGGCCTTGATTAGCCGGCGTCGAACGGGTCAATTCACCATTGGGAAATACAGGGTGGGGACGCTGCGAGCATGTCGATATCAATGCGCCGATTGCTTCGTGCATCGGCTGTCGGGTCCTTGTGCCTAGTCGCGATGAGCGCGCCGGCGCTTGCAGAGAAGTACCTGCCTCTTCCATCGATCGCGACCGGCAAGGAACTGGCGCGCCTTTATCGCACCGACGGCACTGTGCCCTCTCGGGCGCAGTACGTGGCCGATCAACAGGCGTGCGCAGAGGCCGAGCTGTATAGCGATGAACGGCTGATGCGAAAGCTCGTCGAGATATCCAAGCGGGACCGGGACGCTGGTCAAATGGCAGGGCTCGGTGCGATTGTAATTTGCCTAGGACAGAAGGGCTGGCGCGTCGTTGGGAGCGAAGCGTCTTCGTCTGCGGCTGACTCGGTCACAGGTCCCACAGTGGACCGCAGGAAGGTCCGGGCGTTCGCTGATATTGGCTTGGATCAGCTATCGGCAACTCTGCCTCAGAAAATGGACGAGTATTCGGATCTCGTCGCCGTAAAGCGCGTAGGCGATGACCTGATCTACACCGTGAAAGCGCGTCCTTCGCCGGATAGCAAGGATGTCGCGATGCGACGATACCTTGCGGAAGATGCGCGCACGTTCTCCGTGGGGTTGAGAAGCCTGTTGAAGCAATTGGTTTGCGAACCCAAGCCTAGCGCGTTCTTAACTACGGGATTCGCCGTCATCTATGAGTTCGTCGACAGTAAGGGTTTGATCATGAAAGAGAGGCTGACGCTGGCCGACTGTCGATGATCCCCTGAAGCCGCGTCCGTTGTGCCCCGACGTGGGCTTGCCTGAAAGAGAGAGTTCATTGGGTACATCTGCGAGCTTCCAATGCCGTACCTGCGGCCATGAAAAGAGCGTGTTGGTTGGCGGCGGCCTGGCCAACCACCACGGCTTCACGGCCTGGCCGGTGTCGTGCCGCGATTGCAGGGCCGTAACGACGGCCGACTTCAAAACATCGCCTCTTGCGTGTTTGGAGTGCAGCGGGACGGACGTACAGCCATTCTCCGATCCCACGATGTTTGAAAGCCCTGGCAAGGCGATCATGTCGTGGGGCGACCTGACGCTTACCGATGCGCTCTATCGCTGCCCGCAATGTCAGGAGTTTCAATTGCGCGTGCTGGCGGATTGGACTCGCAGCATCCCTGTCTTCTGGGATTAGCGGCGGCCGCGGAGCGCCACCTCTATGAGTCGTCGTCGCCCTCGATAACGACGACCTCTTCCATCAGAGGGACGCCGCAGTCACCGCAGACCAACGACGTTGCCGGTTTGGCCCAGGCGCGCACCTCGCAGTCCGGGCAGCTGTATTTCGTCTTGCTGGCGGCTTTCTTCTTCTTCGTCTTCTGGCGGCCCGCGTCGTCCCACAACTCGACATAGAAGGCGTCGAAGCCCGTCTGACGAAGGCCGGCGCACGCCTGGCTAAACGCGCCGCCGGCGGCGATGTAGTGGGTCATCTTCTGGCCGACCTGCTTGCCGCCGGGCTCGCCTGTCGACGACGGCACGAGTCCGACTTCGAGCATCCGTCGCGACCATTCGCGGTTGTGATATCCGGCGCGCGAGGCCTCGCCGTAATGGTGCTGCCACAAGTGCACCATCTCGTGAACGAGGGTCGATAGCGTGTCGTCGGTCATTCGAGTGTCGAACAATGACGGATTGAGCGCGATTTCATCCGTCACGAGCTGCACTTCGCCACTCATGGCCTTGCCGACCCGGCGGCCGAAACGCTCCGCGGCGAAGTAGCCGTAACTCCCTTTCTTCCGCTGCATCGTGATCAGGCAACGCGGCAGCTGCCCGCCGAACAGCTGCTCGTTGAAGAAATCGTATGCTCGATCCAGGCCGCCATAGGTCCGGTTGGTGGGGTTCTCGGGGTCGACTTTCGGGGCCATGGTGCTCCTCCTGTATCGTACGAAACATATCTCGCCGAACGCAAGCCGCGCCGCTGACTTCCTGTAAGTCCTCGGCCGACCAGGACGGCCACAGGCCGCCCTGGTCGGCCATGCCGGCAAAGAGCCAGGGGGAGCCGGGTCAAGGCTGGTGTGCGGGGAGGGGGATCGCCCGCCCGCAGGGGCCGACCCTGGGCGTAGCCTGGGGTCGGCGCTTGCAGCGGCCGCAGGACGCGAAAGCCGGGGACACCCCGCGCGCCGCCCGCAGGGCTTGGCCTTGACCGGGCTGGGGCAGCATGCCCCCGCGCGGGCCTCCGGAGGCCCGGAGAAGGACGCTACGCGCGCCCCGATCGCGGGATGCCCTCCGCAGCCTGATTGCCCGCTAGAAGGCCCTAATACGGCCTAGATGTGCGCAAATCGACATGCGGTGCGACTCCAGGGTGTGTTTCAATTTGCGTCTATCGGGATGCAATAGGCGGAGGCCGCAAGGATGGAACGGAGCATGGTGGGGGACTTGGTGAAGGCCCCGGTCATCTGGTGGGGTGCGGCGCTCGTACTGGCGACGCTGGCCCTCCTTGGGGCCGTCTACCTGGTCACGGGGCTGGAACCGCACGCCCTCACGGAGATCTGGTTCATAGGCGGGGTGCTCGCTGGGTTGAGCGCCCTCCTCCACATCGCGCCGCCGGCTGTGGTGCGGGCACAAGTCCGCTTTGAGAACAGTCGCTCCGCGGCGCTCTACAAGGATGTGGAGATTGTCTTTCACGAGGAGCGCTTGATGCCCGGCGTGTTGTCGGTGGTCGTGGCGCGGGCGAGCGGCCGATGAAAGCGGCGGCGAGTTCGGATTGGCTGCGCCGCGCCGGGTTGGCGCTTTGGATCCTCGTCGGGCTCGGGGGCGCTTGGATGGTGACGGTCCGTTTTCTCTGGCCGTCGCTCAAAACAGGGATCACGGACGGGACGCGGGCAACAAACCTGGCGCTTCAGGACGTGGTGACGACGTGGAACGGCCTCGTGGATGGCTTCGGGCTCGTGAAGGCACGGTTCGCCACCTATCCCGTACTGGACGAAGCATCGTTCGTGCTGTGGGCCGGCGGCATCGCGCTTGGCACCGTCGTCTCGGTTGCGGTGTTGGCGGGCTCTCAGCCCGGCCGGCGCGGCGATAAGTTCATCCGCGGCGCGAAGCTGAAGGCGGCCCCGACGCCTATCGGGCGGATGTTCTCTCCCGCGCGTCGCGCCGGCGTCTTGTCGGTCGGGGGCGTTCCGATCGATCACGAGGCGGAGGTTGAGCACATTCTACTCTCGGGCGCGACCGGCACGGGCAAGTCGACAGTGATGAACAGTTTCTTGCCGGTCATTCGTGCGCGCGGCGATCGTTGTTTCATCATCGATCTGGACGGCAGTTTCTACGCGCGCCACGGCCGGCGTGGCGACCTCGTGATCAATCCATATGACAAGCGGTCTGTGCAATGGTCGCCGTTCGCGGAGCTGCAAAGCGACGAGGATTATCGGCGCATCGCGGAGGCGATGATTCCGCCGGCTCAGGACGGCGGCCTTAACGGGGATTGGCTACAGTACGGCCAGGGCATGGTGGCCGACCTGATGCGCGTTATGCGGCAGGAGAAGGATCTTCGGCCGAGCAAGCTGCATCAATGGTTGACGGCCGCCTCGCCGGAGGCGCTGCGCGACATGCTCCAGGGCACGACCTCGGCGGTGCTGTCGGAGTCGGCCAACGAGAAATTCTTAGGCAGCGTCCGCGGCGTGACGACGCCTTACATCGGCTATCTGGATCTGTTGAGCGACAGCGCCGAAACGTTTTCGGTACGAGAGTGGATAAGGGACGAGTCGAAGAAGGGGTGGCTCTTTCTGACCTATCGTCAGGATCAACAAGCCAAGCTCGGTGCGTTCCTGTCGTGCATCGCAGCGATTGCCATGATCGAGGCGCTATCGCTGCCGGAAAGCCGGACGCGGCGTCTCTTCTTCATGTTGGACGAGCTGGCGACCCTGGGGCCGCTCGGCCGCGTTCCCGACACACTGACCAAGATTCGCAAGCATGGCGGCTGCGTCGTGCTGGCGGTTCAAGTCCTCGCGCAGCTGCGTGCGATCTACGGGGCTGACATGGCACAGGCGATCATCGGCAACGCGGGAACGAAGGTGATCTTGCGCCAGGGCGATGCCGAGACGGCAAGATCCTGGGAGGCTCAATTGGGCGAGCGCGAGATACGCCGCTGGTCCGAATCGACCTCCAGCAACGACGGGGGCGGCGAGCGCGGCCGCCGTCGATCGCGTGGCCGCTCGTTCGGAGAGTCGATCGTTCGCGAGCCGGTGATGCTGGCCTCGGAGCTGATGGGGATGAAAAATCTAACCGGCGTGATCATGCGCGCCGGCCGGCCGCATCAGAAATTCAAGTACATCAACAATGTCGGCATGCCGGCGATCAACAAAGCCTATGTCCCCAGGGATGGCAGCGCAGCGCGTCAGTCCTGATCGGCGGCGGCCGCGAGTTCAAGCAAGGCCTGGTCCTTCAGCGAACAGGCATAGATCCAGCATTCGGGATCGGGCTGGCCGCTGAAGTCGTCGTATGTCCATTGATGCAGGCCGGGGCAGTAGCAGCGCCACGCCGGCTTGTCGGCCTGGCGCATGGCGTTCTTCTTGGCCGTGGCCGTGCGGTCGACGAACACCCACACCGCTGACGGGCAGGAGACGCAGGCGACCTCCTCGGCTGGCAGGACGCGGTGAGCTGGGGTGTCCGGCGCCTTGCGGGCTGTCTCGAGGGCGCTGTTCGTATAGTCGGGCATGGGGACCTCTTATCGTTTCAAGCCGGGATCCTTGTCGCGATCGCGCGAGCGATTGGGGCTGACAGTCGGCGACGGCTTTGCCGACTGTTGGCGCGTCATTTCCATCATGCGCTTGGCGGCGGCCAGCTCCATGGCCGTGGGCTTCTTGGCCGGAGCCTTCTCGGCCGCGGTCGTTGGCGCGGCAGCCTTGGCGGCCGGCGGATCGAGGGCCGCGCGCGCCTGCACGGCCTGCGCGTGGGCCTGGTCGGTCGCCTTGAACTCGTCCGTGGCACCGGCCAGACGGAGATTGGCCCGTGCCAGGTCCCGTTCCACGCGATCGGACTCGTCGATGCGGAGATAGCCGCTGAGTTTCTTGTCGAGCGCGTCGCGCTCGGCTGCGATGGCCTGCATCTGTTGCTCGGCCGCGGCGCGGCGCGCGGCGGCCTCGCTAATGCGCCGCTCGGCTTCTGCAATCTCCCGATCGCGCGCCGATGGCGCGAGCTGGCGGCGCTCCTGCGGTGAGGGGCCGTCCGAACGATCGGCGGGACGGGCCTGCCGTCGAGTCCGCGTGTCGCGTACCTCTGCCATGGGTCGCTCCTGGGAGGGGGTAGGTCGGGAAACCACTGCCTGCGCGGGCTCGGCGGCGGCAAGATTACGCCGCTGGGCGAAGTCGCGGGTGTAGTCGAGGGTCGATTCCTTCGATCCGTCTCGGCCGAGGCGGTCGTAGAGCTGGCGGCGGGCAAGTTCGTCGATGCCGGCGACCCGCCAGCTGTTGCGCTCGGCCGGGGCGCCGTCCACCGTTACGGCCTGGCCGCCCGTCCTTTCGAGGGCGAGGCGGTCGCCAATCCTGCTCTCGGCCGACTTCAGGGCGCGTTCGAGGTCGAGGCCCCAGACGGTGCGACGCTCGCCGGTTTCCGTTTCGAGCGTGGCGTAGTAGCTGCGCCGGTTGCGCGGATCGTGTTCGTAGGGGGCAGCGCCATGGTCGACCAGTCGGCCCGCGCGCCGGTCGGTGAAATCCTCTCGGCCGGCGTAGAGCTGCGCGCTCTCGCGATGGCGAGTGAGGGCGACGTAGGTCAAATGACGGTCCATGGACCGCGAGGCCAGGACGAACGAGCGGTCGACCGTCGCGCCCTGATTCTTGTGAATGGTCGTCGCATAGCCGTGGTCGATCGCCTTGTACTCGGCCATGGCGACCTGGACGGGCTTGCTCTTGCCGTCGACGGCAACGATCAGCTGCCCCTCGTCGAGGGCCGTCACCGTGCCCAGCATGCCGTTCTTCACGCCAAGCCCGGATGAGTTCTCCAAGAACACGACGCGATCGCCGGCGCTGAACATCCGGGAGCCGTCATTCGTCTGGAAGCTGCGCTCGCCGGCCCATGGTCCGGCGGCGAGCTGGCCCGCGTCCTGCAGGTCCTTGCGGATCGCCTCATTGAGGGCGCGCACGTCGTCGCGACGGTGCGCCATGGCAACGCGCGTGTCGTTGGGGCGGTCCGCGCGGTCGGCCAGGTAGTCGCGCACGATGCTGGCCCGCGCCTCGTCGTTGCCTGCGGCGTAGTGAATGGCGCCGTGCTGCTCGTAGGCGTCCAGGGCGTCGGCTGTCTGATGCTTGGCGAAGGCGACGGAGGCCTGCCGTTGCCAATCGACCTTCTGGCGTCGCACCTCGGAAAGTTCGGCCGCGCCGATCTGCTCGACCAGCGCCCGGAAGGGGGCGCCGGCATTGATCGCTTGCAGCTGCTCATGGTCGCCTACCAGGACGATCTTTGCGCCGCCGGCTTCGGCCTCGGCGACGAAGCGGGCAAGCTGTCGGCTGCCGATCATGCCCGCCTCGTCGACCACCAGGATATCGCCGGGGCCGAGCTGGTCCGTCTGTTGCTGCCATCGCAGTTCCCAGGAGGCGAGCGTCCGGCTCTCGATGCCGGAGGACTCCTCCAGGCCTTCGGCCGCTTTGCCGGCCAGGGCCGCGCCATGCACGCGGAAGCCTTGCGCCTGCCAGGCCTCCCGCGCGGCAGCGAGCATTGTCGACTTGCCCGCACCAGCGAAGCCCACGACGGCCGCGATCCCCTCGCGACCCGTGACATGCTCGATGGCGGCACGCTGTTCGTCGGAAAGCCGGGCGGCCGCGACGCGCCGCTCGCGCTCGTCGGCCGTTATCTCGCCGCGCTCCAGCTTGGCGGCGGTGTCGGTTTCGGTGGATCGCCGAAGGGCGGCATCCTGTCGGGCAATCGCGTCTCTGACATGCTGCTCGGCCACGCCGTAGCCGCTACCGGCATGCAAGCGCGCCGCCGCGTCGGCGGTGTCGCCCTCTATGCCGATCATTTCTCGCGTCGAGTATTTGGCGAGGTCGCGCCCGGTATCGGCCTTTAGCTCGACCAGGGCAGGCGATGCCATGACCGAGGCGAACGCGGATTGAAACTCCTCGACACTGTCGGGGATGTAGCGGTGAAGCACCCGCGCGATGTCCTGCCGGTCAAAGACGCTCTTTTCGTTCGTGATCAGCGCCAAGACCTGGGCCGGATCGCTTCGGATCAACTCGGCATTCTTGCGCGCGGCCCCGGCCGGGAGGGCGGTGCGCGCAACCTCGACGCCGCGTCGGGCGAGCTGCGTGGCTTGGACGCCCACATGCTGGGTCGGCTCTATCTCCAGCCCGCGGTCGCGATGCGATCTGTGATCTATGCGGATGTCGTGTCCGGCCCGCGCGAGGGCGCTATTCGAGTGCACCTCCCAGGCCTGCCGGATGTCCTTCATCTGCATTTGCGAAGTCGGGAGGTCGTTGGCGAGCAGCCATTTGTTCTCGCGCTCCAGCAAGGTCTTGTCGGTCAGCCCTGCGCTTTCGACCTTTCGCGTCGTCATCATGATATGGGCGTGATGATTGCGAACGTCGCTGTCGTCGTGCGGCGCATGGATCGAGAAGTCCACGGCGACGCCATAACGGTTCGCCAGGTCGCGAGCGAAGGCGCGCGTTAGCTCCAAACGTTCGGCGGCATCCAGCTCGTGGGGGAGTGCAACTTCGACCTCCCGCGCGACACGCGCGTCCTTACGTGTCTCCGCAACTTCAGCCGCGTTCCAAAGCCACTCGCGATCCTTAGCCCATTCTGCCTGCACGCCATCGGGGAGGACGATTTCAGAATGCTCAACGCCGGCCTTGCGTCGGTAGTCATGGATCAGGCCATCCCGCGCATTCACGAGCACGGTCCCGGAGCGGTAGGCGGCCGCAGCGACGGACGAGCGGCCCTGCTTTCGGGAAATCGGCTTCATGCTCAGGTGATAGATCGCCAATCCGGTCAGCCTCTTGGAATGCTCAACGTGCAGCGTCGAGTTACGAAGTAACTCGTATGTGCGCCCTTATGGTCTGGTTCTGTTTGACATGGTTCGTGCCGAGACTCAAGATATCAACGCCGGGGCAGGAGGTATCAATGAGGTCAAGGAGTATTCGGAGGGCGTTGCAGGAGCGTGCATTCAGGAAGGAGGTCGTCGCTACGTTCAAAGAGCGTCGGCTGATCAGCCTGGGTGAGGCGAAGATTGAAGCTCATGCGGTCATCCGGGGGGCCGCTTTGGAGAGGGCAGTCGGCGACTGGTTCCTGCACCAGCTGCCCAAGCGAGCCACCACACCGAGCGAGGCGGAGGCCCTGGCTCCGCTGTTGCAAACGCTTCAGACCGTCCAGGACGATCAGGAGCAGCAACGGCTTCGCGACATGACGCTGGAAGAGGTGGAGGCGAAGTATGGCTCGGAAACCTAAGTCGCTGGCCGACAGCATCGCAGCCGACAAGGAGCGGCTGCGGGTCCTCCAGGAACGGATCAACGCCAAGGAAGCGCGGCTCAAGAAGACGAGCCGCGCCGTCGACACGCGGCGCAAAGTGCTCCTGGGCGCGTGGGTCCTCGATGCCATCGAAAAGGGAAAGACGGATGGCCCTTGGTCGGCCGTCCGCGCGCATCTTGCCGATTTCCGCGGCTTCGCGGGCGAGCGCAACGAAGGCGTCTTCCCGCCTGAGTTCTACGCGGGCGAGTACGGCGTGCCCTCGGCGGAAGCGGCGGACTGAACGATGGGTGCGCTCTATGGAGCCGCCACGGGAGCGCTGGCGAGCTGCGGCCTGATCATGATGGGCGCCGCGACGTTCGGCGCTGGCTCCCCTTGGATGGTCGGCGGCTTTGTGCTCGTCCTCATGTCCGGGCTCTGCCTAATCGAATGGCCGGACGCCAAAGGCGGCGACGGCCTCACGGCGGCCGTTCTGGCCGCGGTCTGCATTGTCATGGTCGGCGGCCTGGCGTCTATCCTGCTCGGATGGATTTCGGGCGTCGTCTGGTTGAGCAAGCTGCCGTTCGTCGGCAGCGTGGCGGGCTTCGTCATGCTGATCGGCGCCGGGTGGCGAGGGCGCTAGGAGTTAGAGCCATGGCCTCGCTGCCGTCTGATCTGCTGAATGACGCCGTGGTCGGATCGCTCGAAAGCGCCATGCGCTTCCTGCGCTTCGACACCGATCTTTGGTCGCGGATGGTGGCCGACCGTCTGGCACAGACGGGTCACAAGGTAACGGACGAGGATCGGGAGGAGCTACGGCGGCGGATCGAGAGCTACGCTCAAACGATCCTGAGCTATGGCCTGATGCCCGAGTCACCACGCGAAGCGCGCGACCGGCCGCCCTGGGGCCGGATCGGCGGTGGGAAAAAGTCGCGATGAGAGAATGCCGCCGGTGTAGCTGCCGGCGGCGCGTGGGCGAAGGGCCTGTTGGTGGGAACGGTCTTCGGCGGCCGCCGGCACCCGCCAGGATCGGCGGGGCGCTACAGGTGAAACGCTATAGGCTTATGCACGGGCTGTGAAGAGGCCGGGGCCGATTAGGCGGGCTCCTTGGCGGCGGCCTCGACGACCGCAGCGACATAGCCCGCGTCGAGGAGCAGGTGGCGGCGCTCGACGAACCCCTTGCCGTAACCGTCAATGACGGTGATTTCGTCCGCGGCGGCGCCCTCTATGTCGCGATCAACGATGAACACGCTTGGCTGCGATCCGGGCGTGTTCGTGTCGACGGCCTGAATGACTCCGCCCTCGACGGTGACGACGATGGTGCGCTGGGACAGGGCCGTCACGGCCTCTTGCAACCGTGCCGCCTTCGCGCGCAGCAATTCGTTCGCGGCCAACAGCTGCTCGACCTGATCGGCGTGGCCGCGGAAGCGCGCCGGAACGGTGGCGCCGTCTGGCAGGTCGAGGGGGCTGGCCCGTGCGTCGTCCTCGCTGTCGTAGGCTTTGATCCGCGCGACATAGGTCTCCGAAATGTCGTCCGCGTAGGTCCAGGCATTCTGACTTTCCGCCGTGGCCTTGGCGTCGTCGCAGGCGCGCGACGCGGTGGAAGCCTGAAGGATGACGCGCTGGTGGTAATAGGCGTCGTATCGGAGCGTCACGGAAAACCACTTGCCGTTTGAAGTCGTCATTTGAAGTCTCCTTTGGAATATCGGCCGACCGGGTCGGCCATAGGCCGCCCTGGTCGGCGATGCCGGCTCGGTGCTGGGGGGAGCGGTGCAAGGTTGGCGCGCGGGGAGGGGGATCGCCCGCCCGCAGGGGCCAGTGTCGAGCGGTGCTCGACACTGGCACTCGCAGCCCGCGCAGCGGGCGAGAGTCGGGGAAACCCCGCGCGACGCCCGAAGGGCTTGGCCTTGCGCCGGTGGGGGCTGCAAGCCCCCGCTCGGTCGTTGAGCATCAGACCTGGGCGTTGATGACGACCAGAGCTGTGTTGACCATGGTGCCCGCGTGTTTGAACGAGCCCGCGGGTAGATCTTCCCATGATCCGTCGCTGGCCAAAGCCAGGGGTTGAAGCTGCTCGCGTTGGCGGGGGCCGTTGGCACAGACCGACACGAGACGGCCGCCCGGTGCCAGGAGGGCGAGGGCGTGCTTGATGTGGGCGATGTCCGAACCCGATTCGAAGGGAGGGTTCATAAGAATGAGGTCGAAGTGACCAAGCTCGGCCGACGTGGCCCCGAGAAAATCGCCGTTGAAGACGCTCCACTCGGGGAAGCGGATGGCGAGCTGGTCGGACAAGCGGCCGTCGAGTTCCACGGCGAAGCCGCTGGGCTTGGCGCCGTGGTCGCGAATGGCCTGCATCAGCACGCCCGTGCCGGCGCTCGGTTCTAGAACGCGGTGCTCGTCGCGGATCTCCGCAAGATCGATCATCTTGGCGGCGAGTTGCGGAGAAGTCGCGAACAACGACGGGACGGCGTGGACCCGGATCCCCGATCGGAGCGCCTGTTTCATGGCGTCGATCGAAGCGGCGGCCGGGTCGGTTGTGTCGGCCGGCGGTGCCGGCTCCTGGGGAGCGGGCTCGGCCGGCGTCGAGGTATCGGCGGTGTCGGTCGCGTCGGATGGTTCGTCCGCCGCGGCCGCGGGCTCGGTCGCTGCCGGCGCGGCGTGCGAGGCCGTGCCGGTCAGGAAGACGCAGACGCGCTGATGGCCTGGCATCAGGGCGGTACGGAAGCGATGCTGCTTGTCGGGGCCGATGCGCGTTCCGCGCCGGTCGGTCGGGAGCATCGCATAGGCTTCGCGCGTCATGTCGACCTGCGGATAGGCGAGGGTGTCGCCGGGGCGATGGAGATTGGGCACGGTGATGGTGCCGCCCGGTGCGCGGTAGTTGAGGAGAGGAAGGACCGCGCGCCGCGGCTTCTTGTCGAGCAGTGCAGTGGCACCCTGCGCCGAGAGCATCGTCCGCTCGTAGCCGATTCGCAGCGTGTAGTGCTGGATCCACCTTTCTAGGCTCGGCAGGGACTTGGTGTAGCGCTTCTGGACGGCCGCCTGCACGGCCTCGACGGTCATGCTGGGGCAAGCTGCCGGTCGGTCGTCGTCGGGACGCAGAACATCCCACGCGGACCAGCGATAGCCGTCCTGCTCGGCCAGGTAGAAGTGGGAGAAGTTGGCGAGCTTGCGGGCCTGCTCCAGGGTCATGCCGCTGACGGACCACGCTGCGAGACGGGTTAGACGCTGGGCCTTGTCGCGCTCGCATTTGCGGAGCGCGGCTTCGAGGGTCTTGATACGACGGGCGCGGACCGTGGGCTTCTCCTTGTAGCTGGCGTGGCGCAAGGCGCCGGCGGCGCGCTGCTCCCAGTATTCGGCTGTCTCCCACATGTGGATCGCACGACGCATGCCCGCTTCGATGCGCTTCTGGTCGCGTCGAGCGTGCCGCTCGGAGTGATGGCCGACCAAGATGGGTTGACCGAAGGGGATATTGTCCGCAATCGCCTTGACGGATCGTTCGGCCGTCGCGGAGTCGGCGAGGCGGTTGGTGCGGTAGCTGTCGAAGCGATCGGCGCGTGCCTCTGCGCGGTCGACAAGCGAGGTGTTCTCGTCGCCGATTTCGCCGGCCAGCTCCAGGCATAGATCCTCGCGGCCCGGTGTCCACATAGGGGCGACGAAGATCTTTTGCATCGGTGCCCAAATGAAGCCTGCGGACTTCACGCGCGTATACATGTCGGTGTCGAGCCGATCGGACGCGGTGAGACGGAGCTTGTTATCTTCAGGCGAGTAGGTGGCGGTGAACGTAACCATGACGGTTCTCCAATAGAAAAGCCGCCTCGTGGGCGGCGGGTGGTTGAAAGGGCGACGCGCGCGGGCGTCGAGGGTCGGCTCTAAGAGACGGTGCGGTAGGGTGAGAGGAGCGAGAGGGCGGCTTCGCGCAAGCGCGCGAGCTGCATTTCGGCAGCGGCGTTGTAGACCGGCATACGACACTCGGGGCATTCGCCTTCCGGCAGGATCACAACGTCGGTCGTGTCCTGACAGTCGACCCAGTCCCCGATGCTGTTGAGGTCGAGCACGTCGGCGGCGGCGCCCTGCCAGGCGCAGTGATGGCAGGTGCAGCGTTCGGCGGCGGGCGGCGCGGTGGCGGCCCAGCTGGAACCGGCGAATTGAAGCTGTAAGGCAGGCTTGATGGACATCTGACTCTCCAGGGTTGGATTGAGAAGCGGGAACGCAGAAACGCGAACGGCCGCCCGAAGGCGGCCGTTCATGGGGTGCAGGAGGGAGAGGGCTATTCGTCGTCCTCGGCCTCGTCGTCTTCGGCGTCGTCATCGTCGCCCGCGCTGTAGAGGGCGGCGCGCGCGGCGGCGCGGGTCT
>JAIUOY010000155.1:0-22937 GCA_020160995.1 Pseudomonadota bacterium | reverse complement strand
TCGAGCAGATCCCCGGCAATAACTACGAGTTCACCCAGCCCATCCAGATGCGCTTCAACGAGCTGATCTCCGGTGTCCGGAGTGATCTCGGCATCAAGATCTTCGGCGACGATCTCGATACGCTTCTGTCGATCGCGACCAGGGTCGAAGCTGTGGTTCGGGCCGTGCCCGGCGCTGCCGACGTCAAGACTGAGCAGGTGAGCGGACTGCCGATGCTTACAGTGAAGCCCAACCGTGCGGCTCTCGCGCGCTATGGCATTACGCTGGCGGAACTGCAGGAAGTGGTGGAAATCGCCGTTGGTGGCCGAGAGGCGGGGCTGATCTTCGAGGGCGACCGCCGCTTCGATATCGTGATCCGGCTACCAGAGAGAATGCGCGTTGACGTCGACGCCCTGGCGTCGCTGCCAATTCCCATTCCCGCGCAGGTGGCCGGAAAGGAGAATGGAGCCAAGGACAGTCGCGCGATCGTGCAGACGGGCCTCGGTGTGGCGGCCCCGTATGTGCCGCTCTCTGCCGTGGCCTCTATCGACATCGCGCCGGGTCCCAATCAGATCAGCCGCGAGAATGGCAAGCGCCGCATCGTTGTTTCGGCAAATGTACGCGACCGCGATCTTGGTTCCTTTGTCAGCGAGGTGCAGAGCCGCGTCGCCGCACAGGTCAAGCTACCATCGGGCTACTGGATCGGTTGGGGTGGTCAGTTCGAGCAGCTCGTCGGCGCTACAAAGCGCCTGGCGATCGTCGTCCCGGTCGCGCTGCTGCTGATCTTCGTCTTGCTCTGCATGAGCCTTGGTTCGCTCCGCGACGCGCTCCTGGTCTTCAGTGGTGTGCCGCTGGCCCTGACTGGCGGTGTGGCTGCCCTCGTACTCCGGGATATTCCACTCTCGATCAGCGCCGGCATCGGCTTCATCGCATTGTCTGGCGTGGCCGTGTTGAACGGTCTCGTCATCATCTCCTTCATCCAAGGACTAAGAAGCCAGGGACGCTCGGTGGCAGAAGCCGTGCGCGAGGGAGCCATGAAGAGGCTCCGTCCCGTGCTCATGACTGCGTTGGTGGCGTCCCTGGGCTTCGTGCCTATGGCAATCGCGACCGGCGCTGGCGCCGAAGTGCAGAGGCCTCTGGCCACCGTCGTCATCGGCGGAATCATCTCGTCGACGATCCTGACGCTGGTGGTTCTACCGGCTCTGTACGCCCTGTTTCACCGAGACAAACCCGTTCAAAAAGAGGAGATGGCATGAAGAAGTTCGTGATTGTGGTGGCGTTGATGCTGTGGGCCGGCGTAGCCGTCGCGCAGCATAATCACGCGGCCACCAAGGGCCCCAATGGCGGGCCGGTCCATGACGTGGCTGGGGTGCACGCCGAGCTGGTCATGTCCGGCAACACGGTTACCATCAATTTGCTCGACGAAGCGAACAAGCCCACGTCCGCCAAGGGTTTCAGCGGTTCCGTGCTAATTGTTGCAGGTTCCTCGCGTGAAACTGTGCAGCTTGCCGTTTCCGGAGACAATTCGCTGAAGGGCGACGCCAAGGCCGCCATTCCGTCGGGTGCACAGGTAACGCTCGTGCTGAAAAACGCCGCCGGCAAATCCGGCCAGGCAAAATTCTAAGTGGATGAGGCGCGGCTGCCCTGCCGGGTGGCCGCGTCTTGCATCGTGTTTGGAGCAGGGCCGCTGTTTTTGTCGGTGCGTCTGCCCGGAATGTGTTCGTCAAAATGCTAGACCTTGCCTCGGAGGACCTCCTGATGAACGCTGAGCGGCGACGCTGGCATCGTGAGCGTCGGTCGGCTTGGCTGCGTCTGGTGGCGCTCGCGATTTTGGTCGTCAACCTTAGCCTTGCTGGGACGCAGGACAGTGGGATCGTCCACGCGAATGTCGTAGTCGCTTACGGCGCCCTGACCACCATAGCCTTAGTGCTCGCGGAACTTCGTAGAGGTACGAAGTGGCTCTCTTGGGTCTACGTGGTGTTCGACGCCCTGCTGGTCGTCGTTTTGTTCCATGACCACCTTTTTGCACCCGGCAAGGACCTTGATCACGCGCTAACAGCGCCATCACTCGCTATCGGATTTGTACTGTTAACACATGCTGCGATGCGCCTACGACCGATGCTCGTCTTCCTGTTTTCAGGGATTGTCATTCTTGGTTGGCTGGCGCTGCTGACAGTCGCCGTGGAGGCTCATCTTGGCAAGGGCGCGCCTCATGCGCTGGATTGGTCGGCATTTCTTACAGAGGCTGCTCTCGCAGCGGCATTCGGCTTCGCGGCGTTGGTATGCGGTCTGCTCACACACGATCACAATGTTCTCTTGAAAACGGCCGTCCTGGCCGAGCGGCGGCGGGCCAATCTCAGTCGCTTTTTCTCACCGACCGTCCTGACGGAGCTGCAAGCGACAGGAACATCGTTGGCCCTCGGCCGCCGCGAAGTGGCGGTGATGTTCGTCGATTTGCGGGGGTTCACTAGCCTGAGTGAGTCTATCCCCCTGGAAACGCTGGCCAGGCTCCTAGCTGAATTCCGGGAACTGGTGACGCGCGAAGTGTTCGCGCATGGAGGAATGATTGACAAGTTCATAGGCGATGGTGTGATGGCGGCTTTTGGCCAACCGAAGTCAACAGCGGACGACGCCGCGCGAGCATTGGAATGTGCCGTCCACTTGAGAAGCATGTTGCAAGATTGGGCCGAGATTCGGCGGCGCCGGGGCGACGTGGATCCTCGCGCTGGCATCGGCCTTCATTTCGGTACCGCGATAGGCGGCGTTCTCCGTAGCGGATCGCATGATGAGTTCACCCTTGTCGGTGACGCGGTCAACGTTGCTCAGCGCCTGGAAAGACTGTGCAAGCCACTGGATGCGTCGGTCGTTGCGTCGTTGGAGGTCGTTGAGGCAGGCAGCGGACAAGACTTGGTCAACTGGCGGTACGAAAACGGGGTTGAAATCGAAGGGCGGAGCAAGCGAATGCGCATCGCTTACGTCTCCAACGAACAGGGGAGAGCGACGGGGGAATTGATTCAGCAAGGAGTCTGTCGATGAAAGCGCTTGTCTTGATTGCCGCGTTGATCCTCTTCTCGAACGCCTCGTACGCCCAGCACGGCAGAGACATCGTCACTGGTCCTCATGACGGCAAGATGCAGGACGTCGCCGGCGTTGAGGTCGAACTGCTGGTAGGAGAACGGGACGTAACGCTGTGCCTGTATGAGCGGAACGTGCCGATTGATGCCCGCAACTACAAAGCCATCGTCACTATCGTTTCGGGATCGAACCGGGAGCGGATCGAGCTTCGGCCAACCACGACCGGCCGATTGACAGGTAGCTCTACATCGGCGCTGCGGCCGTATTCCACCTTATCGCTGGAGTTGGCCCCGCCCAATGGCCCATCCGCCACTATTAAGTTCTAGGAAGACATTATGGCGACCCAGTCCCCGACGAAGAAAACACAGAAGCCGCATTCGCATTCTCATGCGAGCGATCGGCACGAAGAGCAAGGGGGCGAGCACGCACATTCCCATGGGGGGGTCTTTGGCCAGTATGCCGAGCTGGTATTTTCGCTTGTCTGCGGCCTGCTGCTCGGTTTTGGCTTCGCTGCCGAACAATTGGGCTGGGCGCCGGAAGGGGTGTCGGTGGCGCTCTATTGTGCGGCATACCTAGCGGGCGGCTTCTATACGGTGCGAGAAGCCTTCGCCAACATCCGGCGTGGCAAGCTCGAAATCGACACACTCATGCTGGTGGCGGCTGCAGGGGCAGCGATCCTTGGCGCTTGGGCCGAGGGCGCATTGCTGCTGTTCTTGTTCAGTCTTGGCCACGCGCTTGAGCACTTCGCGATGGGACGCGCTACGCAGGCCATTGAGGCTCTCGCAAAGCTGGCGCCTCAGACAGCGATCGTAAAGCGAGAGGGGAAAACGCAGGAAGTGCCGGTCGATCAGTTGATTGTCGGAGACCTAATCATTGTACGGCCGAACGAACGTCTACCAGCGGATGGCTTCGTGGTTCAAGGACAATCGAGTGTTAATCAAGCACCTGTAACCGGCGAAAGCATTCCGGTCGACAAGCAGCCCGTCCCAGACGCTAACGTGGCTCGCACCAGGCCGGAGATCGTTGCCTCTTTTTCCCGCGTCTTTGCTGGAACGATCAACGGTTCTGGCGCTCTTGAAATCGAGGTCACGCGTAAAGCAGGGGACACCGTATTGGCGAGGGTCGTCAAAATGGTGAGTGAGGCGGAATCCCGCAAGTCACCGACACAGCGCTTCACGGACAGATTCCAGAAGTTCTTTGTCCCGGCAGTCCTAATTCTGGCTGTCGTGCTTCTTGGAGCCGGGCTGATCGTTGACGAGCCCTTCGCCGCAAGTTTTTACAGGTCGATGGCAGTTCTGGTCGCCGCCAGTCCCTGCGCGCTGGCCATCGCTACGCCCAGCGCCGTGCTATCCGGGGTCGCACGTGCTGCACGAGGTGGTGTCCTTATTAAGGGCGGAGCACCACTCGAAGCATTGGGGGCCGTCCGCGCCATTGCGTTTGATAAGACGGGCACTCTTACTGAGGGAAGTCCGCGCATCACCGATGTTGAACCGTTGGAGGGCATTACTACCGAGGAACTTCTGGCAGTAGCTGTGGCTGTCGAATCCATCAGCGACCATCCCTTGGCGCTCGCAATCGTGCGCGATGGCAGTCAACGCCTTGGTAACCGGAAACTGGACCCTGCCAGCGATCTTCAGAGCCTCACCGGTCGCGGGGTGCGGGCCAAGATCGGAACAGATGTCGTCTGGATCGGTAAGGCAGAGATGTTCGGTGCCGACGACGTGCCCGCAATCGGTGAGGAAGCTAAGTCTGCGATCTCATTGTTGCGCGCATCGGGGCGCACGACGATGGTCGTCAAAAAGGGGACTAAGGATCTCGGTGTGATTGGGTTGATGGACTCACCTCGGGCGGCCGCACGCCAGGTGATTGCTCGTCTGCGCGAACTGGGCATTGGCCGCATGGTGATGCTCTCCGGAGACAATCAAAAGGTAGCAGACGCGATCGCCAGAGAAGTTGGCCTTGATGACGCCCGCGGTGATCTCATGCCAGAGGACAAGGTTAAGACCATTGGAGCACTTAAGGAAGAAGCACGCCTAATTGCGATGGTCGGCGACGGTGTGAATGACGCTCCGGCGATGGCTTCCTCGACCGTTGGCATTGCGATGGGCGCCGCAGGTTCTGATGTGGCACTGGAGACCGCAGATGTTGCATTGATGGCAGACCGTCTGGAACATCTACCATTCGTCGTCGGTCTTAGCCGCTATACCCGCTCGATCATCCTGCAAAACTTATTTGTCAGCCTTGGGGTGGTGGCATTGCTGGTGCCAGCGACAATCTTCGGCCTGGGAATAGGTCCGGCAGTCGCGGTCCACGAAGGATCGACGCTTCTTGTCGTCGTGAATGCGCTGAGAATTCTGGCGCACCGGGGTGATCTCCCGTGAAGAAAGCGGTTCGCCCCGACCCCGGGTCGTCAAAAACACCCGTCGTCGAGCCTCGCGTCAGAGATCTTCTAGATGAGCATGTGGGGCAGCAGCTCCGTCGGCGGCGCCTCGCCCTTGGAATTCGTTTAAAGAAATTCAGCAAGGACGCTGGCATAAGTCAAAAGCAAATCCAGAGATACGAGAGTGGTGAGAACAGGACAATTGCCCGGCGCCTGTTCGACTTCGCTCGTTTGCTTAACGTTTCTCCCGAATACTTCTTCGAGGGATATGGAGAGCCTTCAAGCAAAAGCACTTACAGGCGCGCGCCACATGAGGAGGCTGCGCTTGCCATGGGATATGCTTCTCGGGAGTCGCTGGCACTCCTGCGCCCGTTCCAAAACGTGGAGTCCCAGCCTGTTCGCCAGGAGGTCCTCCGCATGATCTTGGACCTTGAGGGCATGTAGATGCCTCAGCCTGCGGGATGGTAGATTTCACACAAGACTTGGTGCTGGAGAACAACATGAGACAACCAATCTGCTGTATTTTGCTCCTCTCACTGGTCGGATGCTCCGGCACGGTGCCGGCGTCAGGCGGTACCTCTGACGGAGAGCAGTTCGCAGGAACCTTTAGCAAGCGCTCTGATGGAATTTCAGGCGTGGTGAAGCTTAACAGCGACAGGGGCACCGCCTGCGAAGGTCGGTGGCATCTAGACGAGGAGTATACGGGCTCTGCTGTCATGACCTGTAGTGATGGTCGAACCGGCACAGTTGAGCTCTTGGTGCAGCCGGAAAGCGGCACAATGCAGGGGATGCTGGGCGGTAAACCCTTCAAGGGAATTTTTCAAGATCCAGTGCGCTAGACCACGAGATAGGCGTCGCTTGCCGGCGATACTTATCTAAACGCAAAGCGTTTCTCGGTAGTCTCAGGCTTCACAATTCATTCCAATCCGCTATCCTGCACTCTGTAGTCACTACAGAAGCATGCCCTGATGTTCACCATTGGAGAACTTTCAAAACAAACCGACGTAAATATCGAGACCATTCGCTACTATGAGCGCATTAAGCTCGTGCCCGCACCGTCTCGGACTGAGAGCGGACGTCGGCTCTACGATGATAAGGATGTCCGGCGATTGATGTTTGTCCGACACGCACGGGATCTCGGCTTTGAAATCGTCGTCATTAAGCGGCTATTGGCGTTGCAAGAAAAGCCGGAAGCATCCTGCAAGGACGTGACCCGAATCGCGAGCGATCAACTCGAATCAGTCGAGAGCCGAATTAGGCGCCTTGTTAGCCTGCGGAAAGAACTGACTCGCATGGTTGCCGCTTGCTGCAACAACAAGGTTGCGACGTGCCGAATTATCGAGGTGCTGACTGAATCCAATGAGTCTCGTCGCCTCAAAAGAATCCCCGGTGGGCGAAGGGTATCTCTGTCAGGCAGCAAGAAGGGATAATACGCTCTCAACGCCAAGGACAGAAACGCGTTGGCCGAAAAAAAGGCTTGCTCCTGCAGTCGCTACAGGTCGTACGACGCGAGTGGTTCTAATTTGCACGGACAATAAAAATGCCCTCGCTGCGGTCGGTCTTGGCCTGCGGATATCATTCTTCTTTGGCGCGCACCGGGATGAAGGCGCTTCTCGCCGCGGTCTTAATGTCAAGCCAGGTCAGTGCGCAGGACAGGGATGTTCAGACGATTTGGCGCCTGCTGGATTACATCGCTGTCGATTACGCAGCTGCTATCACCGACGGCCATGTCGTAAGCCAGGCTGAATATAACGAAATGGTAGAATTCTCCGGGCAAGTCGAGACACGGCTTGGCAGTCTGCCAGACAAGTCAATCAATCGCCTGACGGCCCATCCTTGGTGCCGGCGGGAAGCGCTGCTCGAGTGCTACCACGGCCTTCAGTGCCGCCGCATCGCCACCGCGAAAGCGTGCGAGCTGGCTCACATTCCAGGCGAGCGGCGCAAGCGACAGCGCGGCGAGCACGATCGCGACGCTGCGTGATTTCGTCAGCGACGCGCCCAGCAGCAGGCCCCAGGCCACCGCGAGCCACGGCATGACGTTGAGCTGCATCTGCGGATCCTGGGGCTGGGAATATAGATTCAGGACCTGCCCCGCACCCAGGGTGCCGAGGAAGACGATGCCGATGGCACGCAGTCGTGGATCGGCGCGCCGCGGCCACAAGAGGACGATGGCGACCGCCAGGATGGCGGCCTGAACCAGCACCGAGATGACGAGCGGCCAAGCCGCGCGCTTGGCCGACAGCGGATCCACCCAGCCGCCGACGATCAGGAAATAATTACCGACGCCCGACAGCATCATCCAGGCCTTGTCCCAGGAAAGACCAGCCCAGCCGGTCGCCACACCCTTGCCGGTCCACAGCATGTCATGCAGACCGACAGTGCCGGCATGCCCTTCCCACAGGAGCTGCACGACGCCTGACACGACCAGGATCGACAGGATCAAGCTGCCGATCAACGCCAACCGACGCATCCACCATCCGTCCGACAGTGCGAGCGCGACGAGAAGCGCGGGCAGCGTGGGGAACATCAACCGCCATTCCACCAGCCAGCCCAGGGTGAAGAGCGCGCCGACCAGCACGACGCGGCCGTGACTCGGCCGGTCGAACCACAGGCCGGCCAGCGCCATGGCGCCCAGCACCAGCGTGTAGCCAGGCATGATGTCCTCGCTGATTACCGAGAGCAGCAGCACGAAACCGGAGCCGAAGTGGAAGCAGGCGGCCAACGCCGCCACCCGGGCGTTTGCTGTCACGCAACGGACGAAGGCGTACACGATGACGGTGCAGAGGCTGGCAAAGAAGGCATTGAGATAGGCGAGCTGCCGCCACGGCACGCCGCGCTCGATTCCCACCCAGTCCAGCAACCGGCAGAGCGCGCCATGCAGCGGAAAAAGAAGGTAATTCGAAGGATCAAGCGGCGCGTGATCATAATCGGCGATCCAGGGCTCGGCCTGGATGCTCTTGTACATACCGTTGGCGGTGATGATGTGGACGTTCTGTAGCCAGCCGATCAGGCCGCAGAGCATCACCAGGGAAAGCGTGAACGCCAGCAGGAGATGCCAGGCTGGTCCGCTCTTGTCGTTGTGAGGAATGGCTATATCCATCCGAAAAGAATCACCGGCCTTCTGGGCCGTGATTCTCCGAAGGCGAGCTGCCACGCGTCGGGGCCCGATGGTCGCGCGGCCGGTAGGTCGTGGCCTTGCTGCCGTAGGTGATCTTAATCTCGCCTTGCGCCACTATCGCCCGCACGTGGTGTCGCAATATTTATGGCCTTTCTGCCGCAGAACTTCTCGCTTAATTTCAAAGTGGGCGAAACATCCTGCCTTCGCAGTCGTTGGGCTAGGGCCTCTCACTCATGGAGCGTGCGATAAGGAGTATCGCCTTTATCGCTCGAATGCCGACAGATCCATTCAAAAATGTCGGGCAAGGCGAATTCCAGGGCAAGAATAGTGGCCAATCCAGATGGGACCTCGTTCTGGGAAGAACGGCCAGGGTGGTTCGTCGAGATCCTTGATTCTGGAGTGACTACAGGATGTATGGTGGTCGGAAGAGTAAGGAGCAGGCTCGGAGCCAAGGCCGATACTACGCCAAGGAGATAATAATGTCTGCTGATGCCGCGACGATGAGCACGTCAAGTTCGCTGCGCTTCAAGGTTGACGGCTTGGACTGCCAAAATGAGGTTCGTGCGCTTCGTGCCGCCGTGGGGCCAATTGTCGGCGGCGACGACAAGCTGTCCTTCAGTACCCAAGCTGGTGTCATGGAAGTGGCATCCGAGGGTGCTGCGACAGTCGATGACATCCAGCGGGCGGTCGCGACCACCGGCATGCAAGCTCACCTCCTGCGCACCCCTAAGCAGCAGCCTGCACCGGCATTGCTGTTTCGGGTCGAGGGGCTCGACTGCAAGAACGAAGTCGCCACGCTCAAGCGTGAGGTTGGTCCGCTCGTTGGGAGCGAAGCCTGGCTGTCGTTCGATACGGCGAAAGGGCTCATGACGGTCGCGCCACAAGGGCAAGCGACAGTCGAAGAAATCGTCGGCCGCGTCGGGCCGACCGGCATGCACGCTTCCCTTGTTGAGGACGGCGCGGCGGAAACGTTGCTCTTCCGCGTCCACGGCCTCGACTGCAAGAACGAAGTAGCCGCGCTCACACGTGAACTGGGTCCGATCGTCGGCGAGGACAAGCTCGCATTCGACACGGCGCAAGGCATGATGACCGTGGCTCCCCAAAGCCGAGCGGCGCCTGACGCGATTCAGGAAGCCGTGGCCCGAACCGGTATGCGCGCCGAGCCCTGGTTGCCGCCGGCGGTTTCCCTCAGCGCGCCTGTGCCTGCCGGAGCACCTGAAGGTCTTGCGTCCAGCGGTGCTGCAGAGCCGCAGGAAACGCTCACCCCGCCGCTCCCGACCCGCTTGGCCGGCCAAGTTGTGTTTCGCATTCACGGCATGGACTGCGCCGACGAGATCGCGGCGCTGAAGCGCGAGGTCGGGCCGCTCGTCGGCGAAGACAAGCTTGCCTTCGATCTCCTCAATGGGCGCATGTCGATCGACATGACGCCGAACGCGGCGCTTGAATCCAAAGTCGAGAAGGCCGTGGCGCGCGCTGGTCTGCGCGCCGAGCCCTGGATTGAAGGCGGCACCAGCGAAGCCGCGCAGGCCGAAGAGCGCCGCAGGCGGGTGCAGTCGTGGCTGACGACAGCGAGCGGCGTGCTCACGGCGCTCGGCTTCGCGGTCCATGCTTGGTTGGGCGGCGGCGTCATCGCAGCTTTCGAGGCGGGCGAACACGCCTTGGGGTCGACGCCGCTGCCGAGCATGGCGCTGTACACGCTCGCCGTTTTGTGCGCGGCGCGCTACGTCGCGCCCAAGGCTTGGCTTGCGGCCAAACGGCTTCGTCCCGACATGAATCTGCTGATGATGGTCGCCGTCGCGGGCGCCATTGGCATCGGCGCCTGGTTTGAGGCTGCCACGGTCTCGTTCTTCTTTGCGTTGGCCCTGGCGCTCGAGGCTTGGAGCCTCGGTCGCGCGCGCCGTGCGGTTGCCGCCCTCATGGAACTCGCGCCGCCCACAGCACGCGTCAAGCTTGAAGACGGCTCCGAGCGCGACCTCCCGGCCGCCGAGGTTCGGGTCGGCATGCATATCATCGTCCGGCCAGGAGACAAGGTACCGCTCGACGGCCGGGTTGCCGCCGGCGAAAGCGAGATCAATCAGGCGCCGATCACCGGCGAAAGCGTCCCCGTATTGAAGGCGGCGGGCGACGAGGTCTTTGCCGGCACCATCAACGGCGAGGGTGCCCTCGATGTCGTGACCACCAAAGCGGCAAGCGACACGACACTCGCCCAGATCATCCGGATGGTCGGCTCGGCACAGAGCCGACGCGCCCCCAGTGAGCAGTGGGTGGAGAAGTTTGCGCGCATCTACACGCCCGTCGTGATGGCGCTTGCCGTCGCAATCTTTCTGGCTTCGCCCCTGCTCCTGGGCGGCGCCTGGGACGTCTGGTTCTACCGCGCGCTGGTGCTCCTCGTGATCGCTTGCCCCTGCGCCCTCGTGATTTCGACGCCAGTGACGATCGTGGCTGCACTCGCCGGCGCAGCAAAACAGGGGGTCCTGGTGAAGGGCGGCACTCATCTCGAAACGCCCGCGCACCTCAAGGCCATCGCCATGGACAAGACCGGCACACTCACCGAAGGCCGACCGCAGGTGGTCGAGATCGTGCCGCTCGGTGGCCGCAACGAAGCCGACGTACTCGGCTTGGCGGCGGCCCTGGAGGCGCGCAGCGGGCATCCGATCGCGCGCGCCATCCTGGCGAAAGCTGCTGAATTCAAGATCGCCGCTGAACCCGCCGAGGCCGTCCAAGCCATCGCTGGCCGAGGCGTCACCGGGCGAGTGGCCGGTCGTGAGACGTGGCTCGGCTCGCGCCGCTACCTTGCGGAGCGCGGCATCAGCTCGGATGCAGTTCTGCAGCAGGCCGATGCACTTTCAAGCGCCGGTCGCACCATCGTCGGGGTTGGCGATGGTCAGGAAGTCTGGGGCCTCGTGGCCGTTGCCGATGCCGTCAGGCCGGAAGCGAAGGGCATCGTTACGGCGCTTCACAGCGCCGGCGTCAAGCACGTCGTGATGCTCACGGGCGACAACCGGGCGACGGCAGAAGCGATTGCGAAGCAGACGGGCATCGACGAGGTCCGGGCGGAGCTTCTACCGGCCGATAAAGTGGCGGCTGTCGAGGATTTGGTGCAGCGCTACGGGTCGGTTGCCATGGTCGGCGACGGCGTCAACGATGCTCCCGCGATGGGTCGTGCCAATCTCGGCATCGCCATGGGCGCCATGGGAAGCGACGCCGCCATTGAAACAGCCGACGTAGCGCTCATGTCCGACGATCTGTCGAAGCTTCCTTGGCTGGTGCGCCATTCACGCGCGACTCTGGCCGTGATCCGCCAGAACGTGGCGTTTTCCATTGCCGTGAAGCTCGTGTTCACAGCACTGACGGTGATTGGTCTCGCATCGCTCTGGGGCGCCATCGCGGCCGATGTCGGTGCATCACTGCTGGTCGTTCTCAACGGCCTGCGCCTGCTGAACCGTGGCCAGATGACGGGCGGCCCGTCGGCGGGATCTGGAGTTCCGACGCGCGTGCATCAGCGGCCCGCGGTTGCAGCAGCAGGCCCAGCGCGCTGATCGTGGCATACAGGCACTCGACCTCGATGATGACAATCCGCAACAATCGTCACTGCGGTGGACGGTGCGTGGCATCCGGATGAGGACGCATTGACCATGCGATCTGGAACGTTGACCCATCGAGCCGTTTGGACTGGCGTTGCTTTTGGCATCGCTCTCGCGATCGACTTCGTGACCAAATGGCTGATTGTCAACCTTGTGATGGTGCCGCCGCGCACGATCGAGATCGCACCATTTTTCAATCTGACGCTCGGCTTCAACACAGGCGTCAGCTTCGGGATGTTTCGCGAGCTTTTCTTTGAGCGTCCGCTGCTGCTCGCGGGAATCAGCGCGGTCATGGTGGCGGGATTACTGGTCTGGGCCATCAGAGTCGAAAAGCGCCTTGAGACGATCAGTGCCGGCCTGATTGCCGGCGGTGCTGCCGGCAATGTGTTGGATCGACTGCGTCAGGGTGCGGTGACCGATTTCCTCGATTTCCATGTCGGTGACTGGCATTGGCCGGCCTTCAATATGGCGGACGTACTGATCGTCATCGGCGTCGTTCTGTTGATCACTGGCTCGCTCTGGCGGACGAGGTCAGTTCAAGAGGGCCTTGATCGAGCACGGGCCCGCTGAATGAGACGATGAGGACCCGATGACTTGACCGGGGCCGGCCGGTTTCTCGTATGCCGCTCGAGGCTCGCTGGTTGAGCCTTATAAGAAAATCAACAGGAAAGGACCATTCCATGTCAGACACACCGATGACCGCGCCGCGACCGAAAGCCCCAGGCATGTTGTGCCCCCAGTGCAAGATCGATCTCGTCATGGCAGATCGCCAGGGCGTCGAGATCGACTATTGCCCCAGCTGCCGGGGTGTCTGGCTCGATCGAGGCGAACTCGACAAGATCATCGAGCGCAGCGCCGCATATGAGGCGCGCACGCCCCCGCCGCAGGGGACGGCCCAGCCGGGCAGCTTCCTGCCTCAAGGCGGCACTCCCTTCCTGCCGCCTCAACCCGCGCCACTCCCGCAAGGCAATCAAGGCGGCCACTATGACCAGCGCGGTTACGATCGTCGCGATGATTGCGATGATCGCGGGCGCCGGCGCCGCCGCGGGTTCCTCGGAGACTTGTTCGACTGATAATAGGAGCGGATGACGCGATTGTCCGGACGCGTCATGGCCCGGTGCCAATTCGTCAAATTAACGCCGGCGATTGGCACTGGGCCCGGCCTTCATCGGGTCACGAGACGCTCCACAAAATTGCTTGTCTCCCGACAGGTTCCGCGGCCCGCAGGGACACGTCCACTCAAACGTCCGCGCCTGCTCCTATACCGCGGGCCAATGGTCGATGATGGCGCTTGTTGGCGTGACCCTTATTCCGCTCGTTTTGGTGCGGTTCTTCGGAGTCGGCGGCGGCTCGGCTGAGCGCGCGGTCGCGTCAGCGTTGCGGATCGATCGGCACATTGGGCGCTCAGCCGGGCGCTCGTACTCCACACATTCGAACCGCCATTCGCTAGTTAGAGGAGCCTGCATGACGGAAGCGTGTACTCAGGGCGTCGACACCGGATTCGTGGCGTTGGGTTATGCAAAGGTCGCCGTATTGGGCGTCGTGCAAGGAATCACCGAGCTGCTGCCAATCTCCTCGACAGCGCACATGCGGATCGTGCCGGCTCTGCTCGGTTGGCAGGATCCCGGCTCCGCGTTCTCAGCCGCCATGCAGCTCGCAGCACTCGCTGCCGTCATAAGCTATTTTTGGAGCGACGTGACGCAGTTGGCCACGAATTCTTTCCACGCCGTCGTGCATCGGGATTTCCGAGACCGACATTTCCGCTTCTCTGTTTGGATTATCCTTGCGACGATCCCGATCGGCGTGGCGGGCCTGTCTTTGTCGGCGGTGCTGAACGCCTGCGGTTCCCCGTTGCGGACCCTCACAGTGATCGGCTGGGCCTGTATCGTCATGGCCATCCTCCTCGCGCTCGCGGAGCTTTACGCCCGCCACAAACGGACGCTAGAGAATGTATCGGTCATCGATGCAATGATCGTGGGCATCGCTCAGGTCGGCGCCCTGATCCCGGGAGTGTCGCGCTCCGGCTCGACTTTGACCGCAGCGCTGGCGCTCGGGTTCAAACGAGAAGAGGCGGCACGCTTCTCGTTCCTCCTGGGCCTGCCGGCAATCGCCCTGGCTGGCTTCAAGGAACTGTGGGAGCTTCATAAGGTTCAGCTATCTCTCGACGGCTGGTCCATCCTTCTTGTCGGGCTGGTGGTGGCCTCTGTCTCGGCTTTCTTCGCGATTTGGGGACTGATGCGCGTGCTCGAGCGTTTCTCGGCGTGGCCCTTCGTGATTTATCGTGGCGTGCTCGGCGTCTTTGTCATCTCCGCCGTTGCATGGGGCCGAATCACTTGATTTCCAAACGTTGGAATCTCGTATGAGTGAGCACCGGGGCTAATCCTGCTCGATTGACCTCCCCACGCGCGAACCATCAAAGTATCGACGCTGCTGTTGGCAAGCGGCGGCGTCATCTTCTGCGAGGCAATCGACACCCTGACGTCGTCGACACCCGGTACTTTGCGTGCTGCCCCTTCGATCTTGGTAGCACAGGACAAGCAATCCATGCCCGTCAACCGCTACCGCACCGGAGCTCGGCGGTTGTCGTGTTCATATGGCTTGTCCTTGTCTCATGCCGAATAAGCATACATCCTGTAGTAGCTACAGAAACAAGGGGCTGTTGCCATGATGTCCATCGGTACGCTTTCAAAGCAGAGCGGCGTCCACATTGAGACCATCCGCTATTACGAGCGCGCTGGCGTATTGCCGAAGGCGCGCCGCGCCACCAACGGCCGCAGGATCTACGGAAAAGAGGATGCGGGGCGGCTGGCCTTTATTCGCCACGCGCGCGAACTGGGATTTGAGCTCGTTTCCGTACGGGCGCTGCTTGCCCTGCAGGAGAGGCCCGAATTGTCGTGCAAGGCCGCGTCTGAACTGGCTTCTGCTCAGCTTGCAGCCGTCGAAAGCCGCCTGAACCGCCTGACCATACTGCGCGACGAACTGAAGCGCATGGTGCGGGCGTGCAAGAATGGGCGTGTCGTCGACTGCCGTGTGATCGAGGCTCTCACTAATATGCCCTGATCCTCGGTGGGTTGGCTCAGTTCTCAGCTGCAGGCAGCTCGATCTTTATCGTGCTCGGGTCGACAACGGGTGCCGGCGCCCGCGTCACAATTTGCGGTACCGCAATGAGAAGCCCGACCATCAAAACCTGCAGAACCAGGAACGGCACCGCTCCCCAATAGATCTGCGATGTAGGAACGGAGGACGGCGTCACACTTCGAAGGTTATAGAGCGCGATGCCAAACGGCGGATGCATGAACGAGGTCTGGAGGTTGACGGCGAGCAGGACCGTGAACCAAACCATGTCGATGCCGAGGTGTCGCGCGATGGGCGCGATCAGCGGCAGCACGATGAAAGCGATCTCGAAGAAATCCAAAAAGAACGCCAGGAAGAATATCGCGATGTTGACGAATACGATGAAGCCCACCTGGCCTGCAGGCAGAAAGTTGAAGAGCGATTCGATCCAGAGGTGGCCTTCAAGGCCGCGAAAAACCAACATGAAAAAGGATGCGCCGAGCAGTAGAAAGATGATGCCGGAACACAGTATGCCGGTGACGTCCATTGCTTGACGAAGATTGCGCCCGGTCAGCTTTCGCGCCGCGAGCGCGAGCAGCAATATGGCGACGACACCGATAGCCCCGCCTTCGGTCGGCGTTGTTACACCAAAAAAGATCGCAGCCAGGACGGCAGCCACGATACCAAGAGGCAAGCCGGCTGCGCGCACAACTTCAAGGAACACCTGCGGCTGTGGCAGGACAGCCGTTCCTGCAAACGTGGAAGGGGCACGGTCAGGCGACGTACGCGTAACGAGGAAAATGTACGACAAATACAAGACGACGAGCAGCGCTGCCGGCAGCAGTGCGCCTCGATAGATCTCGAGAAGTGACACTTCGAGCTGCTCTGCCAGGATGATGAGGACTAGACTTGGCGGAACGACCTGGGCGAGCGTGCCGGCCGCGGCAATCACGCCGGTGGCAAGTTTCGGATCGTACTTGGCGCGCAACATCACGGGCAGCGATATGAGCCCGATGGCGACGACCGACGCCGACACGAATCCGGTGATCGCAGAGAGGGCAGCGCCAACAATTATCGTTGTGTACGCCAACCCACCGGGCAGCCGTCCAAAGAGACGATTGAGGGCGACGAACATATCCTCCGCTATGCCGGTGCGCTCAAGCAGCATTCCCATGAAAATCAAGAGCGGCAGCGCCAGCAGATTGTCGTTGTTGAACGTCCCCTGTATGCGGAAGAGCATATTGTTCAGGAAAGTAACGTTGAAGTGCCCCGTTGTGACGCCGATGACACCGAATACGCCAGCGACGGCTGCAAGAGAGAAAGCGACTGGGAACCCGGCGAAGAGAGCCACCACAAGGCAGATGAACATGGCCGGTGCGAGAAATTCCGTCATATCAACGGTCCTCGATCAACCTATGCCGCTGCACCGGCCGCGGAAGAATGCCCCTGAGACTGGCAACGCAACGGATTGCTTCAGCGATGCCCTGCAGAGCGAGCAGCAAGAAACCGGCAGGAATGAAGCCCTTTATGATCCAGGCCGGAATCTCGCTCGTGCTTTCGCGCGTTGCTCGGCTCTCACCGGAAATAACGGAGATCATGAATTGCGGCAAGCTGACCCATACGAGCGCTGCGCACACCGGCAGAAGAACGAGGCAAATTCCGATGAGATCGAGCCAAGCAAGGCCTCGTTCACCCAGCCGGCCGGCGAAGATATCGATACGTACGTGCTCATCTCGTTGAAAGGTGTACGCTGCCATCAACAAGACAACGGCGGCGAAGAATTGCCACTGGAGATCGAACGCCGACGCAGAGGCCAGCGAAAAGAACTTTCGGCTCAGCGCATTTGTCGTGATGAGAATGGCGTTCGCGAGCAATCCCCAGCGCACGAACCGGGCAACGGTTCTATTCAGACCGTCGATTGCGTGAGCGAGGCCAAGCAACATCCGCATATCGACCGTCCGGCCTCCAGGCTCTTAGGCAGCACCGCTTGGCCGCCAATATCCGATGGTGCAACCTGTAGCCACTAAAGGATCAAGCACGAAAGTGTTCTTATTCTTCGCTTTATCGCTTCACTGCTACTGTTGACCTTGGAGGCCCAGTGACTGACCCGTCACACCCGAGGCTGGATAATCGCAGCGGCAGATCAATCTCGGCCTTCGGTGAGGATCTACTTCGACTTCGAGAAGCGCAAGCGCTCTTGCGAACTGTCGGCGGCGGAATTTCCAAATCATACGACCCTAATCCGTACCTGCGGTCGGCTTCCACATTGGCGCGGCCAGCGTCTCGGCAAAGCTCCTGAACATGAGATTGAACGCGATACTGATGCGCTCGGTCGTGCCTTCGTTGGACGGAACGTGGTGCCGGAGCCAGGACGGAAATATCACCATTCGGCCCGGCTGGGCTTGCGTGACGGCAGCGTTGGCCGTGATGCGGCTGAGCTTGGTCCGGGGCGTAATCATGACGGGCCGGGGATCCTGGAATACGAGGTGCGTGCCGGTCTCGGGTACGGCGACATAGTGAACGCCGCTCAGGTAGTTGTTCGGGTGATTGTGGGTGGGGTGATAAGTGCCGGGCGGATTGATGTTGGCCCAGCAGCCGGTAATCATCATCGGAAATTGCTCGACCTCCAGGTACTGCGCGCGCGACCGTACCATTCACCACGGTCGTGGGCAGGAGTCCATTGCCGGCCAGTGTTCCGGACGGACCGACCACGATGCCGCTCGAACTCGTCAGGTTTCCGTTGGCCACCAGAGTGCCTTGCCGCACGTCAGTGCTGCCCGTGTAGCCGGTGGTGCCGCTGATTGTCAGCTTGCCGCTGCCGGTCTTCTCGAGTGCGCGCGCTGCGTAGACGCCATTGGTTAGCACCGTGTCGGAGGGAGCGGAATCGTTGTCCGCTAGGCCGAAGCGCAACACCGTCGCGGTCGGGAAGTAGGTCGTCACGTCGGACAGCATCCAAGCACCACGGCCCAGCATGCTCATTGCCAGGACGTCGACCGTCGGGTTGTAAGCCATCTGGTAGACGATGGTGTTGGGTAGGTTCGATCCGAACAGCCGCCAGTTAGAGAGGCTGCCTGCGGCGTCGCTGTCGGCGACCGCCACCGGGCTTTGGCCGCCGCCGACGGCGTTCACACCACCGACAAGCAGCGCATTGACCCCGTTGCCGCGGATGAACTCCAGCGAGGACGGCATGATGACGTTGAGGCCGGCGAGGTTGGTCGACAACGTGTTCGTGAAGGACGCGCCGGTGTCCGTGGTCGACCACAGCGAGGTGCGATCGACCGCATAGAATCGACTATGCGTGCGCGGGTCGAACAGCACCGAAAGCGGCTTTTCGCCGCCATAGGCCGTCGGCAGCAGCGAACCGGCGGTGCCGGTCGAACTAAACCAAAGTCCCTTTCCGCCCGTGCCAAGCGTTGGTTCGAGGCCGGCCAGCAGCGCGTTCGGCGCGTCGGCGGTCCCGTAGGCAAGCGCCGTGATTTCGTTGCTGCCACCTGGCGCTATCGTGGCGAACGGCGTGCCGACCGCGTTCAGCACTTGCGTCCTGCTCTCGGCGTTGGTGTCCGTCGTGGTGTAGACATAGTTGGTGCCGAACGCGATCATGCTTGGATTGGTCTTGTTCAACTCGATCTTGCTGGGATTCGGCACGCAGTTGTTGGTGCCGCCGCCGCAACTGGACGTGAAGTCGTCGGGCCGGAAATTGAGCACGCCGGGTGAGGTGCTGTAGGTGGGGAAGACGTGGCTGTCGAGGATCACGCCCTGCGCATCCACGGTCCAACGCGTGAACGAGCCGAGGTTCTGCGACGTTGTATAGATCGCGCTCTCGTTGGCGCGGGTCCGGTCGTTAACGGCGGCGGCATTGTGGCCGTCGCCGCCGCTCAGCGCGGTGTAGAGCTTGCCGTTACGTTCCTTTTGATAGGCAACACCGATATCCTGCGATGCGACCACCATGCGCTTGCTTACGGCGTCGAAGGTGACGCCGTACGGCTCCGCCAGCTGGAGATTCGCCCCATTCAGGCCGGTCCAGGTCCCGCTATTGTCCTGCCGGCTGGTGCGGACGTAGATGCCGCCATCGGTCGTCAGGTACAGGCGTCCGCTGGAGTCGAAGGCAAATTCGCGCGCATCGGCGTGCGGACTCGAACCGTTGGCAGTACCATCGAGCGTCAGGGGCTGAACGGTGGCAGCGCCGGTGGTGGCGTCAGTTACCACGATCCGCACGGCCGCCACCGAGAAGGTGTCGTTCACATTGAGGTCGGAACTGGCGATGTAGAGGACATTCGGATTGGTGGGATCTATCGCTACCGGTAGGAGCCGGTTGGCGTAGTTGCCGGGAAAGGTCAGCGATGTATCCGGCGAGGTCGTGTTGGGCAGGGGTACAGTCAGCGTGACGAACGGATTGCCGTTCTGCGACAGCATCACGCTTTGCATCGTGGTGTTGCCGGCGCAGGTGCTGCAGGTGTAAACGGCCGCGGCCACGGAATTGTTCGGCCCTGTCGCAAGCCGCGCGGTCGTTCCGACGGCGAGCGCCTGCATCAGCGACCAGTTCTGGCCGGAATCCGTGCTGGTCCAGACGCCGTTCTGCGCGGCGTCATTCGACAGGACGGCGGCATAGAACGTCGTCGGCGTGGTGCCAGCCGCAAGCGACGTCACCGCGACCGCGCCGTTGGCGCCGAAAGTCGCGCGTTGGAATGTCCCGCCGTTGACGCTGCGGAACAGGCCGCCGACGGTCGGCGTCTGGCCGAACGGGTCGGATGCGGCGGCAAGGATTGTGTTTCCGCGCACTGCGACTCCGACGATGCTGGAATTCGGCAAGCCGCTGTTGGCGACGCTCCACGAGGCGCCGCCATTGGTGCTGACCAGGACGCCGATCTGTGGTCCACCGATAGACGAGCTGGAAGTTATGCCCGTGCCGGCAACCACCGAATGGAAGTTCGCCGGATCGACGCCGAGGCTGGCGATCGACAGGGAGCGTTGGTTGTCGCCCAAAGGCCGCCAACTCGAGCCACCGTCGGTGCTTGACCACACGCCACCGTTCACACCGCCGACGTACATGTTGGCTGGATTACCCGGGTCGATCACCAGCGATTGTATGGCGCCAACCGAGGTGCCGTTGGGAGGTGCGTCGATACTTTGCACGTTGCGCGCCGCGCCGAAGATCGGCGTAGGCCCTTGCGGTGAAAAGGTTTGGGCGGTCCCTGGTGTCGTCTCTGCAAGAGCAAACAATGCCGCCGCCAGCGCGATTGGTAGCGCGCGGTGCGGTGACATACGTGAGTAGGGCGCAGCTTGTTTGATCACCTCGACAAGTGAATCAGCATGGACTGCTGATCCTGTCGAATCACAAGGCGCGAACCGGTACCAGTCTGAGGTTTAGAGATCCGGCTATTTTGGGCTTGAGAGGAGCACGAGACAGCAAGGAAGGACTACACGCCGGAGCAGGTAATCGAGATGCTGCGGGAGGCCGAGGTGGGGCTGAGCCAGGGGGAGAAGATGGGCAAGATCTGCCGGACCCTGGGGATCGGATTCGACGGCTACTTCACGGGGCTGGCGATGTGCTGCCGTTTCTGCTCGTATTTGCAGTCTAGGGAACCGCTGACGAACATTGTTCGTCCAGCTGAGCTCGCAGTTCTCTCCATTTTCTCCTCCGGCATACTAGTATCCGATGGCAAGGTGGCGTCCAGCGCTAATGGACGGTTCCAAAGTCGCTCCTCTCCGGGCCAAGCTCAGTTCGTCGCGCTTCTCTCATTAAGCGGCCCGGCTTGGCGCTTCACAAACTCGGCGGTGGAAATTCCATAGCGTGCCCAATTTTCTCGGCGGTACGTGAGGCCGTAGACGACGCCTGCAACCGCATCTGCGCAGTCCTTGCTGAAATTCTGCGGGTGGTCGATCAGCCCGGACTGCGGATTGCGCTCCAGCCGGACAATTTCTGATAGAGCCTTGTCATGTTTCGGGGCCCACACTCGCCCATCATAGAACGCGGTCTTCATGACCTCGTATGGAAGCGCGGTCTTGTCCATGGATACCTTGCCGGTGATGAATCCCTTCTGCCTGAGAATCTGCAGGCTGTCCGCTGACTGGTAGCTGTCGAAGCTGATCCACTTCACGTTCATGCCCTGCTCGCGGAGCGCGTAGAATAGCTTGCGAATATTCTCGAACTCGATCTCGCCATTGCGAGGCGGTGCCACCTCCAGGATCAGGTCGATGTTGATCAGGGGCATCATCTCGACGGTGTCGTCCGATCGCTTCACCGGTGTGAAACCCTCCACGAAGCCCATGGCGATGCCGGCGCTATCCCCAGTCAGGCCAAGATCGACATGAGCAAGGCGCGGTTCGTCCGGCCTGATGATTCGACGCGTGAACAGGTTCGGCCGGGACGTCGCATAATCGGTCCGCTCGACGTCAAGGATTGACGGGCGCTTCCCGAATGCTTGGGCTACCGCCTCTGTGTTAACGATGAATGGATGCAGGGCGAACGTCGAACTGCCGGCGATGTCCCGGATGGCTGAGAGCATGTCCCGTTCGAATTCGGAGCGGAACTCCTGCGGCACCTCAATGACCAGGCCGGCGTCCTCCGGTGGTACCTCGTCCCCGTCGCCAAGGATTCGTGGCTTGCGGTTCACGTCGCCGAGGAAAAGGCTGAACCGGGCGGCGCCGTAAGCCCCCTGCGGCTTGATCTGCCACAGGGTGCGATCATAGACGAAGATGCTGGTGCTACCGGTCCGCGCCTGTTCCTGGCGCGCCTCGATCTGCTTGCGGTCGGTGAACTCGCCGGGATAACGCTTGGACGAGACGAGGCAGATCATTCCGGGGAGACGGCCTCCAGCAGCCATGAAGCGCGACTTCCGCCTGCGGACGATCGCGTTATACATCTCCGTGGCCTGGTCAAACGCGCCACCATCAGCTGCGCGCTTGGACTCCTCGACCCGCGCCATGAAGTTTACTTCGTCGAGGATCGCCCCGAGAATGTTCGTGCCGATGGCGGCGTTGACGTTCCCCGAGAGAGGGCGAACTACGATGTTCTTCGGGAAGATCATCTCGGATCTGATCTTCTTCCTGAAAGGGAAGTGGCGATTGAAATATGGAGAGCCATCGATCATAGACCGGAAGCGATCATAGTCGACTGACCGTGCCAACGCCCCGGTCAGTGACTGGAGAGCGAACACTATCTCCGACGCGGGATCGAGGCCGAACAGCCTGTGTGGGTCCTTCAGGCAGGACAGCGTGTAGAGCTGGTAGGCAGTCGTGAACAGGGCAATGGTGCTCTTGCCGGTGCCGATCGCCCCTGTGAGGACGGCTTCGACGTATTGCCCGGAGTTCAGCTCGCGAAGTGCTTCCATGACCGCCGGGTACAGCACGCCTCTGCGGTCGAGGAATTCGGGGCTCTCGACGAAGGTCTGGACGTCGACCGGCAGCACGACGTACAGGTCCCGATCGGGCGCCAGCGCTAAGAGGTGCTGGGCTGCCTTCCGCAGGAATTCGCCGCGCTGGTCGACGGGCAGACGCGCTGCATGTCTGAGGACGGCACGCCCTGACAGCGGCGCCTTCGTGATGATGTCGTAGGCGTTGGCCGGCGACAGGTCCGGGAGTGGCGTCATTTCAGGATACGCCCTTCAGGAGCTTGGCTTTCGATACGACCGCCACTTCCTCCGGCGACAATTCGAAGGACGAGCAGCCAGCCATCACCTCAGCGATCGAGCCAATTTGGGGGCTCTGGCCGTAGGTCTTGAGCATCTCCCACACAAGTTTCAGGGCC
>JAIUOY010000154.1:0-9173 GCA_020160995.1 Pseudomonadota bacterium | reverse complement strand
TCCATCATGTCGGAGGGCGCCTGGATGTCGGCGCCGGCCTCGGTCTGCACGATCGCCTGCTTGACCAGCGCCTCGACCGACTCGTCGTTCTGCACGTAGCCGTCGCGCACGATGCCGTCGTGGCCGTCGCTGTTGAAGGGATCGAGCGCCACGTCGCACACGATGCCGATGTCGGACACGGACTTCTTCACGGCCCGGATGGCGCGGCAGACGAGATTGTCCGGATTGTAGGCCTCGCGCGCATCGGGCGTCTTGGCCTTGGGATCGGTCTCGGGGAAGATCGCGACGGCGGGGATGCCGAGGTCGCGCGCCTGCTTGGCGGCTTCGACGAAGAGGTCGATGGAGAGCCGGTCGACGCCGGGCATCGAGGCCACCGGCGTGCGGGCGTTGCTGCCCTCCTGCACGAACACCGGCCAGATCAGATCGTCGACGGAGAGCTTGTTCTCGGCAACGAGGCGGCGGGACCAGTCCTCGCGGCGGTTGCGGCGCAGCCGGGTGGTGGGAAAACGGCCGAGCGTTGTGAAGCGAGCGGGCATGGGCGGCGTTATCGCGCGATCTGCAGAAACCGGCAATGCGGCGTGTTCAGCACGCTGTTTCGTCGCGCGGGGGGTCGTTTGACTGCCCAAGGCCCCCCGATATGATCCGACCCCCATGGATTTTGCACTTTCCGAAGACCAAGAGGCTTTCCGCGATACGGCCCGGCAGTTCGCGGCCGAGCGTATGCTGCCCGAGGCCGCGCGCTGGGATGCCGAGAAGATCTTTCCCGAGGCCGTCCTGCGCGAGGCGGCGGCGTTGGGATTCGGTGGTATCTATGTAAAGGACGATGTCGGCGGCAGTGGGCTCTCGCGCTTCGACGCGGCCCTGATCATGGAGGAGTTGGCCTCGGCCTGCCCGAGTACGGCGGCCTACATCTCCATCCACAATATGGCCGCGTGGATGATCGACGGCTTCGGCAGCGACGAGCAGCGTCAGCGCTTCCTGCCCAAGCTCTGCTCGATGGAGCATTTCGCGAGCTACTGCCTGACCGAGCCCGGCGCGGGGTCCGATGCGGCCGCTCTGGCCACGCGCGCGGAGCTGAGCGGCGATCACTACATCCTGAACGGCACCAAGGCCTTCATCTCGGGTGGCGGCCGCAGCGACATCTATGTCGTGATGCTGCGCACCGGCGGGCCGGGGGCGGGCGGCGTCTCGACCCTGGTGGTCGAAGCGGGCACGCCGGGGCTTTCGTTCGGCAAGCAGGAGAACAAGCTCGGCTGGAACAGCCAGCCGACCGCGGCGGTGATCTTCGACAATTGCAAGGTGCCGGTCGCCAACCGGCTGGGGCCGGAAGGCCACGGCTTCAAGATCGCGATGATGGGACTCGATGGCGGGCGCATCAACATCGGTGCCTGTTCGCTGGGTGGCGCGCGCGCCTGCCTCGAAACGGCGTCGCGCTATGTCGTTGAGCGCAAGCAGTTCGGCAAGCCCATCGCCGATTTCCAGGCGACGCAGTTCAAGCTCGCCGACATGGCGACCGAGCTGGATGCGGCGCGGCTGATGATCTGGCGCGCAGCGTCGCTGCTCGACGCCAAGTCGCCGGAGGCCACGCAGGCCGCCGCCATGGCCAAGCGCTTCGCCACCGACGTGGGCTTCCGTGTCGTCAACGACGCATTGCAACTGCATGGCGGCTACGGCTACTTGAAGGACTTCCCCATCGAGCGCTATCTCCGCGACTTGCGCGTCCACCAGATCCTCGAAGGCACGAACGAGATCATGAGGGTGATCATCTCGCGCAGACTGTTGATGGGATGACGAGGGCGTCGCTGGTACGGCCTCTTCGCGGCGCGGTTTTTCTTTTGGAGTTGTGATGTCTGAAGCAGAGATTCTGTTCGAGGTGAAAGACGGCCTGGGCGTGATGACGCTGAACCGTCCCAAGGTCCTGAATTCCCTGTCGCACAACATCATCCAGGAAATGGAACGGGTGATGCCGCAGTGGGAGAAGGACCCGGCCGTCAAGGCGGTGATCCTGCGCGGCGCCGGCGATCGTGCCTTCTGCGCCGGCGGCGACGTGGCCGGCCTCTATCGCGAGATGCGCGACAATCCTGCGGGCACCCTGCGTCGCGACTTCTTCCGCGAAGAGTACATCGTCAACCGCCGCATCTATCGTTACGCCAAGCCGTGGATCTCGCTGATCGACGGCATCAACATGGGCGGCGGCGTCGGCCTGTCGGCGCACGGCTCGCATTCGGTGGCGAGCGAGAAGTTCCTGTTCGCCATGCCGGAGACGACCATCGGCCTGTTCCCCGATGTCGGCGGCGGCTACTTCCTGACGCGCCTGCCGGGTGCGCTCGGAACCTTCCTGGCGCTCACCAGCTACCGCCTGAAGGTGGCCGACGCGCTGTGGGCCGGCATCGTGCAGGCGCATGTGCCGAGCGCCAGGATCAACGACCTGCAGGCCGCACTTGGCGCGGCCGATCTCTCGGGCCCGCGCGCCAACGAGAAGGTCGATGCGGTGATCGCCAAGTTCACGGCCGATCCGGGCGAGGCGACCTTGCCGGCGCTGATGCCGGAGATCGACCGCTGCTTCTCGGCCGAGACGCTGCAGGAGATCGTGGCCAATCTT
This sequence comes from Pseudomonadota bacterium, assembly GCA_020160995.1. Lineage (GTDB taxonomy): Bacteria > Pseudomonadota > Alphaproteobacteria > Reyranellales > Reyranellaceae > Reyranella. Next base: position 6,571 of record JAIUOY010000154.1, on the reverse strand, counting down.
AAGAAGTCGAACAGCGAGTTCGCCCAGAAGCAGCTTGCCGCGCTGCTGAAGCTGTCGCCGCTGTCCATGGCGATCACGCTGGAACAGCTTCGCCGCTGCGCCAATCGGTCGTTCGAGGACACCATGACCATCGAATACCGCATGTCGCAGCGCTGCATGCAGAAGGGCCACGACTTCTTCGAGGGCGTGCGCGCGCTGCTGATCGACAAGGACCAGAAGCCGGTCTGGAACCCGCCGACCATCGACGGCGTGACCACGGCGATGGTGGAGGAGCATTTCCGGCCGGTGTCGAACGACCTGTTCTTCGACTGAGCGGTCAACGAGGGAGGAAAAACCATGGCGAAGATCGCCTTCATCGGCCTTGGCAACATGGGCGGCCCGATGGCCGCCAACCTGGCCAAGGCGCAGCATCATGTGACGGCCTTCGATCTGTCCGACGAGGCCGTCAAGACGGCAGTCGAAAAGGGTGCGCACAAGGCGGCCTCGGCTGCCGAGGCGGTGAAGGGGGCCGAGATCGTCGTGACCATGCTGCCCGCCGGCAAGCATGTGCGCGAGGTCTACGAGAAGGACGTGCTGCCCAACGTCGCCAAGGGCACGCTCCTGATCGACTGCTCGACCATCGACGTCGACAGCGCCCGTCACGTTGCGGCGCTGGCCGACAAGGCCGGGCTGGAGATGATCGACGCGCCGGTGTCGGGCGGTGTCGGCGGCGCGACCGCCGGCACGCTCACCTTCATGGTCGGCGGCAAGGACGGCGCCTTCGCCAAGGCCCGGCCGGTGCTGGAGAAGATGGGCAAGAACATCGTCCATGCCGGCGGCAGCGGAAACGGCCAGGCAGCCAAGATCTGCAACAACATGGTGCTGGGCGTCTCCATGATCGCCGTCAGCGAGGCCTTCATGCTGGCCAAGCGCCTGGGCCTCGATGCGCAGAAGCTGTTCGACGTGGCCTCGACCTCGTCGGGCCAGTGCTGGTCGCTGACCAACTACTGTCCAGTGCCGGGCCCCGTGCCGACGTCGCCGGCCAACCGCGACTATCAGGCGGGCTTCACGGCGGCGATGATGCTGAAGGACCTGCTGCTGGCCCAGCAGGCCGCCAATGCCGCCGGCGCCAGCACGCCGCTCGGCGCCGAGGCCGCGCAGCTCTTCAACATGTTCGTCAACTCGGGCCACGGCGCCAAGGATTTCTCCGGCATCGTCAAGATGCTGGATGGCAAGTAATCCATCGGCCCGGATCGGGGCAGGGGGCCGTACCCTCTACGACCTGAAATCGCTGGACGGGCGGCAACTCAGCCCGTTCGGCCAGCGCGTCCATCTGGCGCTCCGGCACAAGGGTCTGGCTGTCGACCGCATCGAGCTGGTGCGCTTCGTCGACAAGGAAGCGATTGCCTTCGCCAAGTCGCAGAGCGTGCCGGTGCTGGTCGACGGCGATGAGGTCGTGGCCGATTCCTGGCGCATCGCCAACCACCTGGAAGATGCCTATCCCGACCGGCCGTCCCTGTTCGGCGGCGAGGCGGGGCGCGCGCTCGCACGCTACTTCAACAACTGGTGCGGCCTCTGGCTCACGCCCGAGATCGCGAGCTTCATCCTGTTCGACATGCTCGACCATATCGACGAGGAGGACCGCGCCTATATCCGCCGCACGCGCGAGCCGCGCTTCGGGCCGTTGGAGAAGTTGAACGAGACGCGGGCGGCACGCTTGCCGGCGTTCCAGAAGGCGCTCGATCCTCTGCGGCTCACGGTGAAGCAGAACGGCAACCTCCACGGCGCCACGCCGGGCATGGCGGATTTCATGGTCGCTGCGGCGTTCCATTGGGCGGAGCAGTCGAGCCGATTTGCGCTGCTTCAAACAGACGATCCGCTCTACTCTTGGAGCCGACGTCTCAACGGTCCCAGTCACGCGGAAAGGTAACGGACAGAGTAAATGATTACGCTTTACGATCTCGTCTTCCAGAATGACCGTCGCCCCAGCCCCTTCTGCTGGCGCGCCAAGTTCGCTTTGGCCCACAAGGGGCTGGAGTGGAAGGACGAGCCGACGGGATTCACCGAGAAGCACAAGATCGCCTTTGCCGATTCCCAGCTCCTGCCGGTGCTCAAGGACGGCGACGTGGCGGTGAAGGACAGCTGGGCGATCGCCTGCCATCTCGACAAGGCCTATCCCGACAAGCCGATCTTCGCCAGCGAGCAGGAGCGGCTGGCGGGCCAGCTCGCCAATGGCTGGACGGACGTCGCGATCAACGCGGCCGTGTTTCCGCTGGTCGTCGCCGATCTCGTGGAGCGCGTGCGGCCGGAGGACAAGGCCTACATCATCGAATCGCGCGGCAAGCGGCTGGGGACGGCGGACTTCGCGGGCTTCCAGGCGCGGGCGCGGGAGAAGGGCGTCGCCACGCTGCGCACGGCGCTGGAGCCGGCGCGGCGCGTACTGCGCGAGCAGAAGTTCCTGGGCGGCGCGCGCACAAACTATGCCGACTATGCGCTGTTCGGCACCTTCATGTGGGCCTATGCGACCAGCCCGCTGGCGCTGCTGGAGAACGACGATCCCGTGCACAGCTGGCGCGAACGCATGTTCGACCAGTTCGACGGGATGGGCCGCAAGGCCAAGGCCGCCTGACGGCCGTAACGAGAAGAACAAGAAGGAGACATCCTGTGGCGGATGCCAATGCCCAACCCTTCGATCCGGCCCAGCATCGCTTCGGGCCGGCGCACTGGTTCGAGGACCTGAAGGTCGGCCAGAAGTTCTACATCAATTCGCGGACCCAGACGGATGCGCTGTTCTCGGCCTTCCAGCTGGCCAGCGGCGACAACCACCCGATCCACTACGACCGCGAATACTGCAAGGCGCTGGGCCATCGCGACATGCTGGCCCACGGCCTGCAGGTCGCGATCCAGGGCGCGGCCGGCGGCGGCATCTTTCCGCATATCGTGGGCGAGTCGCTGATCGGCTTCCTGGAGCAGTCGTCGCGCTTCCTGAAGCCGGTCTATGTCGGCGACACGCTCTATCCCATGCTTGAGATCGTCGAACTCAAGCCCGGCCGCACCACCGGCGTGGCCATCCTGAAGCTCACCATCCATAACCAGTCGGGCGAGCTGGTGTGCGACGGCGAGCACAAGTACCTTGTCAAAAAGCGGCCGCAGTAGCCGACGGAGGAGAGATCATGATTGGCGTTATCGCGAAGCTCACCATCAAGCCCGGCACCAATGCCGACTTCGAGGCGACGATGAAGGCCCTGCAGGCCAAGGTGCAGGCCGACGAACCGGGCAACAAGCTCTACGCGCTGCACAAGACGGCCGACGTCAATGTCTATGTCATGCTGGAGCGTTACGAGAACCAGGCGGCGCTCGAAGCCCATCGGGCGGCGCCGCACTTCAAGGAGCTTGGCCGCAAGCTCGGCGACTACCTTGCCGGCCGTCCCGACGTGCAGGTGATGGAAGAAGTCTGAGGCCCTGAACCGGGGGAGAGTCCCAGGGACGTATGGGGGACGCATGGACGGTATCATCCACCGGCATACCAAGCCCGGTACTTCTCCCGGAACGCTTGCCGGACGCGCCCCTGTCCCCGACGAGGCCCTCGACTTTACCCTGGTCGAATACACGCCGGACGATGTCCAGGTCGTGCATGGGGTGGAGGTCGACGAATGTCGCTTCCACCTCGGCACGCCGGGCCATACCTGGATCGACGTGGCGGGCCGCCCCAGCTCCGAGATGCTGCGCAATCTCGGCATGGCCTTCAACCTGCATCCGCTGGCGCTCGAAGACGTCTTCCACGCCAACCAGCGCAGCAAGATCGACCTCTACGAGGGGCAGGGCTTCATCGTCCTCAACGACCCGATCTACGAGGACGGCGTGCTGCTGTCGCGACAGGTCAGCATCTTCTTCGGCGACAACTACGTCATCTCCTTCCACGATCACAAGGTCGACATCTTCAAGCCGGTGCGGGACCGTATTCAGACGGCCGGCTCGCGGCTGCGCATCTTCGGCATCGACTACCTCGTCTACGCGCTGATCGATCTCGTGGTCGACCGCAAGTTTCCGCTGATCGAGGCGGTGTCGAACCACCTCGAACAGCTCGAGGACGAGGCGCTGGAACGTGCGACGAAGGACACGCTCTACCACATCCATCAGGCGCGGCGGGCGCTGGTCGCCTTCCATCGCATCCAGTGGGCCGAGCGCGAGACGGTTCTCGCGGTGATGCGGCCCGACGTGCCGTTCATCATGCCGGAGACGCGCACCTATCTGCGCGACTGTTTCGACCATGCGGTGGCCGTTCTCGACCTGGTCGAGAGCTACCGCGAAATGACGAACAGCCTGATGGAAGTCTATCTGATGGACTCCTCCAACCGCATGTCCGAGGTGATGAAGACGATGGCGATCATCACCGTCTTCTTCATGCCCTTGAGCTTCCTCGCCGGCATCTACGGCATGAACTTCGAGCGCGACGTCGGCAACATGCCGGAGCTGGGCTGGCGGTACGGTTACTACTTCTTCTGGTTCATGGTCGTCATGATCGTCGGCGGCATTTTCCTTTGGCTGAAACGCAAGCGGTGGATCTGAAGCGATGACGAACGCCTATCGTATTTTCGGGTCCGAGCTGTCGCCCTATTCGGTGAAGGTGCGTTCGTTCTTTCGCTTCAAGGGCATCGAGCATACGTGGATCCCGCGCTCGCCGGCCGTGCAGGCGGAGTTCCAGAAGTACGCCAAGCTGCCGCTGGTTCCGCTAGTCGTGACCCCGAAGGACGAGGGCCTTCAGGATTCGACGCCGATCCTCGAACGCATCGAAGCCGCCCATCCGGAGCCGTCGGTGGTGCCGGACGATCCCGCACTCGCCTTCGTCTCGGCGCTGCTGGAGGAATATGGCGACGAGTGGGGCAACAAGTGGATGTTCCATTACCGCTGGCACTACCAGCCCGATGCCTGGTCGACGGCGGAGCGCATTGCCCAGCAGATGATGGGAGCGGAGGGGACGCTCGCGGTCGCGCAGGCGCGGGCGGCGGTGGCCGAGCGCATGATGGGCCGGCTGGGCTTCGTGGGCTCCAACGACAAGACCCGGCCGCTGATCGAAGCATCGTTCAAGAAGGCGGCTGAATTGCTCGACGCCCATCTCGCGACGCGGCCCTATCTCCTGGGCGGGCGGCCGTCGATGGCGGATTTCGGCCTGTGGGGCCAGTTCTACGAAGCCGCGACCGATCCGACGCCGGGCGCGCTGCTGCGGGCGTCGGCGCCCAATGTGATGGCCTGGGTGAAGCGCATGCTGTCGCCCAAGGTCGAGGGTTCCTTCGAGACCTTGGCGGCGCTCTCGCCGACCCTGATGCCGCTGCTCCAGGAGGAAGTGGCCGGCCTCTTCCTGCCCTGGTCGCAGGCCAATGCGCAGGCGATCGAACGCGGCGACAAGAGCTTCACGATGACCCTCGGCGGTTCGGAATGGACGCAGGAGCCGCAGAAGTACCATGCACGGTCGCTCGCCGAGATCCGGCGCAAGCATGCGGCTGCCAAGGGGGTGGCAGGTCTGGAGCCGATACTTGTCGAGAGCGGCTGCCTGAAAGGCCTGGCGAGCTAGAGCCTGCTCAGCGCAGCGACGAAACGATCAGCGTCACGCCCGAGAAAGCAAGAAGGGCCAGCAGGATGCGGCGGAACTGCACGTCGTCGATCCGGCCGTAGAGGGCGAGGCCGATCCGCGCGCCGATCAGGGTCGTGGGCACGCAGATCGCGGCCCAGATGAAGAACGTCCGGTCGAGAAAGCCCGCGATGCCGGCGGAGATCAACGCGAGGAAGAGCACGCTCATGTTGAAGGGCTGGTTGACGCCGCGCTGCTCGTTCTTGCCGTAGCCGCGGAGTTGCGCCCAGATCGTGGGGGCGGGGCCGCTGAGGCTCGCCATGCCGCCCAGCACGCCGCCGACCAGGCCCACCGCGGCGTCGGCGACACGGCCGCCGCCGGTGACGACAGGGGGGCGGCGCACAAAGGCCATCCAGGCGCTGTAGACGATCAGCAGGAGGCCGACGCCGGCCTTGAGCGGCTGCGGCCGGACATCTTCGAGAAGCAAGGTGCCGATCGGCACGCCGATCGCTCCGGCCACGAGAAAGGGCCAGAGCCGCGGCCAGCGGATGCCGCTCCAGATGCGCGGTAGCGATTGTATGTGGCCGGCGACGCTGCAAAGCGCCGTCAGGGGCGCGGCCGTCAACGGCGACATGGCCTGCAGCCAGAAGCCCAGCGCCACCAGCGCATAGCCGGTGCCGCTCAATCCGTTGACGAAACCCGCAGCCAGCGCCCCGGCGACGACGATTGCGATGTCGCCGGGGGGCGGGAGATCCACGCCGCTTATGCTCCGGCGCTGAACGCCTGGATGCCGGTCATGGCGCGGCCGAGGATCAGCGCGTGCACGTCGTGCGTGCCCTCGTAGGTGTTCACTGCTTCGAGGTTCATGACGTGACGGATCACGTGATACTCGTCCGACACGCCGTTGCCGCCGTGCATGTCGCGGGCGACGCGGGCGATGTCCAGCGCCTTGCCGCAGTTGTTGCGCTTGATCAGGGAGATCATTTCCGGCTGGGCATGGCCCTGGTCCTTCAGGCGGCCGAC
>JAIUOY010000153.1:0-18133 GCA_020160995.1 Pseudomonadota bacterium | reverse complement strand
GCGTCGCTCTCGTGCCTCTTGAGCTGCGGGATGCGTAGAGTGAAGCCGCGGCTGACGTAGAGACCCTGCCGGCCGGTTACCGGATGGGTACGGACAATCGGGTGCTCGGCGTTGGGGAACTGCATCGCTTCGCGGTCCGTCGCCTTGGCGCGATAGTAGTGTGCCTTGGTGCTATCGTGCAGTGCCGTCAGGCCTTGCAGCATCTTCTTCATCGGCTCGGAGAGCGTTTCGTAGGCGCGATACATGTTGGCGAAGATCGTGTCGCCGGCGCCATCGGGCGGCACTTCGGTGAGATAGAGGATCGAGCCCATCGGCGGTTCGGGGTCGCACGAGACGTCGGAATGCCATTCCTCGCCGGCCACGTGCCTGGAGTTCTCGTCGGCCTTGATGACCAGGATTTCGGGATGTTCCGCGAAAGTGATCGGCGCATTGGGATGAACGTGCAGCGGCCCGAAGCGGCGGCCGAAGTCCTTGTGCTGATCGATACTGAGCTTCTGGTCGCGGAAGAAGATCACCAGATTGTCCATCAGCGCATCGTGCACTTCCTGGAACTGCTGGTTGCCGAGCGGCTGGGAGAGGTCGACGCCGTGGATCTCGGCGCCGATGGTCGGCGTGATCTTGCGTACCTCGATCGTCTGATAGGCCATTGGGTTTCCTCCTGGCGGCAACGGTACGCCTCTTCGCGGGCGGGGCGCGGGCAAAGTCGACGAAGTCCGCATTACGGACTAGGGTGCAGGCATGCCGCCTCCACCTGTCATCGAGCCCGTTCGACGCAGCTTTGCCTTGCTGGAGGCGCTCAGCCGTCGCCGCACCTCGACCGTCTCGGTGCTGGTCGAAGAGACCGGCCTGCCGCGGCCGACGGTGCTTCGTTTGCTGCACACGCTGGCGGCGGTGGGCTATGCCGCCCGCGTGTCGCGCGAGCAGGGATATCGCCTGACCGACAGAGTGCTGGGGCTGTCGGGCTCGATCCGCTTCATCGATCATCTGGTCGACGCCGCCATTCCTCACATGAGCCGCTTCACGGCCGACCATGGCTGGCCGCTCTATCTCGCGACGCTGAGCTACGGCGCGATCACCATCCGCCATTCGACGGCACCCGAGAGTCCGATGTCGTTCGAAACGGCAGGCGTGAACCAGCGGCGATCGGTGCTGCGGAGCGCCCTCGGCCGCGTCTGGCTGGCCTTCTGCAGCGACGAGGAACGGCAGACGATTCTGCGCGACATCGGTGGACTCGGCGCTCGCCAGCAGGCGCCGCTCGACCAGGCCCTGCAGCGCATCCGCCAGGCCGGCCATGCCTTCACGCCGCCTAACCGCTCTTCCCTGAACGGCATGGCCGTGCCCATTCAACAGCGCCAACGCATGCTGGGTTGCCTCTCCATGCGCTTTCCCCATTCGGTCATGAGCGAAGGAGAGGCTGCTGCCCGCTTCGGCAAACGCCTCCCGATGCTTGCCCGCGAGATCGCCGCCGATGTCGTCGGCTGGCGTCCCGATTAGCCGGTCTTGCGAGGCGAAACCTTCTGGGGGTCGCGGTGCTGGCTGCAGCTTGCTAGAAGCCCTGCGTATCATAAGCAGGAGTTCCCATGACATTCCGTGCGCTCGTGTTGAGCCAGGGTGCCGACCGCAAGGTGAGCGGCGCCGTCGAGACCCTTCCCGAGGAGAAGTTGCCCGCGGGCGACGTCACGGTGGCAATCGACTACTCGACGCTCAATTACAAGGACGGGCTGGTCCTGACGACGGGCGGCGGCCTGGTGAAGACCTGGCCGCATGTCGGCGGTATCGACTTCGCGGGAACGGTCGAGACGTCGGACAATGCCGGCTTCAAGGCCGGCGACAAGGTCGTCCTCAACGGCTGGCGGGTCGGCGAGCTGCACTGGGGCGGCTACGCCACCAAGGCGCGGGTTAAAGGCGACTGGCTGGTCAAGTTGCCGGCCGCGATCTCGTCCAAGCGCGCCATGGCGATCGGTACGGCAGGCTATACCTCCATGCTCTGCGTGATGGCGCTCGAGAAGCACGGCATCAAGCCGGCGGCGGGCGAGATCCTGGTGACGGGCGCCGCCGGCGGCGTCGGCTCGGTCGCCGTCGCGATCCTGGGCAAGCTTGGCTACAACGTGGTCGCCGCCACCGGCCGGCCGCAGGAAGGCGACTATCTGAAGTCGCTCGGTGCGACGACCATCCTGGACCGCAAGGAGCTGACCGAGGCGCCGGACCGGCCGCTGCTGTCGGAGCGCTTCGCCGGGGTCGTCGACACGGTGTCGGGCGTGATGTTCGCCAAGGCGCTGGCCCAGGTGAAGTACGGCGGCGCGGCCGCGGTCTGCGGTCTGGCCGCCGGACCGTCGTTCCCCGGTTCGATCCTGCCGTTCATCCTGCGCGGCGTCTCCGTCTATGGCATCGATTCGGTGATGCTGCCCAAGGGCCCGCGCGAGGAAGCCTGGAAGCGGCTGGGCACGGACCTGCCGCTCGACAAGCTCGACAGCACGGTCAGCGAGGCGGGCCTTTCCGACCTGATGGCGCTGGCGCCCAAGATCCTCAAGGGCGAGGTCCGCGGCCGCGTGGTGGTCGACGTCAGCAAGTAGCTGGCGTCGCCGCGGCGCACCCGTCGCGGCCCCAAAAATCCTCAAGGGAGGATTAGCCGGCTGCGTAGTTGCCAGCCGGAACAAGTGATAGGGTCGGCCCATTCACTTTGCCGTCCAATCTACGCCGAAGGTACGCCCATGACGCCGTCGAACACCGCGCCCGCCAACAACCTCGATGCCTTCTTCATGCCGTTCACGGCGAACCGGCAGTTCAAGAAGAACCCGCGCATGTTGGCCAAGGCGAAGGGTGTTCATTACTGGACGCCCGAAGGCCGCAAGATCATCGACGGTACGGCGGGCCTGTGGTGCGTCAACGCCGGCCACGGCCGCGAGGAGATCAAGGCGGCGATCGCCAAGCAGCTCGACGAGATGGACTACGCGCCGTCCTTCCAGATGGGCCATCCCAAGGCGTTCGAGCTGGCGGCGCGGCACGCCGCGCTGCTGCCGGGTGACCTGAACCACGCCTTCTATTGCAACTCCGGCTCGGAAGCCGTGGACTCCGCGCTCAAGATCGCACTGGCCTTCCAGCGCGCCCGTGGCCAGGGCACCCGGACCCGCTTCGTCGGCCGCGAGCGCGGCTATCATGGCGTCGGCTTCGGCGGCATCTCGGTCGGCGGCATGGTCAACAACCGCAAATGGTTCGGCGCCATGCTGCCGGGTGTCGATCACCTGCCGCATACCCATCTGCCGCAGAACGCCTTCGCGAAGGGCCAGCCCGAGCACGGCGCCGAGCTTGCCGACGAACTCGAGAGGATCGTCGGCCTGCACGATGCCTCGAACATCGCCGCCGTCATCGTCGAGCCCTGCGCCGGCTCGACCGGCTACCTGCCGCCGCCCAAGGGCTACCTGCAGCGCCTGCGCCAGATCTGCGACAAGCACGGCATCCTGCTGATCTTCGACGAGGTCATCACGGGCTTCGGCCGTCTGGGCACCGGCTTCGCCGCCGAGAAGTTCGGCGTCATTCCCGATCTGATGACGGTGGCCAAGGGCATTTCCAACGCCACGGTGCCGATGGGCGGCGTGTTCGTACGCAAGCACGTGTTCGACGGGCTGATGAACGGCCCCGAGAACGCCATCGACCTGTTCCATGGCTATACCTATTCGGCCCATCCGCTGGCCTGCGCCGCGGCCTCGGCCGTCCTCGACATCTATCGCGACGAGAACCTGTTCGAGCGAGCGGCCGAGCTGTCGCCGTACTGGGAGCAGGGCGTGCACTCGCTGAAGGGCCTGCCGAACGTCACGGACATCCGCAACCTCGGCCTTGCCGCCGGTATCGACCTGGCCCCGAGCTCGGCCCCCGGCGCTCGCGGCTACGATGCCTTCGTCAAAGCCTTCGAGCTTGGGCTGATGGTGCGCCAGTCGGGCGACGCCATCGCCATGTCGCCGCCGCTGGTGATCGAGAAGGCGCAGATCGACGAGATCATCGACATCACGGCCAAGACGATCAAGGCGGTCGCCTAAGACCGCCTCCCTCCGGAGGGCTGGCATGGTTTCGCTGACGGCCCTGGCGGCGTTCGGTGCGGTAGCGCTCGGCATGGTGCTGACGCCCGGACCGAACATGGCCTATCTCGTGTCGCGTTCGATCTGCCAGGGACGAACCGCCGGCCTGATTTCGTTGGCCGGCGTCGCGCTGGGTTTCGTCACCTATATGCTGCTGGCGGCCTTCGGCATCACGGCGCTCGTCTTCGCGGTGCCCTACGCCTACGACGCGCTGCGGCTGGCGGGCGCGGCCTATCTCGGCTGGCTGGCCTGGAACGCCCTGAAGCCGGGCGGCCGCTCGCCCTTCGAGGTGCGCGACCTGCCGCCCGACTCGCCCCGCCGGCTGTTTGCCATGGGGTTGCTGACAAATCTCCTGAACCCGAAGATCGCCGCACTCTACCTGTCGCTGCTGCCGCAGTTCGTCGATGCGAGCCAGGGCGACATCCTCGGTCAAACCCTGCTGCTGGGCACGGCGCAGATCGTCATCAGCATGACGGTCAACGCCTTGATCGTCGTGGCGGCAGGAGCAGTGGCTGCTTTCCTGACGGGCCGGCCATTGTGGATGGCGGTGCAGCGCTGGCTGATGGGTACAGTGCTGGCCGTACTTGCCGTGCGCATGGCGTTCGACACGGGGCGTCGCTAAAACCTTCGCATGGGCCGCCGCCTGGGATGCGTGCCCGAAGGGCAGGGCATGTGGTTCTCGATGATGGGTTAGCGGGGGTTGTCGGTGCAGTGGCGGCAGTGGCGCACGTCGCCGTCGCCGGTTCCGTTACGGTGCATGCGCTGCTGTACAAGCGCAATGTCGGTGCGGCCGTCTCCTGGATCGGCATCGCCTGGCTGTCTCCGTTCCTGGGGGGCCTGCTTTACGCAATCATGGGCATCAACCGGGTCAAGCGACGCGCCCAGCGCCTGCGACGCGATCGGCCCCCACCCGCGAGCAGCAGTTCCGCGGCGGCCGTCGCAGTCGATCCCCTGTCGCCGCTCGAGTACGCGGTCGGCCGTCTGACCGGGCTTCCCTCCGTCCCCGGCAATACGATCGAGATGCTGCGCAGCGGCGATCAAGCCTATCCCCGCATGCTGGCGGAGATTGATCTGGCGCAGAGGAGCATCGGGCTCTGCAGCTACATCTTCCGCGCGGATGCGGCAGGGGAGCCGTTTCACCAGGCACTGATCCGCGCCCAGCAGCGCGGAGTCGAAGTCCGCGTGCTGATTGACGGCGTCGGCGGCGGTTATTTCTGGTCGGGCACCTACCAGCATCTCAAGAAAGCCGGCGTGCCGGTCGCACGCTTCCTCCACTCCTATTTCCCGTGGCGGATGCCGTTCGTGAACCTCCGCAATCACCGCAAGGTACTGGTGATCGACGGAAAGGTGGCCTTCACCGGCGGCCTCAACATCGGCGCCGAGAATATCGAGGCGGCCAAGCCGGCACATCCTGTGCGCGACACGCACTTTCGCATCGAAGGTCCCGTCGTCGAACAGCTCACCGATACTTTTGCCGACGACTGGCTGTTCACGACAGGCGAGCAGCTCGTCTCCCAGGCGTGGTTCCCCAAGCCGGCGGCCGTGGGCGACGTCACGGCCCGCGTGGTCAACTCCGGACCCGACGAGGACATGGAGCAGATCGAGTTCGTGGCGCTGCATGCGATCTCGTGTGCGCGCCGGTCGATCCGCGTCGTGACGCCTTATTTCCTGCCGGCGGAGCCGCTCACCATGGCCCTCGGGCTGGCCGCCATGCGCGGCATCGAGGTCGATATCCTGCTGCCGGAGCACTCCAATCACGCGATCCTCGACTGGGCGCGGCGGGTGCCGCTCAGGCCGCTGGTCGAGGCGGGCTGTCGCGTTTGGTTGCTGCCCGCACCGTTCGACCATTCCAAGCTCATGACCATCGACGAATCCTGGTCGATGATCGGCAGCGCCAACTGGGATACGCGCAGCTTTCGCCTGAATTTCGAGCTGAACGTCGAACTGCACGATGCCGACTTCGCACGTCGCATCATCGAGGCGACGACGCCGAAGCGGCAGTTGACCGTCGCCGAGATCGACGCCGATCCCTTGCCCATTCGCCTGCGCAACAGCGCCGCGCGCCTGCTCCAGCCTTATCTGTAGAAGCGCCGCAGCCGATCCTTGCGCGGCTTGCGTGCCGCCACCGCCATCGCGGCCGTGTTGCTTTCCGCGAGATCGAGCTCGAGCCGGATCGGGCGGTGGTCCGACGGGCCGAAATCCAGGGCATAGGACGAGCGGCAGACCAGGCTGTGCGCCAGGCAGCGGTCGAGGCGGAACGGCACGACGTTGCTGGCGAGGTGTGTCGGCTCGCGAGGACCGACATCGGTGAAGCCCGGAATGAGCACCGGACCGACGGCATTGTAGTCGCCAATGATCGCCGAGGGGCGGCCCTGCAGGAAGGTCGCAAGGCGCGCAAGCTGACGCCGGTTCAGGAGCTGGCCGTGCGACAGGTGGACATTGGCGAAGGTGATTTCGCCCACTTGAACGATCTGCGCGCGCCGGCGCGGCAGGCGGCCGGGCAGCCGCGATGCCGGCAGCGAGAATGCCGTGGGCGGCGGGAAATGATGCGGGCTCCAGACGGCGAGCCCATGGATACGGCCCAGCCAGGAAAGCCGGTGGAAGTGGCCGCCGACCAGATTGGGCAGCTCCTCGATGTGCTTGGTCGCCTCCTGCATCAGGAACAGGTCGGGCTTCTCGCGGCGCGCCAGTTCGGCGACGTCCTCGACCGCCGCGCCCGTCAGGCGCAGCAGGTTCCAGCTGATCACTCTCATGGGCAGCTCACGGCTTGGCGGTCCTGTCGCGCCGGGCGCGCCGGATCTGTTCAGTCATCGAGGCGGTGCCGCCGGCCGCCGCCTGCAGCTCATGCCTCACCAGCTCGCGGCGCTCGTGGATGGAAGCGATGACCAGGCCCATAGGCACGCCGAGGCCGACCAGGGCGGATTCCGCCAGCTGCAGGCTGGCTTCGATGGTCTCGGGCACCGTGTCGGTGACGGCGAGCGTGTAGAGATGCCGGGCGTGCTGGGCGTCGTGGGCGCGCGCCACGATCATCACGTCGGGGCGACGCGAGCGGACGGCACGGACCACGTCGTCGACGGCGGCGGTATCGATGGTGACGATCACGCCCGTCGCCTCGTCGATGCCGCAGCGCTGCAGGAAGAGCGGATTGGAGGCGTCACCGAAATAGACAGGGCGGCCCAGCCTGCGCCAGCGCTCGACCCGCGGTGCGTCGCGGTCGGCGGCGACATAGGCGATCTCGTGCTTGTCGAGCATGTCGCAGACGAGCTGTCCGACCCGGCCGTGGCCCACGACGATCACACGCTTGGCATGATCGTCCGGCGGTAGCGCGGTCGCGGGCGCTTCGCCGGCGATTCCGTCGGCGACACGCTGGGCGGCGCGGCGCGCGAACAGGGAAATGAACGGCAGGGTGCCCATGGTCAGCGACACGACGGCCAGGAGGCCGGCCGACACACCGCCGTCGATCAGGCCATAGGTCGTGGCGAGCCCGATGCCGATGAAGGCGAACTCACCGCCCGGAGCCAGCAGCAGGCTGGTTTCCACGCTCGCCGCCCAGGGGACGCCGAACAACCGGCAGAGCGGGAGCAGCAGGACCGACTTCACCGCCATCATGGCCGCGAAGCCGCCAATCACGAGGAGCGGTTCGCGCCAGATGAAGCTCAGGTCAATGTGCATGCCGACCGAGAAGAAGAAGACTCCGAGCAGCAGGCCACGGAACGGGTCGATCATCGCCTCGACGGCGCGGCGATACTCCGTTTCGGCCAGAAGAAGCCCGGCGATGAAGGCACCGAGCGCCATCGACAGGCCGGCATAGGCGGCAATGACCCCCGAGCCGACGGCGATCAACAGGGTCGCCGCCATGAAGAATTCCGGATTGTCGGTCGAGGCGGCGAGGCGGAACAGCGGCTTCAGGACCACACGTCCGACCACGGCGATGATGCCGACGGCCAAGACGGCCTCGAACAGGGCAATGACGATGCCCTGGATCACATGTCCTTCCGAATGGCCGCCCAACGCACTGATCAGGAACAGGAGAGGAACGACGGCGAGGTCCTGCGCCAGCAGGATCGCAAAGCTCGTTCGTCCGGTGGTCGATGTCATGCGCCGTTGCCCTGACAACAGCTCCATAACGATCGCCGTCGAAGAGAGCGCGAGGCAGGCGCCGATGATCAGCGCCGCATCAGGCGGTTGGCCGAGCCACAGGGCGATCAGGCTGATGGCCAGGGTCGAGATTGAGCACTGCAGACCGCCCAGGCCGAACACCAGTCGGCGCATGGTGATCAGACGGCGCATCGAAAGTTCGAGGCCGATGAAGAAGAGCAGGAAGACGATGCCGAGGTCGGCGATGAAGGCGATTTGCCGTTCGCCGGTCACGGTCAGCCAGGCGATTGCCCGGGAATGTTCGGCCAGCCGGCCGAGCCCGAAAGGGCCGAGCGCCGCGCCGACAACCAGGAAGCCGAGAACGGGGCTGATTTTGAGACGTTGAACGACCGGCGCCACGACGGCTGCGGTGCCCAGGATGATGAGCGCATCCTTGAACGCGAATATTTCACTGGGCCCTGCCATTGCCTGCAAACATAGACTGCGCGTCGCGATCTGTGCACACTTTCCTCGACTGAGATCGACATCGGGATGAAACGACATGAAGGTGGTAATCACCGGCGGCGCAGGCTTTCTCGGTAAGAAGCTGGCCCGGCGAATCTTGCAGCAGGGCGAGATGGCAGGCCCTTCGGGGCGGCCCGAGAAAGTGAGCGAGCTGCTGCTGTTCGACGTCGCGAAGGCGAGCGGACCCGGCCTCGACGATCCCCGCGTCAAGGCGCTGGACGGCGACATCTCGAATTTCGCCACGGTGCAGTCGATCATGCAGGGCGCGGCCACCGTGTTCCATTTTGCCGCAGTCGTCAGCGCCGGCGCCGAAGCCGATTTCGACCTCGGCTACCGGGTCAATCTCGACGGCACGCGCAACGTGCTTGAAGCCTGCCGTGCGCTCGGGACCAATCCGCGCGTCGTCTTCACGAGTTCGCTGGCGGCCTTCGGCGGCGACCTGCCGCCGGCCGTCACCGACGACACGCCGCTGACGCCGCAGACGTCGTATGGGTCACAGAAGTCGATCGGCGAATTTCTGGTGCGCGACTATACCCGCAAGGGATTCCTGCGCGGCACGGCGGTGCGGCTGCCGACCATCTGTGTGCGCACCGGCCTGCCCAACAAGGCAGCGTCGACCTGGGCAAGCTCGGTCGTGCGCGAGCCCCTGACGGGTGTCGACGTGGTCTGCCCGGTGACGCCCGAGACGGTCATGGTGGTGCTGAGCCCGCGCAAGACAGTGGATGCGTTCATGCGCCTGCACGATCTCCCGCCCGACGCCTTCGGCCCCGGACGTACCCTGCTGCTGAACGGTATCAACGTCACGGCCAAGGAGCTTGAACAGGCGGTCGGCCGCCATGCCGGCAACCGCAAGGTCGGCAAGGTGATGTGGCAGCACGATCCGGCGATCCAGAAGATCTGCGACGGCTGGCCCCAGGGCATCGACTCGGCGCGATCGCGCAAGCTCGGCTTCGAGACCGACAAGGATCTCGACGAGGTCGTGCGCAACTTCATCGCCGACGACATCGAGGAGCAGATGAAGATTGCGAAGCCGGCCTAGGTCCTGGCCCGCAGCATCCGCCAGCCATTCTGCAGGTGGCGCAGGGGACCCCAGACGTGGCGGGTCCGCATCATGTGCCAGCGTTGCGGCTCGTTGTCCGGGCCGGCGATGGCGCCGGCATCCTCGACGAAGTCGGTGATGCCGACCGCATCGGTGTCCCATGGTCCGGTCGTCTTGAAGATCGTGGTCTTGGCGCCGTAGCCCGAGAGGGCGCGCGACATGCCCGAGGCCATGAAGTCCATGTAGCGCGGCAGGCTCTCGGGGCGGCAGAGATAGCCCTTGTTGAAGCCGACGGCGAGCAGGCGGAAATGGAACGGGTTCTTCTCAAGGTAGCGGATGACTTCCGTGGTGTTGGCCGGATAGCGCGGCGAGAAGAAGTCGTCGATCACGACGATGCCGTCGGTGTTGACGATGCGGTTGGCAAATTCGAGCTCGCGATAGACCGCCGTGCCGGTGTGCTCGCCGTCGATATGGAACCAGCGCACGGTCTGGTGCATCGCCTGCAGGTCGAGTTTGGCCGGCAGGTCGGCCGAGGGGCCCGAGAGGGGGACGATGTTCTCGGGCTTTGCTCCGACCGATTCGATCGAGCGGTGCACCGCCGGCTCGTCGAGCCTGAGGTCGCACAGATAGAGCTTCTCGCTGCCCTTGCGATAGGACGCCAGGACCGACGCCGAGCGGCCGCGCCATACGCCGATTTCGAACAGGTCGCCGGTCGTGCCGGCCTGCTGATCGAGCAGGGCGCGCCAGACGCAATAGGACTGGAACATGAACCAGCCCGGAATTGCGTCGATTTTCTCCCAGTTGAGCATCGTCGGTCCTCGTGTGCGGCGCCTTGCTAACAGCGCCCTCTCGACGCCGCAAGCCGTCAGCGCTTGCACCTGCTGCAACCGTCCTGTAGAGCCGCCAACACCGGAAAATGCCAACAACTACAATCGCGTACAGGACCACTGTCGGTCTGCTCTGGATCCTGGTGCTCTGGCATAGCTGGGAGAGCCGGGGCCTGTTCGTCGACGGATCGGCATTCCTCGTGCAGATTGCCCGCCGCGAGTGGTTCTTCGATTTCTACGGACCGCGGCTCTACGCCATGGTGCTGGGGCAGTTTCCCGCCATCATCGCGCTCTTTCTGGGAGTCACGGACCTCCATCTGCTGGCCAAGCTCCTGTCGCTGGGCCTCCTGGCGCTGCCGACAGCCTTCTACCATGTCGCGTTGACGCGGGTGCGGCATGATCCGGTCCTGCTGGCCGCCGTCCTGGCCGTGATCGGCATCGTGTTCATGACGACGTCCTTCTTCATCGTCGGCGAATACAATACCGCGTTCGCGGTCGTGGTCGCCGTGACGGCGAGATTGATGACGGCGGAACGGCTGACCGTCACCGACGGCGCATTTCTCGTGGCGGCCGGCGTTCTGAGCTTCCGGACCTACGAGGTGATGATCTATTGCGGCCCGCTGGTCGCCCTGATGATCGCCTGGTGCATCCACCGCGCCCCGGAGCGGCCGCGATTCGCGACGACGCTGCACGTCCTTGCCATCCTGCTGTTTCTGGGCGGCATGGTGGTGGCTGCCGATTCGCTGATCTACCCGTTCTCCCAGGACCATCTCAGCAAGACGGCGGCGACCGTCCTCAATGCCTGGCAGAACGTGCAGTTCGATCTGACCATGCTGGCGGCGCTCGTAATCGTGGTCTGGGCAATCGTCCGTCCAGCCGATCTGGCCACGCCAAGGCCTTATCTGTTCGCCGGCTTCTTCCTGGCCGTGTTGGTCTTCTCGCCGCTGCTGTCGCTGACCGACACGCTGGTGCGGCCACACGCCAAGTCGCAGTACGTGGCGCGCAGCATTGCCGGCCTCGTGGTCGCGACCGTCGCTGTGCTCATCTGGATCTACAAGTCGCCACTGGCCGACAGGATCGCGGTGTTCCGGGAGCTGCGGCAGCCGATGGCGGCGCGGCGGTTGATGACCTTCGGCTGGCTGATGGTGCTGGCCGTGGTGCCGTCCGACATGTTCCTCACTTTGGAATGGCGCAACTATCTCCAGACCGTCCAGACGATCGTGCGCCAGCAGAACGGGGTCATCGCCTACGAGAACACGCCGCTTGCCAAACGGCCGCTGGAGATGCTGGTCGAGCCATGGATCCTGCCCAGCCAGAGCCTCGTGCTGCGTTCCAAGCACGGCGACGGCATCATCGCGCCGCCAAAGGATTTCGAGGGCTGGCAGCCATTCCCGCCGGCCGAGCCCTATCCGCTCGGCCCCTTCGTCTGGCGCGACTGAGGCGCCGTGCTAGGGCCGCATCCACATTGAGGAGCGGCCCGACCCGCGTACCGGCGCGGCCAGTTCGACGAACTCGCACAGCACCTGGCGGGTGTCGCGCGGGTCGATGATCTCCTCGATCCAGAAGGTCTCGGCGCTGCGGAACGGAGACCGCAGCTTGTTCAGCCGGTCCTCGATTTCCTCCATCTTGGCCTTGCGGTCGGGGGCCGAGTCGAGATCGGCGCGATAGGCGGCCTCGATGCCGCCTTCGAGCGGCAGCGAGCCCCAGCGACCCGACGGCCAGGCATAACGCCAGTTGAGCCGCGAGCCGTTCTGGTGGGCCGCGCCCGCCACGCCGAAAGCGTTGCGGATGATGAAAGTGCACCACGGCACGGTCGACTGGAACATTGCCGACATGGTGCGTACGCCCTGTCGGATGACGCCGCTCTTCTCGGCTTCGAGGCCGATCAGGAAGCCCGGACAATCGCAGAAATAGACGACCGGCAGGTGGAAGGTCTCGGCGAGGTCGACGAAGCGCGCCACCTTCTGGCAGGCGTCGGCCGTCCAGCCGCCGCCGTAGAACATCGGGTCGCTTGCCATCACGGCAACCGGCCAGCCGTCGACGCGGGCAAGGCCAGTGACGACCGAGCGGCCGTAAAGCTTGCCCATTTCGAAGAAGCTGCCCTGGTCGACGATCTTCTCGACGATCGGCCGGATGCGATAGACCTTGCGGATGTCGCGCGGAATGGCCTCGAACAGCGACTCCTCGCGACGCTTGGGGTCGTCGGTCTGCGGCCCGCGGGCCGCCGTCTCGTAGACCGAGGACGGCATGTAGGACAGGAAACGGCGGGCGAAGGCGAAGGCCTCGTCCTCGCTGTCGGTGGCCTCGTCGATGGCGCCGGCGCGCAGCTGGATTTCCCAGCCGCCGAGATCCTGCTTGTCGAACTGTTTGGGACTCAGCCGGTTCACGACCGGCGGCCCGGCGACGAACATCGCCGACACTTCCTTGACCATCACCGAGTAGTGTGTGGCGGCCAGCCGCGCGGCGCCGAGTCCCGCGACGGAACCCAGGCCGAGGCCGACCGTCGGCACCGTGCCCATGTTCTGCACGACCCATTCCCAGCCGCGCACGCCCGGCACGTTGGCGCGGCCCGTGGTCTCGATGGTCTTCACCGACCCGCCGCCGCCCGACCCTTCGATCATGCGCACCAGCGGCACACGATACTGGTTGGCGAAGCGCTCGATGAAGATGTCCTTTTCCTTGATCGTGGCGTCGGCCGAGCCGCCGCGCACGGTGAAGTCGTCGCCGGTGACGGCCACGGGCCGACCGTCGATGCGGGCGCGGCCCATGACGGCATTGGCGGGCATCAGGTCGACGAGGTCGTTGCGGCCGTCATACTCGGCCTTGCCGGCGATGCTGCCGATCTCGCGGAAGGAGCCGTCGTCGACCAGCCGGTCGATGCGCTCGCGCACGGTCAGGCGGCCGCCGTCGTGCTGGCGCTTCACCTTGTCTGCCCCGCCCATGCGCTTCGTCATTTCCTGACGACGGCGCAGCTCGTCCATTTCGGGTTGCCAGCTCATGTCCTGCATTCCCTTCGTTTGTCGTTCCGATGTTCGTAGCAAACGGTGCCGGTCGGTCGCTATGGTGAAAGCAGCTCTTGCAGGCTCGCCGGGCCGATGGACGAAACGCGCCGCGGCAAGGCCAGGATGCGACCAGTGGTTGCTCAGGGACTGCAGGTGATTCGCGGCAGGATCGCCACCGGCAAGTCGCTGTTCCGCCGCGACGCGAGGAACTGAAGACCGTCGCGGGTTGGGCCGGCTATGGTCAGGACGTCGAGGGGACGCGCGGCAGGCCGGCGCCGACTGCGTGGTCGATGACGTAGAGCCAGCGCCCGTCCCGCTGTCGGCGCACGAGTTCGGCAGAGCTGCCGGAGACGATGATCGTTCCCGTGGCGTCGACAATCTCCCAATCGGCACGCAGTAGGGCGAGGTCGCCCTGCACGACGCAGAAATTGTTCTTCGACGTCATCGTGCCGGGCATCTGCAGCAGTTGCCGCAATTCGCCGGCAATCGCGTCCAGCCCGATCAGGTCCCTGTCGCTGCCGTCGATGCGGAGGACAGCGGCGGGCTCGTAGAAGGCGAGCAGCGTGCCAACGCTGCGGCTGTTGAAGGCGTGGGCGAAGGCTTCGTTCATCTGGCGCGGGTCGGTGACGGTCATGACGGCTCCTTGCTGGTCGAGCCATGAGTAACCACGTCCGATCGAAGCTAACCAAACGGGAAGGACTGCGCGCATGGCAGCCGGAGCGGCGATGACGAGAGTACCCCTCGACCGGCCGGCGCGGCGTCGGCCCGTCGAATGTCCGGTGGAGGCGTGGCTCGCCTTTCTCGGTCACCGATGGAATGCGCTGGTTCTCTGGCACCTGCAGGGAGGGGCGAAGCGGCACGGTGAGCTGGCAGCGCTCCTGCCGCGCATTGCGCCAAAGGTGCTGTCGGAGCGGCTGAGCGGCCTGGAGGAGCGCCGCCTGATCCGACGTTCGCCAGTCGCGACCTTCCCGCGCGGCGTGACCTATGCGCTGTCACCCGCGGGCAAGGAACTGGTCTCTATTCTCGACCGGCTTGAAATGTGGTCGCGCCGGAACGATCAGTCCGAGAGCCGGTCGTAGACGACGCCGCCGATCAGGTTCTCTTCATAGAGCTTCGCGAGGTCGATGCCGCCGGCCGGGCGCGCGACGACGAGGCCGGCGATGGCGCGCTGCAAGCGCGCTTCCTGGTCGCGCCGCAGCTTCTCGGCCTCCTCGACGGTGACGGCCGCGAAGCGGACAGCCTGGCCCGGCAGCAGACGCCCGAGCCGGGGCAGGTCGACCGACGCCACGGTGGCGATCTTCGGGTAGCCACCGACGGTCTGGCGGTCGGCCAGCAACACGATCGGTAGGCCGGCGCCCGGCACCTGGATCGCCCCGGGGCCGATGCCGTCGGAGATGATGTCGGCGCCGCCCTTGTCGACGGCGACAGCATGCTCGATCACCGGACCTTCGAAGCGGATGCCCATGCGGTCCGCTTCCTTGGAAACGCGATACTCGGCTTCGACGAAGGTCCGCCGGCCGGCCTTGGAGAAATAATCTTCCTGCGGACCCCACACTACACGGATCGGGCCGCTGCCGTAGTCGAAGGCCTGTCCGAGCTTGCGCTCGTCGCCGCCCGGTGCAGTCTCGCGCGCGAGCGGCAAGGCGTCACCGGCCGCGAGCTTGCGGCCCTCGAAACCGCCGATGCCGGCGCGCGAATAGGTCGAGAGGCTGCCCATGAAAGGCGGCAAGGCGAAGCCGCCGGCCACCGTGAGATAGGCCGTGCTCGACCCCTCGACCATGCCGACACGCAGGATCTGGCCACGCTTCAGGAGATGGCTGCGGTCGCTTTCCAGCGGCTTCGGCGGCGCATCGGGGCCTTCGATCAGAGAGGGCGACAGAGGCCCGAACAGCGCCACGCGCACGCTGTCGGCTTCGACCAGCAGGTCGGGGCCCATGACGCCGATCTCCAGTCCTGCGCTGGAGGCGGGATTGCCGGCCAGGGCATTGGCAAGGGTGAGCCCGATGCGGTCCATGGCGCCCGCGGTCGGCATGCCCAGCGCCATGAAGCCTGTGCGGCCCAGGTCCTGCAGGGTGTCGAACAGGCCCGCGCGCACGACCTTCAGAGCGGCGGTCATTTGCTCTTCACCAGGGTGGACCAGTCGAAGGAGCCGGCCTCGACCTCCCGGGCGATGCGGTCGTAGGTCTTGCGGTCGATGCGCCGGAAGGAAAGCGAATCGCCCGGCGCCAGGAAGACCGGCTGCTCGCGGCGCTTGTCGAACATCCAGAGCGGCGTGCGGCCGATCAGGTGCCAGCCACCGGGGCTTTCAAACGGGTAGATCGTGGTCATGTCCATGGCGATGGCCACGGAGGAGCGTGGCACGCGCACGCGCGGCTGCGACCGGCGCGGCAGGAAGAGGGAGGGGTCGAGCCCCGCGACATAGGCCAGCCCGGGCATGAAACCCAGCACATAGACCTTGAAGGGCGAGGCAAGGTGATCGGCAATCACCTGGTCGGGCGTCTTCTTGGTGCGTTCGGCCACCTCCGCGAGGTCGGGCGCAAACTCGGGATCGTCGTAGCAGCAGGGGACCGTAACCTGACGGCTCTTCATGCCGGCGGGCGAACCGCGGGCAACCAGCGCGTCGACCTGCGGCTGCAGCTCGGCGCGCGACGTCGCCAGCGGATCGTAGGTCACCATGAGGGACCGCATGGTCGGCACCGTCTCGACGACCCCGGTGATCTCGCCGGCGTCTCGCGCCTGCACGATGGCGGTATGCAACGCCATCACACGTCCGTTGATCTCCGGAGAGATCTCGTTGCCGAATTCGACAGTGAAGGCGGTGTCACCGCAGGATAAATACCGTACGCTCACATCTGCTAGGATAACGGCTTCGATCTGAGGAGTCTCCCATGGCCGCCACCAACGCCGGACACGTGAACATCAACTCCGACCTCGGCGAGAGCTTCGGTCCCTGGGTGATGGGCAACGACGTCGAAGTCCTGAAAATCGTGAAGTCGGCCAACGTCGCCTGCGGTTTCCACGCCAGCGATCCCACCGTGATGATGGACACGGTGAAGCTCTGCGCCGCCAACGGCGTCTCGGTCGGGGCCCATCCCGGCTTCGCCGACCTGCAAGGGTTCGGGCGACGGGTGATCAACCTCACGGTCAAGGAGCTGGAGGCAAACATTGCCTACCAGCTGGGCGCGCTGCAGGCGATTTCGGCACTGCACGGCATGAAGGTCACGCACATCAAGCCGCACGGCATGATGGGCAACATGTCGGCGGAGAGCGCCGAGATGTCGGAGGCCATCGCCCGCGCCACCAAGGCGGTCGACCGCGACCTTATCTTCCTGGCCCAGGCGAATACCGAGCAGGGCAAGGCGGCGCGCAAGCTGGGGCTGCGGGTCGCCGAGGAGGTCTTCGCCGACCGCACCTATACCGATGCCGGCTTCCTGACGCCGCGCAAGGAGGCCAATGCCATGATCAAGGACCCTGCCCAGGCGGTGGCCCATGTCCGCCGCATGGTCGACGAGCAGGCGATCTACTCGACCTCGGGCAAGCGCATCCCCTGCCAGGTCGATTCGATCTGCGTCCATGGCGACGGCCCGACCGCCGTGACGGTCTCGAAGGCCGTCCGCGAAGGTCTGGAGGCGGCCGGCATCCGGATCGTCACCCTGCCGGAAATGCCCAGCCTGCGGCATTGATGACGCGCTTGTCGGCCGCAACCTCGCCGCTATAGTCCGGCCCGACCCAGGGGCGGAGAGCGACAGGAGTGGCGTATGGCGGTGTTCGGCAAGGCTCAGTACATCAAGCGTGTAGAAGACGACCGGCTGCTGACCGGGACCGGCGGTTTCACCGACAATCTTGCCCGTGCGAACCAGGCCCATGTGGTTTTGGTCCGCTCGCCGCATGCCCATGCAAAAATTACCCGGATCGACACCGCCGAGGCCCGGAAGGCGCCGGGCGTGATCGCCGTCTACACCTGGGAGGACATGGCCAAGGAAGGCGTGGGTGATTTTTCCTTCCCCACGATGTTTCCCAATGCCGACGGCAGCAAGCCCGAGATGACGCCGCGCCGGTCGCTGGCGCACGAGGTCGTGCGTTACGTCGGCGAAGCGGTGGTCGCGATCGTGGCCGAGACCCACGGCCAGGCGCAGGACGCCGTCGAACTGGTCGAAGTCGACTACGATCCGCTGCCCTCGGTCTCGACCATCGAGGATGCGCTGAAGCCCGGCGCGCCGCAGGTCTGGCAGGGCGCCCCCGGCAACCTGGTCGGCTTCAACCGCTTCGGCGACGCCGCCAAGGCCGACGAAGCCTTCAAGGCCGCGGCGCACATCGTCTCGCTGGATATCATGCACCAGCGCCTGATCGTGAACGCGATGGAGCCGCGCGCCGTCATGGCGGAGTGGGAGGGCGATCGCCTGATCGTCCATATCGGCAGCCAGAACCCCTCGGTGACGCGCGACACGCTGGCCGACGTCATCCTCAAGATGCCGAAGGACAAGATCCGCGTGCTGGTGCGCGACATCGGCGGCGGCTTCGGCATGAAGGTCGGCATTCAGCCCGACGAATCCGTGGCGGTGTGGGCGGCCAAGGTGCTGAAGCGCCCGG
>JAIUOY010000152.1:0-62652 GCA_020160995.1 Pseudomonadota bacterium | reverse complement strand
CGGCCGGATGTCGAGCTCGTCCTTCATCGGCCAGAAGCCCGACACCACCGCCGGCGTCTCGACCGGCTGCTCGTGGCGCCACGTCGCCAGCAGGCCGTCGGCCGCGGCGCGACGGTCGGCTTCGTCCAGTCCGCCGCGCCACGCCAGCATGGCGCTGCGCAACGTGCGCTTGTCGTCGATCAGGGTCATTGGGGCCGCGAAGGAAGCCGCGATGGAAAAGGTGGGGCGGCTCCACGATGGGCCGATGGTCGAAAAAACCTCCAAGGCCTGCCAAAGCAGGTGGGCACCGTTTGGCCCAGACCACGGTCCGGGCCAGGGACAGTTCCCAGGAGATCTTTATTGGCCCCGGGGTTTATATGCGAACCACGCACCGCGCAGAATTCCGCCCCGCCCCCAATGTAGGGACTGGCGGCGGTTCCCGCAATGCGCGCCGCGCCGCCGCTCAGGCGGCGCCGCTGACCTTGCGGCTCATCTTGTCGACGCGCGAGGTGATCAGTTCCTCGAGCGCCGTCGCCAGCGTCTCGGCGCTGTCGGTCGCGGTGGCGCGCGCGCTCTCGGCGGCCTTGGCGATGCCGCGCAGCTCGCGGCTCTCGTCGGCCAGCAGCAGCGCGGCGAACACCATAAGCTTGATCTCGGGGGCGCCCGGCATCTGGCGGCGCAGCTCGGCGAACTTCTCGTCGACGTAGGCGGCCAGTTCCTGGACCCGCGCTTCCTCGCCCTCGCCGCAGGCGAGCTCGTAGGTGCGGTTGGCGATCTGGACAGAGACCTCCGGCATATCGGGTACTCCTTATTGCGCCCTTATCCGGGCGTTCGAGGGGATGAGCAGTCTGACAGATCGGCCTGTGCGAAACGACTCCCCTCACGGGGAAGTCACGGCTCTACTTCTGGTCGACCGCGAGCAGCGAGCGGATGTACTCCATGGCGCGCTCGAGCCGGCCCTCGACCTCGATCGCCACCGCCTTCAGGTCGTCGTGCTGGCGCTCGAGCTTCGCGAGGCGCTCGGCCAGTTCGTCGGCGCGGGTGGCCTCGGCGCGCAGCCGCTCGTCGACCATCGACTCCAGCCGGCTGAGGGCGCTGTCGACCCGGTCCCGCGCGGTGGACTTGGTCGGCAGGGCTTTCCCACCGGCGGCGGATGACGACTTCTCTTCCGGCCGCAGCTGCTCCATCGCCGGAGGATAATTTGGCATGCGGGGAGTGGTCAACATGTTGGCCCTGTGGAGCGTCCGGGCGCGCTAGATGTTGGCTCCGCGAGCGGTTTTGCGCATTGACGCGCCGGAGGTCGGTCGGCATGTTGCCGCCGCTTCGAAACCCCGTACCGGCGCCCCCCAAAAATGACCGACCAGACCGCTGCCCGCCGCGACATGGCGAATGCCATCCGGGCTCTCGCCATGGATGCCGTGCAGCAGGCGGACTCGGGCCATCCCGGCATGCCGATGGGCATGGCCGACGTCGCCACGGTGCTGTTCACCCGCTTCCTGAAGTTCGACGCGAGCGAGCCGCACTGGGCCGACCGCGACCGCTTCATCCTGTCGGCCGGCCACGGCTCGATGCTGCTCTACGGGCTGCTCTACCTGACCGGCTCGCCGGACATCACGCTCGACGAGCTGAAGCGCTTCCGCCAGCTCGGCAGCAAGACCGCTGGCCATCCCGAGTACGGCCACGCCGCCGGCATCGAGACCACGACCGGCCCGCTCGGCCAGGGCCTCGGCAACTCGGTGGGCTTCGCCCTCGCCGAGCGTCTTCTCGAAGCGCGCTTCGGCCGCGACCTCGTCGATCATTTCACCTACGTGATTGCCGGCGACGGCTGCCTGATGGAAGGCATCGGCCAGGAAGCGATCACGCTGGCCGGCCATCTCGGCCTCGGCCGCCTGATCGTGCTGTTCGACGACAACGGCATCTCCATCGACGGTCCGACCTCCCTCTCGACCTCGGAAGACCACAAGAAGCGCTTCGCCGCCGCCGGCTGGCATGTGCTCTCGGTCGACGGCCACGACGCCGAGGCCGTCACGCGGGCCATTCGCAAGGCGCGCAACGTCACCGACAAGCCCTCGCTGATCGCTTGCAAGACGGTGATCGGCTACGGCGCGCCGACCAAGGCCGGCACGGCCGCCACGCACGGCTCGCCGCTCGGCAAGGACGAGATCGCCGGCGCCCGCGAAAAGCTCGGCTGGAGCCACGCTCCGTTCGACATTCCCGAGGCGGTGTTCAGCGCGTGGCGCAAGGTCGGCGCGCGCGGCAAGACGGCCCGCCGCAAGTGGATCAAGCGTCATGCCGAGATGCCGGCCGAGGATCGTGCCGAGTTCGATCGCCGCATGAAGGGCGACATCCCCGCCGCCGTCGGCGAGGCGATCACTGCGTTCAAGACCAAGATCGCCGCCGACAAGCCCGCCTGGGCCACGCGCAAGTCGAGCCAGGAAGTGCTCGAAGTCATCAACCCGGTGCTGCCCGACACGATCGGCGGCTCGGCCGACCTCACCGGCTCGAACAACACCAAGACCGCAGGCCTGAAGCCCGCGACCAAGGCCGATCCGTCCGGCCGTTACGTCTATTACGGTATCCGCGAGCATGCGATGGCCGCGGCCATGAACGGCATGGCGCTGCATGGCGGCGTCATCCCCTACGGCGGCACCTTCATGGTGTTCACCGACTATTGCCGGCCGTCGATCCGACTCTCGGCGCTGATGGGCGTGCGCGTCATCTACGTGATGACCCACGATTCGATTGGGCTGGGCGAAGACGGCCCGACGCACCAGCCGGTCGAGCATCTGGCGGCGCTGCGCGCCATTCCCAACCTGAACGTGATGCGCCCGGCCGACGCCATCGAGACGGCGGAGTGCTGGCAGATCGCGCTCGAAGCCAAGAAGACGCCCAGCATCATCGCGCTGACCCGGCAGAACCTCCCGACGGTGCGCGATGCCGGCGACGCCAACCGCTGCACGCGCGGCGCCTATATCCTGGCGGGCGACGCCTCGGCGCCGATCCGGCTGATCGCGTCGGGCTCCGAAGTCCAGCTTGCGCTCGGTGCCCGCGACCTTCTGGCTGCGGAAGGCCTGACGGCGGCTGTGGTCTCGATGCCCTCGTGGGAACTGTTCGAGGCCCAGGACGATACCTATCGCAGGGAAGTCTTGGGCGGCGACGACACGGTGCGCGTCGCCTGCGAAGCGGCGGCCAGCTTCGGCTGGGAACGCTGGCTCGGCGCCAAGGGGGCTTTCGTCGGCATGAAGGGCTTTGGCGCATCGGCCAAGGCCTCCGATCTCTACAAGCATTTCGGCATCACCGCCGAAGCGATCGCCGCGGCAGCGCGGCAGCTGGCACAATAACGGAGGGACCAATGGCTGTTCGGGTTGCAATCAACGGCTTCGGCCGCATCGGCCGCAATGTCATGCGCGCCATCATGGAATCGGGCCGCAAGGACATCGAGGTCGTGGCGATCAACGATCTCGGCCCGGTCGAGACCAACGCCCACCTCTTCCGCTTCGACTCCGTGCATGGCCGCTTCAACGGCGAGGTGAAGGTCGACGGCGACACGATCGATGTCGGCCGCGGCAAGGTGAAGGTCACGGCCGAGCGCGACCCGTCGAAGCTGCCGCACAAGGCGCTGGGCGTCGACATTGCGCTGGAGTGCACCGGCATCTTCACCTCGAAGGACAAGGCTTCGGCTCACATCACTGCCGGCGCCAAGCGCGTGCTGGTCTCGGCCCCGGCCGACGGCGCCGACCTCACGGTGGTCTACGGCGTGAACAACGACAAGCTCACCAAGGACCACATCATCGTCTCCAACGCCTCGTGCACCACCAACTGCCTGGCGCCGGTCGCCAAAGTGCTGAACGACGCGGTCGGCATCGACCACGGCTTCATGACGACGATCCACGCCTACACCGGCGACCAGCCGACGCTCGACACGATGCACAAGGATCTCTACCGCGCCCGGGCGGCGGCGATGTCGATGATCCCAACCTCGACGGGTGCAGCGAAGGCCGTCGGCCTGGTGCTGCCGGAGCTGAACGGCAAGCTCGACGGCGTGTCGATCCGCGTTCCGACGCCCAACGTCTCGGTCATCGACTTCAAGTTCGTCGCCAAGCGCAAGACGGACAAGGAAGAGATCAACAAGGCGGTAAAGCTCGCCGCCGCCAACCAGCTCAAGGGCATCCTGGGCTGGACCGATCAGCCCAACGTCTCGATCGACTTCAACCACGATTCGCACTCCTCGACCTTCCACATGGACCAGACCAAGGTCATGGACGGCACGCTGGTGCGCGTGATGAGCTGGTACGACAACGAGTGGGGCTTCTCGAACCGCATGGCCGACACCGCCGTCGCCATGGGCAAGCTCTAGGCTCAAGCGCTGAGCCTGCGACTGACAGCCGAGCCGCTGACGCGGCTTGGCTTCGCACCCTTCGGCGACGTCCTCGACGTCCCGAGCGAGGCCGGGCGCCTCTACTACGACGATGCGCTCGGCAACCTTCGCCCTCAGGCGAAGCCCAGCCTCTCCCTCAGCTTCAAGCTGCCGACGACCGATCGGCCCTTGCAGGCAGAGTTGCTGGAACGTCATGAATTCTCCTCGCAAAGCTTCGTGCCGCTCGACGTCAGCCGCTGGCTGATCGTCGTCGCGCCGCATGCCAGGGAAGGCGGCCCCGACCGCACCGCCGCCCGCGCCTTCATCGCGACGGGCGCGCAGGGCGTGACCTATCGCGCCGATATCTGGCATCACGGCCTCACGGTGCTCGATCGCCCGGCGCGCTTCGCGATCTTCATGTGGCGCGATGGAACCACGACCGACGAGGAATTCGTTCCCGTCATCCCCTTCACGGTAGACATCCCCGGCCTCTAAGCTGCCGTCATGGCGACGGACGAGATTGTTGTGGTGCACGACTGGCGGCAGACCGAAGCTGCGTTGCTGACAGCGCGCGCTGCCGGCACCACTCCGACGCTGATCACGCCCGAGGACGCCGCGTCGCGCTACGGCGCGGGCTATCTCGGTGCGCTGCAGGCGCGCGCACGTCGGGAGTTTCCCGATGTCGCCTTCACGCTGATCGTCGATTGCGGCGATGCGCCGGGCTACGCGCTCGCCTGTCTGCGTGCCGGCGTCACACGAATCTCGCTGCGCACCTGGGATGAAAAAGTCGCCGACATCGCCCGTCAGATGGGCGCCGAACTGGTGAGGAGACCGTCATGAGCTGGCAACCGACCCGCGACTTCATCGGCTATGGCGCCAACCCGCCCGATCCCAAATGGCCGGGCGGCGCACGGATCGCGCTGAACTTCGTCGTGAACTACGAGGAAGGCTCCGAGCCCTCGATGCAGGACGGCGAAGGCTACACCGAGACCGGCCTCACCGAATCGAGCACCTCCTCCGTCGGCCTCAAGGGCCGCGACCTCGCCGGCGAAAGCATGTTCGAGTTCGGCAGCCGGGTCGGCTTCTGGCGCATCCAGCGCGCCTTCCTCGAACGCGGCCTGCCGCTCACCGTGTTCGGCTGCGCCCTGGCACTGGAACGCAACCCGCCGGCCGCCGAGGCGATCCGCGCCGCGGGCTGGGACGTCTGCTGCCACGGCTGGCGCTGGGTGCGCCACTTCCAGCTCTCCGAGGAAGAAGAGCGCGAGCATATCCAGAAGGCGATCGCGTCGCTGAAGAAGACGGTCGGCGCGCGGCCGGCCGGCTGGTACTGCCGCTATGGCCCCAGCGTGAACACCCGCCGCCTGCTGGTCGAGGAGGGCGGCTTCACCTACGATTCGGACTATTACGGCGAGGAACTGCCCTTCTGGCAGACCGTCGAGGGCAAGCCGCATCTGGTGGTGCCCTATTCGCTCACCAACAACGACGGCAAATATGCCGCCGGCATGGTCCATTCCGAGCAGTGGTTCGGGCTGGTCCGCGACGCTTTCGACGTCCTCTACCGCGAGGGCGCCACGGCGCCCAAGATGATGTCGGTCGGCCTGCACCAGCGCCTGATCGGCCATCCGGGCCGTATGGCGGGTCTTTGGCGGTTCCTGGACCATGTCCAGAAGCACCAGGGCGTCTGGGTCACCGGCCGTCTAGACATCGCCAAACACTGGATTGCCACACACCCCTACTCCGGCAAGGGCTTGAACGAATAGCCCTCCGCAGCTATCACCGGCCCCGTCGATTTCGGTTGCAATGAACCGCTTGGGAGCTGGCCCGTGAAGATTACCCGTACCGTCAAGAAGATCCTCGACAACTACGAGAGCGATTGCCCCGGCACGAAGGCCAATCTGGCCCGCATCCTGATGCACGGCCGCCTGGGCGGCTCGGGCAAGATGGTGATCCTGCCGGTCGACCAGGGCTTCGAGCACGGCCCGGCGCGCTCCTTCGCGCCGAACCCCGACGCCTACGATCCGCACTACCACTACCAGCTCGCCATCGACGCCGGGCTGAACGCCTATGCCGCCCCGCTCGGCCCGCTCGAAGCCGGCGCCGACACGTTCGCGGGCGCCATCCCGACCATCCTCAAGGTCAACTCGGCGAACTCGCTGTCGACCAACAAGGACCAGGCCGTCACCGCCTCGGTGATGGACGCGCTGCGCCTCGGCTGCTCGGCGATCGGCTTCACGATCTATCCGGGCTCGGAAGACCAGTACGAGATGATGGAAGAGATCCGCGAGATGGCGGAAGAGGCCAAGTCGGTCGGCCTCGCCGTCGTCATGTGGTCCTATCCGCGCGGCGGCAAGCTCGACAAGGCGGGCGAAACGGCGCTCGACGTCTGCGCCTACGCCGCCCATATCGCCGCCCTGCTCGGCGCCCACATCATCAAGGTGAAGCCGCCGACCAACGTGCTGTGGCAGCCCGAGGCGAAGGCCGCCTACGAGAAGGCCAAGGTCGACACCTCGACGCTGGCCGCGCGCATCAAGCATGTCATGCAGGCCACGTTCAACGGCCGCCGCATCGTCGTCTTCTCCGGCGGCGAGGCGAAGGACCTCGAAGGCCTGTTCACCGAGATCCGCGGCCTGCGCGACGGCGGCGCCAACGGCTCGATCATCGGCCGCAACACCTTCCAGCGCCCGCGCGACCAGGCGCTCGACATGCTCGACAAGATCATCGGCATCTATCAGGGCAAGATGTAAACTAGGCTGTAGTATCTAGTCATTCTTGGGCGTTGGGTAACCTCCGGGTCATCCAACGCCCTTTTTCGTGGGCTGTTGCCGACGGTTTGCCCAAGCCGGAACTCCGGGCGCAGGCCGGACCCGCATACGATCGCTGCCCGTCTTGAGAAACGACCTCGTAGACTCGGCCCCATCGCAATCGTCAGTTGGCGGGAACGACGCAACAGGCGCGCCGTTGCCGTCGATTATGAAGGACCTGAACGCGCGCTTAGTGTTGGGATCGGAATCCGTCACCGGAGTAAAATCATGAGCAGCTTGGCAGACGCCATCAAGGTAGCGGCCGCCTTGCGTGATCAGCAGAGGTACAGCGAGGCCATAGACCTTATCGAAAAGGCGCTGGCGGCCGCGGCCCCCAACGACCTTCTCCGCCTCGATGCGAACCGCGAGGGCCTGCGCGCCGCAGAGGCGGCCGGTAGCCCCATGCTCGCCAAGAGGTTCGCCGATGCGATTGCCATTCAGGAACCGGACCACGATCCCGACGAGGATTAGTCTGGTCCACCTTGCCCAACGCGAAGCAAGGCCGAACGAGGCCGCTCGCATGACACCAAATGCAACCCACGACCTGCCGTGCCTAGCGCACGGTTGTTCAGTCGCATGGGGCCGCGGTGAGAATTCGGATGGCTAGGGTTAGCTTGAAGAAGCCGACCATTGTTGCAGCCGATATTTTCAGCAGAGTAGAGCATCTCCAGTCTGACACCCGGGACCGTCGGCAAGAGCGTACTGGCACTCCAATTGTGCTTGCAGAAGTCGGTTCCCGTCCGCCCCCAGAGCGGCCCTTCGGCCGCGTCGTGAAGTGCTGCCGTCCCGCCCTGATCGAACGATGACGAGCTGCGATCCGCGATCGTTTGCCCAGGTCCCTTCGCGGCTGCCGGATGACTGAGCCTGTACGCCAACCGACATCGACAAAAGGACCCTAACGCACGCGAAGAGTCGGATCATGTCTGGATTCTCGTCGTCCGTTCGTCTGAGAAATCACCTTATCCTACGGCAACCATATTTGCATCTGTTGTGCTGATACAACCGATCATGTATTTTCGCGGCAATCTCGGGGGAGCGAAAACTCAGTGAGCGTAAAGTCTTCGGCCGCTGCCTGCGGTCTCGTCGCAGGATGGCTTTTCTGCGGGTCCGCCCAGGCGCAATCGTGGAACACCTACGACAACTACACCGCCATCACGATCCCCTTCGCCAGCGGTGCCATGACGGCCAGCAACCCCGGACAGATCTACCTTCAGGTCGGAAACGGCTCGCCGACGAAGTTCACCATGGATACCGGCTCCACCGGGATCACGGCCACGCCGGACAACTACACGCCCGGCCCCAACGACCAGAATCTCGGCCCCGGCCAGCTCGTCTACAACAGCAGCGGCATCATCGAGAACGGCACCTACTGGCTGACCAACGTCAATATCCAGAACGGCGCGGGCAACACGGTGGCGACGGCTCAGGTGAAGGTGCTGCAGGTCACCAGCATCACCTGCCAAGCCAATGCCCGCGGCTGCACGGCCAATCCCAATCCGACCGGCACCGCCTTCATGGGCATCGGCTTCGATCGCGGTTCGGCGCAATCGGTGCCGTCCACAGCCAACATGAATCCCTTTCTCAATCTCACATCGCTGGCCTCGGGCCAGCCCGTGAGCACCGTTCGTCCGGGCTATCTCATCACCGACAGCAGCGTCACCCTGGGCATGTCCACGCAGCTCACGCAGAACTTCGCGTTCGTGAAGCTGACGCCCAACACCGCCATGCCGTCGGAAGTCTGGAATGCGGCCACGATGACGGTCTCGGCCGGTGGCGCAACCGGGACGGGCTCCATCCTGCAGGACAGCGGCATCAACTACATGTTCCTGACGCCACCCGCGGGTGCCACCTTGCAGACCGCGGCATGCCCCACCCCGCCGGGCGGCAAGAACTGCATCGTCCCCAGCAGCAATGCCCAGATTTCGATCTACCTGCCGGGGCAGAGCACGGTGCAGCCGGCCTTCTACACCTTCACCACCGGCACGACCGGCAATGCACTCCAGCCCAACGTCGTCGACGTCGTGGGTGGATCGGCGGTCTACGTGAACACGGGCCGCGAGTTCTTCGAAGGCTTCGACTATCTCTACGACGCGGCCGGCGGCTATGTCGGCTATCGCTGGAACGGCAAGGTCAGCAGCGCCTATGGCGGCACGACGCCCGTCCTGTCGCTGCAGAACACCGTCAACCTGGCCAGCGGCTTCTCGACCACCCTGCCGGTCCTCCTGGCCGGCGACACCATGTTGCTGCAGCAGGGCATCGGCACGTTCGGCGCATCGGTCACGGGCACCAGCAGCAATCTCACGGTCGGCAGCGGCTCGATTGCCTTCAACGCGCCCGTCACGCTCGGCACGGGCACCTTCACCGTCCAGCAGGGACAGGCGACGATCAACACCAGCCTGTCGGCCGCAACCATCACCATCGGCCCCCAAGGCGCTCTGGGCGGCAACGGCACGCTCGTCGGCAATGTCGTGCATAGCGGCGTGCTGTCGCCGGGCAACTCGATCGGCACGATCACCATCGTCGGCAACTACACGCAAACGCCGGGCGCCTTCACCTATCTCGCCGAAGTCGCCGGTTCGTCGATCAGCGACCGGATCAACGTCACGGGCACGGCGACGCTGCAAGGCGGCACCGTGGGCGTTGCCGCCGCGCCGGGCGCCTATGCCCCGCGCACGACCTACACCATCCTGAATGCCGGCGGCGGCATCATCGGCACCTACGCGAACGCCGTCAGCAACTACCCCTTCCTGCAGCCCAGCCTCAGCTACGATGCCAACAACGTCTATCTGACCCTGCAGGTCGGAGGCTTCGCCCAGGCCGCGCAGACTCCGACACAGGCGGCCGTCGGCGCCGTGCTCGACGCCAATGCGGGCAACGCAACCGGCGATTTCGCCACGGTGCTCGGCGCGCTCTCGACGCTGACGGCAAGCCAGGGCCAGGCCGTCCTGACCTCCATCAGCGGCCAGAATTACGCCGGCTTTTCCACCGCCATGGTGCAGAACGCACAGCTCTTCATGAGCAACTTCTCCGCCCAGGCAGGCGGTGGCGGCAGTCTTCGCGGCAGCAGCCGCGTGGCGTTGGCCGAAGCGTGCACCGTCGCCTGCGATACGACGACGCCAGCGCTGTGGGGTGCCTGGGGCGGCGCGCTGGGCGGCCTGGGCACCGTCGGCAACGGCGCGACCACGGGCGCCGTCACCTACAACGTCGGAGGCTTCGCCGCCGGTCTCGACCGTCTGCTGGCACCCGGCCTGCGCGCCGGTGTGACAGTCGGCTACACCAGCGGCACGCAGTGGGTCGCGGGCTTCGACGGACGTGGCGTCTCCGACACGATCCAGACCGGCCTCTACGCCAACTACAACGAAGGCAAGGTCTACGCCGACGCCATCGTGGGCTACGCCTACAGTTCCAACCAGATGTGGCGCAACATTCCCGTCCCGGGCCTCGCCACGCGCACAGCCCAGGGCATAACAGGCGCCAACCAGTTCTACGGCCAGCTCGAAGCCGGCTATCGCTTCGACTTCGGCGGCGACAGCAGCGCCTTCGTCACCCCCTTCGCCCGCCTGCAAGCCTTCACGGCAACCCAGAATGCCTTCACCGAGACCAATGCAGGCGCGCTGAACCTCAGCGTCGCCGCGCAGATGACAAACTCGCTGCGCACGGTGCTGGGGGCCCAGCTCGGCGCCTCGATGGACATGGGCTGGCGCGAGCGCCTCGCCATGCAGTTCCGGCTGGGCTGGAGCCACGAGTTCGCCGACGTGGCGCGGCCGGTGACGGCCACTTTCGCCGGTGCCGCGGCAATGCCGTTCACGACCTTCGGCGCCTCGCCGCAGCGCGACGGCGTCGTGCTGGGCTTCGCCGCCAATACCGCCATCGCCCAGGGGACGACCGCCTTTCTGCGCTATGAGGGCGACATCTCCGGGCAGGACAGTGCCCATGCCCTCACGGCCGGCGTGCGCATCGTCTGGTAATTGGTGCTAGAGATCGGGCCGACCAACAGAAGGTACGTCCCGATATGACCGACCGCGTACCGGCGGCGCCAAGCTGCCGGCTCTACCTCATCTCGCCGGAGCGTATCGACCATCCGGCGCTGTTCGCCGACGAGCTGCGCGCGGCCCTGTCGGGTGGCGACGTCGCGGCCTTTCAGCTCCGCCTGAAGGATGTCGACGACGAAGCGATCATCCGCGCGGCCGATACGCTGCGGCCGATCTGCCAGCAGCGCGACGTCGCCTTCATCCTGAACGACCGGCCCGACCTCGCGGTTAAGCTCGATTGCGACGGCGTCCATGTCGGCCAGGACGACATGCCCTACATGGAAGCGCGGCGCATCGTCGGTCCGGACCGGCAGGTCGGCGTCACCTGCAAGGCCTCGCGCCATCTCGCCATGGAAGCCGCCGAAGCCGGTGCCGACTATGTCGCGTTCGGTGCGTTCTTCCCGTCCGGCACCAAGGCCACCACGACGCCCGCCGATCTCGAAATTCTCGAATGGTGGAGCGGCCTGATGGAAGTGCCGTGCGTGGCCATCGGCGGCATCACCGTCGAGAACTGCCGGCCGGTGGTCGCGGCCGACGCCGACTTCCTCGCCGTCGCGGGCGGTGTGTGGAACTACAAGGGCGGCCCCGAGGCCGCGGTCCGCGCCTTCAACGAGATCTTCGCGGCCAGCTCGACCTAGACCATCGCCGGCACCGCTCGCCGGTGAAGAATCCGCGCTCAGCGCACTGGCAGCCACAGGACGTCCTCGATGTGCTTGGCGCCGGTCGCCAGCATGACGAGGCGGTCGAAGCCGAGCGCGATGCCGGCGCAATCCGGCAGCCCGTGGTCGAGGGCGGCCAGGAAATCGTCGTCGACCGGCCAGCGCACGCCGTAGAGTTCTTCCTTCATGTCCATGTCGGCTTCCAGCCGGTCCGCCTGGATATCCGGATCGGTCAGCTCGCCGAAGGCGTTGGCGAGTTCGACGCCGCAGACATAAAGCTCGAAGCGCTCGGCCACCCGCGGATCGCCGGGCTTGGCGCGTGCCAGCGCCGCCATCGAGATCGGGTATTCGCAGAGGATCGTCGGCCGGCCCATGCCGAGCCGCGACTCGATCTTCTCGAACATGACGCGGAAGAAGACATCGTCCCAGCTATCACCGGCATGCATGGCGATGCCCGATGCTGCCGACAGCGCATCCGGGTTGCCGAGAGTGGCGAAGAGGTCGACGCCGGCGTAGCGCTGGAACGCTTCCACCACCGTCAGCCGCTCCGGCTCGGCCAGGGGGTCGCAGACATGCTGGCCCCAGCGCAGCTCTTTGACGCCGGTCTGCCGCAGCAATGCGGCACAGTCGGCCATGATGTCCTCGTAGCCTGCACTGGCGCGATACCATTCCAGCATCGTGAACTCGGGATGATGCAGCGCCGAGCCCTCGGCATTGCGAAACACCCGCGCGAACTGGAAGAGTTTGGGGATGCCGCCGGCCAGCAGCTTCTTCATGGCGAATTCCGGCGAGCTGTGCAGCCAGCGTTCGCGCTCCTCGCCGTCGGGAAGTTCCCAGTCGGTCACGAAGCCGGTGAGGTGAACCTCCGCGCCGGGCGCCACCTGCAGGATCGGCGTCTCGACTTCGACGAAGTTCTCGCCGGCGAACCACTCTCGAAGCGCCGCCTGCAATCGGTTGCGCGCCTGCAGGTTTGGCAGGCGGCGAGCAAGTTTATCAGGGCGCCACTCGGTCATGCCCGAACATCGCATGCGGCGACGTCGGCGTGTAGGGTGCCGCCATGACTCCCAAGCAGATCGACGCCTTCTGTTCCAAGTTGCCGGGTGCAACGCGCACCGTGCAGTGGGAAGGCGTGACGGTCTTCAAGGTCGGCGGCAAGATGTTCTGCCTGATCGCCCCACCCGAGCATTCGGTCGCGCGCATCTGCTTCAAATGCGCACCCGAGCACTACGATGCGCTTTCCCGCTCCGAGGGCTTCCGGCCGGCGCCCTACCTGGCCCGCGCCAAGTGGGTTGCTCTGGACGACCCCAAGGTGCTGACGCCCGCCGAGACCAAAGCCTACCTCAAGCGCGCCCATGCCGTGATTGCCGGGGCGCTGCCCCGGAAGAAAAGGGCCGAGTTGGGCTTCTGACCCCCCGGTTGCGACCCCCGGCTGCCTTTGATAGAAGGCCGCGCCGGCCTCGTCCCGCTCCCGCGGACGGGGCCGAATTCCATTTTTCCGACCCAGCGGTAAACCCATGAAAGTCCAAGTCAATTCGATCCGTGCCGGCAATGTCATCGAATACAATGGCAAGCTCTGGGTCGCGGCCAAGGTGCAGCATATCAGCCCCGGCAAGGGTGGCGCCTTCGTCGCCATCGAGGCCAAGGCGCTGCGCGAGGGCAACAAGCTGCAGGAGCGTTTCCGCTCGGGCGAGACCATCGAGCGCGTCCATATCGACGAGCGCGAGTGCACCTACCTGTTCAAGGACGAGAACGGCTACACGTTCATGGACAAGGAGACCTTCGAGCAGCTCACCGTCGGCGCCGACGTGCTGGACGAGGATCAGGCCAAGTTCCTGCAGGACGGCATGGAAGTCACCGTATCGCTCTACGAAGGCACGCCGGTCGGCGCCGAGCTGCCGAAGACCGTGGTCCTCGCGGTCACCGAGGCCGATGCCGTCGTGAAGGGCCAGACCGCCTCTTCTTCCTACAAGCCCGCGATCGTCGAAGGCGGCGTCCGCGTGATGGTGCCGCCGCATATCGGCGTCGGCACGCGCCTGGTGATCAACACCGAAGACGGCAGCTACATCGAACGCGCCAAGGACTGAGCACACACGTGGCCCTCCCCTACGACCGCCCTCCCCGCGAGAAGCCCGTCGCCCGCGTCGGCCGTGCGCCCCTGGGCGAAGGCCGCGAGCGCTCGGGTCCGCCCGAACGCAAGTCGCTGGCGCCGCGCTCGGCCACCATCACGGTGATGATCCGCGCCGCCTTCGCCGCGGCGAAGAACCTGAAGCGCGACTTCGGCGAGGTCGAGCACCTGCAGATCTCCGAGAAGGGCCCCGGCGACTTCGTGAGCCACGCCGACATCAAGGCGGAGCGCACGCTGCGCGCCGAGCTTGAGCGCACGCGACCGGACTACGGTTTTCTCGGCGAAGAGGGTGGCGAGACCAAGGGAGACGGCCGCAATCGCTGGATCGTCGATCCGCTCGACGGCACGACCAACTTCCTGCATGGCGTGCCGCACTTCGCGATCTCGATCGCGCTGGAGCGTGAAAAGGAGATCATCGCCGGCGTCATCTACCAGCCGATCTCCGACGAGCTGTTCTGGGCCGAGAAGGGCAACGGCGCCTTCATCGACACGCCCAACGCGCGGTCGCGCCGGCTGCGCGTGTCGGGTCGCAAGGATCCCGCGCGCGGCCTGATCGGCACCGGCATTCCCCATATCGGCAAGGGCGACCATCCCGCCTATTTCGCCAAGCTGGCGGCCGTGACCGAGCGCACGGCCGGCGTCCGCCGCTGGGGCGCCGCCGCCCTCGATCTGGCGTTCGTCGCGGCCGGCCGTTACGACGCCTTCTTCGAGTTCGGCCTGGCGCCCTGGGATGTCGCGGCAGGCATCCTGATGGTCAAGGAAGCCGGCGGCGTGGTGAGCGACATTGCCGGCCAGCCCTACGAACTCGGCGGCCGCTCGCTGCTCGCCAGCAACTTCAACCTGCGTGACTCGATGGTCGAGATCCTGTCCAAGGCCTAGCGCCGTCCGCTGTCCGCCGTCGTCGAGAAAGTCCGTACGCTCCACAGGCCCATCGAATTCCGTCGATTTCTAGGCAAGCCCGCTCCAATGCGGGCATCCCTAGCTGGTTGAGCGGGGATCGGCCTTTGGTTATGGTCGGACGGTGATTCTCGTTGAAAGGCAATCGGTTGTGCCTCTCTCTTCGCCGGTGGCGCGCAACCTCACCTTCGCTCCGCGGGGCATGACCGCGTGAGCAATCCCCTGCCCTATCTGGTCCGCATGCTGCTGTTCCTGGCAGCGGTCGCGGTCATCGCCTATCTGCTGCATCACGACCTGCTGCGGGTGTTCCTGAACACGCCGATCCTGAACAGCGTGATCGTCGGGGTCCTGGTGATCGGCATCTTCTTCGTCATGCGGCAGGTCATTTCGCTGTGGCCCGAGGTGCGCTGGCTGCGGCGCTTCCAGGCGCGCGAGCCCGGCGCACCGGCACTCGACGCGCAGTCGATCGACCTCCTGGCTCCGATGGCCGCCATGCTGGGCGAGCGGCAGGACAATTTGCGCCTGTCGCCGACGGCGACCCGAGCGCTGCTGGACGGCATTGCCTCGCGCCTCGACGAGCGCCGCGAACTCAGCCGCTACATGATCGGCCTGCTGATCTTCCTCGGCCTGCTCGGCACTTTCTGGGGCCTGCTGGAGACGATCGGCGCCGTCGCCGACGCCATCGGCGGGATGCAGGTGACCGGCGGCGATGCCGTGCAGATGTTCGCCAAGCTCAAGCAGGGCATCGAAGGACCGCTCAAGGGCATGGCGACGGCGTTCGGCGCCTCGCTGTTCGGCCTCTCGGGCTCGCTGGTGCTGGGCTTCCTCGAATTGCAGGCGAGCCAGGCGCAGGGCCGTTTCCACACCGAACTCGAGGAATGGCTGGCCGGCGCCACGCGGCTGTCCAGCGGCGTCCTGCAGCCCGAAGGCGAGCAAGGCGTCTCGGCCTATGTCGAAGCCCTGCTGGAGCGCACCGCCGACGGACTGGACGAACTCACCCGCACGCTCCGCCGCAGCGAAGAAACCCGCGAAGCCACCGCTGCGGCCAATGCGACCCTGGTCGAGCGCCTGTCGTCGCTGGCCGAGAGCATGCGTACGCAGCAGACCCTGCTGGCCCGCCTCGCCGAACATTCGATCGAACTGCGCGGCACCGTCACGCGCCTCTCGGAACGCGGACCGGGTGCCGACGCCGAGGCCCTGGCGGCGCATCAGCGCAATATCGAGACGAACCTTGCCCGGCTGGTCGAGGAAAGCGTGCGCAGCCGCGTGACCCTGACCGACGAACTGCGCGGCGAGCTGCGCCTGCTGGCCCGGACGATGGCCGGCCGCTCCGGACCGCCGACAGCCGGCGGTTAGCGCCCCATGGCGGCCATCTCCTCACGCCGCCGCGGCGGCAGCGCCGACTACACCTGGCCGGGTTACGTCGATGCGCTGACCACGCTGCTGATGGTCCTGATCTTCCTGCTCTCGCTGTTCAGCGTGGCGCAGTTCACGCTCTCCGACGCCCTCAACAACAGCGAGAATGCGATCGACCGCCTCAACAAGCAGGTCGGCGATCTGGCGAGCATGCTGTCGCTCGAGAAGAAGGCCGGCGAGAGCCTGCAGAAGGACCTCGAACAGCTCACTCTGCAGCTTCGCCAGAGCCAGGCCGAACGCGACCGGCTGAATGCCGACCTCGCCGGCCAGCGCAGCGCGGCCGACGCGCTGAAGGTCGAGCGCGATCAACTCACCGAGCGCCTGACCTCCATGCTGGCGGA
Organism: Pseudomonadota bacterium; assembly: GCA_020160995.1. Classification (GTDB taxonomy): domain Bacteria; phylum Pseudomonadota; class Alphaproteobacteria; order Reyranellales; family Reyranellaceae; genus Reyranella. The sequence continues at coordinate 46,046 of JAIUOY010000152.1, read as the reverse complement.
GCGTGAACGGCTCACCGCCGCCCTGCAGGAGAGCGCCAAGGAAGCCGAAACCAAGAGCGCCGACCTGCAGAAGGAGGTCGAGCGTCAGCGGCTGGAACTGACGCGGCTCGCGGCCTCGCTGGCCGCCGCCAACTCGGAGAAGGGCAAGCTGTTCGGCGACCTGACCGAGGAGCAGAAGCTCTCGGCCGAACAGAAGGCCGCCGTCGTGCGCCTGACAGCGGAACTTGCCGCCCTCAAGGAGGAGTTCGGCCGCCTGAATGCCGCGCTGGACGCGGCCGACGTCAAGGCCAAGGAGCAGCAGGCCCAGATCGTCGATCTCGGTCAGCGGCTCAATCGGGCACTGGCCAGCAAGGTCGAGGAGTTGGCGCGCTACCGCTCCGAGTTCTTCGGCAAGCTGCGCGAGGCGCTGCGCGGCCAGCGCGACGTCCAGATCGTGGGCGACCGCTTCGTGTTCCAGTCCGAAGTGCTCTTCCCCTCCGGCTCGGCGCAGCTCCAGCCCGGTGGCGAGAAGCAGCTCGCAAACGTCGCCCAGCGGCTGGTCGAGATCGCCTCGCGCATTCCCAAGGACATCAACTGGGTGCTGCAGGTCGACGGCCATACCGACGACAAGCCCATCAGGAATGCCCTCTATCCGTCGAATTGGGAACTGTCGGCGGCGCGCGCCATCGCCGTCGTGAAGTTCCTCCACAGCCAGGGCATTCCCAACGACCGGCTGGTCGCGGCGGGCTACGGCGAATACCAGCCGCTCTCCTCCATCGACACCGCCCGCAATCGACGCATCGAGCTGAAGCTGACGAACCGCTAGGTCGTCGGCATCGGCTGGCTAGAGCAATCCAAGTCGTTTCAGTTCCGCTGCCATTTCAGCCGGCATGTCGGCCGTGTCGCCTTGCGCCAGGTCAGGTGGCGCACGCTCGGGCTCGAGATAGCGCCATCCCTGGAAGGCCTTGCAGGCGCGCGGCGCCGTCTGGATCAAGGAGCGTTTGACCTTGATCTTGCAGTACTTCTTGCCGTCCTCGTCGTCGATATCCTCTTCGAAGCCGACCAGTTCCTGGCGGCAACGGATGACGCCGCGCACGACCCAGTAGAGCGAGCCGCCATCGAGCAGTTCCTCGGAGCGGCGCGGCGTATTGCGGGTATAGACCCAGTGCGGCGACCGCGGCGACTGACGGCGCTGCTTGCGACGGGCGGCCTGGAGTTTCTTCATGTGCGGAAGATCGTCGACGCCGACCGCGAGCTTGATGAGATGCAACGCCATGGCTCGCGCTTAGTACGGCAAGTGTCTCCTGCTCAAGCCTTGCATATCCACAGCGTGACCTTCTCGCCACAGCCTGCGAGAATTGCCGACCAGCCATCAGACTCCACAAAGTTTGCACAATCCAAGGTCTATGGTCTGGCGCTTTTTGGCGGGGGTTCCTCATGAATCGTTCGACGCTGGCTGCTTTGGTCGTGGCCCTGATGCTGGGCTCCGGCATTGCGGGATACCTGATCGGCAGGCCGGGCGATTCGGTCGACCGTCCCACGCCGCCGCGCACCGCAGCGACGACGACGCCCGGCACACCGGCGCCCGCCACCCCCACGCCTGCCCCTACCGCTGCGGCACCGACGCCAGCCAACGCCGCGCCGACGCCGATCGCGCAGCCTCCGGCGCTCGCCAGCGATGGCTTCGCCTATCGCCGCTACAGCGTCGACAGCAGCCGTGCCGAGGCCGAAGCGTGCCTGTCCTTCAACAAGCAGCTGGCCACCGGCGACGTGAAGTACGGCGACTATGTCCGCCTCTCGCCCGAGGCCCGCACCGCCGTCCGCGTTGTCGACGATCGCCTGTGCATCGCAGGCCTTTCCTACGGCCAGGATTACGAGGTCAAGCTGCTTGCCGGCCTGCCCGGCCGCGACGGCGAGAAGCTGAAGGACGAGCAGGTGGTGACCGTAGCGCTGGGCGCCCGCCCTGCCGTCGTCACCTTGCCGGGCAAGGGCTTCATCCTGCCGCGCGGCAGCGCCGCCGGCCTGCCGGTCACCAGCATCAACGTCTCCAAGGTCGCCATCTCGGTCTATCGCGTGAACGAGCGCGGCATCGACCGCTTTTCCAGCGACCGTTACTACGATGTCGGCTTCCCCGGATCGGAGCCGATCACCGAGCCGTGGTCGCTGATGAACTGGCTGAACGGCAGCAACGGCGCCGAGCAGTGGAGCGGCACGATGGAAGTGCGCAACGTGGCCAACCAGGCCGTTGTGACCGCCTTCCCGATCCGCGAGACCGTCAAGGACTGGAAGCCCGGCGCCTATTTCGTCGTGGTCTGGGACGCCGCCAAGCCGCCGGCCCGCAGCTACGACGACGAGAACAATGACGGCGTCGCCGCCGGCATGTGGGTGATCGACACAGATATCGGTCTCACGAGCTTTACCGGCGACGACGGGCTGAATGTCTTTGCCCGCTCGCTGCAGACCGCGCAGCCGATGGCGGGCGTCGAAGTCGTGGTGCTGTCGCGCGGCAACGAACCGCTCGGCAAGGCCATCACGGCGGAGGATGGTCGCGCCTCCTTCCCGGCCGGCCTGCTGAAAGGCCGCGGCGCCGCCGAGCCGGTCGCCGTCATGGCGCAGGATGCGGCCCGCAAGGACTTCTCGCGCCTCGAACTCACCAAGTCCGCTTTCGATCTATCGGATCGCGGCGTCGATGGCCGCGCCCAGCCCGGCCCTGTCGATGCCTTCCTCTATACCGAGCGCGGCGTCTACCGGCCCGGCGAGACCGTGCAGCTCATGACCATGGTCCGCGACGACAGCGGCAACGCACTGGCCAACATGCCGGTCACCCTGATCGTCAAGCGGCCGGACGGCAGCGAGTTCACACGCTTCACCCATGCCCTGCAGGGCTCGGGGGCGCTTCATCAGGCCATCGACCTGCCGAAATCCTCGCGGCGTGGCCGCTGGTCGGCGGCGGCGCACATCGATCCCAAGGCCGCACCTGTCGGCCGCGTCGAATTCTCGGTCGAGGATTTCGTCCCTGAGAAGCTCAAGGTCGAGGTGACATCGCAGGCCGAGATCCTGCGCACCGGCCAGCTCAACGCCTTCGACGTCCAGGCCGACTTCCTCTACGGCGCGCCGGCGGCCGACCTTGCAGTCGAAGCCGACATGAGGGTGACGGTCGATGCGCAGCCCTTCCCGGCCTTCGCCAAGTATACGTTTGGACCGGACGAGGAGCGTTCCAAGTTCGAGCCGCCCTTCATCGAGCTGAAGGGACCGGAAACGGATCAGGCCGGCAAGTCGCGCCTCGAATGGGGCGGCGACCAGATCAAGGACACCGTCCTGCCGCTGCGCGCCCAGGTACAGGTTCGCGTCTTCGAGCCCGGCGGCGGCCGCGCCACCAAGGCCGACAAGACCGTGCCGGTCCGCTCGCGCGACACCTATATCGGCATCAGCCCCACCTTCGAGGGCCGCTACTCGCGCGAGGGCGTCGACACCGAGTTCGACGTCGTTGCGGTCGACGATACCGGCAAGCAGATCGCGCGCCCGAGCGTCGAGTACCGCATCGAGAGCATCCGCTACGGCTACCAGTGGTATCAGGTGGATGGCCGCTGGCGCTGGCAGTCGACGCCCAACACGCGACTGGTGACGGCCGACAAGATCACCCTCAAGGCCGATGCGCCGACGCGGCTCACCCAGCGGCTGAGCTGGGGCGAGCACCGCCTGACCGTGGTCGACAACGAGAAGAACACGACGACCAGCCTCGTCTTCTATGTCGGCTGGTATGGCGGCACCAACGCCGAGGAGACGCCCGACACGCTGCGCGTGGCCAGCGACAAGCAGAACTACAAGCCGGGCGAGAAGGCGCGCCTGCGCATCGACGCGCCGTTCGCCGGCGAGGCGATGATCGCCATCGCCACGGACCGCATCGTCTCGACCCAGTCGGTCCAGGTCCCGGCCGGCGGCGTCACGGTCGAGATTCCCGTGAAGGCCGAATGGGGTGCCGGCGCCTACGCGCTGGTGACGGCATGGCGGCCCCTCTCCGCGCAAGCAGAACGCACGCCGACCCGCGCCATCGGCACCGCCTGGCTGGCGCTCGATCCTGGCTTGCGCACCCTCGCCCTTCAGATCGGCACACCGGAGAAGGTGACGCCGCGGCAGCGCATCGAGGTGCCGATCAAGGTCTCCAACCTCGCCGGCGGGCAGGAGGCGTTCGTCACTCTCGCCGCGGTCGACGAGGGCATCCTCCAGCTTACGCGCTTCAAGACGCCGAAACCTGCCGACTACTATTTCGGCAAGCGTCAGCTTGGCCTCGCCATGCGCGACGACTATGGCCGCCTGCTCGACACGCGCGCCGACGATCTCGGCCAGATTCGGGTCGGCGGCGATTCCGGCGATATAGGCGGTCTCGACATCGTGCCGACGCGCACGGTGGCGCTGTTCAGCGGCCCGGTGAAGCTCGACGACAAGGGCGAAGCCAAGATCGCCCTCGAAATCCCCGACTTCGTGGGTCAGCTCCGCCTGATGGCGGTCGCTTACGAGAAGACGCGCGTCGGTTCGTCCGAGCAGCGGCTGTTCGTGCGCGATGCCGTTACCGCCGACGTCGTGCTGCCGCGCTTCCTCGCGCCGAAGGACGTGGGTCGCGTGGCGCTGTCGCTGCACAATGTCGATGGCCAGGCCGGCGACTACCGCCTGACCCTCGAAGCCACCGGCGCGGTCTCGCTGGAGCGTCCCGTCGGCGAGACCAAGCGGCTCGCCGCCAACCAGCGCGAGTTGATGACCTGGAACCTGCGGGCCGGCGATACCGGCCTCGGCAAGGTGACGGTCGCGGTCCAGGGACCGGGCAACTTCGCAGTACGCCGCGAATGGGAGATCCAGGTCCGGGCGGCACAGACGCCCAGCGCCATCGACACGGTCTCGCAGCTCCAGCCGGGAAGCGAACTGACACTCGACCGGAACGTCACCGCGCCCTTCGCCCCGGGGACAGCGCAGGTCAGCACGTCGCTCACCCGCATCCCGGGCATCGACGTGGCGGCCCTGCTGCGCGCGCTCGACAAGTACCCCTTCGGCTGCGTCGAGCAGACCACCAGCCGCGCCCTGCCGCTGCTCTACTACAACAACGTGGCGCTGCTGGGGTACGGGCCTGCCGATCCGCGCATCTCGGACCGCGTGCAGGACGCGATCTACCGCATCGTCGACATGCAGATCATCGACGGTTCGTTCGGCATGTGGGGACCGCAGGCGACGCCGGCGGCGGAATGGCTGCAGGCCTACGTGCTCGATTTCCTGGTGCGCGCCAACCAGCAGCAGATGGCCGTGCCTGCCGCGTCGCTGCAACGCGGCCTCGGCTGGCTGAACCGCAACGCCGACAAGTTCTCGCCCAACGCCCAGGCCTATGCCTGGTACGTGCTGGCCAAGTCGGGCCTCGCCGATCCCGGCAGGCTCCGCTACTTCCAGGACACGAAGGCCGCCGAAATGAGGGGCGGCCTCGGCTGGGCGATGCTGGCCGCAGCGTTGAACCAGGTCGGCGAGCCAGGCCGTGCCCGCCTCGCCTTCACGATGGCCCGTCAGCACATCGACGAGCGCGATCCCTCCGACTATTACGGCTCGCCGCTGCGCAACCGCGCCGCCTTGCTGACGCTGGCCGTCGAAGCCGGCGGTCGCGAGGCGCTGACCGAGGTGACGAGCCTGGTCGGCGAGCGCATGGCGTCGCGCATCGACTTCACGACCACGCAGGAACAGGCCTGGCTGGTGCTGGCCGCCCGCGCCATGAGTGCCGGCGGCGAGCTTGCCTACTCGGTCGATGGCCAGGCCAAGAAAGCCACGGCGGAGCCGGTGGTGATCAACCCCGATACCGCCACCATCGCACGTGGCCTTCGCCTGAAGAACGACGGCGAACGGCCGATCTGGATGCAGGTGACGGCGCGCGGCGTGCCGCTCGATCCGCAGCCGGCAGCGACTCAGGGGCTGAGTGTCGAGCGGCGCTACTACACGCTGGGCGGTGAGCCTGGCCGGCTCAATAGCGTGCGCCAGAACGACCGGCTGATCGTCTCGATCAGCGGCCGCAACCTCGAAGGCGGCTATCACGAAACCGCACTGCTCGACCTGCTGCCGGCCGGCTTCGAGATCGAATCCGTGCTCAACGAGGAGACGGTGAAGTCCTTCCCCTTCCTGTCCGAACTCAGCGAAACCCGCATCGCCGAGGCGCGCGACGACCGCTTCTTCGCCTCGATCAGCCTCGGCACGCGGCCCTACCGGACCTGGTGGGACAGCTCGCCGAAACACGGCAACTCCTACCACGTCGCCTACATCGTGCGGGCGGTGACGCCCGGCACCTTCGCCCTGCCCGCGGCCAACATTTCGGACATGTACGCCCCGCGCGTCTTCGGCCGGACCGCCATGGGCAGCGTCACCATCGCGCCGGCCGCGCGCTAGGACGACGCCGTGAAGCTGAAGGGCCTCCTTGCGAGCCTCGCCGTTGCCGCCACGACCATAGCGGCGACGGCGCTGACGCTCGACCGGCTCTATCCGCCCGATCTGACGCGCTATCACGAGCGGTCGACCGAGGTGGTCGATGCCAACGGCCGTCTGCTGCGCGCCTTCACGACCGAAGACGGCAAGTGGCGGCTCAAGGCCACCGTCGACGACGTCGATCCGCTCTATCTCTCCCTGCTCAAAGCCTACGAGGATCGCCGCTTCGATCTTCACTGGGGCATCGACCCGCTGGCCGCCGTCCGTGCCGCCCAGCAGCTTGCCGAGCGCGGCCGCGTCGTCTCCGGCGCCTCGACGCTTTCCATGCAGGCTGCCCGCCTGCTCGAACCACGCCTGCGGCCGGGCTCGCGCAGCTTCACGACCAAGCTGATCCAGTCGGCACGCGCCCTGCAGCTCGAATGGCGCTACTCGAAACGCGAGGTGCTGGCGATCTACCTGACGCTGGCCCCGATGGGCGGCAACCTCGAAGGCGTGCGTGCCGCGTCGCTCGCCTATTTCGGCAAGGAGCCGCGCCAGCTTAGCGCCGCGGAAGCAGCCCTTCTCGTGGCGCTGCCCCAATCGCCGGAGCGTCGCCGGCCCGACCGTGCGCCGGGCTTGGCGCAGAGCGCCCGCGACCGCGTGCTGGAGCGCGGGCTGGAGCATGGCGTGATCGACCGGCCGCAGTTCGAGATGGCCATCAGCCGGCCCTCGCCCGACCGCCGGCTCAGCCTGCCGATGCAGGCGCCGCATCTGTCGGCCTGGCTCGCGGGCCAGTCGCCGGGCGCGGTCGTGCCGACCACCGTGCGCTATGAGCTGCAATCGACGTTGGCGCAGCTGCTGCGCGACGAGCGCGGCCAGTTCACCGACAAGGCCCAGGTCGCCATGCTGGCCATCGACAATCGCAGCGGCACGGTCGTGGCGTGGCTGGGCGGTGACGATTTCTTCGGCCGCGCCGGACAGGTCGACCTCGTGCGGGCGCGGCGCTCGCCGGGGTCGGCGCTGAAGCCGCTGATCTATGCCATGGCCTTCGACGACCGCGCCCTGCACCCCGACACGCTGGTCGAGGATGTGCCGGTGCGCTTCCGCGACTGGCTGCCGCGCAACTTCGACCGCGACCATCAGGGCGCCGTCAGCGTACGACGCGCCCTGCAACAATCCTTGAACGTCCCAGCGGTGCTGGCGCTCGAAAAGGTCGGACCGCTGCGCTTCCTCTCGACCCTGCGTCAAGCCGGCGTGCAGCCGGGCCTGCCCCCGGGCGACAGCGGCAACTCGCTGGGCATCGCGCTCGGCAGCGCAACGGTGTCTCCGCTCGAGATGGCGGGCCTTTACATGGGTCTCGCCAACGAAGGCCGCTTCGCGCTCCCGCAGATCAGGCGCGACCAGCCCAAGCCGGCGCCCGTGAAACTGCTGGGCTCTGCTGCCACCTGGTATGTCGGTGATGTGCTGGCCGACGCGCCCCTGCCGGAAGGTTTCGCCTCCCTTCCCGTCGCGCTGCGCGACCGCCGCATCGCCTTCAAGACCGGCACGTCCGCCGGCTATCGCGACGCCTGGGCCGCGGGCTACAGCGCCAACTGGACGGTCGTGGTCTGGGTCGGCCATGCCGACGGCACGCCACGGCCCGGCCAGCTCGGCCGCCTCTCGGCGCTGCCCATCCTGTTCAAGGCCTTCGGCCGCCTGCCCGGTGAGGACAATCGCGCCCGCCCCGCGCCGATCGACACGATCAAGGTCGCCTCCTATCGCGAACTGCCGCCGCGCATGCGCACGCTGGGGCCGACGACCGATGCGAATGGCGGCCCCCGCATTGCCTATCCGCCGGCGGATGCCCGCATCGAAGTTGCGGCGCGCGAGGCCGTGTCGCTGAACGCCCTCGGCGGTCAGGGCAAGCTGCGCTGGCTGGTCGATGGGCGCCCCCTCGACGGCACGCGATGGGTGCCCGATGGCGCGGGCCTCGTCCGCCTCGCCGTGGTCGACGAAGCCGGCCGCTCCAGCGCGGTGACGGTGCGCATCGAAAGGCGCTGACCTGCCGTAGTGCCGCTCATCCAGGGATGAGCAGATTTCATCGGATCACCCCGGCGTCGGACTGTCGGGCACTTGCTAGTGTCGCCCCATGGCCCTCCGACTCCCGCCTCTCAGCACCTTGCGCCTGTTCGAAGCCGCCGGCCGCCTCCAGAGCTTCAAACTGGCATCGGTGGAACTCGCGGTGACGCCCAGCGCCATCAGCAAGGGCGTGCAGTCGCTCGAAGACTGGCTCGGCGTTCCCCTCTTCGTCCGCGGTACCAAGCGGCTGACATTGACGGAGGCCGGCGAAGCCTACTTGCCTTCTATCCGTCAGGCGTTGGCGCTTCTGGCTACCGCCAGTGAACGCGTGCCCGGACGGCCGGCACGACGCGGCCTCTCCCTCAGCGTCGCGCCCGCCTTCGGAAGCCGCCTGCTGCTGCCGCGATTGGCGGCCTTCCGGAGGCTGCACGTCGACATCAGCATCGCCATCGACACCAACCATCGGCAGGTCGACTTTCCCAACGATGGCGTCGATCTCGCCATTCGCATGGGCACCGGCAACTGGCCGGATCTGGAGGCGACTCTCCTCCTATCGGAAGAACTCGTGCCCGTCTGCTCACCCGACTTCCTGAAGTCCCTCGCCAGGATCGCCGATCCCGTGGCGCGATTGCGCGCGGCGCCGCTCATTCATCTGACCAGCGCTTCCGACGATTGGGCGGCCTGGGTGCGCGGCAGCGGCCTTGGCGCCATAGATCCCCAACGTAGCCTCACGGTGGACACGATCGACATGGCCCTCGATGCCGCCTGCCGCGGCTTGGGCGTCGCGATCGGCCGGTTGCCTTTTGCCCGCGCCGAACTCGACGCCGGCAAGCTCGTGAGATTCTGCGATCCCGTCGTCGTCGCCAGGACGGGGTACTGGTTCGTAGGCCTGCCCGACACGATGAAGCGGCCGGAGGTCGTGGCCTTCCGGCGCTGGCTACTGTCCGAGTTCCAGCCGCTCGATGCGTATCGTACGAGTGACTAGCACTCACGCGGCGTAACGGGTTTTCGTTTGTTCGCGATGACGGGAGGAGACACTTCTGTGCTCCCCCTTGTCGGAGCGCACAATGACTTCTCGAGTATCGCGCGGTGTGTACCTGACGATCGTCGCCGGTGCGGTGATCATGTCGGTCGCGATGGGCATTCGCCAGAGTTACGGCCTGATCCTGGGCCCTGCCTCGATGGAATGGGGCCTGTCGCTCTCGATGTTCGCGCTGGCGATTGCGCTTCACAACCTTGTCTGGGGACTGGCGCAGCCGGTCGCCGGCGCAATTGCCGACCGGCATGGCGCCGCGCCCGTCGTGGTCGCGGGCGCCATTGCTTACGCGCTGGGCCTAACGCTGACCGCGACCATGCCGGGCCTCTGGCCCGCCATGGTCGGCACGGGCGTGCTGGTTGGTATCGGCCTCAGTTGCACCAGCTACGGCACGGTGCTGGCGGCGGTCGGACGGGCCGCGCCGCCGGAACGCCGGACGGCGATGATGGGAACGGCGAGCGCCATCGGTTCCATCGGCGGCGCCGTCGTCGTGCCTGCGACGCAGTTCGTGATCGAAGCGAACGGTGTAGGCGCCGCCCTCCTTGGGCTCGCCTTGGCAATGGTGATCTCCGCGCCGCTGGCCTTCGTCTTTCTCGGGACCGACCGTCGGGCCTTGCAGGCGCCGCTGTCGCTCAAGCGCGAAGTCTCCTTCGGGGAGGCCCTCAAGGAGGCCGTCAGCCACCGCGGCTACATCCTGCTCACGTTGGGTTTCTTCACCTGCGGCTTCCAGCTCGCTTTCTTCGCCGTGCACTTCCCGAGCTATCTCGTCACGTGCCACCTGCCCGTCGCGCTCGGCGCGGCGGCGCTGGCGGTGTTCGGCGGCTGCAATGCCCTTGGAAGCTGGCTGTGCGGCCTGCTCGGGACCTGGTACCGCCCGCAGCTCGTGCTGGGCTGGATCTACATCGCGCGCGGGCTGGCCATCGTCGCGCTGGTGTTCCTGCCCAAGACGGAGTTTGTCGCCCTGGCCTTTGCCGGCGTTCTGGGCCTGCTCGGGCTCGGCACGGTGCCGCTCACCAGCGGGCTGATCGCGCGCATCTTCGGAACGGGCAATCTCGGCATGCTGTTCGGCCTCTGCTTCCTCAACCACCAGATCGGCGCATTCCTTGGGGCGTGGAGCGGCGGATGGCTATTCGAGCAGACCGGCTCGTTCGACCCGATCTGGCTTGCCACCGCCGCCGCGGGCGGCATCGCCGCCTTGCTGCACTTTCCCATCCGCGACGAGCCGGTCGTCCGGCCCGCCCTGGCATAAGCCGCTGCCCTACCAGGTGAAGCGGATGCCGGCCGAGAGGGCGTGGGAGTTGTCGATGCCTTGGAACTCGCCCTCGTAGCGAAGGAACAGGTTGGTGCGCTCGCCGATATTCGCCGTGGCGTTGAGGCCGAGGATCACGCCGTCCCGCAGCGGCGCGGCGCCGAAGGTCGTGAACGGCAGGGCCGGCGCGCCGACGAACGATGCCGTCACCGGCCGGTCGGTACTGGCGAACTCGTGCGCCCAGCCTACCTTGAACTGGCCGGCGAGCTTGTTGCCCGAACCGATGTCCATCTCGCCACCCAGGGTAACGCCCAGCACCGAGCGCAGCGAGTTGGTCGTCTGCGACGCGACGATGAGGTTGAGCGAGTCCGCACCGCTCTCGGTGAGGCCATTCTGTGTCGCGGTCGAGCCCTGCAGGCGGGCCCACGGCGTCAGGTAGGCATTCGCCGTCGTGCCGAGATCGATGCGATAGCCGGCTTCGATCTGACCGAAGAACTGGTTGGTGCCTGTCTGGCCGGTAGCGACTCGCGAATTCAGACCCGGGATCTGGATCTGCCGCAGCATCTGGTTGTCAGAATAGGCATAGCCCACGAGGCCATCGACGTAGACCGGGCCCTTCAGGAAGGAGCCGTAGAGGCCGGCCTGGTAGGTGTTCGACGTGCTGCGGCCCGAGAAGCCCGACGTCCACTGCGTGCCGCTCGAATAGCCGAGGGTGAAGCCCACCAGCAGCTCTTCGGTGACCTGACGGTCGATGCCGCCGGCGAAGCCGCCGAGATTGTAGGTGACGGTGCTCGAGTTGCTGTTGCCGCCGATGGTGCCGAACCCGCCGATGGCGCCGCCCCAGGCTCCCCAGGTGCCGGTCGCCGTCGTATCGCACGCGATGCTGCACGCTTCGGCGAGCTGGACGCGGCTGGAGGCGCCCGCGGCCTGTGCCGTGCCGCCACCGCGGGTGGCGCCGCTCGCCTGGTTGGCGAAGTTGCTCATGAAGAGCTGGGCGGACTGCACGCTGGCCGAGCTCAGCGCCGAGTAGTTCTGTCCGCTGATCGCCGTCAGCGCCGCCGGCCCCTGCTGCGTGTCCAGCACCGAGAGGGCGTTGATCACGTTGGCGAAGTCGCCGGTCGCCGTGGGTGCCGCCGCGTCGAGCGCCGCGCCGACCGCCGCCTGGTTCGGCGTCTGCGCCGCATTCCGGAAGGCGCTCTGCAGCATCTCCAGCATCAAGGTCACGCTGGTGCTGCTGTAGCTCAGCGTCGGCGTCAGGAAGGCGAGGTTGCTGGTGGCGTTCGAGTAGGTGCCCGTGATGCCGCCGGTCGCCGTCAGGATCGTATAGGACGTGTTGCGGGCGTAGGTGCCGGTCTGATCGGCCACCACCTGCACCGTGCCGCCGTTCAGCGTGGCGGTGCCGGTGACGTTGATGCGATCGGACTGGCCCGAGGAATTGACCTCGACCTGATAGATACCGCCCGTCTGCACGTAGTTGCCCGTGACGGTCAGGGTGCCGATCGAATTGCCGGGCGCCACGGTGCCGCCGTTGACGACGATGCCGCCCACCGTGCCACTGCCACCCAAGGTACCGCTCCCGCCCACGGTCACCGTTCCGTCGATCGTGCCATTGGCCTTGAACAGGCCGCCGCTCACGCCGACCGGACCCGCGATGCTGCCGGTCAGCGCAATCGAACCGCCGGTGACGAAGGTGCCGCCGGTGTAGGTGTTGTTGCCCGCCAGCGTGAGCACGCCATTGCCGGCCTTGGTCAGGCTGCCGGAACCGGAGATGCCGGTCGCCAGCGTGACGTTGTTGCCGTTGGTGTCGAGCGTGCCGCCATTGACGCCGAACGCCGCCAGCCGGACCGAGATGTCCGTCGACGTGCCGGCGGCCCACTGCACGCCGCCGCCGTTCAGGGTGACGTTGCCGGTGCCGAAGTTGCCCAGCGTCGCGAAGTTGACCAGACCGCCCGTGACGGTCGTGCCGCCGCTGTAGGTGTTGTTGCCGGTCAAGGTCAGCGTGCCGGTGCCCTGCTTCAGCAACGAACCGCCCGCACCACCAATGACGCCGTTGTACTGCGTCGACTGGTTGTTGCCGCCGACCGCGAGTTGCTTGCCGCCCAGCGAGACGGTGCCGGAACCCTCGATCGAGCCGATGGCCGTGCCGCTGCCCGCGATGCCGGCGATCGAGAGATCGCCGCCGCTGCCGATGTAGCGCGCGGTGCCGCCGTTGCTGTTTCCCGTGAAACGGACATTGCCGCTGTTGGTGATCGTCGACGCGCCAGCGGTGCTGGCATCCGAGAATGCGAGCGCGCTGGCTGCATCGGCCACCAGGAGCGCCGTCGCCGCCGCGCTGGCCGAGCTCGAGAAGCCGAGCGTACCGCCGTTGCGGGCCGTGATTGCGCCCATGCCCGACAGGTCGGCATTGACGAAGTTGACGAGGCCGCCATCGGCTGTCAGCGCGCCCACGATCTTGGCCGTCGTCGTGCTGTTGCCGATATTGAGGCCCGCCGTCGAGGTGACCGTCGTGCCGCCGGTGTAGCTGTGCGTGCCGGTGAAGGTCGTCTGCGCCGTACCCGCAACGCTGACGCCACCGCTGCCCGAGATCGAGCCGCCGTAGGAGAGGCCGGCCCCGCCCGCCATGAAGGCGACCGCGGCGTTGTTGACGATGTTGCCGGCCATGGCCGTGCCGCCTATGCCGTCACCGATCTGCAGCAGGCCGGCGTTGACGGTGGTCGTGCCGGTATAGCCGGAGTTGTCGCCGCTCAGGATCAGCGTACCGCTGCCGTTCTTGGCGAGCCCACCATTGCCCGACATGTTGCCGGCATAGGTGCCCGTCGCCGCCTGATCGAAGACGACCGTGGCGTTGTTGGCGATGTTGCCCTGCAGGCTGCTGGTCGTGCCCTGCAGGGTGCCGCCGTTGACGACAGTGTTCGCATTGGTGTTGGCGCCCGTCAGGACGAGCGTGCCGCTGCCCTCCTTGATGAAGCTGCCCGCGCCGCTGACGATACCGGCGTAGGTCGTGTTGCCGGTCTGGTTCACCGTCAGCGCGCCGCCGTTCAACGCCACGCCGCCGCCTGAGCCCGACAGGGCGCCAATCGTCTGGGCGTAGCCGCTGAGGTCGAACGTGCCGCCGTTGATCGCGAGCGCACCCGCCATCGTCAGCGCATTGTCGATGCCGAGCTGCAGGGTGCCGCCGGTGATCGTCGTGCCGCCGGTGTGGCTGCTGTTGCCCGTCAACACCGTGGTGCCGCTCACCTGCTGGACTGCACCGCTGCCCGAGATCGCACCGCCGAACGTGGTGCCCGTCCCGGCGAACTGCATCGTGCCGCTGTTGGCGACGTCGCCCTGGATCGAACCCGAGCCGCCCAGGGTGAGCAGCGCGCCCGACGAGATCGTCGTGCCACCGCTGTAGGTGTTGGCGCCGGTGAGAACGACCGAGCTGCCCTCGCCCACCACCAGGCCACCGACGCCCGAGACCACGCCGGCCAAGGTGAGCACGTTGTCGCCCGTGTTGAAGGTGCCGCCGCCGGTCGAGAGGACGATGGCGCGGTTGCTGGTGAAGCTCGCCGTCGCCTGCACCGTGCTGCCGGCCAGGGTCAGCGTGCTGCCGGCGCCGCCCAGCTCGGAGTCGGCGCCGACCACGAGCGTGCCGCCGCCCATCGCGATGCCGCCGGTGAAGGTGTTGTTGCCGGTCAGCGTCACGGTGGCGTTGCCCATGAACAGCAGGCCGCCGGTGCCGCTGATGTCGCCGCCGAAGGTGATGTTGTCGGAACGGAAGAAGGCCAGCGTGCCGTCGTTCTGGACGTTGCCGGCCAGCGAGCCGGTCGTGCCGCCATTGCCGATCTGCAGGATGCCGCCGGTGATGATCGTCCCGCCGCTGAAGGTGTTCTCGCCCGTCAGCACGACGGTACCCGTGCCGCTCTTGGTCAGCGTGCCGGTACCCGACATGGCGCCGGCATAGACGCCCGCGCCCACCTGATCGAAGACCACGTTGGCATTGTTGACGATGTCGCCCTGCAGGCTCGACGTCGTGCCCGCCAAGGTGCCGCCCGTGACGGTCGTGCCGCCGGTGTAGCTGTTGGTGCCCGTCAGCGTGAGCGTGCCGCTACCCGACTTGGTCAGGCTGCCGCTGCCGGCGACGACGCCGGCATAGCTCGTGTTCGTGCTCTGGTTGACCGTCAGCGCACCGTTGTTGTTGAGGGCCACGGTCCCGCCGCTGCCCGACAGCGAGCCCACGGTCTGGGACTGGCCATTCAGGTCGAACGTACCGCCATTCACCGCCACTGCGCCGGTCGAGGCCAGGCTGCCGCCTGCGCCGAGCTGCAGCGTGCCGTTGTTGATCACCGTGCCGCCGGTGTGGCTGCTGGCGCCAGTCAAGGCCAGCGTGCCGCCGCCGTCCTTGACCAGGCTGCCGTTGCCGGCGAACGCGCCGGCATAGTTCGTGTCGACGTTCTGGTTGACCGTGAGCGCCGCGCCGCCATTCAGGCCGACCGTGCCGCCGGTGCCGGAAAGGGCGCCGACCGTCTGGCTCTGGCCGTTGAGGTCGAACGTGCCGCCATTCACGGCGAGCGTGCTTGTCGCCGCCAGGCTGCCGCCCGCGCCAAGCTGCAGGGTGCCGCCGTTGACGACCGTGTTGGCCTGGGTGTTGCTACCCGAAAGAGCGAGCGTGCCGGCACCCGACTTGATCAGGCTGCCGCTGCCACCGATCTGACCGCCGAACGATCCGTTCGCCGCCTGATCGACGGTGAGTGCACCCGATCCCAGCAGGATATTCGTCGAGCCGTCGCCGGCAATGCCGCCGACCGTCTGCGTCTGGCCGTTGAGGTCGAAGGTGCCGCCATTGTTGCCAAGGTCGAGCAGCGTGCTCGACGACAGGCTGCCGCCGAGGCCGAGCTGAAGGGTGCCGGCTTCGATCTGCGTCGTGCCGGTGTAGCTATTGGCACCCGTCAGAACGAGCGAGCCGTCGACAAGGAGTGAGCCGTTGCCGGCGATGCTGCCGCTGAAGCTCATCGGGGTTGCACCGGCGAAGCGCACCAACCCTTCGTTCTCCACGCCGCCCGCGATCGAGCCCGTGCCGAGGTTAAGCGTACCGCCCGCCTGGACGAACGTGCCGCCGGTATAGGTGTTGGCACCGGAGAAGCCGACCGTCGTGCCGCCAGCGACCAGCAGCGCGCCGGTGCCCGACATGATCCCGCCATAGACGCCGGAGTCCGCGAAAGTGACGATGGCATTGTTGACGATGTTGCGCGACAGCGCCGCCATCGTGCCCTGCAGCGTGCCACCATTTACGAAGGTGTCGCCGGTGTAGGACGTCGTGCCGACAAGCACGAGCGTGCCGGCGCCGACCTTGATCAGGTTGCCGCTGCCCGACAGGACGCCGGTCAGCGCGAGCGTGAAGCCGTTCGTGTCGAACGTGCCGGCGCTGCCGGCCAGCACGATCTGGCGGTCGGAGCTGAAGCCCGCAGTGGCCTGCACCGTGCCGTCGTCGAGGGTGAGCGTGCTGCCGGCCGGGCCGAGCTGGCTGTCGCTGCCGGCACGCAGGATTCCGCCGACGGAAACGCCGCCGGTGAAAGTGTTGGTGCCGGTGAAATCCACCGAGCCCGTACCCATCAGCTTGATGCCGCCGTTGCCGCTGATGTTGCCGGCAAAGACGATATTGTCGGAACGATAGAAGGTGAGCGTGCCGTCGACCGCCACGCTGCCTGCGATCGAGCCGGTCGTGCCGCCGACGCCGAGCTGCAGCGTGCTGCCCGCCGCAATCGTCGTGCCGCCCGTATAGGTGTTGGCGCCCGTCACGACGACGATGCCGCCGCCGTTCACCGTCACCGAGCCGGTACCGGACATCGCTCCGGCGTAGGTGCCGGTCGCGCTCTGATTGAAGACGACTGCGGCGTTGTTGACGATCCCGCCCTGGAGGCTCGCGGTCGTGCCCTGCAGGACGCCGCCGCTCACGACCGTGTTGGTCAGGCTGTTCGCCCCGCTCAGGATCAGCGTGCCGTTGCCCGCCTTGATCAGGGTTCCCGCACCGCCGATCGAGCCGGCGTAGGTCGTGGTACCGTTCTGGTCGACCGTCAGCGTGCCGCTACCCAGCGCGACCGCGCCGCCCGTGCCGGAAAGAGAACCGACCGTCTGGTTGTAGCCGTTGAGGTCGAACGTGCCGCCGTTCACCGTCAACGCCCCGCCTGCAGCCAGGGCGCCATCGATGCCCAGTTGCAACGTGCCGCCGCCGACCGTCGTGCCGCCGGTGTAGCTGTTCAGGCCGGCCAGGAGGAGCGTGCCGCTGCCGGCCTTGGTGAGGCTGCCTGCGCCGCCGATCGCACCGGCATAGCTCGTGTTGCCGGCCTGATCGACCGTCAAGGCGCCGTTGCCCAGCGCGACCGCGCCGCCCGTACCGGCCAGTGCGGCAATCGTCTGCGTGTTGCCGTTGAGGTCGAAGGTACCACCATTGACCGTGAGGGTGCTGGTCGCAGCCAGCGAGCCGCCCGCACCAAGCTGCAGGACGCCGCCATTCACCACGGTGTTGGCGTGCGTGTTGGCACCCGCCAGCGTGAGCGTGCCGCTGCCCGCCTTGACCAGGCTGCCGTTGCCGCCGATGGCGCCGGCATAGCTGGTGTTGCCGCTCTGGTTCACCGTCAGCACGCCGCCAACGCCCAGCGCCACCGCGCCGCCTGTGCCGGACAGCGCACCGACCGTCTGGGCATTGCCGTTCAGGTCGAAGGTGCCGCCGTCCACGGTCATCGCGCCGCTCGACGCCAGGCTGCCGCCGGTGCCGAGCTGCAGGGTGCCGCCGCTGATCGTCGTGCCGCCGGTATGGCTGTTGGCGCCGGTCAGCACCGTCATGCCGCTCACCTGCTGCACCGCGCCGCTGCCCGAGATCGCACCGCCCAACGTGGTGGTGCCGCTCCCTGCGAACTGCAGGGTGCCGTCATTGGCGACGTTGCCCTGGATCGAGCCGGCGCCGCTCAGCGTCAGCGACGAACCCGTCGAAATCGTCGTGCCGGCCGCGTAGGTGTTTGCGCCCGTGAAGGAGACGGCGCCGTCGATCGTGACGGCACCCGTGCCGGAGATGGCACCGGCATAGGTTCCAGCCGTGATCTGGTTGAAGGCAACGACGGCATTGTTCGTGATGTCGCCTCGCAGGCTGTCGGTCGTGCCCTGCAGGACACCACCGTTCACCGTCGTGCCCCCCGAGTAGCTGGCGGTGCCGGCCAGAACGAGGGTGCCGGCGCCGCTCTTCGTCAGCCTGCCGTCGCCCGAGACCGTGCCCCCGAGCGTCAGCGTGTAGCCGTTGGTATCGAAGGTGCCGCCGCCGGCCCCCAATTCGACCGGCCGCGTCGTCGAGAAGCTGGCGATCGCCTGCACGGCGCCGCCGTTCAGGACCAGCAGGTTGCCGGTCGGACCAAGGTTGGCGTCCGAGCTGGCGACGATGACGCCGCCGCCCACCGTGGTGGCGCCGGTATAGGTGTTGCTGCCGGTCAGCGTGACGCTGCCGCTGCCCATCAGAGTCACCCCGCCACTGCCGCTGATATTGCCGGCGAAGACGATATCGTCGGAGCGGTAGAACGACAGGGTGCCGTTGGTGACGACATTGCCGGCCAGCGAGCCGGCCGTGCCGCCGTCGCCGATCTGCAGGATGGTGCTGGCCGCGATGGTCGTGCCGCCGGTGTGGCTGACCGTGCCGGTGAGGAGGACCGCGCCGCCGCCGCTGACGACGAGTGCGCCGCTGCCGCTCAGGTCGCCCGCATAGGTTCCAATCGTGCTCTGGTCGAAGACGACGGCACCGTCGTTGACGATGGTGCCCTGCAGGCTGCCGGTCGTGCCCGTCAGCGTGCCGGCCGACACCGTCGTGCCACCGGCATAGCTGTTGGTACCGCTCAGCGTCACGTTCCCGCTGCCCGCCTTGATGAGCGTGCCGCTGCCGGACATGTTGCCGACATAAGCACCGTTCGTCGCCTGGTCGAACACCACCGAGCTGTTGTTGACGATGATGCCCTGCAGGCTGGTCGTCGTGCCGGTCAGGATGCCGCCGGAGACCGTCGTGCCGCCGCCGTAGCTGCTGGTGCCGCTAAGCGTGAGGTTGCCGGCGCCGATCTTCGTCAAGCTGCCGCTGCCGCTCATGGTCCCGGCATAGATGCCGTCGGTGTCCTGGTCGAAGGCGACGGCGGCGTTGTTGAGGATGTCGCCCTGCAGGCTGGCCGTCGTGCCGATCAAGATGCCGCCCGAGACCGTCGTGCCGCCGCCGTAGCTGTTTGTGCCCCCCAGGACGAGCGTGCCGCCGCCCTGCTTGATGAGGCCGCCGCTGCCGGTGATGTTGCCGTTCTGCGTCAGCGCCGTGCCGTCAACCACATCGAACGTGCCGCCGTCGCTGTCCAGCATCGTGGCACGCGCCATTGCAAAGGTGGCCGTGGTCTGCAGCGTGCCGCCATCGAACGCGAGACTGCCGCCCGCCGCACCGAGTGCCGCGTTGCTGGCGACCGAGAGCACGCCGCCGCCGATCATCGTCCCGCCGCCGTAGGCGTTGGCGCCCGTCAATGTCAGCGTGCCGCTGCCGATCTTCGTCAAGGTACCGCTGCCAGTCATGGCGCCGGCATAGGTGCCGTCGCTGCCCTGGTCGAACACCACGGCCGCGTCGTTGAGGATGTCGCCTCGCAGGCTCGCCGTCGTGCCGGCCAGCGTTCCGCCCGACACGGTCGTGCCGCCGCCGTAGCTGTTGCCGCCGCTCAGCACCAGGATCCCGCTGCCGGTCTTGGTGAGCGTGCCGCTGCCCGACATGTTGCCGGCGTATGTGCCCAGTGTCGCCTGGTCGAACACCACGGCGGCGTTGTTGACGATATCGCCCTGCAGGCTCGACGTCGTGCCGATCAGCGTGCCGCCCGAGACGGTCGTGCCGCCGCTGTAGTTGCTGGTGCCGCTCAGCGTCAGCGTGCCACTGCCCGTCTTGATCAAGCTGCCGTTACCGCCGATGGCGCCGGCAAAGCTGGTGTTGCTGCTCTGGTTCACCGTCAGCACGCCGCCATTGCCCAGCGCCACCGCACCGCCCGTGCCCGATAGACCGCCCACCGTCTGAGCATGGCCGTCGAGATCGAAGGTGCCGCCGGTCAGGGCGACGCTGCCGGTCGCCGCCAGAATGTTGCTGAAGCCGATCCGCAGGGTGCCGCCACCGACCGTCGTGCCGCCGGTGTAGCTGCTCGTCTGAGTAAGAGTGAGCCGACCGCTGCCCGTCTTGATGAGACTGCCGGAGCCGGAGATGTTCACCCCGGTCGATGTGTCCGTGGTCTGGTTCACGGTGAGCGTGCCGCTGCCCAGCGTGATGGTGCCGTACGCGCCACTCAGTTCGCTGACCGTCTGGCTGGCGCCGTTCAGGTCGAGCGTGCCGCCAAGAATGAAGAGAGAGGTGCTGGCCGACAGGCTGCCGCCGGCGCCGAGCCGCAGGATACCCTCATAGACGTTCGTGGACCCGGTGTAGGTGTTGGCGCCGGTCAACGCCACGGTGCCGCCGCCCTGCTTCACCAGCGCGCCGTTGCCGGAGATCACGCCGGCATAAGTGCCCGATGTTCCCTGATCGAAGGCGACCAGCGAATTGGCGCTGGCGGCGATATTGCCTTGCAGGCTGTCCGTCGTGCCGGTGAGCCACACACCGCTCAGCGTCGTGCCGCCGCTGTACGTGTTCGCGCCGGTCAGCGTGATCCTTACGCCTCCGCCGGCTTGAATATCCAACGCACCCGTGCCGACGATGGCACCGTGATAGGTGGCTTCCGACGGCTGAACGAGCGTCAGAGTCGCAGCGCCGAGATCGATGGTGCCACCGCTGCCGGACAGGGTGCCGACCATCTGGTTGTAGCCATTGAGGTCGAAGGTGCCACCGTTCACCGTGAGCGCGCGGAAGAGCGGCATCGCATTAGCCGCTCCCATCTGCAGGACACCGGCGCTCACGATCGTGCCGCCGGTGTAGGTGTTGGCGCCGCTGAGCACGAGCGTGCCGCTGCCCGCCTTGGTCAGAGAGCCATCACCGGAGATGACGCCGGCAAAGGTCTGGCTGGTGGCCTGGTCGACCGTCAAGCCGCCGCCGGTGCCGAGCTGCACCGTGCCGGCGCCTGTGAGGCCGCCGACCGTCTGCGTTCGGCCGGCGAGATCGAACGTACCCGTGGCGTTGACATCCAGAAGCCGCGTCGCGCCGAGATTGCCGCCGGTGCCGAGACGCAGGGTCGCGCCGCCCTGCACCGTCGTGGTGCCGGAGTAGGTATTGGCGCCCGTCAAGGTGACGTCGCCGTTGGCGACGACGAGGTTGCCGGCCCCGGACAGGATGCCGGCATAGGTACCGGCGGTCGCCTGATCGAAGGACAGCGTGCCGCTGTTGGCGATGTTGCCCTGCAGGCTCGTCGTCGTACCCGTCAGCGTGCCGCCCGAGATCGTCGTGCCGCCGCTGTAGCTGTTGGCGCCCGAGAGCGTCAGGTTGCCGCCGCCGCTCTTCGTCAGGCTGCCGCTGCCCGACACGATGCCGGCATAGGTGCCACCGAAGGCCTGGTCGAATACGACGGCCGCGTTGTTGAGGATGGCGCCCTGCAGGCTCGTCGTCGTGCCCGTCAGCGTGCCGCCCGAAACCGTCGTGCCGCCGCTGTAGCTGTTGGCCCCCGAAAGCGTGAGATTGCCGGCGCCGCTCTTGGTCAGGCTGCCGCTGCCCGACATGACGCCGGCATAGGCGCCGTCGAAATTCTGATCGAAGGTCACCAGGCTGTTGTTGAGGATGGCGCCCTGCAGGCTGGTCGACGTGCCCGTCAGCGTGCCTGCCGAAACCGTCGTGCCGCCGCTGTAGCTGTTGGCCCCGCTCAGGGTCAGGTTGCCGCTGCCCGTCTTGGTCAGGGTGCCGGTGCCGGACATGGTGCCGGCGTAAGTGCCATCCGTGGCCTGATCGAAGACCACCGCCGCGTCGTTGAGAATGTCCCCCTGCAGACTGCCGGTCGATCCGGCAAGCGTCCCTCCGGAGACCGTCGTACCGCCGGTGTAGCTGTTGGCAGCGACGAGCGTGAGCCGACCGCTGCCCGTCTTCACCAGGCTGCCGGCCCCGGAAATGACCGCCCCGACCGTGGTGTCGGTGGTCTGGTCCACGGTGAGCGTGCCGCTGCCCAGCGTAACCGCACCGTTCAGGCCCGCCAGTTCGCCGACCGTCTGGCTGGCGCCGTTCAGGTCGAACGTCCCGCCGAGAATATTGAGACTGCTGCCGGCCAGGAGGCTTCCGCCGGCGCCGAGCTGCAGGATGCCGGCAAGGACGTTCGTGCCGCCGGTGTAGGTATTGGCACCGCTCAGGATCAGGGTGCCCGTGCCGATCTTGGCGAGCGCGCTGCTACCGGAAACGATGCCAGACAGTGTCAGGTCGTTGCCGTTGGTGTCGAAGGTGCCGGTACCGGACGCGAGTTCGAACGGCCGGGTGCTCGTGAAGCTCGCGGTCGCCTGCACGGTGCCACCGGCGAGGCGCAGGACATTGCCGATCGGCCCCAGCTCGGAATCGCTGCCGGCGCGGATCGTGCCGCCGACGGTGATATCGCCGGTGAAGGTGTTGTTGCCGGTGAGTGTAACGGCACCCGGCCCCATCAGGCTGATGCCGCCGATGCCGCTGATGTCGCCGGCGAAAACGATGTCGTCGGAGCGGTTGAAGGCCAGCGTCCCGAGGGTGACGACGTTGCCTGCGATCGAGCCGGTCGTGCCGCCGTTGCCGAGCTGCAGGATGTTGCCCGCGCCGACGGTGGTGCCGCCGCTGTAGGTGCTGTTGCCGGTGAGGATGACCGTGGCGCCGCCGGTCACCAGCATCGAGCCGCTGCCCGACATCGCACCGGCATAGGTCCCTGTCGTGGCCTGAAAGAAGTAGACGGCGGCATTGGTGACGATGTTGCCCTGCAGGCTCTCCGTCGTGCCGCGCAGGATGCCGCCGTTGACGGTCGTGCCGCCGCTGTAGGTGTTGGCACCCGTGAGGGTGAGCGTCCCGCTGCCGTTCTTGACGAAGGCGCCCGAGCCCGTGATCACGCCGGCAAAGCCCGTGTTCGTCGATTGGTCGACCGTCAGCGTGCCGCTGCCCAGGGCGAGCGTGCCCCCGGTGCCGGCCAGAGTGCCGACCGTCTGGTTGTTGCCGTTCAGGTCGAAGGTACCGGCGTTGATCGTGAGGCTGCCGGAGCTCGACAGCGAGATGCCGGTGCCGAGGCGCAACGTGCCGGCCGCGACGGTCGTGCCGCCTTCGTAGCTCTGGTTGGCGTCAAAGGTGACCACGCCGCTGCCGCGCTTTGTGACCGCGCCGACGTTGTTGATGACGCCGGTGAAGGAGCCGTCCGTGTCCTGATCGAAGACGACCTGTGCCTGGTTGTTGATGCTGCCGCGCAAGGTCGACGTGTCGCCCTGCAAGATGCCGGCAAGAACCATCGTCGTGCCCGAATAGCTACTCGTGCCGACCAGCTTCAGCGTGCCGGCGCCGGTCTTGCTCAGCGTGCCCCAACCGCTCAACGCACCCTGCAGGGTGGTCGTGCCGGCGTCGACGCGAATCGTATTGCCGCTGCCGTTGCTCTGCACATCGCGGGTCAGAACGAGGTCGGTGTCGGTCAGCAGCGTACCGCCCTGGATTCGCAGGGTCGCGCTCGCTGCACCCAGGGCCGCGTTGTTCGTCACCTTCAGCGTGCCCATGCCGATGACGGTCTCGGCGGTATAGGTGTTCGTGCCCGAGAGCACGAGCGTACCCAGCCCCGTCTTCACCAGGTAGCCCGAGCCGCTGATCTCGCCGCTATGAGTGAGCGTTATGCCGTTGTCGACCTCGAAACCGCCACCGTTCAGCAGGGTCGTCGTCCGGGCCGTGGAGAATGTCGCCGTCGTGCGCAGGAAACCGCCTTCAATGGCGAGGATACCGCTCGCGCCGCCCAGAGCCGCGTCGCTCGCCACGGCCAAGGAGCCGCTACCGATCGCGGTGCCGCCGGTGTGGGTGTTCGAACCGCTGAGCGTCAGCGTGCCGGCGCCGGCCTTGACCAGCCGGCCGCTGCCATCGATCGTGCCGCCGAAGGTGGTGTTGACCGCCTGTTGCACCTGCAAGAAGGTGCCGTCGATGAGCACACTGCCAGCGGTACCCGACAGGGAGCCAATGACCTGAGACTGGCCGTCAAGCTCGAAGGTGCCGCCCGTCATCGTCACGGCAGCGGTCGACAGAAGTGAACTGCCCGTGCCGAGCCGCAGGACGCCACCGGCCACCGTCGTCCCGCCCGAGTAGGTGTTGGCACCGACCAAGGTGAGTACGCCGTTCCCGGTCTTGGTCAGACCGCCGATCCCGCCGATCCCCTGCGCTACCGTGGTGTCGTTGCCGTTGGTGTCGATCGTACCGCCGCCGGCGTTCAGCGTGATCGCCCGCGTGTTCGCCAGGTCGAAGCTGGCCAGGAACTGAAGGGTTCCGCCGCCGAAGGTGACGCCGTTGTTGACGTTGCCCAAGGCGGCGTCGCTGGCAATGGCCAGCGTGCCGCCGGAAATGACCGTGGTGCCGCTGTAGGTGTTGGCGCCGGTGAGGCTGAGTGTGCCGGTGCCGACCTTGTTGAGGCCGCCGGTCCCGCCGATCGCCTGCGAGATCGTCGCATTGAAGCCGTTGGTATCGATCGAGGCTCCACCGGCCAGGGAGATCGCCCGTGTTCCCGCGAGATTGAAGCTCGACAGGAACTGCAAGGTGGCGGTGTCGAGCGTGAGGCTGTTGTTGATGTCGCCAAGGTTCGCATCGGCGCCGACCGCGAGCGTGCTGCCCGTCACGACGACGCCACCGGAGAAGCTGTTGGTTCCCGCCAGGGTCAGCGTACCCGGCCCCTCGATAAAGAGGTCGCCCAGTCCATGGACCGTACCGGCGATCCTGTTCGTCGAACTGACGAGTTGGAGTCGTCCGGAAGTAACCAACTCGACGTCGCGGCCGGAGGAGAGATCGAAGCTCGACAGGAAGCGAAGGGTGCCGCCATTCCTGAGGCTGATTTCTGCGGTGGCGCTGCCCAGGTTCCCGTCCTGTCCGACCGCGAGCGTACCGGCGGTAACATGCGTGCCGCCCTGGTGGGTGTTGAGGCCGGTCAAGGTCAGCGTTGCCGAGCCGAACTTGCTGAGCCTTCCGGTGCCGGACATCACTCCGGTATAGGTGCCGTCGCTATCCTGTCCGAAATAGACGATCGCGTTGTTCGTGATGTTGCCCTGGAGATTGGCAGCCGAGCCGACCAGGGAGCCGCCGCTGACCGTCGTGCCGCCGGTATAGTCGGCAGTCCCGCGCAGCGTCAGCGAGCCGGCGCCCGTCTTGACGAGGCTGCCGGTGCCGCCGACGTTTCCGGACAGGCTGAGGCCGTCGAACATGGTGACGACATCGAAGGTCGCCGCGCCGTTCAATGTGACCGGCAGATTGAGGGAGGCGACACTTGTGACTTGCAGCGTCCCGCCATTGATCGCAAGACCGCTGGTGCTGGCAAGAGGAGTGCTCGCCGAAATGGCCAGGATACCGCCATTGATTGACGTGGCGCCCGTATAGCTGTTGGCGCCTACCAGGGTCAGGGTCCCGGCTCCGGTCTTGGTCAGGCCGCCAGTGCCGCCAATCGCCTGCGTGATCGTCGTGTCGAAGCCGTTGGTGTCGAATGTGCCGCCGCCGGCGTCGAGCGTCAGGGCACGCGCGTTCGAAAGATTGAAGCTGGCGAGATACTTCAGCGTGCCGCCGCCCAGAGTCAGGCCACCCGTACCCAGCGCGCCGTCGCTGCCGATGGCCAGGGTCGCACCGCCCGAAACGGTCGTGCCGCCCGAGTAGGTGTTGGCGCCGGTAAAAGTCATCGTGCCGGGGCCTTCGATCGTCAGCTGCCCCGCATTCTCGATCACACCGCCGAACGTCGTCGTCGCACCATTCAGCGAGAATATTCCGCCGAAATTGTTGATGTTGACGGTTCGCGTGCTCGCAAGATCGAAGCTCGACAGGAACCTGAGCTTGCCGCCACTGAAGTAGATGTTGCCCGACGCGTCGCCCAGATTCGCATCCGACGAGACGGCCAGAACAGCCGAGCTGGAGGTGCCGCCGACAGTGGTGCCGCCCGAATAGGTATTGTTCCCGGAAAGGGTCAGCGTCCCATTTCCGGTTTGCGCGATCCTGCCATCCCCCGAGATCACGCCGGCGTAGGTATTGTTGACGCCCCAATCCTGGAAATTCACGCTGGCGCCGCTGGCAACGACGATATTGCCGAGTGGTACCCCCTTTTGGAGGACAACGACGCTCTGATTGACGATCAGCCGGCCGGTGAAGGTACTGGCCTCGATCAGCGCAAGAACGCCGCTGCCTGTCTTGGTCAGATCGCCCGGGCCGCTGACCATGCCATTGAGCCGTGTTATGGCCTGGTTGTCGATCGTGCCATTGCCGTTCAGCGAAATGGCATGGTTGAGGGAGATGTCAGCGGTGGTTCGCAGCGTACCGCCATTGAACGTGAGGCCGCCCGTGGCATTGCCCAACGCGGTGTTCACGCCGATGCTGATCGTGCCGCCGTTGATGGTCGTGCCGCCGGTGTAGGTATTGCCGGGAGCCAGGTACAGCGTGCCCGTGCCGCCCTTGGTGAGGCGCCCGCCGCCGCTGATCGACTGCGAGATCGTCGTATCGAAGCCGTTGGTGTCGAACGTGCCGCCACCGGCGTTCAGCGTAATTGCCCGTGTAGACGCAAGGTTGAAGGTCCCGAGCCACTGCAAGGTGCCGTTGTCGAAGGTGACGCCGCCATTGACGTCGCCCAGCGCCGCATCGCTGGCGATCGACAAAGTGCTACCGCCCGAGATGGTCGTGCCGCCACTGTAGGCATTGGCAACGGTAAGGCTGAGCTTGCCGGTGCCTGCCACGCTCAGGCGTCCGGCGCCGTCGACCGGGCCGCTGAAGGTCGAGGTGAAGACGTCGGTATCGATCGTGCCGCCACCGGCGCCAAGGGTAACCGCCCGACTGGAGGTGATGTTTCCGAGAGTCTTCAACGCGCCGCCGTCGAGCGTCAGCCCGCCAGTGCCCAGATTGTCGTCCGATGACACCGCCAAGGCGCCGCCGCTGACCAGCGTGCCGCCGGTGTAGCTGTTGCTTCCCGTCAGCGTCAGCGCGCCGGTGCCCTTCTTGACCAACCGGCCGCCGCCGAAGGCCTGCCCCGTCAGGGTCGCGTCGAAGCCGTTCGTGTCGATGTTGCCGTCGCTGCCCAAGAGCGCGAGAGAGTTTGCGGTCGTAAAGCCCGACAGGAACTGCAGGGTGCCGTCTTGCGCGAGCCTGAGGTTCCTGGTGCCGAGACCCAGACTGTCGACCGACGCCACGGCCAGCGTCCCGCCTCGGACGTCGAGGCTCTGTATGGTGTTGTTCCCGGTCAGGATCAGCTTGCCGTCGCGTATGGACAAGCCGGTCGGGCCGCTGACCGATCCGGCGACCGTCACGGTGTTGCCGTTCAGGTAGAGGATGCCGCCGCCGCCCGACGAGACGATGTTGCGCGTGGCCGCAAAGTCGAAGCTCGACAGGAACTCCATCCTGCCGCCGGCCAAGGTGAGCGTGCCGGTGGCCCCGCCCAGGTTGGCATCCGCGGACACGCGGAGCGTGCCGTCGTTGAGCGTCGTGCCGCCCGAGTAGCTGTTCGTCCCGGTCAGGACCAGCACGCCGAGACCCGACTTCACCAGGGATCCGCTGCCGGACATCGCGCCGGCATAGGTCTCGCTGGTGAATCCCTGGTCGAACACGACGGTGCCGTCGTTGACGATGTCGCCGCGCAGATTGTCGGTCGAGCCGACCAGGGTGCCGGCGCTGACCCTGGTCGCGCCGAGATAGGTGTTGACGCCGGTGAGCGTGAGGGTGCCGGCGCCGGCTTTGGTCAGGCCGCCATCGCCGCCGATCACCTGCGAGATCGTGGTGTTGAAGCCGTTCGTATCGATCGTGCCGCCGCCGGCGTTCAGGGTGATCGCCCGGGTGCCGGCTAGATCGAAAGAGTTGAGGAACTGCAGCGTGCCGCCGCCGAAAGTAACGCCGTTGTTGGCGTTGCCCAGCCCCGCATTGCCGGCAATGGCCAGCGTGCCGCCGGTGATGACTGTGGCGCCGGTAAAAGAGTTGATCCCGGTGAGGCTGAGCTTGCCGGCGCCGGCCTTGGTGAGAGTGCCACTGCCGTAGACTTCCGAGCCCCAGGTGAGGGTCGCAGCCGCGTCGGTCACGTCCACGGTACCGCCGCCCGCGCTGAGTCCCAGGAATCGGCCGACGCCGAAGCTCGACGCTGTCCTGAGTGTGGCGTTGTTGCGGAGCGATACGGCACTGGTACCGGCGCCGAGCTGATTGTTGGCACTGACGACCAACACGCCGCCCGAGACACTAAGGCTCGAGAAGCTATTGGCAGCCGCGAAGGTTAGCGTGCCGGCACCTTCCTTTTCCAAGAAACCTGTGCCGGTGATGCTCTGGCTGATCGTCGTATCGAAGCCGTTGGTGTTGATCCGGCCGCCGCCGCTGCCGATCGTGATCGCGCGCGTCGACGCGAGATCGAAGCTCGCGCCAAACCTCAACGTGCCGAGATTCTCCAAGGTGATGCCGCCGGTGGCGCTCCCCAGCGCCCCGTCGCTCGAGACCATCAAGGCAGGCGGCCCCGACACCGTCGTGCCGCCGCTATAGGTGTTGGCACCGGCCAGCACGAGATACTGGCCGCCGGTATTGCCGGTAACGACCAGCCTGCCGGAGCCGCTCATGTTGCCATAGTAGGTCGAGGTGAGGTTCTGGTTGAACTGGACCGTGCCGTTGTTGGCGATATCGCCTTTCAGGGTATTGGTCGTGCCGATCAGAGTGCCATCGCTGACCGTCGTGCCGCCGGTGTAGGTATTCGCGCCGGTCAGCACCAGAGCTCCAGCGCCCGACTTGATAAAGCGGGAGGACCCATCGCCACTGATGATCCCGCTGTAGGTCAGCGTCTTGCCGCTGGAAACCGAGATCGTGCCGTTGAAGCCCGACTCAAGCGCGATGGCGCGGCCGGTCGACATGTCCGACGTTACCGCCAGGGTGCCGCTATTGAAGGTGAGTGCGTTGGACGCGTTGCCGAGATTGGCGTCGCTCGAAATTTGCAGCGTGGTGCCGGCGCTGATCGCCGTGCCCCCGACATAGGTGTTCGTTCCCGTCAGGACCAGCGTGCCTGGTCCGCGCACCGTAAGGCCGCCGGCTGGGGGGGTGCCGGAAATGACCCCGTCCCACGTCAATGTCGCGCCGGCGTCGACGCTGAAGCCTGCATAGCCTTGCGTGAGCGTGAACGAGCGGCTGCTGCTGAAGCTTGATGTCGCCTTGAGGAAGCCCAACGTGTTGGCCGTCACGCCAGCGCCGGCCGTCCCGAGCTGATTGTCGGCACTGACGGCGACGTAGCTGACGACATTGTTGCCGACGATCGTCAGGCCGGCGAAGTCGTTGGTTCCCGACAGGGTGAGCGTGCCGGTGCCCTGCTTGGTGAGCCCCCCAGACCCGCTGATGGCCCCCGAGATCGTCATGTTGTTGCCGGAGCTGCCGGTCGTCGTGATCGTGCCGCCACCGCTGCCGAGCGTGATCGTGCGTGTCGAGGCAAGGTTGAAGGCCGAGCCGAAGGCGAGCGTGCCATTGTCCAACGTCAGGCTGCCGTTGGCGTTGCCCAGCGCAGCGTCGCTCTGAATCGTCAACGACCCGCCGCCCGATACGGTCGTGCCGCCGCTGTAGGTATTCGTGCCGGAAAGCGTCAGCGACGCACTGCCGGTAACGGACAGGCTGCCGGTCCCGGTCATGGCGCCGGCATAGGCTCCCGACGAGAGTTGATTGACCGAGAGCGTGCCGGCGCCGAGCGCGATGGAGCCGCCGGTTCCCGACAGGTTCGTCACGCCGACATTGTTGCCGTTGAGATCGAACGTGCCGCCGTTCATCGTCAACGCGCCGCTTGTCGCGAGGCTGCCACCGCTGCCGATCTGCAGGGTGCCGGCATTGACCGTGGTGCCGCCGGTGTAGGTGTTGGCGCCGGTCAAGGTCAGCGTGCCGGTGCCTACCTTGACCAGCGAACCGCCGACGCCCGAGATGACGCCGCTGTAGGTCTTCGTGGTGTTGTTGCCACCTACCGTGAGCGCCTTGGCGCCCAGCAGGACCGAGCCACCGCCGGCAATCGACCCGATGGTCGTGCCGCCGGTGGTCAGGCCGGTGATATCCAGAACGGTGCTGCTGTCGCCGGTAAGGGCTGCTGTCCCACCGGAGGCGCTGTCCTTGAAGACGAGTAGCCCGGAAAAGGAACTGGTGAAGTTGGCGGAGCCGGCCGTGCTGGTGCCGGAGAACTCGATTTTGCCCAGGCTGCTGTTGAGATCGTAGGTGATGAGGTTGTTGCCGGCGCTTGCTGCGTTCTGGAATAGCAGGTTGACGTTTTGGACCCGGATGCTTTGCGCCTGGCTCCCATTGTTGACGATGCCGCCGCCGGTGAACGTGAAGGTGCTGCCGCCGTAGAAGTCGAAATTGTAGGCCCTGGCGTCGGCATTGAACTGGATCGTGCCGATCGAGCGATCGTTGTCGTTGATGATGCTGCTGATGGTCGACTGACCAAAGGAAGCCACGCCGGTCGGGACCGTGTTGGTCGACCAGTTGCTGGAATCGCCGAACCAGCTCGTATTGGGGTTGGTTTTCCAGGTCGCGTCCTGGGCCACGGCATATGTCGTCAGGACCGCAGCGCCTGTCAGCGCCGTCGACAGCAGCAACGCCGCGCGCACGAGTCGCCGCGGCCGTGCCGCCTGCCCCGTAGTCGCCAATCCCACCATGACCGCCTCTTCTTTACGCTGCCCCACTCCGGGCAAGGCTTCGCCATCGACGGGGCGTGCGCCCCATCGCTACCGATGTCGCTGCTTCAGGTATTCCGTCCGCGGCGCGCTTGGCGCCGCCGCTCGATGCGAGGAACCTATGGGCGGCTCACTCCGCAATCAATTCGAAGGACCTCCTGGATGCTGACTATTTCTGGGTGAATCTGTCGTCACCGCTGCTACCCGAGCGACGCTCGGGCGAAAGCGGACATTGAAGGCGTCGTCGATGATGGCGAGCTTGACGGCCTGCGCCCGCGCATATTCGCGGCGGAAACCGTCCGACACCCACATCACCGAACGGCCACGCTTGCCCTCCCAGCCGATGCTGCCCATCTCCTCGGCTTCGCGCAGCTTGCGGGCCAGATGGGTACGGGAGAGCTTGAGCCAGTCGGCCAGCGCCGCGATCGACACGATCCCGGTCGGAACGCGCGGGGCTCCGGCGTCTCGTTCGTCGATGCCGGAAATCAGCCACTCCATGACGACGCCGCCATTGTCGAGCCAAGTGAACAGCGAAAAGGTGCGCTCCGGTTCCCGGATACTGCGGGAGCAAAGGAGACCTTCGGCGATCAGCGGCTGGAGATCGGCAATCGCATCCGGGACGCCGAGATAAGTCTCGACCCGGCCTCCGCCATCGAGCTTGTCGAGCGTCGCCAGGTGGACGACGACCCAGCCGTGGATGGCATCGATGCTGGGCTGCGTCGGCTCCAGAGGACGGACGCGCTTGTCCGTCCCGCCTGCCACGTGCTGCACGTAGCCGTACTTCAGCATTTCCTTGATGAAGGCGTCGGCCGTGTTGCGGCTCGCCACTTCATGCTTGGCGACGCCATCGAAGAATCTCGCGGCGGTCAGCCCGCCGCTTCTTCCCGCCGAGGCGGCGCGGAAGTGCAGGGACAGGGCGATGTGGCCCATCAGCCAGCGCTGCTGGGTGGCAAAGACGGACGAGAGCCGCGGATTGCCTTCGTAGGCCTGGAGGAGGAGCAGGGCTTGGCGGCGGATGTGGCCGTGCAAGGCTGGGTGCTCGACGATCTCGTCGACCGTCATGCCCAAGCGCATGCCCTGCCCCCGATCGGGAGCAGTCGAGCACGCGGCCTTACGCGACGCCAATACGGTAGTACCCACCACAGCACCTGGTTCCCACAGCTCGGAGTCACCCGAACACCCAGGAAGAACATCGCTCCAACAAATTGCAGAGGCTACTGTGGATGAGAGGCAGATTTGGCCAATGTGACTGCACTTCCGGCCAAATCGCCCTTCACGCGGCGATAAGGCTGTCAGCCCGCCGATTGGCCCGCGAAACGCAGCCGGTATTGCTGTGGCGTGATGCCGAGACGGCGCACGAACGCTCGTCGCAGATTGTCGACGGTGGCAAAGCCACAGCGCGTGGCAACGGCCTGAACGCCGAGCTGGACTTCCTCGAGCAGATCACGCGCCGCTTCGAGGCGGATGCGCTCGACGAACTCGCGCGGCGTCTCCCCCGTCTCCTCGACGAAAGTACGGCGGAAGGTGCGCTCGCTCATCCTCGCCTGCCGGGCCAGTGCCTCGACACTGAGATCCATGGACAGGTTGTTCAGCGCCCATTCCTGAGCCGAGCGAACCGGCGGACTGGAAGCGAACTGCGCCTGAAGATGGTTGCTGAACTGCGACTGCCCGCCCTGCCGCTTGAGGTAGAGGACGAGGGCACGCGCCACGTGGAGCGCCAGGGTGCGGCCATGATCCTCCTCGATCAGGCCGAGTGCCAGGTCGATGCCGGCCGTGACGCCGGCCGAGGTGTAGACATTGCCGTCGCGCACGAAGATCGGGTCGATGTCGACGGTCACCTTGGGGTAGTTCTGGCCGAGCTCCGCCCCCATCGCCCAGTGGGTCGTGGCACGCCGGCCATCGAGCAATCCGGCGGCAGCCAGCAGGAAAGCGCCAGTGCAGATCGAGCCGGTGCGACGGGCCTCCCGGCTGCCGGCGCGCAGCCAACCGATCAGGGCCTGATCACGCCTCGCCTCTGCCTGCCCCCGGCCGCCGGATACCAGCAGCGTATCGATCGGTTCCTTGATATCCCCGGCGGCCATGCTGGGCGTAATCGGCACACCCAGCGATGTCGGAACGGGCGCGCCGTCGATGCTCGCAATCGCCATCCGGTAAAGCGTGCGGCCGGACGAGCTATTGGCCATGGCGAAGGCTTCGAGCGGTCCATAGACATCCATGGCCATGATGCCGGGATAAACCAGCATCACGATGAAGCGGGACTCGGGCGGATCGCTCACCACGGGTGACAACGCGGAGAAAGGCAATACGGGATTGTTCATTGCACCATTTAGGAACATGGCGTCTCTCGCGTTTATCGACCGCGCATTGAATCAATTCAATAATTCCGACGAATTTCGTCAGATATTCGCCACCCGAGCGCAATTATCTCGCTACGAGGCAAATGGCAGAACGAGCACCGAGCCCACCAACAGCACGGCAAAGACCAAATTGATGATCCGGTTGCTGTGGGGATCGCGGAACAGCCGTGTCAGGGCCGCGCCGACGAGAAGCCATCCGACGTTCACCGCCGCGATGACGAGGGTCAGCCCGGCCATCTTCACGGCGACATCGAGGGCGATTCGTCCCGGCATCAGGACAAAGCCCGAGTAGAGCGCTGCCATCGCTGCGTAGCCCTTGGGATTGATCAGGGAGAGCAGCACCCCGGCGACGAAAGTCGGCGGCGGCCGCTCCGGTCCCTTCTCCGCCAAGGGCGGCGCGGTCGCGATGCGCCATGCCAACCAGACGAAGTAGAGCGTTGCAAGCGCCGTCACGACGGGCGCGGCGCCAGGTACGGCCAGCAGCAAGCCGACGACACCGCTCGCCACGACGCCCATGACGGCCACCATCCCGACGGTAAGCCCTGCGAGATAGGCAAGACCCCGACGCGCGCCGAACGCCGCACCGGCCGCCGCGAGGCTCAGCGTCGCCGGCCCTGGACTTCCGGCCAGAGCGACAGCGGCGATCAGGAATCCGGGTAAGGCGTCCATTCGGTTGTTATGGGCTATGGCCGATCAACCGTCTTGAACGTTCGTGCATGAGGGGACTTGCCAGAACGATCGAAGTGCAGGAGTTATTCGTCCACCCAACACTCAGACTCCAGCGAGGTTTCGTTCGACATGTCAGCTTTCGGCCGCTTCCGCGCTTCCAAGCGCGCCCTCGCCCTTCTCGCCGCCGTTGCCGGCCTGTCTGCGCCGGCCGCTGCCCAAGACCAGCAGGCCGCGCCGCCGGCATGGCGGGTCGAGTGCTCAGGCGACGGCAAGATCCTGGATTGCCGCGCCGTGCAGCAGCTCTTCGCACAGGAGAACAAGCAGCTCGTTCTCTCGCTCGCCGCGCGCATGGGCGCCGACAAGGTGCCGACGCTCGGCATGCAGCTCCCGCTCGGCATCAACCTTGCCGAGCCTGTT
Organism: Pseudomonadota bacterium; assembly: GCA_020160995.1. Lineage (GTDB taxonomy): Bacteria > Pseudomonadota > Alphaproteobacteria > Reyranellales > Reyranellaceae > Reyranella. The sequence continues at coordinate 12,097 of JAIUOY010000152.1, read as the reverse complement.
CAACTTAAGGTTGACGCCAAGCCGGAAGAAAAGTTTTCGGTACAAACCTGCACGGCGTCCGGCTGCCTGCTCAATGTGCCGCTGAAGGATCCGCTGCTGGCGTCGATGCGGACCGGCACGACCCTGAAGGTCACGGTGTTCGACCAGAACAAGCGGCCGATCGCCATCGACGTCCCGCTGCTCGGCTTCGGCCTCGCCTACGACAAGGCCACGAAGTAAGCCGCCGTACAGGCCCCGTTCAGGCGGCCTTTGCCTTCAACGCCTGCGCCACCTTGGACGCAGGCTCGCGACCCAAAGCAACACAGATATCGCGGCCGGCCTTTGCGATGGCGTCGAGATCGACGCCATGGCGGATGCCGAGGCCGTTCATCAGGTAGATCACGTCCTCGGTGCCGACATTGCCCGAGGCTCCCTTGGCATAGGGGCATCCTCCCAGTCCCGCGACCGCCGTGTCGAACACGGCGATGCCGCGTTCCATGACGGCGAGGATGTTGGCCAATGACTGGCCGTACGTGTCGTGAAAGTGCGCCGCCAGCTTTTCGCGCGGCACCTTCGCCGCGACCGCGTCGATCATCTCGACGCATTCGCCCGGCGTGCCGACGCCGATCGTGTCTCCCAGCGAGACCTCGTAGCAGCCCATGCGGAACAGACGGTCGGACACTTCTGCAACCTTCTCGGGTGCTACCTTGCCGTCGTAGGGACAGGCGATCACCGTCGACACGTAGCCGCGCACCTTCATGCCGTGCTTCAGCGCGGCTTCCATCACCGGCGCAAAGCGCTCGAAGCTCTCGTCGATCGAGCAGTTGGTGTTCTTGCGGCAGAAGGCTTCCGAGGCCGCGGTGAAGATCGCGATCTCCTCGCACTTCGCTTCCACCGCGCCGTTCATGCCCTGCTTGTTGGGCACCAGCACCGGATAGGAAACGCCGGGCTTGCGCTGGATCCTGGCCATCACCTCGTCCGTGTTGGCCATCTGCGGCACCCACTTGGGCGACACGAAGCTGCCGGCTTCGACGGCCGAATGACCGGCCGCCGACAGCGCGTCGATCAGCTTCACCTTGGCTTCGACCGGAACGGGCTTCGCCTCGTTCTGCAAGCCATCGCGCGGTCCGACCTCGACCAGGCGCACACTCTTGGGAAAATTCATGTCTCTCTTCCTACACCAGCGTCTGCTTCAGCTTGCCGGCCCGACCGAGGATGAACGCAACGGCCGCCAGCGCCAAGACCGTAAAGGCGATCAGCAGCGTTGCAACGGCGGTGATGGTCGGATTCACCTCGAGGATCAGTTCGTTGAACATCTTCTTCGGCACGGTCTCGTACTTGCCGGCGATGAACGAGGTCACGATGACCTCGTCGAAACTGCCGATGAAGGCGAAGATCCAGGCCGCGAAGACGCTGGGCGCCAGATTAGGCAACACCACTTTGCGCATGGTGTAGAACCAGGACGCGCCGAGGCTCCAGGCGACCTGCTCGATGCGATGGTCGAATTCGCGGATCGCCACGCCCAGCACCATGATGACCAGCGGCACGTTGAGGATCGTGTGCGCAACGAGCAGGCCCAGGAACGAGCCCAGGAGTCCAGCCTTGGCGAGCCCGAGATAGAGCGCGATGGCGGTGATGATCGTGGGCACGATCAGCGGCGCCATGAAATTGCCCTCGGCCGGACCTCGCCCGATGAAGTTGCCGCGACGCAGGCCATAGACAGCCAGCCCGCCCAGCAGGAGCGCCGCCACCGAAGAGATGGCCGCGACCGACGCGGACGTCGCCATCGCCTCCATCCAGCGCGAATCGCCGAAGAAGGCCTCGTACCAGCGCAGCGACAGGCCCGGCGGCGGGAAGGTCAGCGCCCTGGCCGAGGAGAACGACATCGGGATGACGATGAGCAGCGGCACGGTCAGGAAGGCGAGACCGAAGAAACCGGCCGCCGTCAGGAGCCGCCGCGTCCAGGGCGTGCTGCCAATCATGCCGATGCCTTCCGGTCGAGGCGACGATAGGCAGCGAAGATCAGCAGGGTCACGATCAGCAGGATCGTCGAGATCGCCGCCGCCGTCTCCCAGCGCGGGATCTGGTTGATCAGGGTGTCGAGCAGATTGGAGATCATGGGGACACGACCGCCGCCAAGAATGGCCGGCGTCACATAGAAGCCGAGGCAGAGAATGAACACCAGGAGCGTGCCCGCCGCCAGCGCCGGCAAGGTGAGCGGAAAGAACACCTTCCAGAAGATGATGCGGGGCGGAGCGCCGAGTGACGCGGCCGCCTGCAACAGCCGGTCGTCGATACGGATCATGGCGGCAAACAGCGGCAGCACGAGGAACGGCAGCAGGACATTGGCCATGCCGATGGTGACGCCAAGCTCGTTGTAGAGGAAGGAAACCGGCGCATCGGTCAGCCCGCTCCATTGCAGGGCGCGATTCACCAAGCCGCCGTTGCCCAGCACGACGATCCACGCATAGGTCCGCACCAGGATGCTGACCCAGAACGGCAGCACGACGAGCGACAGCGCGATCATGCGCCCGCGATTGCTGAGCCCGCGCATCCAGAGCGTCAGCGGATAGCCGATGACGACATTGGCCAAGGTCGCCACCAGGGCGACGCGCATGGTGTTACCCAACACGCGCAGATAGACCGGCGCGTCGAGCAACCCTTCATAGTGCTGGAGCGTGAAGCCCCGCCCCTTCTCCCAGAAGGCGAGGCCCAGCATGTAGACGATGGGCGCGTTGAAGGCGACGAACATCAGCACCAGCAACGGTGCGATGAAGCCAAATCCCTGTCCGCGCATCGAAGTCTCCGCTCAGAGGCTGAGCTTGAAGGCTTCCCATTTCTTGTTCACGGCCTCGCCGTTGGCCGCCCACCATTCGGCGTTCTCGACCCACTGTACGGCCTTGTTCTGCTTGCTGGTCGGATACTCGGCGAGCTTATCCTTGGGCAGCAGCGCATCGAGCTCCGGGCTCGGGCCGGTGTAGGAGACCACGGTCGCAGCCTTCGCCTGGTTGGCCGCAATCGACATCTCATGCATCAGCTTGTAGGCGGCCGCACGATCCTCGGCCTTCGAGTTCTTCACGATCGTGAAGTACGAGAGATCGGCCATGCCGCCGGCGAAGTTGACGCCGAACGCCGGATCGCCCACGACGCGGCCCGACCAGCAGATCGCGTACTGCACCTCGTTGTCCTTCATGAGCTGCGGCGCCTGCGCGCCCGCCTTCCACCACACGGCGATGTCCTTCTTGATCTCGGTCAGCTTCTTGAAGGCGGTATCGACATCGAGCGGGAAGAGCTTGTCCGGCGTGATCCCGGTGGCGAGCAGCGCGAAGGAGATCGCGTAATTCGGATAGTCCGGCAGACAGCGCTTGCCGGGGAAATCCTTGGTGTTGAAGAAATCGGCCCAGGTCTTGGGCGCCTTGGCACCGGCGCGCCAGGCCATGATGGTCGAGAAGTACTGGTAGCCGAAGCCGTATTCGTGCTTGGCCTCGGGGAACATCGGTTGCGGCGCGACGCCGGCCCAGTCGATCGGCTCGATCAGCTTGAGGTTGCGGGCCTGCAGCATACCGCCCGAACCCAGCTCCATCAGCACCGTGCTGGTCTGGCCGCTCTCCACCAGGGCGCGCAGCTTGCCCAGCGGATTGGGGCTCTCGCGGATCACCTTGATCCCGGTCTTCTTGGTGAAGGGCTCGATGTAACCCACCTCGACCGATTCACCGGACTTGCCGCCGGCCTCGATCATGCGGATTTCCTTCACCTGAGCGCGGGCGCTGCCGGCGCCGAGAATGCTGAAAGCGGGCAGGCCGGCCGCAGCCGCGCCCACGAACGTACGACGCTTCATCTGGATTCCCTCCTGTTACAAATCACTTCGCCACCGGCCACAGGTCGGCGGCGTCCCATGACACCATCACGCGTTCGCCCGTCGCATAGGCCGGCCCGACGAACGGCGCCGCAGCAACCATCGGCCTCGCCCCCTCGCCATCGAGCGAGAGGTGATAGCGGACCATCTGGCCGAGATAGATCGCCTCGACGACCCTGGCCGGCTTGCCGGCGCCGCTTCCCGAAAGCCTGATGCGCTCGGGCCGGACCAGCGCCTGACCGCCGTCCGGCAGCCCGACGAAATTGGCGATGCCCAGAAACTCGGCAACGAAGCGGTTTGCGGGCTTCAGATAGGCTTCCGTCGGTGCAGCAACCTGCTGCGTGCGGCCCTTGTCGAGCACCATGATGCGATCGGAAAGCGACAGCGCCTCTTCCTGATCGTGTGTCACGAGCAACGTCGTGACGCCGAGGCTGCGCTGAAGTTGCTTGAGCTCGACCTGCAGTTCCTCGCGCAGCTTGCGGTCGAGCGCACCGAGCGGCTCGTCGAGCAACAGGATATCCGGCTTGAAGACGACGGCGCGCGCCAGGGCCACGCGCTGCTGCTGGCCGCCCGAAAGCTGCGACGGCCGGCGGTTCTCCAGCCCATCCAGCCGCACCAGCTTCAGGGCATCACGCGCCAGCCGGTCCGCCTCGGCGCGACCGATCTTGCGTACGCCCAGGGGAAACAGCACGTTCTCCAGCACCGTCATGTGCGGGAACAGTGCGTAGGACTGGAACACCAGACCTATGTTGCGCTCCTGCGCCGGCGCATCGGTGACATCGCGGCCGCCGATGAAGATGCGGCCGGATGTCGGTTTGTTCAGGCCCGCAATCAGGGAAAGCAGCGTCGTCTTGCCCGATCCGCTCGGTCCCAGGATCGTCACCAGTTCGCCCTGGGCAACCGCAAGATCGACATTGTCGGCCGCCGCAAAGGTGCCGTAGCGCTTGGTCACTCCCTCAAGGCGGATTTCCGACATCTAGTGGCGCACCATCTTGGCCATAGCACGATCGGCAGCAGTCAATGTCTCGTCGATCACCGCCTTGTCGTGCGCCGTCGACAGGAACCATCGGCCTCCCTGCTGCACGCGCACCCCCTCCTCTTGCAAGGCACTATGGAAGGCGAGCATCGCGTCGCGATCGGTCGCCATGGAGTCGCGATAGTTCCGCGGCGCAGCGGCCGATGTGAAGAAGGTTTGGAAGATGGCTGGCATGCCCTGCACGAGCATCGGGAGCCGATGCTTGACGCCCAAGGCGGCAAGACCGTCCATGAGCTGCTTTCCGCACGCCTCCATCTCGCGATAGACCGCGCCGTTACCCGCTTCGAGAATATCGAGCGCCGCCAGCGCTGCGGCCATGCTCTGGACGTTGCCGTTGTAAGTGCCGCCGTGCATCACGCCCTTGTCGAGCAGCGTGTCCATGACGTCCCGTCGGCCGGCGACTAAAGCGAGTGGAAAGCCGGCAGCCACCGCCTTGGCGTAGATGACGAGGTCGGCCGTGACGCCGTACTTCGCCTGCGCGCCGCCCAGCGCCACGCGGAAGCCGGTGATGACCTCGTCGCAGATGAACAGCGCGCCATGCTTGCGACAGAGATCGCGCACGCCTTCGAGATAGCCGGGCAGCGGCGGGATCGCGCCGCCATTCACCATCACCGGCTCCATGATCACGCCGGCAACCTCGCCGCGATGACGCTCCAGCGCCTGCTCCAGAAGGTCGAGATCGTTCCAGCCGCAGACCACGACATCGTCCAGCACGCTGGGCGGCATGCCGGGCGACCCTGCGACCGGCACCGGCGCATCGGCCGGCCCCGCCTCGTTCAGCGACGGCTTGGTGCTGATGAACGCCTGATCGCTCCAGCCGTGATAGTGGCCCTCGAACTTCAGGATCTTGTTTCGGCTGGTGAAGGCGCGCGCCAGCCGCATCGCCATCAGCACCGCCTCGGTGCCGGAGGTCGCAAAGCGCACGACCTCGGCGCCCGGCAACAAACGGCTCAACCGCTCCGCCAGTTCGGCCTCGCGCGGATGCTGCGCCGCGAAGACCTGCCCTTCGCCGAGCGATGCGGCCACGGCATCGATCACTTTCTTCGGGGCGTGCCCCAGGATGGCCGGGCCATTGCCCAGCACGTAGTCGATATGGACGTTGCCGTCGACGTCGTAGAGGCGAGCGCCTTCGCCGCGCGCAAAGAAGAGCGGTACCGGCACGCTGGCGTAGCGGATGTTGCTGCTGACGCCACCGGCCATGTGCTTGCGGGACTTTTCGTAGAGCGCGATCGACTTGGTGTAGCTGCGCATGTCCCTCACCCCGCAAGAATGGTGCCGCACAGGCCATGCCCGTGGTCACGAACGCGGCGAGCCTAGCGACCGCCCCACGCGCCAGCAATGCATTTTTGTGATCACAAATCTGGCGCAGTTCAGCTATGGTCGACATCACGATGCGAACCGTCGCCGCCGCTGACGAGCCGACCGACACATCGCTGCGCAAGCAAGTCTACGACTCGCTGCGTACAGCGCTGACGTCCGGCCGTTTTGCGCCGGGGCAGAAACTCACCTTCCGCTTTGTCGCCAAAGCCCTCGGGGTCAGCCTGACGCCGGTCCGCGAAGCCGTGCGCCGTCTGGTTGCGGAAGGCGCTTTCGAGATGCAGCCCAACCGATCCGTCCGCATTCCGCTGATGACGAAGGCGAAGGTGCTGGAGCTGCGCGACATTCGCGTCGCCGTCGAAGGGCTCGCTGTCGGGAAAGCAGCCGAAGTGGCGACCAGAGCGCAGATCGCGAACCTGCGCCGCATCGCACGCGAGATCGTCGCCGTGCGCAAGCGCGGCGACAGCGTGGCGGATCGCGAGAAGATCAGCGAGTTTCACTTTGCCCTCTACGCGATCGCGGGCCAGCCGACCTTGCTGCGCGTGATCGAAGGGTTGTGGCTGCAGACCGGCCCCTACATGAACCTGCTCTTTCCCGACTACATCGCCTCAGCCGGCGGACCGGCGCGACGCCTGCGGATCATCCAGGCGTTGCAAGCGCGTAACTCTGTTGCGGCCCGCCGGGAAATCGAGAACGATGTTCACGGTACGCTTTCCTATGTCGCCAGCCTCGCCGACGAGGACGGCAACATCGTCCCCGCCCTGCCGTCCGCCGCCGGCAGCCGCCGCGGCAAAGGGAAAGCCGACGCGGCCCTCGACCTTCGCCCCAAACGTCTTGATCTCAACTGAGTACGGAGAAAATCGTGGCACAACAGCTCAGCAATCAACGCATCGCCTGGTTCAACGGCCAGTTCATGCCCGAGAACCAGGTCATGATTCCCTTCCGCGACCGCAGCTGGAAGTACGGCGACGGCGCCTTCGACATGACGCGCACCTTCGAGGGCGTCCCCTTCCGCCTGAAGGAGCATATCGACCGCTTCTACCGTTCGCTCCGCTACCTGCAGATCGATCCCGGCATCGGCCCGAAGGAGATGGTGGCGCACAGCGAGGAGGTCGTGGAGCGCAATGCGCATCTGCGCGAAGCGGTCGGCGACTGGTGGGTCGGCCAGCGGGTCAGCCGCGGCGTCGATGCCGTGGGCGACGAAGGCTGGGACCACACCGGACCCAACGTCGTGATCGAAGTGTTGCCGCTACCGCTCAAGACCCGTGGCAAGCTCTATCGCACCGGCGCCGACGTCATGACCACGACCGTGCGCCGCACCGCGCCGTCGATGCTCTCGCCGCGCGCCAAGACGCACAACTATCTCAACATGATCATGGCCGAGAAGCCGATCAAGGCTCTGAACCCGGACGCCTGGCCGGTCCTGCTCGACGAGAACGGCAACCTGGCCGAAGGCCTGGGCAGCAACATCTTCATCGTGCGCGAGGGCGAGCTCTTCACGCCATCCGAGCGCTACGTGCTGCCGGGCGTCAGCCGGCAGATGACCATCGACATGGCCAAGCAGCTCGGCATCCCCTGCACGCCGGGCGACATCGACATGTTCGACGCCGCCAATGCCGAGGAAATGTTCCTGACCTCGACCAGCCTCTGCATCCTGCCGGTCCGCAGCTTCAACGGCGCCCCGGTGGCTGACGGCAAGATTCCGGGCCCGATCACCAAGAAGCTGATCGACGCCTACGCCAAGAGCGTCGGCTGCGATTTCGTGGCCCAGTATCTCAAGTTTTCGCAGTAGCGAAATGCCCCCTTCGCGGTGCACGCGAAGGGGGCGACTCGGCCCTCCAACAGGCGTAGACTTCTTCCTCGTGGTGGATCGCGTACTGGCGTGATCACCGTGTGATCGTGACCGGGCCGCGACCTTCGGACGTTCGTTCGCAAGGAGGCAGTCATGGCGACGCAGAACCACATCCGTAACCCCTTGGAATGGGGTTGGGAGCATCTCAAGCAAACCGGCCAGGCCTTCGGCTCGGCCGCACAGACGATGGAAGGTACCTGGGAGGATCGCGCCTCGGCGCCACCCACGGTTCGCCGCATCACCTCGACGGATATCAGGGAAGCCCTGTCGGCCGGCTGGCGTGACTTCGGCGCCGTGCGCACCGACATCGTCTTCCTCTGCCTGCTCTATCCGATCGCCGGCCTCGTCATCTCGCGCATGGCCTTCGACTACGGCATGCTGGCGCTGGTCTTCCCGCTGATCGCGGGCTTCGCGCTGATCGCCCCGTTGTTCGGCATCGGCCTCTACGAGATCAGCCGGCGGCGCGAACTGGGGCTCGACGCGCGCTGGACCGACGTCTTCTCCGTCGTGCGCTCCCCGAACATCGGCTCGATCATGGTGATGGGCCTGCTGCTGCTGGCGATCTTCTGCCTGTGGCTGTTCGCGGCCAACTTCCTCTACACGGTGACGCTCGGCCCCGATGCGCCGGTCTCGGCCGTGGCCTTTGCCCGCGACGCGCTGACCACGCCGGCGGGCTGGACCATGACTATCATCGGCATCGGTGTGGGCTTCCTCTTCGCTCTCGTCGTCCTGGTGATCGGCGTCGTGTCGTTTCCCCTGCTGCTCGACCGCAAGGTCGGTGTCGGCACGGCGATTGCGACCTCCGTTCGCGCGGTGTGGATGAACCCCGGACCGATGGCGCTGTGGGGTCTGGTCGTGGCAGGCAGCCTCGTGGCGGGCATGATCCCGCTGCTGGTCGGCCTCGCCATCGTCCTGCCGGTCCTCGGCCACGCGACCTGGCATCTCTACCGCAAGGTCGTCGCCTGATCTCCAACGAGGATAACTTCGTCTTTCCGCTCCCCCGTGTCGCGGGGGAGCGTTAGGGAGGAGGTGAGCAGCGCAAACCTCGGGGGAGATACGCATGTTCACCTGGACCGTGAAGCAACCGGCCGACGGCATCGTCATCGCGCCGGACGAGCGGCTGCCATGGCCGCAGACCGTCGCGCTGGGCATCCAGCATGTGGTCGCCATGTTCGGCGCCACGATCCTCGGCCCGTTGCTGATGGGCTTCGATCCCAACATTGCCGTCCTGATGAGCGGCGTCGGCACCCTGATCTTCTTCGTCGCCGTCGGCGGCAAGGTGCCGAGCTATGTCGGCTCCTCCTTCGCCTTCATCTCGGTGGTCGCCGTCGCCACCGGCTATGCCGGCCAGGGCGCCAACGCCAACATCCCCCTCGCGCTGGGCGGCATCGTCGTCTGCGGCGCGATCTATGCGCTGATCGGCCTCGGCGTCATGAGCGCGGGCGCGGCCTGGATCGAACGGCTGATGCCGCCGGTCGTCACCGGCGCCGTAGTCGCCGTGATCGGTCTCAACCTCGCCTCCGTGCCGGTCAAGAACATGGCGCCGACCTCGTTCGACGCCTGGATGCAGGCCCTCACCTTTACCACCATCGCCCTCGTCGCCGTCTTCACGCGCGGCATGACGCGGCGGCTGCTGGTGCTGGTCGGATTGATCCTCGCCACCATTGCCTATGCCGTGCTGACCAATGGCCTCGGCTGGGGCAAGCCGATCAGCGGCGATCTACTGGCCAAGGCCGCGTGGTTCGGTGCGCCCGCCTTCGTGGCGCCGGTCTTCGACACCAAGGCGATCGTACTGATCGCCCCGGTCGCCCTCATCCTGGTCGCCGAGAATCTCGGTCATCTGCGCGCCGTCGGCGCCATGACCGGCCGCAACATGGACCCTCACCTCGGCCGCGCCTTCCTGGGCGACGGCGTTGCCACCATGGTGTCGGGCGGCGTCGGCGGCACCGGCGTCACCACCTATGCCGAGAACATCGGCGTCATGGCCGCGACCCGCGTCTACTCGACGGCGCTGTTCGTGGTCGCCGCCCTGTTCGCCATCGTGCTGGGTTTTTCCCCGAAGTTCGGCGCGCTGATCCACACCATCCCGCTCCCGGTGATGGGCGGCGTCAGCATCGTGGTGTTCGGCCTGATCGCCATCGCCGGCGCCAAGATCTGGGTCGACAACAAGGTCGACTTCTCCGACAGCCGCAACCTCATGGTTGCCGCCGTCACCCTTGTGCTGGGCACCGGCGACTTCACCCTGAAGTTCGGCGACTTCGCCATGGGCGGCATCGGCACCGCCACCTTCGGCGCCATCATCCTGAATGCCGTGCTCGGCGGCGGGAAACGCTAGGCGCGCCGCCACACGATCTGCTGCGCGCGATTGGTGCCGGCCGTGAAGTCCGGCCCCGAAAGAGTAAGGCGGTCGCCATCGAGCTTGATGTGCCGGGTCGACCGCAGACCGACTAGCGCCGGATCGGTCGAAAGCTCGATGCTGTGAAACACCGTGCCGTCCGCGATCTCGTAGCGGCCGGCATAGGCGAAGCAGGCGCCGGCGTCGGCGCGCATGATGGTGGCGCTTACCTGGCCGCCCGGCGTGTAGAGGATGTAGCCCTTCGCATCGGCGCCCATCGGGTACTCCGAAGGGCGGCCGTCGGCATAGACCAACGACCAGCTTTCGAGACGCCAGCCGCCCAGCAGGTCGCTCATTCGAACTCGACCAGCTCGGCGCCTTCCGTCACCTGCTCGCCCACGGCGTAGCGCACGCTCTTCACCTTGCCGTCGGCGGGGGCGGCAAGCGTGTGCTCCATCTTCATGGCTTCGAGGACCAGCAAGGGCTGGCCCTTGCTCACCGTGTCGCCAGCCTTCACGCGCAGGTCGATGATCTTGCCGGGCAACGGCGCCCGCACGGCGGTCTCGGCCGACGCCGTGGCCTCGTACTGCGTCACGTCGAGCGGATCGACCAGTCGCAGCCGGCGGTTCTCGCCGTCGGCGAACACCGCATAGTCGATGCCGCCATCGTTGGCCTTGCGGCGCACCACGGTGGCCACGAACGTGTCGTCGCCCAGGCCGATCGCCAGCCGGCCATCGTCGTAGCGCTGGACCCGCGCGTCTTGCGCACCGCCCGGCAGTTCGAGCCGCAGGCCGCCATCCTTCAGCCGTCGCGCGATCACTGCCACGTCGCGCGCGCCGTCGTTCCAGCGCACTTCGTCGTGGCCGTCGTCGAGCAGGCGGAAGCTGTTCTGCTGGTTCCACGGCGACCAGGGATCGCCCGCCGGCGGCGAGGCCTCCTGCCATTCGACCAGCCGCGCCAGGGTGGCGACCGCGAAGGCACGATCACCGGCCGGAGCGACCTTGGCGAACAAGGTATCGCGATGGCGCTCGATGAAGCCGGTATCGACTTCGCCACCGACGAACGCCGGATGGGAACACAGCGCCTTCAGGAGGGCCGCGTTGGTCGTCACGCCGACCACCTCGGTCTCGCCCATCAACGCCGCCATGCGGCGCATCGCCGAAGTGCGGTCGCGGTCGCGCACGATCACTTTGGCGATCATCGGATCGTAGAAAGGCGTCACCGTATCGCCCTGGCGCACGCCGGTATCGACGCGCACATGGGCGCCCTCCTCCGGCAGCCGCAGATGCACCAGCGTCCCGGTCGAGGGCAGGAAGTTGCGGGCCGGATCCTCGGCGTAGAGTCGGACCTCGACGGCATGACCATCAATGCGCAGTTGATCCTGCGTCAACGGCATCTTGCCGCCGGCGGCAACGACGAGCTGCCATTCCACCAGGTCCTGGCCGGTGATCGCCTCCGTCACCGGATGCTCGACCTGCAGGCGGGTGTTCATCTCCATGAAGAAGAAGGTGCCGTCCTGGTCGGCGATGAACTCGACGGTGCCCGCGCCCTGGTAGCCGATGGCGCGCGCCGCTGCGACCGCCGCCTCGCCCATCGCCTTGCGCCGCGCCGGGTCCATGTTCGGGGCCGGCGCTTCCTCGATCACCTTCTGGTGGCGGCGCTGGATCGAGCAGTCGCGCTCGAAGAGATAGAGGCAGCCGCCCTGGCTGTCGGCAAACACCT
>JAIUOY010000151.1:0-13598 GCA_020160995.1 Pseudomonadota bacterium | reverse complement strand
TCGATATCGGCAATGTCGCGATCGATGGCGCCCCGCAACGTCCCCGATGCCAGAAGGCCGGTCAGGCCATCGCCGAACCACGCCCGCAATGCTCCGAGGGTATCGAGCCCCCCATGCAGGAAGGTGCTCAGGTCCCCGGCCGTGGCGGCGTGGTGGTCGGCAAAAAAGTGTCCGGCCAGAACGCGTTCCCGCAGCGGCCGGTCCTGCAACGCGGCCCCTTGTGCGGCGGGCGCCACGGGCGTCGCCGTAGCCGCCGACATCGTCGCATCGCTGCCCATGATATCGCCGATCCCACCCTGTCAGGCCGGTTGGCGCCGGCGGGGAATCGCCCGCGCGGTCAGGACATCTTCGGAATGCTCGCCACCATGCGCAGGCTCGTAGTCAGCTCTTCCATCTGCAGCCAGGGACGCAGATAGGCGACGGCGTTGTAGGATCCCGGCTTGCCCGGGATTTCCTTCACCTCGACCTTTGCCTCGCGCAGTGGGAAGCGCGCCTTCATCTCCTGTCCGGCATCTTCGTTGGGATTCACATAGTTCTGAATCCAGCGATTGAGCCAGCTCTCGACGTTGCTGGCCTCCATGAAGCTGCCGATCTTGTCGCGCGCCATCACCTTCAGGTAATGGGCGAACCGGCTGGTCGCCATGATGTAGGGAAGCCGTGCGGAGATCGCGGCATTCGACGTCGCCTCCGGGCGGTCGTACTTCTTCGGCTTCTGCGTCGTCTGCCCGCCGAAGAACACGGCGTAGTCGGTGTTCTTGTAGTGGCTGAGCGGCAGGAAGCCCTGGTTCGACAGTTCGAACTCGCGCCGGTCGGTGATGCCGATCTCCGTCGGGCACTTGGTGTCGGCGTCGCCATCGTCCGAGGTGAACACGTGGGTCGGCAGATTCTCGACCTTGCCGCCGCCCTCGGCGCCGCGGATGGCGGTGCAGAAGCCATAGCGGGCGAAGGCATCCGTCAGCTTTGTGCCCATGACATAGGCGGCGTTGGACCAGCAATAGGAGTCGTGGTCCATCACGCGCGACTTGCCGTCGGCGGCCAATGGTGCCTCTTCGTAGGCGAATTCATCGATTGGCTTGGTGGCCTTGCCGTAAGGCAGTCGTGCGATGACGCGCGGCATCACGAGGTTCACGAAGCGCGAATCCTCGCTGTCACGGAAGCTGCGCCACTTCGCGTACTCCACGGTGTCGAAGATCTTCGCGAGGTCGCGCGGCTTGGACAGTTCCGTCCACGAATCGAAGCCGAACATATTGGCGGATGCCGCCGAAATGAACGGCGCGAACGCTCCCGCAGCGACATTGGACATCAGTCGCAAGGTCTCGATGTCGTCGGGATGGTTCGACCATTCGTAGTCGCCGATCAGCGCGCCGTACGGCTCGCCACCCGGCGTTCCGAATTCGTTTTCGTAGATCTTCTTGAAGAGTTCGCTCTGGTCGAACTCGATGGCCCGGGTGAGGTCGCGGTTCAGTTCCCGCTTGCTCATGTTCAGCACGCGCAGCTTTAGCGCGGTGCCGGTCTCGGAGTTCTGGACGAGATAATGCAGTCCCCGCCAGGTTCCTTCGAGCTTGAGGAACTTCGGGTCGTGCATGATGGCGTTGAGCTGCGCCGAAAGCTTGGCGTCGATCGCCGCGATCGCCTTGTCGAAGGTGCGGGTCAGGTTGCGGTCGAATGTGACCGTGCCGGCCAGCGCCTGTTCGACGAGGGTCTTGACCAGGTCCTGGGCGCGGTCGGGCTGGGTCTGCTTGGTGTTGGTGATGATCTGATCGAGTAGACCGGGTGCCGCCTCGGTCGTGGTGGCTGCTTCTCCCTGGCGTGCGCTCTCGGCCATGTGCTAGCCCTCCGCCTTCTTGATACCCAATTCGCCGGACAGGGACTTGAGCTCGTCCTCAGACCGCAACACCTGCTCCAGCAGCGTCTCCAGTTCCTGCGAACGATCGACCTTGCTCATGAGGTCGCGCAGTTTCTCGCGCGTCTGAAGGAGCGCCGCGAGGGCAGGAACCTGATTGGCGACGCGCGCGGGTTCGAAATCGTCCAGCGAATTGAACTTGAGATCGACCGCCATCTGCGTGCCGTCGTCGGCGAGTTTGTTGTCGACCTTCAGCTTCAGGCCGGGTGCCATGTTGGCCATGACATCGTTGAAATTGTCCCGGTCGATCTGGGTGAACTTGCGATCGGTAAGGGGGCGCAAGGGGGTCGTCGGATCTCCCGAGAAATCGCCCATGATGCCGACGACGAAGGGAAGCTCTCGCAGAATCTGAGCGCCTTCGGTTTCGACTTCGTAGGTGATGTGGACCCTGGGTTTGCGCACACGATTTAGCTTGTCGTGGATACTGGAGCTCATCGCATAGGCCCTCCTATGGCGAGAATACTCTGGACGATGTGCCTCGTCTATGCGCTGCGCCTGCAGATTTTACATAGTAGAACAAAGCCTTAGAGGCTCGACCGAAAGCAGCGGCGAACAGGCCGTGCTGCCCCGGTGCCTGGCCCCGAACAAAAACAACCTTCCGCTGTGTTTGACCCTTCAACGGCGCGACGCTGCCTGTATCATCGACAGGTTCAGGAGCGGGTGGCCTTGCAATGATCTCGGAACTTGAAGCGGCCGATATCGAGGCAATTCTGGCGCCGATTCCCGGCGACCAGGCAACTGGTGTCGATCTTCGGCAGGATTATTCGCCGACCTCCCTGTATTTCCGATTGCGCGACGCCCGCGCCGAAGCGCGGGATGCCGAGCGGCGGGCGGACGGCGATGGTAGCGTCGAGGGCGTGGCGACGCTCTGGCGTCCGGTGGCCACGCTGGCGATCGAAGCGCTGAAGACGAGCACCAAGGACCTCGAGGTCGCAACGTGGCTTACCGAGGCGCTGGTCCGGATTGCCGGTTTGGCGGGCCTGGCGGCGGGGGCGTCGATCATCGCCGGGCTCGTGGAGCAGCATTGGGACGGCCTCTATCCGATGCCCGACGAGAGCGGCCTGGAAACGCGTGTGGCGGCTGTTGCCGGCCTTTCCGGGCAGGGAGCCGACGGCACTCTGATGCAGCCCCTGCGAAAGACGCCCCTTTTCAATCGGCCGGACGGCACCCCGTTTGGCCTGTGGCAGTACCAGGCAACGCTGGATCTGTCCGCCATCACCGACCCAGAGCGGCGCGAGCAACGGATTGCAGTCGGTGTGCTGCCGTTCGACGACTTCGAGAATGAAGCCCGCGCCGCGGGACGTGCTCACTGGCAGGCTCTGCGCGATGCAATCGCGCAGACTGCAGATGCTTGGGAAAAGATGGGGCTGCAACTCGACGAGAAAGCCGGCGATGCAAGCCCGTCGGGCAACAGGGTGCGCGAGGCCTTGCAGCTCATGCTCGAAGTTTGCAGCCGCTTCGCGCCCGCGGCGACCGAGCCTGCCGCCGATCAGGAACAAGCACCCGTCGGCGATCAACCTTCCGGAGTCGCCGCAGGCACGACGGCGACGGGGCCGATTGCCGGACGCGAGCAGGCGCTGCGTCAGCTCGAGGAGATTTCTGCCTGGTTCAAACAGCACGAGCCCAATTCGCCGCTCGGCTACACGTTGGAAGAAGCGGCCCGGCGCGGACGGATGCTCTGGCCGGAACTGGTGGCCGAGCTGATCCAGGATGACGCCACGCGTGGTGCGTTGCTGGTCAGTGTGGGTATGAAGCGGCCCGATACCGCTCAGTAAAAGCAACTCTTCTTGGGGTGTCGCTTCACCGAGCGCGTCCAGCCAACGGCGACTGCCGATCTTCCTTAGTTCGCCTTCATCTTCTGGAGATCGTAGCTCACGACGTCGCCCTTCTTGATCTGGCCTGCTACGTCGAGTGGCGTCGGTGTGACGGTGATCTTCGTGAAGTTCAGCGACAGGCTTTCCATCGGTTTGTCGCCGCCCGAGCTCACCGAGTAGCTGCTGACGCCGCAATCGACCAGCTCGTAGGTGAGATAGGTTTCGACCTTGTTCTTCACGGTCGTCGTCATCTTGATCTCGACCTTGGTGTCCATGTTCCCGCTGACCGAGTCCTGGAAGAGCTTGGTGGACGAAGCGTCGTTTTCCTTGGTGACGACGATTTCGCTGATGGAAGGATCCGAACCTTCGCGCTTGCCGCCGCGAGCTCCGGTCGTCATCTGCCGGCTCGTCCCGAACTGAAACGAATGGAGCTCAATCCAGTTCTTGTATCCTTCGGTCGTAACTGCGCCGTTAACCGAGCCGAACTTCATGTAGATTGCCACGGTCAGCCTCCACTTCCAAAAAGCAGGCGTCCACAAGCACTCAACTGCAAAAACAATAGCAATCCGATCAGGGTTTGTTAATGGCAAAGAAGAACAACCCATCCGGCTTAAGACCAACGTGGACGTTCTGAATGGTCTCGCCGTCGGCAAGCCGCGCCAATATTTCGGCGGACAGGTCGGGCAGTAGAGTCCGAGTGAGAATGTTCTCCACGTTCCTCGCACCGGAACTGCTCTCCGTGCAGCGAGCGGCAATTGCCTCTACCAGCTCGGGTGCCCAGTCGATCGTCGCGCGATAGGTATCGCGCACGCGGGCTCGTATCTTTTCGAGCTGCATGACGACGATCTGGCGGATTACCGAATCCGAAAGCGGGAAATACGGCACCAGCGTCAGGCGGCCGAGGAAGGCCGGTTTGAAGACCTTTGCCAGCTCCGGTCGCAGAGCTTCTGCAAGGCCGGCCGCGTCGGGTGCGGTGTCGGGATCGGCGAACAGTTTCGTGATCAGATCCGTACCGGCATTGCTGGTCATGATGATGACCGTGTTCTTGAAATCGATGTCGCGGCCTTCGCCGTCCTTCATGTTGCCCTTGTCGAACACCGAGTAGAACACGTCCTGCACGCCGGCGTGCGCCTTCTCCATCTCGTCGAGCAGGACGACGCTGTAGGGCCGCCGCCGCACCGCTTCGGTCAGCACGCCGCCTTCGCCGTAGCCGACATAGCCCGGCGGACTGCCCATCAGCAGGCTGACTTTGTGCTCTTCCTTGAACTCGGCCATGTTGATGGTGGTTACGTTTTGTTCCCCGCCATAGAGGAGCTGGGCCAGGCTGAGCGCCGTCTCGGTCTTGCCGACGCCAGACGTGCCGACGAACAGGAAGACGCCGATAGGCCGACGCGGATCGGTCAATCCGGCGCGGCTCGTATGGATGGCCTTGGCGACGGCCGACATGGCATGGCTTTGTCCGACGACCCGGCGCTCCATGGCCTCGCGCAGATTGAGAACAGTACGGATCTCGTCCGATTGCATCCGTCCGGCGGGGATGCCGGTCCAGCTCTCGACAATCTCGGCGACCGCCTGGCCGTCGACGATCGGAAAGATCAGCGGTTGCTCGCCCTGCAGCGCGCGTAGCTTCGTCGAGAGCTCCGCCAGCTTGGCGCGATCGGCAGTGGCATCCGCGTCGAGGGCGGGAGATTCTATCCGGCCTCGGACTTCGTCGATCTCGGCGACGATTGCCCGTTCGGCTTCCCAGCGTTTTTCGAGGTCTGCGAGCTCCTCGCCGACCCGAGCGCGCTCGGCGGTCAGCTCGTCGCGGCGCGCGGCGTGATCGAGGCCCGACGCCATCTCCCGCTCGATGATCCTGAGTTCGGTGTCGATCAGGTCGATGCGCCGGCGGCGATCGTCGATCGGCGCCGGAATGGCGTTCTGACTCATCGCCACGCGCGCGCAGGCCGTGTCGATCAGGCTGACCGCCTTGTCAGGCAGCTGGCGAGCCGGGATGTAGCGGGCCGACAGGCGCACGGCTTCGCTCACCGCCTCGTCGACGATCCTGACCTTGTGGTGGTGTTCGAGGGTATCGACCAGGCCGCGGATCATGGCCGTTGCCATCTTCTCGCTGGGCTCCTCGACCTTCACGGGCTGGAACCGGCGGGTCAGGGCGGCGTCCTTCTCGAAGTATTTCTTGTACTCGGCCCAAGTCGTCGCCGCGACGGTGCGCAGTTCACCGCGCGCGAGGGCAGGCTTCAGCAGGTTGGCCGCATCGTTCTGTCCCGCGGCGCCGCCGGCGCCGATCAACGTATGCGCTTCGTCGATGAACAGGATGATCGGCTTGGGGCTGGCTTTCGTCTCTTCGATCACCGACTTCAGGCGATTCTCGAATTCGCCTTTCACGCCCGCTCCGGCCTGCAGCAGGCCCAGATCCAATGTCCTCAACGTGACGTCTCGCAACGCCGGCGGGACATCGCCGGATGCGATGCGCAGGGCAAGCCCTTCCACGACGGCCGTTTTGCCGACGCCTGCTTCGCCGGTGAGGATCGGATTGTTCTGCCGGCGGCGCGTGAGAATATCGATCATCTGGCGGATTTCGAGATCGCGGCCGAGGATCGGATCGATCTTGCCGGCCTTGGCTTGTGCCGTGAGATCGATGGTGAATTGATCGAGAGCTGCCGATCCGCCCGGCCGGGTTTCACCGGCGCCCGTCGCAGCGGCCTCGGAACCATCGGCCTGCTTTGTCGCCTGCGCAGCTTCCGCCGTGTCCTTGCAGATCGTCAGCAGCTCGCGCTTCAGGACATCGGCGGGAATCTCGGTGAGGCGGGGCGAAGCTTCCCGAGTCCGCAACGCCAATGTCTCGTCGGCGAGCAATGCCCAGAGAAGATGGCCGGACCGCACGCGGGTAGCGCCATGCTCCACCGACGCGAGCAGCCAAGCATCCTTCACCATATCCACGATGTCGGGCGACAAGGACGGGGCGCGCGCATTGCCGGTCTTCATCCGGTCGAGCGATCGATTGACGTCGGTCAGCACCCTCGCCGGATCGATCTCCCATCGGCGCAGGATTGCGGCGATATCGGTGTCGGTGCGGTCGAGCAAGCCGATCAGCATGTGCTCGATCTCGACGTTGTAGTGGGTCCGTAGGGCCGTCGCGCCGGCGGCAGCTTCGAGGGCTCGGCGGCAGACATCGTTTAGACGTCCGATGAGAGGTTTCAGCTCAATCGCGCGCACGTGATTCTCGCTTCCTCCTGGGACGTCACTTCCCGGCAAGCGGGTAGTGCACCGACCACCGTCGAAATATCCGCAACGCTGGTCGCTTCGACAAGAGGAGATTGGGAGCCCAGGCGTCTGATCGCGGATCGCAGGCTAAACAGGTGCAGCCGGCCCCAGAGGCCATGGCAGCAATTTCACGGCGGAGCTCGCCTTTTTTGCGCTTTGTGACGGCAGCGCTTGGGCTAGAATTGCCGCCAGCCCAAACCTCGATGGCAAGGACGGTGATGGCGGCCGAGACCAAGGCTGGCGCCAAGCAGGAAGAGCTACGGGGCACGCTGCCCGCGGGGACGCGGCTGCGCAACTATGAGCTGATTTCCGTTCTCGGGCACGGCGGCTTCGGAATCACTTACTACGCAAAGGATACGACGCTCGGCCGAGAAGTCGCCGTCAAAGAGTATCTGCCGACCTCCCTGGCCCTTCGCGAGGACGGGACGATGGTCGTCCCGCGGTCGACGCAGCTGGCCGAAGATTTCGTCTGGGGCCGCGAGCGCTTCCTCGAAGAGGCCCGCATCCTCGCGACCCTGGACGGCGCGCCGGCCGTCGTCCGCGTCCATGATTTCCTGGAAGCCAACGGCACCGCCTACATGATCATGGGGCTGGCGCGCGGCGACACGCTGGAACAGCGCTTGAAGCGCGAAGGCAAGCTGCCGCCGGCGGTCGCGGAATATGTTCTGGGCCGCCTGCTCGATGGGCTGGAAGCGGTGCACAAGACCGGCTTCCTTCATCGCGACGTCAAGCCGGCTAACATCATCCTCGATACCCAGAACAATCCCACGCTGATCGACTTCGGCGCGTCGCGGGCATCCATGGCCGACCGCACCGCCGCGCTGACGGCCATCTTCACGCCCCGCTATGCCGCTGCCGAGCAGCTTACGTCGGACAAGCAGGGGCCGTGGACCGACATCTACGGCGTGTCGGCGACGCTCTATCACGCCATCACCGGCAAGCCGCCTCCCAGTTCCCTGGAGCGGGCGCTGAACGATGCCTACGAGCCGCTGGCCGCACTCGAACTCGAAGGTTATGCGCCCGCAACCCTCGAAGGCATCGACGTCGGCCTGATGGTGCGCGCCAAGGATCGCCCGCAATCGATTGCATCCTGGCGCGAGGTGCTCTTCCCATCCGAAAGCGAGGGGGAGGGCGACTCGACCGTCTTTGCAGCGAGGCCGAAACGGCCACCGGCATCGAAGGCCGCCACGCCGCCGCCCCCGCCGCCTCCCGCCAAACCGACACGGCCTGCGGGTAGCGATGCTGACGGTCCCATCGCCGGGGTAAGCTCTGCGCTCAAGACGGGTTTTGCCGATAGGAAGCGCCTTGGGCTGATTGCCGCCGTTGCGGCGGTTCTCGTTCTGGGCGTGGGCGGATATTTGATCTTTGCGCCAGGCACTCCGCCGGTCCTGACCGCCGAGGAACAGGCAGCCAAAGCACGGCAGGAAGCCGAGGCCCGCCAGAAGGCAGCCGCCGAAGCCCAGCAGAAGGCCGAGACCGAAGCGCGTCAGAAGGCAGCGGCGGCGGCGCAGGAAAAGGCCGACGCCGAGGCTCGCCAAAAGGCAGCCGCGGCGGCTCAGCAGAAAGCCGAAGAAGACGCTCGCCAAAGGGCGGCGGCGGAAGCCAGGCAGAAAGCCGAAGCGGACGCCCGCCAGAAGGCCGATGCGGAGGCCCGGCAGAAGGCTGCCGCCGAGGCCCAGCAGAAGGCAGACGCCGAAGCTCGCCAGAAAGCGGCAGCGGAAGCCAGGCAGAAAGCCGAAGCAGAGGCCCGCCAGAAAGCCGAGGAGGAGGCGCGCCAGAAAGCGGCGCTCGAAGCCCAGCAGAAAGCGGAGGCCGAGGCCCGTCAAAAGGCTGCAGCCGAAGCCAAGCAGAAGGCCGAGGCGGAAGCCCGCCAGAAGGCAGCCGCTGAAGCCCAACAGAAGGCCGAAGCAGAGGCCCGACTAAAGGCCGAGGCCGAGGCCCGGCAGAAAGCCGAAGCCGAAGCCCGCCAGAAGGCTGCGACGGAAGCTCAGCAGAAGGCAGCCGAAGCCAAGCAGAAGGCCGATGCCGAAGCGGCGGCGCAGAAGCTTGCCGAGACGACCGAGGCCGCCCTGAAGTTCACGCCGGCCGACCGCCAGCGCATTCAGGTGGCGTTGACGTCCCTGGGCTTCGACACGCTGGGCAACGACGGAATTTTCGGCCCGCGTTCGCGCGAGATGATCTCCAACTGGCAACGAGCGCGCAACCAGGCGACGACGGGTTATCTCACGGCCGCCCAGCAACAGGCGCTGCTCGGCGAGGCCGCACCGGCCGTCGCGAAGTACGACGAAGAGCAGAAGAAAGCCGAAGCGGCGGCCAAGGCGCGGGCTGCAGCGAATCCGGCGCCGACGGTCACTCAAGCGCCGGCGACGTCCACGAGGTCGAGCAACACCTATGGCGTTTCGTGTCAGGATTCCTCCGGCCGCCGGATCGATTTTCCGAATGAAACTTCTTGCCCTTACGGACTGAGGGCAGTGCGTTAAGTCCCTTGTGACAGGTGAGGCAGATGGAAGCTTGTTGCCGGCAAAAGCCTAGATCTGGTGAATCGCGAAGGGCGCTGCCGCGCACCGGAGGCCCGTTCCCGTTATCGAGACTGGTCTTGCTTCTGGCAGGTGCCGTGGCGTTGGTGGCCGGTGCGGGACTGTCGAAGACCGCCTCGGCGCAGGACTCATGGGTATTCTCTACCGAGATCCCGTGTGAAAGCGCCCCTGTCTATGGCGTGCCTTTCTCTCAATGCTGGATCTCGAACACGCGCACCTTTCGTATTGGCACCGTGCAGGGCTGGCGGTTGGCCTACACGGATTCCAAGAGCGAGTTCAGCATCGGCTTCTACAGGATCGTGGATGCCCATGGCGTGGGCGGAATGAGCCCGGTCTCCGCTTCGGCGACAGCCGACTGGGTACGAACGGCGGATGCGCTCAAGAACGTCACGGCAGGCGCCAGCAATTGGGCATCGAGCCAGAACGCCGCTGGTGATCGCTACGTGACCTATCAGAAGCCGCAGCGGCAATGCATTGCCTTCGTGCGAAACGGTCCGGTCACCAATGGACAGGTGAACTGGATCCTGGGTGCCGCGTTCTGCCGCGAATCGGCTGCGCCGCTCTCGAGCAACGAAGCGCAGTTTATCGCCGATGCGGTGAAGGTGAGGGACTGAACGACTTCTGAGCGGAGCAGGGCGTCATGCAGCGACTCATACTGCTCTTTATGGCTCTCGTTTTGGCAATTCCCGTCGTGCTCTTCGCCGCCTCGGATCGCGACAAGGCATACTGCGAGGAGCTTTCGGTACTCTATCGTCGTTACATCGAGGATGCGCGCGGCCGACGCTTCGATGTCGAAGCGAACGTAGCGATGGAAGACTGCAAGAAAGGCAACACGGCCGCCGCCATTCCCGTACTCGAACGGAAACTGAGGCAGAGCGGCTTCGCGCTGCCCAAGGAGTTCACGCCTTAGCGCCGGGGCATCTATCGACCGCTGCGATCATCGGCAACTGACTTTCACCTGCCGCGGCGTGAAAGTCGGCAGCGCAGGCGGCGGCTCGGGCGGGAGCTTGGGCCAATCGCCGGCAGCGAGATGCTTCTCGACGATAGGCACGAGCTGGTTGAAGGCCACCCAGCCCTTGAGGCGGCTGCCCGCCTTGTTGGTGTGGACAGCATCGATGAACAGATCGGGCTCCCGCGGCATGTCGCGCGCGAAGTCGATGAAGGCAAGGTCGTGGATCCTGGCGTACTTTGCCAGAAGGCGATTCTGAAACGCCGCCAGGCGCTCGATGTCGCGATAGCGGAACGGATAGTTGGCGATATTGAGCTGGTCGATGATGTAGCGGTGGCGGACCGGATCGAGCACGAGCCCGTCTTTCACCATCCAGATGAACGAGGTCAGGGTGAAGTGCGCGCCGATCTCGTCGAGGTCGCCGCGGATGCGATCGAGGTCGCGCTGGATGATCGACAGGCTGACGGGCAGGTTGGGGTAGTCGAGATCGGGGTCGGCTTCGTCGAGGCCGGCTGGCCAGGCGATGCGATAGTCCGGTTTCGGCCATTCGGCGCCGCTGTTCGCGGAGCTGGCCCCCGACGCCGCGGCATTGGCCGCTTCGATGCCTGCTATCCTGAGGGCGGTGCTGAAGCGTGTGGCGAGTGCGGAATAGCGCGCGGCCGTCTGCAGCCAGCCCGGTATGGAAGCCTGTGGTTGTGGCGGGCGGGCTGCTTCGCCGGCCGGCATCTTCTCGACGATCGACTCCAGGCGAAATTGATTGCCGCCTTCATGATAGACGACCAGATCGGGCCTGAGCGGCAGCACTTCCGTTGCCACGACGGCGGCGATCTCACGGGAGCCGATGCTTTCCCGACCGGCGTTCAGGACCTCGAAACGGATATCCAGTTTCTTCGACGTGGCCCATCGGTTGAGCCAGTAGCCTGCGCGCTCGGTGAAGCCGAAGGGGAGATGCGGCGCATCCATCGCGACCGAGGAACCGACGAACACGATACGCACTGTTCGCGGCTGGCGTGGAACTTCGATCGGCGCGCCCCGCCAGCCGATCTGGTTGGTCACCAGCAGGTTGGGCAAGGCGGCATTGGGCGGAAAGCGGTAGGGCGGCAGGGCACCGCCGTCGACTGGATCATAGAAATAGAGCTGCCCCGGCGCGTGGCGCAGAACGCGGTTCTGGCATGGATCGCCGGCATACTTCGCGTTCCAGGCGCGGAAGGCGTCGATGGCTCGAAAGGAGCCGTCGCTCGGAGGATTGTTTTCGATCTGTCGGGAGAGCCGAAGCCAGTCCTCGGGAACCGGCTTGCGATTGGGCAATGGAGGTGGGTCGTCGGCGAACCAGGCCCGATCGACGCCTGATGCAAGCGCCACCTTGTCGAGCCATTGGGCGGGCACCTTGGTCGGTTCGGCCGTACCGTCGAGCGGGAAGGCGAGGAAACGATAGCCGTCGATCACGCGCACGGTCGCCTCGGCCATGATGGTCGTGACGAGGATCGAACCGAGAACCAGTAAGGCGTTGCGCAGAACCACAGCGATGCTCCTGTAGCTCTCGTTTGCCGGCTTTTTACCTAGCAGCCCTTCTGCTCAGCCTTGCACAGACCGTCGAGCGCCTCGACGATCGACGGCATCATGCCCTTGGCAAGGGCGATCTCGGCCTTGCCGTTGGGATGCGGATCGGGGACCGTGACCCAGAGGCTCGGCGGATCGAGGTTTTCGATCACCGGCAGCAGGTCGATGAAGGGCGTCCCGGTACGCTCTACCTCGGCGCGCACTTTGTCGGTCACGTCCTGGAAGGGATAGGGCTTGAGTTCGCGCAGCTCCGGAACATGGAAGACCAGGAGCTTTATGCCGTTTTCCTTTGCGACCTGTGCGAAGCCGGCCAGCGCTTCGCGCGTCCGTCGCCAGCCGTCGGCATCGGCGTTGTAGAGACCGCGGTAGTACTGCTTCCAGTCGGGCGCCTCGCCGAACGAGCGGAGGAGCGTATCGATGCGGTAGTTCAACACCACCCAGGCGGCCGAATGCAGGGACAGCCAGCTCGTGTCGGTGTAGGTCGGCATCGGCTCGCCGTCGTTGATGAAGTAGACGAGGGCGATGATGTCGGGCTTGAACTTGGCGCCCATGGCCTTGTAGGCGGCCAGCTCCTGCGTCGTGTTCCAGTTGCCGACGCCCAGGTTGAAGCCGTCGACCTTGCGGCCCTGCGCCTTCAGCGTGTCGAGGACCTGTCGGGCAAAGGTTTCCTGCTCGGCGACGCCCCACCCCATGGTGACGGAATCGCCGACGAAGGCGATCCGGGCCACGCCCGGCGGGGCCTGGAGCGGGATCGGCGGCGTGCGGAAGCCGTTCTCGTCGGTCCGCACATCCACGTTCATGAGCTGTGCGTGCGCGTTGGGGCGATGGCGGTGGCCGATATCTGGCCGGTAGTCGCGCTCCTTCACCTCGCGTGCGTACTTCCACATCTCGAGTTCGTAGAGCAGCCCGTCGTCGAGATAGAGTCGTGTGAAACCTTCCACTGCAGCGAGGCAGGCCACCGTGACGCCGATGACCAGCAGGACATTGGCAAAAAACTTTCCCTTCATTCCACTCACTCGACGAACAGCTTCAGGATCCCGGGCTCTTGGCGGCTTCGGAGATAGGCCAAGCTTCCCTGTCATGGCAAGGCGCCGCGCCGCGGCGATTCGCCTGCCGGCGATCGGGAGGGCACCCCCGCATGGCGTATGTGGCCGTGACGATCGGCCGGCCTCAGCCGGCCGTGCCTGCCGCCGGTTCGGCCGGCTTGCGCGTCTTGGCAGCCTTGCGGCCCTTGCTCCATTCCTCGTAGCGCTGCAGCACCGTGAAGAACGACGGTACGAACAGCACGGCCAGGCAGGTCGAGGCGATCATGCCGCTGAACACGCAAAGGCCGAGCGAGATGCGGGAGTTCGCCCCTGCGCCCGTCGCCGTCACCAGTGGCACGACCCCCAGGATGAAGGCGAACGAGGTCATCAGGATCGGACGGAAACGGGTACGGGCCGCCTCGATGGCGGACTCGACGATGTCCTTGCCGTCGACCAGGCGGCGCTCGCGCGCCACCTCGACGATCAGGATGGCATTCTTGGCGCCGAGCGCGATCAGCAGCATCAGGCCGATCTGGGTATAGATGT
>JAIUOY010000150.1:0-4979 GCA_020160995.1 Pseudomonadota bacterium | reverse complement strand
GTGAAGCCCCAGATGGTCGACAAGTACAGCGTGACCCCGGACAACCTGCTCTGGACCTTCACGCTGCGCGACGGCCTCGAGTGGCACGACGGCAAGCCCGTCACGGCCGAGGACTGCATCGCCTCGATCAAGCGCTGGTCGGCGCGCGATTCGATGGGCCAGAAGCTGATGGGCTCGGTCGAGAGCCTCGAGGCGGTCGACGCCAAGACCTTCAAGATGAAGATGAAGGAGCCGTACGGCCTCGTCCTGCAGTCGCTGGGCAAGCCGTCGTCGAACGTGCCCTTCATGATGCCGAAGAAGACGGCCGAAACCGACCCGATGCAGCAGATCAAGGCCGAGGAAGTGATCGGCTCGGGTCCGTTCGTGTTCAAGGGCGACGAGTGGAAGCCCGGCGAGAAGATCGTCTACGTCAAGAACGCCAAGTACAAGCCGCGCAGCGAGCCGGCCTCGGGCCTGGCCGGCGGCAAGGTGGTCAAGCTCGACCGCGTCGAGTGGGTGTGGATCCCCGACGCGCAGACCCAGATCGGCGCGCTGCAGAGCGGCGAGGTCGACATGCTGGAGGCGCCGGGTCACGACCTGCTGCCGATCCTCGCCAAGGACAAGAACATCCAGCTGCTGAACTTCAACCCGACCGGCAACCAGTACACCTTCCGCTTCAACAGCACGGCCAAGCCGTTCGACGACGCGAAGGTGCGCCACGCCGTGTTCGTCGCCTTCGCCCAGGAGGACTTCCTCAAGGCGACGATCGGCGATCCGCAGTGGTTCAAGGTCTGCAAGGCGCCGTTCGTGTGCGGCACGCCGCTCGCCACCGACGCCGGCATGGCCGACGTGCTGAACGGCAATGCCGCCAAGGCCAAGCAGATCCTGGCCGACGCCAAGTACGACGGCACGCCGATCGTGCTGATGCAGTCGACCGACCTGCAGGTCCTGACCAACCTCGCGCCGGTCGCCAAGGCGCAGATGGAGCGGGCCGGCTTCAAGGTCGACATGATCTCGATGGACTGGCAGACGCTGGTCGCGCGCCGCGTCAAGAAGGAGCCGCCCAGCCAGGGCGGCTGGCACGCCTTCCTGACCTCGTGGGTCGCGGCCGACATCCTGAACCCGGTGATGGCCGGCTTCTTCAACGCCTCGTGCGACAAGGCGATGTTCGGCTGGCCGTGCGACGCGACGATCGAGAAGTTCCGCGACGCCTTCGCCAAGGAGACCGACCCGGCCAAGCAGAAGGAGATCGTCGAGAATCTCCAGAAGTACTGGGTCGATCACCCGACGCACATCAACGTCGGCCAGTGGTACGCCCCGCTGGCGCGCCGCACCAACATCGACGGCAACCTGACGGCGCCGGTGCCGGTGTTCTGGAACGTCACGAAGAAGTAGTGGAGAAAGGCGCCGCGGCAGGATGGCGGGGGCCGTCCTGCCGCGGACGCTCATGAAGACAAGCAGAGGGGGTTAACGATGAAGATCATGCGACGGACGCTCGCGGCGATGGCCGCCGGCGCGATCCTGGCGGCGGGCAGCGCGCCGGTGCTGGCCCAGGGCAAGACCCTGAAGTTCGTGCAGAACGGCAACCTGACGATCCTCGATCCGATCTGGACGACGGCCTACGTCACCCGCAACCACGGCTACCTGATCTACGACACGCTGTTCGCGACCGACGCCAACAACGTCGTGCAGCCGCAGATGGTCGACAAGTACGAGGTGTCGCCCGACAAGACGGTGTGGACCTTCACGCTGCGCGACGGCCTCGAGTGGCACGACGGCCAGCCGGTGACCTCGGAGGACTGCATCGCCTCGCTGAAGCGCTGGGGCGCGCGCGACGCGATGGGCCAGAAGCTCCTGGACTTCGTGAAGGAGTTCAAGGCGGTCGACGGCAAGACCTTCCAGATGGTGCTCAAGGAGCCGTACGGCCTGGTGCTCGATTCGTTCGGCAAGCCGTCGTCCCAGGTACCGTTCATGATGCCGAAGAAGGTCGCCGACACCGACCCGTTCAAGCAGATCGACAGCCAGGTCGGCTCGGGCCCCTTCATCTACGTCAACGCCGAGTCCAAGCCGGGCGAGCGGCACGTCTACGCCAAGAACCCGAAGTACAAGCCGCGCAGCGAGGCGCCCTCGGGCCTGGCCGGCGGCAAGGTCGCCAAGGTCGACCGCGTCGAGATCATCGAGATGCCAGACCCGCAGCAGCAGGTGAACGCGCTGATCGCCGGCGAGATCGACCTGATCGAGCAGCCGCCGCACGACCTGATCCCGGTGCTGCGCAAGGAGAAGAGCGTCCAGCTGGTCGACTGGAACCCGCTGGGCCACCAGTTCATCTACCGCTTCAACCACCTGGTGAAGCCGTTCGACAACCCCAAGATCCGCCAGGCCGCGATGCTGACGATCCGCCAGGAGGACTACCTCAAGGCGACGGTCGGCGAGCCGGAGTTCTACAAGGTCTGCACCGCCGCCTTCATCTGCGGCACGCCCAACGCGTTCGACGTGCCGGGCGGCCTGCTGGTCAAGCCGGACTTCGAGAAGGCCAAGGCGCTGCTCAAGGAAGCCGGCTACGACGGCACGCCGATCGTGCTGATGCAGTCGACGACGCTGCCGGTGCTGACCAACATGGCGCCGGTCACCAAGGCGCTGCTCGAGCAGGGCGGCTTCAAGGTCGACATGCAGTCGATGGACTGGCAGACGGTGGTGACCCGCCGCACCAAGAAGGAGCCTGCCAACCAGGGCGGCTGGAACATCTTCCACACCTTCTCCGTGGCGGCCGACATCCTGAACCCGATCTCGACCTCCTACATGGTGGCGAACGGCGACAAGGCGTGGTTCGGCTGGCCGACCGATCCGGAGATGGAGAAGCTGCGCGACGCCTACGCCAAGGAAACCGATCCGGCGAAGTCCAAGGCGCTCGCCAAGGCGGTGCAGAACCGCGCCATCGAGACCGCCCAGTACGGCTGGGTCGGCCAGTGGTACGGCCCGGGCGCCGCGCGCGGCACCGTGACGGGCTGGCTGAAGGCCCCCGTGCCGGTGATGTGGAACATCGAGAAGAAGTGACGCCGGCGCCGCGCAGCCGCGCGGCCTCGGTGCCCACCCGGGCGGGGACCTGTTCCTCCCGCCCGGGGTGATCGACAGGAGTACAATGCTCGACTTCATCGCCCGTCGCCTGGTCTCCATCATCCCCGTTCTCGCGGTGGTGGCGGTCTTCGTCTTCCTCATGCTGCGGCTGACGCCCGGCGATCCCGCGGCGGTCATCGCCGGCGACAACGCCACGTCCGACCAGATCGCCGACATCCGCGCCAAGCTCGGCCTCAACGAGCCGATCTGGACGCAGTTCCTGATCTGGATCGGCAACGTCCTGCAGGGCAATTTCGGCGAGAGCTTCTTCTTCAAGAAGACCGTCGCCGAGCTGATCGCCCAGCGCATCGAGCCGACGCTCGCGCTGGCGACCTGCACCCTGATCTTCGCCGTGATGGTCTCGGTGCCGATCGGCGTGATGGCCGCCTACCGCCAGGGCTCGGTCTTCGACCGCGTCGTCATGGGCTTCTCGGTGCTGGGCTTCTCGGTGCCCGGATTCGTGATCGGCTATTGCCTGATCTACGTGTTCGCCATCGAGCTCGGCTGGCTGCCGGTGCAGGGCTACGTCCGCATCGGCGTCAACTTCTGGCAGTTCCTCGAGCGCATGGTGCTGCCGTCGCTCACCCTGTCGGTCGGCTTCATCGCCCTGATCTCGCGCATCACCCGCGCCTCGGTGCTCGAGGTGCTGAACGAGGACTACATCCGCACCGCCCGTGCCAAGGGCCTCTCGAACCGTGTCGTGCTGATGCGGCACGCGCTGCGCAACGCCGCGGTGCCGATCCTGACCGTGATCGGCCTCGGCATCGCCATCCTGATCGGCGGCGCCGTGGTGACCGAGAGCGTGTTCGGCCTGCCGGGCCTCGGCCGCCTCACGGTCGAGGCGGTGCTCAGCCGCGACTTCCCGACCATCCAGACCGTCATCCTGATGTTCTCGGTGGTCTACGTGGTCGTCAACCTGCTGATCGACATCAGCTACACCCTGTTCGATCCGAGGATCCGCTATTGACCGTCGCGTCCGAAGAAATCGTCGATTCCGCCTCGATCGCGGCGGCCTCGACCAAGCGCCGCAGCCTGTGGCGGGTGGCGCTGCGCAATCCGAACGTCATCGTCGGCGGCTTCATCCTGCTGGTGATGCTGGTGATCGCGATCCTCGCGCCGTTCCTCGGCACCGTCGATCCGACCCGCATCGACCCGGCGGCCCGCAACAAGAAGCCGGGCACCGAGATCACGATGCGCCTCGACGACGGCACCACGGTCAAGCGCGTCGCCATCATGGGCACCGACAGCCTCGGCCGTGACGTCTACAGCCGCGTCATCTACGGCACCCGCGTGTCGCTGGCGGTCGGCGTGTTCGTGGCGATCATCGCCGTCGCGGTGGGCGTCGTGATCGGCCTGGTCTCTGGCTACATCAGATGGGCCGACGGCTTCATCATGCGCATCATGGACGGGCTGATGGCGATTCCCGGCATCCTGCTGGCGATCGCGCTGGTCTCGATCTGGCGCGCCGGCCTGGTCACCGTGATCTTCGCCATCGTCGTCCCCGACGTGCCGCGCGTCGTGCGCCTCGTGCGCTCGATCGTGCTCAGCGTCCGCGAGGAGCCCTACGTCGAGGGCGCCATCTCGGTCGGCACGCCGACCTGGGTGCTGATGTTCCGCCACATCCTGCCCAACACGGTGGCGCCGCTGATCGTGCAGGGCACCTTCCTCGCCGCCTCGGCGATCCTCGTCGAGGCCGCCCTGTCGTTCCTCGGCATCGGCATCCCGCCGGAGATCCCGAGCTGGGGCAACATCATGGCCGAGGGCCGCACGCTGTTCCGCGTGTTCCCGCACAACATCTTCTACCCGGGCATCTTCCTCGCGCTGACCGTGCTGGCCATCAACATCATGGGCGACGGCCTGCGCGACACGCTCGATCCGAAGATGAG
>JAIUOY010000149.1:0-7373 GCA_020160995.1 Pseudomonadota bacterium | reverse complement strand
CTTGTAGACCGACGGAGCGATCGTGTGATGGATCGCGCCGACGAAGAAGGTCTGGCCGTCCGGCTTCATCTTGGCCGCCTGCGAGGCGCCCACCGTGCCGCCTGCCCCGCCCTTGTTGTCGATGATGATCTGGCAGCCGAGCTGCTCACCGACCTGGGCGGCCAGCGGCCGCGCGAAAACGTCGGTGCCACCGCCGGCCGGGAACGGGTTGACCCAGGTGATCGTCTGCGGCGGCCAGCCCTGTTGAGCGCGCGCCACGGCAGGGGCGGCCAAGGTGGCCGCGAGCCCGAGCTTCAGCGCGTTGCGGCGCGTGGAAAAAGTCGACGTCATTGTTCGTTTCCTCCCAAAAGGATCTCGCTGTCTTGATTATTCATCGTGGCCAGCACCGCCTGCTGCTTTGCCCGCAGGTGCCGGATAAGGAGATCACGTAGCGCAGCGCCATCGCGCGCGGCAAGAGCCGCGAGCATGGAACGATGTTCCGCCACCGCCTGATCCCATTTTGCGCGGTTGAGGTTGGAGCGGAACCGGAGCGCATGCAGGCGCGCGTTGAGGGTGCGGTAGGTCTGCCCCAGGACGGCATTGCCGGCGATGGCATTCAGGCGGTCGTGGATGGCGCGGTTGATGCGGTAGTAGGCTGGAAGATCGTGCTGGGCGTGCGCCGTCTCCATTTCCGCCTGCAGCGCGCGTAAATCGGCGATATCGGCGTCAGTCACCCGTGCGACGGCGAGTTCCCCTGCCAGCCCTTCCAGGGCAGCCATGACCTCGAAGCCATCCCGTACATCGTCCGACGACAGGGCCACGACCTGCGCGCCGCGATTGGGAAGCTGAACCAGCAGCCCATCGGCGGCCAGCATACGGAAGGCCTCGCGGAGCGGCGTGCGCGAGACGCCCAACCGTTCGCAAAGCTCGCGCTCGTTCAGCTTGGCCCCCGGCAGCAACCCGCCTTCGATGATCAGGGTGCGCAGCCGCTCGGCCGCCGCGTCCGGCAGGCTCGATCGGGCGATGGGGAAAGAAGAACCATCCATGTGTCTGGACTCAGCTTGGCATATTGTATACAAAATGCAAGTGAACAGTTGGAAAGGCTAAGACCATGCGCCTGAACTCCCATCCGAGCGGCCGTCATTTCCTGCAAATTCCTGGGCCGACCAATGTCCCGGACCGCGTTCTTCGTGCGATGGATCATCCGACGATCGATCACCGTGGTCCCGAGTTCAACGCGCTGGCCAAGAAAGTCCTGCGGTCAGTCCGGCAAGTTTTCCAGACAAAACAACCAGTTATCATCTATCCCGCATCTGGTACGGGAGCTTGGGAAGCCGCCCTCGTGAACACCCTGTCACCCGGCGACCAGGTCCTGATGTGGGAAACCGGCCACTTCGCTTCCTTGTGGAAGAAGATGGCCGATAAGCTTGGAATCAAATCAGAATTCATGGGTGGCGATTGGCGCAAGCCGGCCGATCCCGCGGCCATCGAGAAGCGCCTGAAGGAAGACACCGGCCACGCCATCAAGGCCGTCTGCATCGTCCACAACGAGACCTCGACGGGTGTCGTGAGCGACATCTCGGCCGTCCGGCGGGCCATCGATGCCGCCAAGCATCCCGCCCTGCTGCTCGTCGACACGATCTCTTCGCTGGGCTCGGTCGACTATCGCCACGATGCCTGGGGGGTCGACGTCACCGTCGCGGGCTCGCAGAAGGGTCTGATGCTGCCGCCCGGCCTCTCCTTCAATGCGGTGAGCGAGAAGGCAGTCGCGGCCTCGAAGACCTCCAAGATGATCAAGGCCTTCTGGGGTTGGGACGAGATGCTGGCGTCGAACGCCAACGGCTGGTTCCCCTACACGCCCGCCACCAACCTGCTCTACGGCCTCAACGAAGCCTGCGACATGCTGCTGGAGGAAGGGCTCGACGCCGTGTTCGCCCGCCACACCCGCCATGCCGAGGCGACGCGCGCCGCCGTCAACGGCTGGGGGCTGGAGATCCTGTGCAGCGATCCCAAGGCCTATTCGGGCTCGCTGACCGCGATCGTCATGCCCGAGGGCCACGACGCCGACGCCTTCCGCAAGGTCGCGCTGGAGAACTTCAACCTGTCGCTCGGCCAGGGCCTCACCAAGGTCGCGGGCAAGGTCTTCCGGATCGGCCATCTCGGCGACTTCAACGACCTGATGCTGATGGGCACGCTCTCCGGCGTCGAGATGGCACTGGGTCTCGCGAAGGTTCCGCACAAGACGGGCGGCGCCCAAGCGGCCCTCACATACCTGCGCGACACCGCGCCGGGCGCACGCGGCTGACCATCGCTCGCGCGTGCAATCGGTTGCACGGGCCAGGATCGCAAGAGTTGCCGAAAAGCCGCAACGCCGCGGCTTTCGGCTTCGGGAGGCGCCAGAGGACTCCCCTCTGCGCCGATCCTTTGTCAATGTCGCGCGCGAAGAGCAGTGGCGCAGCGAGTTGGATTTTGCCTAGCTAAATACCGGTCTCAGTCAGTTTCACCCGTACGATCCGACAGCCACGTGCTGCCGGCGCGTGCGACTCTGTTCATCGGGTGGCGGCAAGAGACCGGTTTGGCATTGTTAAATGTGCCCCGCGCCGCTCTTCCGTCGCAGCTCTTCCGCTACCTACAATATCGCCACACCGCACCCTCGCCTGAGGGCTGTCTCGCGCAACCACCTTGGTGGACTTCCGAACGGAAGACCAAGACGGTATGTGCGATTCACTTCGGGTTCGATGGACCATCGTTCCCCTGACAGCTCCCCAACCCTGGCTCACCTGCAGCGGCTGCGGCGGCCTCAAACCCTTCCAGGCCAGTGGCAAGGCCCGGCTCAACGCCAACGGCCGCAAGCTCGATGCGTGGCTGATCTACAAGTGCCTGGCCTGCGAGAAGACCTGGAACCGCTCGATCTTCGAGCGGCGGAACGTCCGCGACATCGATCCGCCGGTGCTCGATGCACTTCAATCCAACGATCCACAGTGGATCAGGACGGAAGCCTTCAACCTCGATGCTCTGCGACGCAGCTCACCGAGGATCGACGAGTTTCCCGAGGTTGGGATCGCAAGAGAGGTGCGGCACGAACCGCCCGATTGGACGAAACTGGAGATCGAACTGATCGTCCCTTTGCCGACCAGCGCCCGTCTCGACCGTCTGCTGGCCTCCGAGCTGGGCGTTTCGCGCACGCGGCTGCAAGCGCTTCACGACGGCGGCACGTTGCGGACAAGCCCGGACCGCACCGACATCCTGCGGCGACGCCTCAAGACCGGCACGCGGGTCACTCTCGACCTCGCCACCGAGGCCGGGCGAGAGACCTTCGCTCATCGGCAAAAGTCTCTCGTCTTCGGCTCGGGATGACGCTCGGAGTCAGTGGTCCCGGCGCGGCTCCTCCTTGCAGAGCGCATATTTTCTACACCCCATGTTCTCGTCTGGCACCCTCTGCGCAATACTGAAGAACCACGACAACAACTATAGGTCGCTGAGAGCTGACACGGTCGACGCAGAAGCGTGGAACGACATACTCTTCAGCAAAGACCGTGAGGCGAAGCTCAGGCAATGGCATTCTACAATGAAAACCATATTGCTCACTTTGATGGCGAGAAGCAGAAGATACAGCAGCTATACGAAGACTTACTCCTCAGCTACGGCTCACTTGCTCTCTCCAACAAGTTTGCGCGTGAGCTGGTGACGCAAGGATTTCTGCGTCGCGTGAGTGTGCTTCGACGGTGCGTCGACAATGTGTTCAGGATTATTCCGCCAGACTACGTCGGTCTTCCATCAAAGGATGAATTGCGTGACTGCGAGATTAACCTACACGCGTTCTACCTGAGCGTCTTTGGTTGCTTCGAGAACTTGGCTCTCGTCTGGGTACACGAGCGCAGTATTCGCAAAAAGAACGGTAATCCCCTGGCTCCAATGCAGATTGGCTTCGGTGAGAAATACGCTGAGGTACGGGCGTCGTTATCTCCAGATTTCCTGCAGTACTTGACGTCAAAGACGATGACGGAGTGGTTTGCTTATCTAGAAAACTATCGCCACGCCCTTGCACATCGTATCCCTCTATATATTCCACCAGACGCCATCCCTCCCGAAAAGGTCGAACGCTGGAACGAACTCGAACGAGCGTCGGGAGAAGCCGTCAGACGCCTGGATCTTGATGAGCATGATCGGCTTCAATCAGAACAGAAAACGCTTGGGTTCTTTCACCCAAGCATCAGGCACTCCTACGAGGAAAAATCATCCGGAATACTTTTCCATCCTCAACTCCTCATTGACTTCAAGACAGTCGAGGAATTCGCGAACCGAATGCTCAAGGAATTCAAGCAGCCTCTGCCCTAGCCTTGAGCGCGAGCCCGAACTGAAAATCGACAAAGATTCCCCACCTTCGGCTCGGGATGACACGGTGGCGTCACCCCGAGCCTCAACCTCACACCACGCCGAACGCCCGCATGGCTTCGGCGACGCGGATGAAGCCCGCAATGTTGGCGCCCAGCACGTAGTTGCCGGGCGAGCCGTACTCGTCGGCGACTTCGGCGCAGCGGTCGTGGATGCCGTTCATGATGGCGGCGAGACGCTCTTCCGTCGCCTCGAAGGTCCAGGAATCGCGCGAGGCGTTCTGCTGCATTTCGAGCGCGCTGGTCGCCACGCCGCCGGCGTTGGTCGCCTTGCCCGGCCCGAACAGCACGCCGGCCTCGAGGAACAGCCGTACCGCCTCGGGCGTGCAGGGCATGTTCGCCCCCTCGCCGACCGCCAGCACCTTGTTCTTCACCAGAGTGCGCGCGTCGCGTCCCGTCAGCTCGTTCTGCGTCGCCGACGGCATGGCGATATCCGCGGGCACGTCCCAGATGCAGCCGCCGGGAACGTAGGTCGCACCTGCCCGGCGCTGCTTGGCGTAATCCTCCACCCGGCCGCGCCGCTTTTCCTTGATCTCCTTCAGGAGGTCGAGGTCGATGCCGGCTTCGTCGAGGACATAGCCGTTGGAGTCCGAACAGGCGACGACCTTGCCGCCCAGCTCCGCCACCTTCTCGATCGTGTAGATCGCGACGTTGCCGGCGCCCGACACGATAACCTTCTTGCCGTCGAAGCTCTGACCGCGCGTCCGGAGCATGCGCTCGACGAAGTAGACGGCGCCGTAGCCCGTCGCTTCGGTACGTACCCGCGAGCCGCCCCAGGCCAGCCCCTTGCCGGTGAGCACGCCCGACTCGTAGCGATTGGTCATGCGCTTGTACTGGCCGAACATGTAGCCGATCTCGCGCTGGCCGACGCCGATATCGCCGGCCGGCACGTCGGTATACTCGCCGAGATGGCGCGATAGCTCGGTCATGAACGACTGGCAGAACCGCATGACCTCGCCCATCGACCTCCCCTTGGGATCGAAGTCGGAGCCGCCCTTGCCGCCGCCGATCGGCATGCCCGTCAGCGCATTCTTGAAGACCTGCTCGAAGCCCAGGAATTTCACCGTGCCGAGATAGACGGTCGGATGAAAGCGCAGCCCGCCCTTGAAGGGCCCGAGCGCAGAATTGAACTGGACGCGAAAGCCGCGATTGATCTGAACATGGCCGCGATCGTCGACCCACGGCACGCGAAAGATGATCTGCCGCTCCGGCTCGCAGATGCGCTCGATCAGCGCGTCCTCGGCATAGTGGGGATGTTTCGCGATCACTGCGCCAAGACTATCGAGCACCTCGCGAACCGCTTGATGAAATTCCTCTTCGCCGGGATTGCGGCGCAGTACATCGGCGAAAATCGGCTCCAGCTTCTCATCGAGCATTTCTCTTGGCACTCCTGTCGACATGGGGCCGAGGAGCATCCGCAGATGTGCTCAAGCAAGAGACACAACGACGCACAGAAATGAACCTACGGCGTGAGAGGACCCGGATCGCCGCCGACCGGACGACGCAGGCACGCGACGTGATGGCCTTCCGCGACTTCGATCAGCGGCGGCACCGTCACCTTGCACTCGGCGACCGCGTAGGGACACCGCGTATGGAAATGGCAGCCGGGCGGCGGCTTGGCCGGGCTCGGAACGTCGCCCTGCACGATGCGCTTGCGCTGGCGGCGTCGCTTGGGGTCAGGCGCGGTCGCCGCCGAAAGCAGCGCCTCAGTGTAAGGATGCAGCGGCTGCGTGAACAGCGTGCGCTTGGGCGCCAGCTCGACGATGCGCCCGAGATACATTACGGCGATGCGGTGGCTGATGTGCCGCATCACCGCGAGATCGTGGCTGATGAAGAGATAGGCCAGCCCGTATTCTTCCTGCAGGTCGATCAGCAGGTTCAGCACCTGCGCCTGCACCGACACGTCGAGCGCGGAGACCGGCTCGTCGGCCACGATCACGTCGGGATTGACCGACAGCGCCTTGGCGATGCCGAGCCGCTGGCGCTGGCCGCCGGAAAATTCGTGCGCGTACTTGCGCATCGCCTCGGGCCGGAGCCCCACCCGCCGGAAGAGCTGCGCCACCTTCTCGTCGCGCGCCGTTCCCCGGGCGATGCCGAAGTTCTCCAGCGGTTCGCCCACGATCGTGCCCGACGGCAGACGCGGGTTCATCGAGGAGTACGGATCCTGGAAGATCGTCTGGATGCGCCGGCGATGCGGCCACATGGCGCCCGGCTTGAGGTGGGTGATGTCCTCGCCGCCCAGCGCGATGCGTCCGGCCGTCGGTTCGATCAGCTTCAGGACGACCTTGCCGATCGTCGACTTCCCACAACCGGACTCGCCCACCAGGCCGAGCGTCTCGCCGCGGCGGATCGAGAAGGAAACACCGTCGACCGCCCTCACCTCCCCGACACGGCGCTGCAGCAGGCCGCCGTGGATCGGAAAGTGCTTTACGAGGCCCTCGACCTGAAGGACGGGCTGGCTATCGAACTTGTCGCTCATGTCGAGGCTCTCACGCGCTCGACTTCCCAGCAGGCCACGGTGTGGCCTGCGCCACCCTCGACCAGAGGCGGCGCGTCGCGGCGGCATCGATCGGTGGCGAAGCCGCAGCGGGGCGCGAAGGCGCAGCCCACGATCGGTTTGGTAAGGATCGGCACCAACCCCGGAATTTCCTGCAGGCGCGGCCGCGTGCCGGCCGCGTCGGCCTCGACGTCGAGACGCGGAATCGCCCGCATCAGGCCGCGCGTATAGGGATGCAGCGGCTCGGCGAACAAGGCTTCGACCGGCGCCTCCTCGACCTTGCGACCTGCATACATCACGACGACGCGCTCCGTGGTCTCGGCCACCACGCCGAGATCGTGGGTGATCAGCACGATCGCCGTGCCGGTCTTTTCCTTGAGTTCGATCATGAGATCGAGAATCTGCGCCTGGATGGTGACGTCGAGCGCCGTCGTCGGCTCGTCGGCGATCAACACCTGCGGATCGCAGGAAAGCGCCATGGCGATCATCACGCGCTGGCGCAT
>JAIUOY010000148.1:0-13666 GCA_020160995.1 Pseudomonadota bacterium | reverse complement strand
TACGGCGTCACCAAGCATGCCGGCGTGGCGCTGGCCGAACATCTTTCCATCCAATACGGCGATCGCGGCATCCGCGTCTCGGTCCTGTGCCCGCAGGCCGTCGACACCAACATGCTGCGCATGGCCGGCGCCACGGCTGCGTCGGTCGACGGCGTGCTCAACACCGAAGCCGTCGCGCAAAGCGTGATCGACGCGATGGACGAGGAGCGCTTCCTGATCCTGCCGCATGCTGAAGTGAAGGACTATATGGCACGCAAGCTCGACCGCGACCGCTGGCTGCGCGGCATGCGCCGCCTGCGCGACAAGACCGGCGAGGGGCAGGGCAAGCGCGCCTGATACGTCAATGTCATTGACCGCGAGCGGCAGATCGTCGAAGGTTCGGGCCGCATGAACCGACTGGCGACGCTTCGACTTACGCGCTGACCCGCCGCTCCTGACGAGCCGCGGGCCGCTGTCGTTCGTCCGCCTCCTGTTCGAAGTCGTTCCTCATGCTCCCCTATATCCAGTCGTTGTTTGCCGAGACCGGCCTGTGGACCGCGATCGGCGTCACCCTCGTTGCCGGCCTGATGCGTGGCTTCGCCGGTTTCGGCTCGGCCATGCTGATGGCGCCGATCTTTGCGATCCTGTTCGGCTCGGCCGAGATGGTCGTGACCGTGGTTGCCATCGAGCTCGTGGTCTCGCTGCAGCTCTTTCCGCAGGTCCGCAAGCATGCCGACTGGAAGGTGCTGACACCCATGAGCATCGCGGCCTGTGCCGCCATGCCGCTTGGCGTCTGGCTGCTGGCGAGCGTCGACAAGAACACGATCGTGACGGCGGTCTCCGCCGTCATCGTGGCCTTCGTCGTCCTGATGTGGACGGGCTGGAAATATCACGGCAAGCGCTCGACCGTGGCGACGGTGATCGTGGGCTCTCTGTCGGGTGCGATGATGGCCACGACCAGCGTTGGCGGGCCGCCGGTGCTGCTCTATCTGCTCTCCGGCAAGGACCCGCCCGAGGTCAATCGCGCCAACATCGTCACCTATTACTTCCTCACGCAGTTCCTGCTGATCGTCATCGTGCTGGCGACGGGCGTGGCGGGCGTGGACGCGCTGGTGCGGGCGGTCGTGCTGTTCCCGGTCATGGCCCTGGGGGCCTGGGCAGGTGGGCGGCTGTTCCATGGCCTCGCCAGCGAGCGGCTCTACCGCAACGTGGCGCTGGCCATATTGTTCGCGACCGGCCTCTTTGGGCTCCTGCGGCATTGGCTGGTCGGCTGAAATGCCGGAGCAGTCCGTGTATGATGCAGGTCTTCCTTTGGAGACTCCCATGCGCGTGATCGCCTCAGTATCCGGTGTTGCCCTCGCCGCGGGCTTGACGATGAGCCTGTCGACCGTTGCTCGCGCCGACGATCTCATGCGCGAATGCATGGTCACGGCCTCCCAGAAAACCTGTGAGTGCATCATTGCGCGCATCCCGGCAGATCAGCGGGAGAACGCGATCCTGGGCTTGCGCAAGTCGAACCAGTCGGTGAGCGTCAGCGGCAACCTGCTGAACCCCTCGCAACTGTCGCCTCAGGAAATGCAGGGCCTCAATGCCGTCGTCGCGGCCCAGGCCTACTGCATGTAGGCTGGACGATCCGTTCGCCGGCCGGCGTTTTCCGCGGGCTGCATGAACGAAAACGGCGCGCATCGCTGCGCGCCGTTCGTCTCGCCACAACGCCGGTCTCCCGGCGTTTTATTGGTCGGAGTGAGAGGATTCGAACCTCCGGCCCCTAGCTCCCGAAGCTAGTGCTCTACCAGGCTGAGCTACACTCCGTCAGAAACGGAGACACCCCGCGCGGCGAGGGCGGGTTTATAGCCGCCGCCCCCTGCGGTCGCAAGGGCCGTGCCGGGCCGCTATAGTCGCGCAGGCCGACGCCGGCTGGGGGAGAAAATGGCAAAGAACAAGCGGTTGAAGATCGCCCTGATCGGCTATGGCGCCATCAGCCAGATGCTGTTCGACCTGTTTCGCGAAAAGAAGCCACCGATCGACATCGTCGGCGTGCTGGTCCGACCAGGCCGGGTCAAGGCGACGCAGAAGGCCGTCGGCAAGAAGGTCGTCGCCGTCGACACGCTGAAGGCACTCCTGAAACTGAAGCCGGACGTCGTGGTCGAGGCTGCCAGCCAGCAGGCGGTGCGCGACTGGGGCGAGGAGATCCTGAAGAAGGGGATCGATTTCATGGTGATCGCGACCGGCGCCTATGGCGACCCGGTCCTGTGGCGAAAGCACGTGAAGGCGGCGGAGAAGAGCGGTGCGCGGCTGCGCCTGCCGTCGGGGGCCATCGCGGGCCTGGACGGCCTGCTGGCCATGCGGCTCGGCAAGCTGGAGCGCGTGAAGTACATCTCGATCAAGCCGCCGCACGCCTGGACCGGCACGCCGGCGGAAAAGGAATTCGACCTGCCGGCGATCAAGGAGCCGACGGTCATCTTCAGCGGCAAGCCTGCCGATGCCGGCCGCCTCTACCCGAAGAACGCCAATCTCGCGGTCACGGTGGCGCTCTGCGGCGCCGGACTCGACCGTACCGAAATCGAACTGGTGGCCGATCCCACCCTGCCGCTCGGCACCAACGCAAGCCGTCTCGAAGTCGTGGCCGATTCCGGCGAGCTGAAGCTGGAGCGTCTGGGCCGCGCCATGCCGGACAATCCCAAGACCGGCGTGCTGACGGCGCTCACCATGGCCGACGATCTGATGAAGATGGTGCGTTCCAGCGACTGGTAGCGAACGCCGTCACGTCGCCGCTTCGGCTTCGGCCTCGGCGGCGAGAAAGGCTCGGAAGGCTGCAAGCCTCGGATCGCTGGCGCGCGCCTGGGGATAGACGAGGTGAAACTCGCGTTTGCTGCGATGGGTGAAGGCGAGCGGCCGCACGAGCCGGCCGAACGCCAGATCTTCGGCCACCAGGCAGCCCACGCCCATCGCCACGCCGACACCTTCGATGGCCGCCTGGAAAGCAAGACTCATCGTCTCGAAACGGGGACCGCGCGCACCGTTCACGCCGGTTGCCCCTGCGGCCTGCAGCCAGCGTGGCCAGTCGTCCGGCCGCGGGTCGGAGTGGATCAGGACATGGTGGCGAAGATCGGCGGCGTCGCGTAGCCGCGCGGCAAGGGTGGGACTGCAGACGGGGAAGACCTCGACGGCCGCCAGCCAGACCGCACCATGGCCCGGCCAGTCGCCGTCGCCGATGCGGACGGCGGCATCGAAGCCATCGCGCGCGATATCGACCGGCGCCAGCGACGTGGTGAGCTGCAGGTCGATGGCCGGGTGCATGTCGTGGAACCGCCGCCAGCGCGGCATCAGCCAGCGCATGGCGAAAGTCGGATAGGCGCAGATGGCCAACGGTCCGTGCGGATCGCGGCCGCGCAACTGCTCGGTCGCGAGGCCCAGCCGGTCGAAGGCCTCCTGCACCTGCCTTGCATAGACCTGGCCGCGCGCCGTCAGTTCGACCGCGCGGTTGCCGCGCGTGAACAGGCGGACACCGAGCGACGCTTCCAGCGCCTGGATCTGTCGGCTCACAGCGCCGGGCGTGACCGCGAGATCGGCTGCGGCACGGGCGAAGTTCAGGCGCCGGGCCGCGGCATCGAAGGCGCGCAGGGCGTTGAGGGGCGGGAGGCGGGGGATCATCGGCAGGTTTGAGTTGAGGAATAGTCAACTCCAGATTACCGATAACTCGATTTGTGAACCACTGTTTATGGCGCAAGTTCCTCCGGAATTTTCTCAAGGGGACGTGCATGAACACCCTGACAAAGATGACCTTCGAGCGGCCGATGTCGCGCTCCGACCTCATTGCTCCGGATTGCCGTGGCCTCAACTTCTGGTCGATCGACCGCTCGGTGCAGGATCTGCTGTCGCTGCACCTCGATCCTGCTGCCTTGGCGCACTTCACGCCGCATTTCGAGCGGTTGGGCGAAGTGGCCGGCAATCGGCTCGACGAGCTGGCGCTGCAGGCCGACAAGCGCACCCCAATCCTGCATTTCCGCGACCGCTTCGGGCGCGACGAGGACTGGGTCGAGTATCACCCGGCCTATCGCGAGATGGAGCAGATCGGCTTCGGCGAGTTCGGCCTGCATGCCATGTCGCACAAGCCGGTGCTGGGCTGGCACGAGCCCGTGACACCGCTGGTGAAGTACGCCTTCCAGTACATCTTCGCGCAGGCGGAGTTCGCGCTGCTCTGCCCGCTCTCGGTCACCGACACCTCGACCATGCTGATCCAGAAGTACGGCGACGAGGCGACCAAGAAGCGTTTCGTCGACCGCATGATCACCCAGGACATGAGCCAGCTCCTCAAGGGCGCGCAGTTCATGACCGAGAAGGCCGGCGGCTCGGATGTCTCTGGCAACGCCCTGACCGCCCGCAAGGTCGGCGACCACTGGGAGCTGTGGGGCGACAAGTGGTTCTGCTCCTGCGTCGATCACGACGTGATCCTGCTGCTGGCGCGCTGCGAGGGCGCGCCCGCCGGCAATGCCGGCCTGTCGATCTTCGCCATGCCGCGCCGCCTCGATGACGGCAGCCGCAACCGCTACCGGGTCGTGCGCCTCAAGGACAAGATGGGTTCGCGTTCCATGGCCGCCGGCGAGACCATCATGGAAGGCGCCGTCGCCTACCTGATGGGCGAACAGGGCCGCGGCCTGAAGCACATGATGGATCAGGTGAACCTGTCGCGGCTCAGCCATGGCTTCCGCGCCGCGGGCATGATGCGCCGCTGCCTCAACGAGGCCCTGCAGGTCGCCCGTCATCGCACTACTTTCGGCCGTACCTTGATCGACCATCCGATGGCGCGGCGCCAGCTGCTGAAGCTGATGCTGCCGACCGAGCAGGCGCTGTCGGTGGGCCTCGCCGCGGCCGTGGCGATGACGCAAGGCAACGAAGCCGAGCTGCGCATCCTGACGCCGATGCTGAAATATCGCGCCAGCCGCGACAACGTCGCGGTGGCGACCGGCGCCATGGAGATGCGCGGCGGCAACGGTTTCATCGAGGATTGGGGCAACGCCAAGCTGGTGCGCGACGCCCATCTCGGCCTCCTGTGGGAGGGCACGTCGAGCGTCAATGCCCTCGACATCGTGCGCCGTGCCGTCGGCAAGGAACGCGCTCACGAGGCGCTGGCCGCGGCCCTGCACAAGGATATCGAGAGCGCACCGATCCCCGGCCAGTTCCGCGGCCGCGTCGCCCAGTTGGTCGACCGCGCGGTCGACTTCGCGGAGAAGGTGTCGAAGCAGCCCGAAGCGGAGGCGTCGTGCCGCAAGGCTGCCAGCGGCCTCTACCACGCGACCAGCGCAGCGCTAATGGCGGCTGAGGGCGCCCGGCTCGGCGAGAAGGGTGGCGACGCCCGCCGCCTGCTTTTGTCCCGCCTGGTCATCGACCACCGGCTGGGCAACGCCGATCCGTTCAGCCTGCCCGACCATCGCGCCGAAGATGCGATGACGACAGCACTGCTCGACGATCGCGTCGTGACCTTGGACCGCGCCATGGAACTCCTCGGCGGCTGAATTCAAGAAGGATTGGAAGAAATGACTCACGCTTTTCGCCGGCGCTGGCTGCTTGGCGCCACTGCCGCTTCGTTCGCCACGCCGTTCCTCGCTTCGGCTGCTTTTGCGCAGGACAAGTATCCCAAGGGTCCCATCAAGCTGGTGCTGGGTTTCGCGCCCGGTGGCATCACCGACATCCTGGCGCGGCTCACGGCCGCCCGGCTCGAGGCGGCGCTCAAGACCCAGGTGATCGTCGACAACCGGCCCGGCGCCGGCGGCAACATCGGCGCCGCGACCGTCGCCCGGTCGACCCCGGATGGCTCCACGCTGTTCTTCGGCGCGCTGGGAACGGCCGTCACCAACCAGTTCATCTATGCCAACATGCCGTTCGACACGGCCAACGACTTCGTGCCCGTGGCGCTGGTCGCCAGCGTCCCCAACGTCCTGCTGGTTCACAAGGACGTGCCGGCCAAGACGATCCAGGAGCTGGTGGCCCTGGTGAAGAGCAAGCCCGGCGAGATGACCTATGGCGCGGCCGGACTCGGCAGCTCCACGCATCTTGCCATGGAGCTGCTCAAGACCGAGACCGGCATGCAGATCGAGAACGTGCCCTACAAGGGAAGTGCGCTTCTGCAGCAGGACCTGCTGGCGGGCCGCATCCCGGTCGCCATGGACAGCATTTCGATCCATCTGCAGCATATCCGCAGCGGCGCCGTGCGGGCGCTGGGCGTGACGTCGCCGACGCGCGCGCCCGACCTGCCCGACGTGCCGACGATCGCCGAGGCGGCCGTGCCGGGCTACGATGCGGTGGTCTGGCTCTACGTCGCGGCGCCGGCGAAGACGCCGCCGGAGATCGTCAAGCTCCTGAGCAACGAGATCGCGAGCGCCGTGAAGTCCGACGAAATGCAGAAGAAGATGCGGTCCGTCGGTGCGATCCCGATGCCGGGCTCGTCCGAAGAACTCGCCCGGCACATCAGCGCCGAAACCGTGCGCTGGAAGAAGATCGTCGACGCGGCCGGCCTCAAGCCGGAATAGGCGACGCCTAGTTGCGGTGATGGCCGCGCATGCCGGCCATCATCCCGCGCGGACGGTCGAACACGGCTTTCTGGTCGGCCGTAAGGGTATTGTAGAGCGCCGTGAGCGAGGGTTTTACGGCCTCGATGGTGGCGATGCGGGCCTTTATCGCCTCTTCTTCCATCGTCAGGCGGTGGAGGTAGTCCGGCCGCTCCTTCATTTCGGTCGGCAGGGTGGCGCAGCGCGCCATCGATTTGGCGCTGGCCTCGTCGGCGACCTTCTCGAAGGCGTTCCAGGCGGCCATCTGCTCGGGTTTCAGGTCGAGGCGAGCCTTGATGTAGGCGCGATCGCCGATCCGGCGGGCGACCATGTCCTGGCACATGGCGCGCGGCGAGGCCATGCGTTCACCGCGCATCATCCGGTCGGCGCCGGGTGCTCCCGGTGCGGCCCCCGG
The DNA here is from genome assembly GCA_020160995.1 of Pseudomonadota bacterium. Taxonomy (GTDB): domain Bacteria; phylum Pseudomonadota; class Alphaproteobacteria; order Reyranellales; family Reyranellaceae; genus Reyranella. Next base: position 6,724 of record JAIUOY010000148.1, on the reverse strand, counting down.
TGCGCCGCCGTGGGCGTGTGGCGCGGGCGGGGTGGCCTGCGCCAGTTCTATCGAACCGTCGGTGTCGAGCGCCAGGGCAGGGCCGGCAAAGGCCAGGCCCGCAGCGAGGACGACGGCAGCCGAAGCGCCGAGAAGGAGGGGACGGAAGGACATCGGAGACCTCATGCGGCAGAAGAGGATGTTCCGATGGTACGAGCCGACAGCGCCGGGCGTCCCCCCGGCGTCGGGTTGATTTATGTAGAGTTCGGCCGCTGCTCGTCCATCCAGCGCGCAAATTCCGTGCGCTGGGCCTCGGTCATGTGCAGGCCTTCCTTGGTCCGGCGCCACAGCACGTCCTCGGCCTCGACCGCCCATTCGTCCCGCACCAGGTGGCGGACTTCGGCCTCGTAGAGATGGCCGCCGAAATGGCGGCCGAGGTCGGCGACGCTCTTCACGCCTTCCAGAAGGTCGTCCAGGCCCGAGCCGTGGCGGCGTGCCAGCACGTGGACGAGATCCTTCGGCAGGCCGGGATAGGTGGCGCTGGCGCCGGCGACGAACTGCTCGAAAGCCTTCTCGAAGGTCGGAGCGTCGGCCATCTCGCCGTCGTAGACCGCGCGCGAATCGGTCCACGGCCCGCCCATCCGCGGGAAGTAGGGCTCCAGGTCCTTGAGCGCATGTTCGGCCAGTCGCCGGTAGGTGGTGATCTTGCCGCCGAACACCGAGAGCAGCGGCGCCGTACCGACCGCGCCATCGACTTCGAGATGGTAGTCGCGCGTCACCGCCGAGGGATTGTCGTCGCCGTCGTCGAACAGCGGGCGCACGCCGGAATAGGTCCACACCACGTCTTCCGGCCGCACCGGCCTCTGCATGTAGTGGCCGGCGATGTCGCAGAGATAGGCGATCTCCTCGGGCGAGCAGACGGGGGCTTCACCCGAATCGACGGCGATGTCGGTCGTGCCGATCAGCGAGAAGGAACGCTCGTAGGGGATGACGAAGACGATGCGATTATCGCTGTTCTGCAGGATAAAGGCGTGGTCGCCTTCGTACAGGCGCGGCACGATGATGTGGCTGCCCTTGATGAGGCGAACGCGCTTGTTCGTCTTTACCTCGGTCTGTTCGTCGAGGAAATGCTTCACCCACGGGCCCGCCGCGTTCACCAGGCCGCGCGCCTGCAGGTGGACCGGGACGCCGCCGGGTCCTTCGAGCGTGATATCCCAGAGCTTGCCGTCCGCGGTGCGTCGGGCCGACACGCAGCGATGGCGGGCGAAGATCTTGGCGCCCATCTCGCGGGCCGATTTCAGGTTGCAGATGACCAGCCGCGCATCGTCCACCCAGGCGTCGGAATAGACGAAGCCTTTCTGGAAGGACGGCTTCAGGCCGGCGCCGAACTTGGAGGTGGGCAGGTCGACGGCGATCGACTTGGGCAGGGTCATGTGCCAGTCGAGATGATCGTAGAGGAAGAGGCCGAGCCGCAGCATCCAGCGCGGCCGCAGATGCGGTTCGTGCGGCAGGACGAAGCGCAGCGGCCAGGAGAGGTGCGGCGCCTTGGCCAGCAGCACCTCGCGCTCCTGAAGCGCCTCGCGCACCAGCCGGAACTCGTACTGTTCCAGATAGCGCAGGCCGCCATGGATGAGCTTGGTTGCCTTGGAAGAGGTGGCGCTTGCGAAATCGTTCATTTCGCAAAGGCCAACCTTGAGCGCCCGTCCCGCTGCGTCGCAGGCGATACCCGCGCCGTTGATGCCGCCGCCGACCACGAACAGGTCGAGCGGACGGTCCCCCGTTTCATTCATGGCGTACATATAGCCCGCTTGACCGAATTTCGCAGGAACCGCAAAAGGCCGCATGGGCTTCCTGCTAAAAATCATCCTGTTCGGCGTGGCGCTGTACGGCCTGTGGAAGACGTTCCGGCACTGGAAAGGCCTGTTCGACCGCTTCGTCGGCAAGCCGGAAGTGCCGCCGCAGCGGCCTCCGGCGCCGCCGCCAGCAGCCCCCAACCCTCCGGCCCCTGCAGCCTCCGCGCGAAAAGTCGTGGTGGAGGATACGGTTCAGTGCGTAGGCTGCGGTGCTTACATTTCGACCGCTGCTGAAAAATGCGGCCATTGCGGTCGTCCGCGGCCATAAGGCCGCATCACGGCTCCATCCGGGAGCTATGCTTGACCGGGGTAGGGGTCGCACCTATTTTGCCGCACCGCAAAAACAGCCTTAAGTCGCGGAAAGACAAGGCCTTCTGAGCTTCGGGGAATACTGGTGTCCGACCCCTCGCCAGCGCGTGCCAAGCCAACGTGCTTCCAGGAACTGATCCTGACACTGCAGGAGTATTGGGCCCGCCAAGGTTGCCTGATCCTGCAGCCCTTCGACATGGAAATGGGCGCCGGCACCTTCCATACGGCGACCACCTTGCGCGCCCTGGGGCCGAAGCCCTGGTATGCGGCCTATGTGCAGCCCTCGCGCCGGCCGGGCGACGGTCGCTATGGCGAGAACCCCATGCGGCTGCAGCACTACTATCAGTTCCAGGCGATCCTGAAGCCGTCGCCGCCCGATATTCTGGAGCGCTACCTCGGCTCGCTGGAAGCGATAGGCATCGATACGTCGCTGCACGATATCCGTTTCGTCGAGGATGACTGGGAGAGCCCGACTTTGGGCGCCTGGGGCCTGGGCTGGGAAGTCTGGTGCGACGGCATGGAGATCACCCAGTTCACCTACTTCCAGCAGGTCGGCGGCATCGAGGTCGATCTGGTGGCCGGCGAGATCACCTACGGGCTCGAACGGCTGGCCATGTACCTGTTCGACAAGAAGTCGGTCTACGAGCTGCCCTACAATCGCGCCGACTCGGATGTGCCGCTGACCTATGGCGACGTGTTCCTGCAGAACGAGCGGGAACAGTCGGCCTACAATTTCGAGCACGCCGATACCGAGATGCTGTTCCGCCACTTCGCCGATGCCGAGAAGGAATGCGGCAGGCTGATCGAGAAGAAACTGCCGCTGCCGGCCTACGAGCAGTGCATCAAGGCTTCGCACAGCTTCAACCTGCTCGATGCCCGCGGCGTGATCAGCGTGGCCGAGCGGCAGAGCTATATCCTGCGCGTGCGCGATCTCGCCAAGGCCTGCTGCGAAGCGTGGCTGGCCACGCAAAAGAAGCCTGCCCCGAGCACAGCCGAAGGGGCTGCCTGAAGATGGCCGAGCTTCTTCTCGAACTGCTGTCCGAAGAGATTCCCGCGCGCATGCAGACGCGCGCTGCCGACGACCTCAAGCGTCTGGTCTGCGATGGGCTTAAGGGGGCGGGCATCGGCTTCGAGCAGGCGCGGGCCTTCGCGACGCCGCGGCGCCTGACCCTGGTCATCGACGGCATCCCGGCCTCGCGCGACGATGTCAGCGAGGAAAAGCGCGGCCCCCGTGTCGGCGCGCCGGATCAGGCCGTCCAGGGCTTCCTGAAGGGCGCTGGCCTTGCGTCGCTCGACCAGGCCGAGAAGCGCGACACCGGCAAGGGCGAGTTCTGGTTTGCCGTGGTCACCAAGAAGGGTGGCCCGACCGCGGATGCCTTGCCGGGGGTGATCGATGCGGCGATGAAGGCGCTGCCCTGGCCCAAGTCGATGAAGTGGGGCAGCAGCACGATGCAGTGGGTGCGTCCGCTGCAGTCCATCGTCGCCCTGTTCGACGGCAAGGTGCTGAAGGGCGAAGTCTCGCCGGGCGGCCAGATGGCGCCCATCGTCTTCGGCGCCACGACGCGCGGCCACCGCTTCCTGTGCAAGGGCACGATCGAGGTCTCGAACTTCGCCGACTACACAGCCAAGCTGCGGGGCGCGCATGTCGTCCTGGATGCCGCCGAGCGCAAGGCGATCATCCTCGAGGGCGCGCGCAAGCTCTGCCTCGAGTCGCAGGTCAAGCTGAACGAGGACGAGAGCCTGCTCGAAGAAGTGGCCGGCCTCACCGAATGGCCGGTGCCGATGCTCGGCGCCATCGATGCGCAGTTCATGGACGTGCCGCCGGAAGTGCTGATCGTCTCGATGAAGGTGCATCTGCGCTTCTTCACGACGGCCAAGGCCGACGGGGCGCTGGCCAATCGCTTCGTCGTGGTTGCCAACAACGTGGCGCGCGATGGCGGCAAGACGATCGTCGCCGGCAACGAGCGCGTGCTTAGGGGACGGCTGGCGGATGCCAAGTTCTTCTGGGACCAGGACCGCAAGCAGACGCTCGACTCTCGTCTGCCTGCACTGGAGAAGGTCGTGTTCCACGCCAAGCTCGGCACGCAGGCCGAGCGCGTCGAGCGCATCGTCAAGCTGGCCGGCGAGATCGCCAGGTCGGTGCCGGGCACTGACGCCAATGACGTCGCGATAGCGGCGCGGCTCTGCAAAGCCGATCTGGTGAGCGGCATGGTGGGCGAGTTCCCCGAACTGCAGGGCGTGATGGGTCGCTACTACGCGCTGGGCGAGAAGCTGTCGCCAGCGGTGGCCGATGCCATCGGCGATCACTATGCGCCGGTCGGCCCCAACGACCGCTGCCCCAGCGCGCCGGTGTCGATCGCCGTGGCGCTGGCCGACAAGCTCGATGCGCTGGTGTCCTTCTGGTCGATCGGCGAGAAGCCCACGGGCTCGCGCGACCCGTTCGCGCTCCGCCGCGCGGCGCTGGGTGTCATCCGTATCGTGGTCGAGAACAAGCTGCGCCTGCCGTTGCGGCCCTTCGTGAAGGCGGACGATCTGCTCGCCTTCTTCGCCGAGCGCCTGAAGGTGCAGATGCGCGAGAAGGGCGTGCGCCACGACATCGTGGACGCCGTGCTGGCTCTCGGCAGCGAAGACGATCTGGTCCGCCTGCTGGCGCGTGTCGAGGCGTTGCAGTCCTTCCTGGGCACGGAAGCCGGCAGGAATTTGCTTACCGCTTATGGTCGCGCCGCCAACATCGTTCGCGCCGAAGAAAAGAAGGACAAGGGACTCGCGGCGAAGATCGCCGGTAAGCCCGACGCCGCTCTGCTGGAACAAGCGGAGGAGAAAAACGTTGCTTCGGCCTTGGCCGAAGTCGAGCGTATCGTCAGGCCCGCGCTGGCTGCCGAGGACTTTGCCGGCGCCATGAAGGCGTTCGCGGGCCTGCGCGCGCCGATCGACGCTTTGTTCGACAAGGTCACAGTTAACGTCACGGATAAGCCTGAATTGCGATTGAACAGGCTGAAACTGCTCAACCAGATTCGCGCCACCATGGACACGGTGGCCGACTTCTCGAAGATCGAGGGCTAAGCATGGCCAAGTGGGTCTACAGTTTCGGAGATGGCAAGGCCGAGGGCCGCGCCGAGATGCGTAATTTGCTGGGTGGCAAGGGTGCCAACCTGGCCGAGATGTCGAGCCTGGGGCTGCCGGTGCCGCCGGGCTTCACCATCACCACCGAGGTCTGCACCCACTTCTACGACAACAAGAACACCTATCCGCAAGAGCTGAAGGATGAGGTCGAGAAGGCGCTGGCCGGGATCGAGAAGATCGTCGGCGCCAAGTTCGGCGAGGCCAACAATCCGCTGCTGGTCTCGGTGCGTTCCGGTGCGCGTGCGTCGATGCCGGGCATGATGGATACGGTCCTGAACCTCGGCCTCAACGACAAGACCGTGCTGGGGCTGGCCAAGTCGTCGGGCGACGAGCGGTTCGCCTGGGACAGCTACCGCCGCTTCATCCAGATGTATTCCAACGTCGTGCTCGATGTCGGTCATCATTACTTCGAAGAGGCGCTGGAACTGCGCAAGGAAGACCTCGGTGTCCAGATGGATACCGACCTCAAGGCCGAGGACTGGCGCGCCGTCGTGGGCGAGTACAAGAAGCTCGTCGAGAAGCGCACCGGCAAGCCGTTCCCGCAGGAGCCGCGGGAACAGCTCTGGGGCGCCGTCGGCGCCGTGTTCGAATCCTGGATGAACCAGCGCGCCATCACCTATCGTCGCCTGCACTCGATTCCCGAGAGCTGGGGCACGGCCGTCAACGTGCAGGCGATGGTATTCGGCAACATGGGCGAGGATTGCGCCACCGGCGTCGCCTTCACGCGCGATCCCTCGACCGGCACCAACCTGTTCTACGGCGAGTACCTCGTCAACGCCCAGGGTGAAGACGTAGTGGCCGGCATCCGCACGCCGCAGCACCTCACCGTGCAGGGCAAGGAGGCGCAAAAGTCCGACGCGCCGGCGATGGAAGAGGTGATGCCCGAGGTCTTCCAGCAGCTCGACAGCGTTCGCAAGAAGCTCGAGACGCACTATTGCGACATGCAGGACATCGAGTTCACCGTGCAGCGCGGCAAGCTCTACATGCTGCAGACGCGCAACGGAAAGCGCACCGCAAAGGCTGCGCTCAAGATCGCCGTCGACATGGTGCGCGAGGGACTGATCGACAAGAAGCAGGCCGTCGAGCGCATCGTGCCGGCCTCGCTCGACCAGCTCCTGCATCCCACGCTCGATCCCAAGGCCGAGCGCAAGGTGATCGCCAAGGGGTTGCCCGCATCGCCGGGCGCGGCGTCGGGCAAGATCGTCTTCACTGCCGACGAGGCGGAGAAGCAGGCGCGCGGCGGCGAGAAGGTGATCCTGGTGCGCCGCGAGACCAGCCCGGAGGATATTCACGGCATGCATGCCGCCGAGGGCATCCTGACCTCGACCGGCGGCATGACCAGCCACGCCGCCGTGGTGGCGCGCGGCATGGGCAAGCCTTGCGTGGCCGGCGCGGGCGAAGTGCGGATCGACGGCAAGGCCGGCACGCTCTCGGTGCGCGGTACGGTGGTGAAGGCCGGC
>JAIUOY010000147.1:0-23167 GCA_020160995.1 Pseudomonadota bacterium | reverse complement strand
GCGCCATCATCTGCAACATCGGTCACTTCGACAGCGAGATCCAGATCGCGGCCCTGCGTAACTTCAAGTGGCACAACGTGAAGCCGCAGGTCGACGAGGTCGAGTTCCCCGACGGCAAGCGCATCATCGTCCTGTCGGAAGGCCGCCTGGTGAACCTGGGCAACGCCACGGGGCATCCGAGCTTCGTGATGTCGGCCTCGTTCTCCAACCAGACGCTGGCCCAGATCGAGATCTGGACCAATCCGGGCAAGTACGAGAAGAAGGTCTACACCCTGCCGAAGGTGCTGGACGAGAAGGTCGCCGCGCTCCACCTCGAGAAGGTCGGCGCCAAGCTCACCAAGCTCCGTCCGGACCAGGCGAAGTACATCGGCGTGCCCGAGGCCGGCCCGTTCAAGGGCGACCTCTACCGCTACTAGCCTTCTTACTGCCCACAGGGGCGTACATGCTAAAAGTCGGCATCGAAAGATGCCGACTTTTTCTTTGCCCCTTGCCGATGAAGCCGCGACCGAGCGGCTGGGCGCCGCCCTGGCCGCCCGCCTCAGGCCGCGCGACGTCGTGGCCCTCGAGGGCGGCCTCGGCGCCGGCAAGACGACCCTGGCCCGCGCCATCCTGCGCGCCGCCGTTGGCGATCCTGAATTGATCGTCCCCAGCCCCACTTTCACGCTGGTCGAGATCTACGAGACGCCCGGCGTCGCGTGGTGGCATTTCGATCTCTATCGTCTGGAGCAACCCGAGCAGGTGTTCGAACTGGGCTGGGAAGAAGCGCGCGCCGAGGGCGTGGCGCTGGTCGAATGGCCGGAGCGGCTGGGTCCGTTGCTGCCGCGCGAACGGCTTACCGTTCGGCTCGCCATCGAGGGCGAAGGCCGGCGCGCCACACTTGAGGGAGAGGCCCGTTTTGGCGACATCTGAACGCAATCGATTGCGGGCCGAGTTCATGCGCGCCGCCGGCTGGGGCAATGCCGGCGAACGCCTGCTGGCCGGCGACGCCTCGTTCCGCAAGTACTACCGGCTGATCCGGCCGCGCGAGTCCGCGGTCGTCATGGATGCGCCGCCGCCGCAGGAAGATGTACGGCCCTTCGTACGGGTCGCCCGGTACCTGATCGGCCTCGGTCTCAGTGCGCCGCAGATCCTGGCCGAGGATCCCGAACACGGGTTCCTGCTGCTGGAGGATCTCGGCGACGATACCTACGCGCGCGTGCTGGCGGCCGGCGGCGACGAGAGCGAACTCTATCGGCGCGCCACGGATGTGCTGGTCGAACTCTACCGGGCCGGCGCCCCCGCCGCGCTGCCAGACCTCGGCGCCTATGCGGGCGAGGCCCTGATCGAGGCGGCAATGCTGCTGCCGGAATGGTACCTGCCGGCCGCAACCGGCAAGCCGACGCCCCCGGAAGAGACGGCACGCTACATCGCGGCCTGGCGGGAATGTCTGGCGGCCGTGCCCCCTGCCGACGATGCGCTGCTGCTGCGCGACTACCACAAGGACAATCTGCTGTGGCTGCCGGGGCGGCCCGGCGTGAAGGCCTGTGGCCTGCTCGACTTCCAGGATGCCCAGCGCGGCCATCCCTCCTACGACCTCGTTTCGCTGATCGAAGATGCCCGCCGCGACGTGACGCCCGCGGTCCAGGCGGCCTGCCTTGATCGCTACATCGGCGGCGCGGGCATCGCCGACGCTGCGGGCTTTCGCACCGGCTTCGCCGTCATGGCCGCGCAGCGTCACGCCCGGATCATCGGCGTGTTCGTGCGGTTGCTGAAGCGCGACGGCAAGCCCGACTACCTGCAGTATCTGCCGCGCGTGTGGCGCATGTTCGAGCACGCGCTGCAGCACGACGCCCTGACACCCCTGCGGAGCTGGGTCGACAGGATGCTGCCTCCGCCCCTTCGCCATTTCGGTGCGCCATGATCCGGACGGCGATGATCCTGGCGGCCGGCCGCGGCGAACGCATGCGGCCGCTGACCGACACGACGCCCAAGCCGCTGATCCCGGTGGCCGGCCGCTCGATGCTGGAACGATCGATGGATCGTCTGCAGCGCCACGGCGTTCAGAACATCGTGGTCAACATCCATCATCTCGGCGGCCAGATCGCCGACCGCCTGCGCGGCCGTGCCCGCATCATCCACGAGGATCGGCTGCTGGACACCGGCGGCAGCGTGCGCAATGCGCTCCCGGTGCTGGGCAACGAACCGTTCTTCGTGCTGAACGGCGACGGGCTGTGGCGCGACGGCGAAAACTCGATGCTGGGTCGGCTCGAAGCGGCGTGGGATCCGCGCCGCATGGACGCCCTGTTGCTGCTGCACCCGCTGGCGACCGCCATCGGCCACGAGGAGAGCGGCCGCGGCGACTACTACCTCGAACCCGATGGTCGCGCCCGGCATCGCGGCACGGCGGAAACGGCGCCTTATCTTTTCGCCAGCGTGTCGATTTGCGATTCGCGGCTGTTCCACGGTTCGCCGGAAGGCCCCTTTTCGCTGGTGAAGCTGTGGACGCGGGCCGAGCAGGCTGGCCGGCTTCACGCATTGGTGCATGATGGCCAATGGTTCCACATCGGCACGCCACAGGCGCTGGCCGAAGCGGAACGCGTGCTGGGATGAAAGGCGTCTTCTCGATCGGCATCGACCGGCGCTTCGCCGACGAGCTAGCGCGCGGCGTGCTGGCCGAACAAGGCGACGATCCTTTGGCCCTGGCCGACATGTTGATTCTCGTGCCGACCCGGCGTTCTGTGCGGGCCCTGCGCGAGGCCTTCCTACGCGCTGCTGGCGGCAAGCCGACACTGCTGCCGCGCATGGCGCCGCTGGGCGATGTCGATGACGGCGATTGGGAAATCGCCTCCGGCGACGGCACGGCGCTTGCCCTGCCACCTGCCATCACGCCAGCGGAACGCGAAGCGCTACTTGCCCGGCTCGTCGCCCGCTTCAAGGACGAGCTGGATCAGCCCATTGCCCCGTCGGCCGCACAAGCGCTCAAGCTCGCCCGCGAACTCGCCAGCCTGCTCGACGAGCTGGCCATCGACGGCGTGCCGTTTGAGAAACTGGAAACCCTGGTCGAGGGCAACTTCGCCAGCCACTGGCAGCGCACGCTGCGCTTCCTGGCCATTGTCGGCGAGCATTGGCCGGCCATCCTGGCCGACCGTGGACAGATCGACGCCCTCGACCGCCGCACGCGCTCGATCCGACTGCAAGCGGAGCAGTGGCGCGAAAAGCCGCCCACGATGCAAGTGATCGCCGCGGGCTCGACCGGCTCGCAGCCCGCGACCCGCGAACTTCTGTCGGTCATCGCCGGCCTGCCACATGGTGCCGTCGTGCTGCCGGGTCTCGATCGCGAGATGGACGACGCGAGCTGGGCCAAGCTCGAACCCAGTCACCCCCAATTCGGCCTGCGCGAGCTGCTGGCTGCCCTGACGCTCGAACGGCGTGCGGTCCCCGATTGGCCGGGCGGGCCGGGCGATGCCGCACGTCGCCAACTGATCAGCGAACTGATGCGGCCGGCGGAAACCAGCGAGGTCTGGACCCGTCCCAGCGCCGCCGCCCTCGACCATGTGACGCGCGCCGATTGCGCGACGCCCCATCATGAAGCCGTCGTGATCGCCCTGGCCATGCGCGAGACGCTCGAAACCAAGGCCCGCACAGCGGCCCTCGTGACCCCCGACCGCGACCTCGCCCGCCGCGTCGCCGCCGAGCTGCGACGCTGGAACATCGAAGTCGATGACTCAGCCGGCCAGTCTCTTGCCGACACGCCGCCCGCGACCCTGCTGCGCGCGCTGGCGACTTCCGTCGATTCAGGCTTCGCGCCGGTCGATCTGCTGGCGCTGCTGAAGCATCCGCTCTGTTCGCTCGGTCTGCCGCGCCCCGCGTTGCTCGACGCCGCGCGCCGCCTCGACCGCAAGGTCCTGCGCGGGTTGAAGCCGGCGCCGGGTTTGCAGGCACTGCAGGAGCTGAACGCGGCGAAGAAATTCGGCGACGACGCGGACCGACGGCAGGTCATGGACCTGATCGACCGCCTCGATGCCGCCGTGGCCGACCTGGTTGCGGCCATGGCCAACGAGGCCACACCACATGCGCTGATCGAGGCGACTCTTGCCGTGGCCGAAAAGCTCGCGTCCGCCGAAACGCTGTGGGCCGGCGACGCCGGGGAAGCGCTGGCCGATGCCCTCGCCCGCCTGCGCGACGCCTGGATCGACCAGCCGCCGATCTCCGGTGGCGAATGGCCGGCCCTGCTCACGACCATGCTCGCGACGGAAACGATCCGGCCGCGCTTCGGCAAGCATCCGCGGCTTGCGATCTGGGGGCCGCTGGAAGCGCGTTTGCAGCGCGCCGACCTGCTGATCCTGGGCGGGTTGAACGAAGGCACCTGGCCGCCCTCGGTCGAAACCGGCCCCTGGATCAACCGGCCGATGCGCGCCGCACTCGGCCTGCCGCAGCCCGAGCGCCGCATCGGGCTGTCGGCGCACGATTTTGCCTCGGCCCTCGCGGCCGAAGAGGTCCTGCTGACGCGCGCCGAGCGCGAAGGCGGCGCGCCCACCGTGCCGTCGCGCTGGCTGGCGCGGCTCGATGCCTTGTTCGGCTACGATCCCGAGAGCGGCGGGCCGGCACCGGAATATATTCAGCGTGGCCGCCACGAGCTTCTCGCCTGGGCCGAGAAACTCGATTCGTCGGACCACTATGAGCCGCGGTCGCGACCGCGACCGACACCACCGATCGACTCGCGACCGACGCGGCTCACCGTATCGGACATCGAACAATGGCGGCGCGACCCCTATGGGCTCTATGCGCGGCGCATCCTCAAACTCGAAGCGCTCGACCCGCTGGAACAGGAGTTGGGCGCGGCCGAGCGTGGCTCCAGCCTGCATGCAGCGCTCGACGAGTTCCTCAAGACCTATCCGTCGGGCCTGCTGCCATCGGATGCGTTGCGGCTCTTCGAGCAGATGGGCGAAAGGCATCTCGAAGCCGTTCTCGCCGCACCGGCGGAAAGGGCGTTCTGGTGGCCGCGCTTCCAACGATTGGCTCGCTGGTTCATCGCCACCGAGAATGCGCGCCGTGCTGCCGGAACCAGGTTCCTGGAGGGCGAAACCGATGGCTCCATCGGGGTCGGCGGACTCACGATCAGGGGACGCGCCGACCGCATCGACGAGATCGAGCCCGGCGGCTGGGAGATCATCGACTACAAGACCGGCCGCGTGCCTTCGCCCAAGGAACTGGAGGGCTTGTTCGCGCCCCAGCTCCTGCTCGAAGCGGCAATGGCCACAGATGGCGGCTTCGAGAAGATCAAGGGCAAGGCCCGCACCGTGCATCTCTCCTACTGGCAGGCCAACGGTCTCGGCGACGGCGGTGCGGTGAAGGAGATCAAGGCAAGCGACGAGCTGGTGCCGAAGATGATGGCTCTCGTCGCCAAGATGGTGGCCCACTTCGGCAATCCCACGACGCCTTACGAAGCCCTGCCCTGGCCCGAGTTCATCCCGCATTTCAACGACTACGCCCATCTCGAGCGCGCCGCCGAATGGTCGTCGTCGGGCGGAGGCGAGGAATGAGCGACGCGTTCGATCCCATCGCCTTTGCCAGCGGCGAGCAGCGCAAGGCGACGACCCCTGGCCATTCCGCCTGGGTCGAGGCCAATGCCGGCACCGGCAAGACTAAGGTGCTGACGGATCGCGTGACCCGGCTGCTGCTGGCCGGCGTCCGGCCCGAGCGCATCCTCTGCCTCACCTTCACCAAGGCGGCCGCCGCCGAGATGCGCAACCGCCTCGCCAGCCAGCTCGGCCGCTGGGCGATGGCGGACGACGCGGTACTGGCGGAACAGGTCACCAGGCTGATCAATGAGCCGCCACAAGCAGAGCAGAAGGTATTGGCGCGTCGACTGTTCGCACGCGTGCTCGACGCGCCGGGCGGCATCAACATCCTGACCATCCATGCGTTCTGTCAGGCGCTGCTGAAGCGCTTTCCGCTGGAAGCCGGCGTGGCGCCGGGCTTCGAGGTGATGGACGAGGCCGAAGCGACCAGCCTGCTGCGTCAGGCGCAGGACGACCAGATCGAGGCTCTCGCCCAGCCGGACGCGCCAGAGGAACTGAGTGCGGCACTGACAACGGTCGCCGGGCGAATCTCGATCGCCGAGTATGCCGAGCTGATGGGCAAGCTCCTGACCGAGCGGGCCTGGCTGCTGGCGCGCCTTGCCGGCAACGATGGGCTGGACCGGCTGCGCCGGCGTCTGGCGAAGCAACTGGGGTGCGATCAGCCGTTCGAAACGACGCCGGACGAAGGATCCCTGCGGGCAGCGGTGACGGCGCTGGCCGGCGGCGGCAAGCAGGATGCAGAACGGGCCCGTCGGATTGCCGCCTGGCTCGACGCGCCGGACCGGAATGCGGTGCTCGACGACTACGCGCCGGCCTACTTCACGGACAAGGGCGAGGTGCGCAAGACGCTGGCCACCAAGGCGGTGGTCAAGCTGATGTCGGATATCGACGCCGTATTGCGCGATGAAGCGGAGCGGCTTGGCCTTGCCATGAACCATGCTCGCGGCTCGACTCTGGTCGAGCTCACGGTGGCTCTGCTGCGGCTCGGCCTCGACATCACGCAGCGCTACGGCAAAGCCAAGCAACGGCGGGCCGTCCTCGACTATGACGATCTGATCGTCGCCACCCGCCGGCTGCTCGACGGCGCCGGCCGCGCCTCCTGGGTGCTCTACAAGCTCGATGGCGGCATCGATCATGTGCTGGTCGACGAGGCGCAGGATACCAACCCGGACCAGTGGGAGGTGATCCGCCAGCTCACCGAGGAGTTCTTCGTCGGCGAAGGCGCCGTCGACCGACAACGCACCATCTTCGCCGTCGGCGACACCAAGCAGTCGATCTTCGGTTTCCAGCGCGCCGACCCGCGCAAGCTCGCCGAGATGCGGCGCCAGTTCGCCGACAAGAGCGACGTCGCACAGAAGCCGTTCGTACCGATCCAGCTCACCGTTTCGTTCCGCTCGACCCCGGCCGTGCTCGATGCCGTCGACTGGGTGTTCAGCCTCGACGAGGCAGCCGAGGGCGTCGCCCAGCCCGACCTCGACGTGCAGCATTTCTCCAGCCGCAAGACCGAACCCGGCAGGGTCGAACTCTGGCCGCTGGTTGCCGCCGAAAAGGTGGAAGCCGATACGACCGACTTGGAGGCTCCGCGCGATTCGATGCTGGCACCGCACGACAGGCTCGCCCGCCTCATCGCCGCCCACGCCGGCAGCCTGATCGGCAAGGAGCGGCGAGCGCGTGGCGGCGAGCTGCTGCATGCCGGGCATTTCATGGTGCTGGTCCGCCGCCGCAATGCCTTCGTCAACGCCCTGGTGCGCGCCCTGAAGCAGGCCAACATCGCGGTCGCCGGCGTCGACCGACTGAACCTCGGCGAAGAACTCGCCATCCAGGATCTGCTGGCGATGGCGCGCTTCGTGCTGCTGCCGCAGGACGATCTCAATCTCGCTTGCCTGCTGAAATCGCCGCTGGTCGGCCTCGACGAAGAGCAGCTCTTCACCTTGGCCTATGGACGTTCGGGCCATCTCTGGCGGTCGTTGCGCACGCATGCGACGGACCCGGCCTTTGCGCCGGCGTTTGAACGCCTGTCGCAATGGCTGGCAAGAGCCGACCTCACGACGCCCTTCGACTTCTTTGCCCAGGCACTCGGGCCCGAGGGCGGTCGGCGGCGCCTGCTCGAACGGCTGGGTCACGAAGCCTCCGACCCGATCGACGAATTGCTGGCGCGTGCGCTTCAGTACCAGCGCGTCGAGGCGAGTTCGCTTCAGGGCTTCCTGCGCTGGTTCGAGGCGGGCGGCGGCGAGATCAAGCGCGACCTCGACGCCAACCGCCGGCGCGAGGTGCGCATCCTCACCGTGCACGCCTCGAAGGGCCTGCAGGCGCCAATCGTCTATCTACCCGACACCACGAGGGTGCCCCGCGATTCGGAGAGGCTGCTGGCCGCCGAGGATGGCAATACGCGGCTCTGGCTGCCGCGTACCGACGACGCCAACGAGGCCGCGCGCGAATGGCGTGCTGAGGTGCGCAAGCGGTCGCTGCAGGAACAGAACCGCCTGCTCTACGTCGCCATGACCCGGGCCGAGGATCGTCTCTATGTCGGTGGCTGGATCGGCACGCGCCGGCAGGACCCCGGTTGCTGGTACGATCGCATCGCCGCCGGCCTGCAGGCCAGCAGCGCCTCCACAGATGGCGGCCGCTTGCGCGCCACACCGCGCGACTTCGACTTCACGACTCTGCTGCCGGACATCGGTTGGACCGGCGACGGCTACGAGCTTTCCAGCGAGGGCCGCATCGCCGAGCCCGACCAGCACGAGTTGCCGCTCCCGCAGGCGGCCGAGCTGCAGGACTGGGTCGACCGTCCGGCGCCGGCCGAACCCGATCCGCCGACACCGCTGGCCCCGTCGCAGCCGCTGCCCGACGAGGCGGTGTCCGAACCGCGCGCCTTCAGCCCGCTGGCGGCCGATGATCCGCGGCGCTGGCAGCGCGGCCTGTTGCTCCATGAGCTGCTGCGCCACCTGCCCGCGCTGCCGCCTGCGGAACGTGCTGCGGCCGCGCGTCATTTCCTGGCACAACCCGCGCACGGCCTCGCGACAGAAGATGTCGAGCGCTGGGCCGCGGAGGTGTTGGCGGTCACCGAGGCGCCGGAACATGCGGCCCTGTTTGCCGAGGGTTCGCGTGCCGAGGTGCCGTTGATCGGCACCGTGAAGACGCCGCGCGGCACCTTCACCGTCAGCGGCCAGGTCGACCGCCTTGCGGTTTCGGCGCGCGACGTGCTGATCGTCGATTTCAAGACCAACCGGCCGCCGCCGCAATCGGCCGACGGCGTGACGCTGGCCTATCGACGCCAGCTCGCGCTTTATCGCGCCCTGCTGCAGCAGATCTATCCCGGCCGCACGGTGCGTGCATTCCTGCTCTGGACAGCGACGCCGCGGCTCATGGAAATTTCCGCAGAAACCCTAGACAATTCAATGCCTTACGCCTCGGCACCTTGACTCGCAGCCCCTCGGTTCCTAGCTTGGGAACCAAGGGCGGTGCCGGTCCTCCGACCGGCCGGCAGTGTTTTCGGGAGAAACCTAGATGAGTGTCAAAGCAACCGATGCTTCCTTCGAACAGGAAGTGCTGAAATCCGACACGCCCGTCCTCGTCGACTTCTGGGCGGAATGGTGCGGCCCCTGCCGTATGATCGGCCCCTCGCTGGAAGACATCGCCAAGGAGATGGACGGCAAGCTCAAGGTCGTGAAGGTCAACATCGACGAAAACCCGATGGCGCCGACGCGCTACGGCGTGCGCTCGATCCCGACCCTGCTTCTGTTCAAGAACGGCCAGGTCGCCGCGACCAAGATCGGCGCCGAGCCGAAGCAGAAGCTGGTGAGCTGGATCAACACCGTCGTCTGATCGACACGGCGTCTGACCGACGGGCTCGCTTATCCGTTGCGGACCAGGACCTGGCCCGCAAGGTAGAGCGAACCACAGATGAGAATGCGCATCGGCGCGGGCTGGGTGGCCAGAAGGTCTTCCAGTGCCGCGCCGATGTCGTTTGCGGGGACGCAATCGAGACCGACATCGGCGGCCTTCGCGCAGGCTTCCTGGGGCGTGTAGGCAGCGTGGCCTTCCGGGAACGGCACGGCGCGCGCCGCCGTGGCGTAGCGCGCGAGCGGCCGCAGGAAGCCTGAGGCATCCTTGGTCGTCTGCATGGCGAAGATGAGATAGAGCGGCAGCGCTGCCGGCTCCTTTGCCCACTCCGCCGCCATGCGGCCAAGCACGATGCCACAATCCTCGTTGTGGCCACCATCGAGCCAGAGTTCGCAGCCCGGCGGCAGCGAGTCCCACAACGGCCCCTTGGTGAGGCGCTGCAGGCGCGCCGGCCACTCGACGGACGCGAGTCCCTTGCGGATCGCGGCGTCGCCAATGTCGAAGCGCGCGGCCCGCAGACGCTCGATGCAGGCGACGGCGGTCGCGGCGTTGTCGATCTGGTGCACTCCCACCAGCGCAGGCGCGGGCAGGTCGAGCGTGAGGAGGTCGCTTTCGTAGCGGAAGCCCGACTCCTGCGGCGTCACCTGCCACTCACGACCCATGCGGAACAGAGGCGCCGCGAGCTTGGCTGCCTCGGTCTCGATGACCTGTGCACTCACCTCGCGCTGGCGGCCGATCACGGCGGGGGTCGCGCGCTTGATGATGCCGGCCTTCTCCCAGGCGATGCCTTCGAGCTTGTCGCCCAGAAAGCCCGTGTGGTCGTAGCCGACCGGCGTGATGGCCGACAGAGCGGGTTCGATCACGTTGGTGCTGTCGAAGCGGCCCCCCATGCCGACCTCGATGATGCCGAGTTCGGCCGGTACGCGCGAGAACGCCAGCAACGCGAGCGCCGTCGTGATGTCGAAGAAGGAAATCGGTGTGTCGCCGTTGGCCTCTTCGCATTCGGTCAGCAGCTCGTCGAGGTCGCCGTCCTCGATCAGCTGGCCGGCAATCCTGATCCGCTCGTTGAAGCGAACCAGATGGGGCGAGGTGTAGACATGCACGCGATAGCCGGCGGCCTCGGCCATCGCCCGCAGATAGGCGACGAGGGAGCCCTTGCCGTTAGTGCCGGCGACATGGACGAGCGGCGGCAGCTTCCTTTCGGGCGAGCCGAGGGCTTTCAACAGATGCTCGATGCGCTCCAGCCCGAGGGTGATCACCCTCGGATGGTGGCTCATCAGACGCTGGACAATGGCGTCGCTCACAGCCGGCTCAGCGGCCGGCGACGGCCAGCCCGCGGCCTTCGGCGATCAGGGGATCCATGAACAGCGAGACCATACGGATCAAGGTCTCGCGCAGCTTGTGGCGGTGGACGACGGCGTCGACCATGCCGTGCTCGTACAGATACTCGGACCGCTGGAAGCCCTCCGGCAGTTCCTGGCGGATCGTGTCCTGAATGACGCGCGGGCCGGCGAAGCCGATCAGCGCGCCCGGCTCGGCGAGATGGACGTCGCCCAGCATGGCGAACGAGGCCGAGACGCCGCCGGTCGTCGGATCGGTCAGCACCACGATGTAGGGAAGCCCTGCGCCTTTCACCTTGCGCACCGCGATGGTGGTGCGCGTGAGCTGCATCAGCGAGAGGATACCCTCCTGCATGCGCGCGCCGCCCGAGGAGGAAAAGACGATCAGCGGCGCCTTGCGGGCGACAGCGAGCTCGGCGGCCATGACCAGCCCCTCGCCCACGGCCGTGCCCATCGAGCCGCCCATGAAGCCGAAATCGAGCAGCGCCACGATGGTGAGCCGGCTGCCCATCAGGCCGCTCGACACGACCAGCGCATCGGTCGAGCCCTCGGCAGTGCCCTGCGCTTCCTTGAGCTTGGCGTCGTAGCGCTTGGTGTCGCGAAACTTGAGCGGATCGACCGGCACCCGCGGCAGCGGATGCAGCTCGTATTTGCCGTCGTCGAACAGGTGCGGCAGCCGCTTCAGCGGCCGCAGCCGCATGTGATGGCCGCAATGATTGCAGACTTCCTGGTTGGCTTCCCAATCGCGCGTGAACAGCATCTGCTCGCACTTGGGGCACTTTACCCAGAGATTATCCGGCGTCTCCTTGCGGGCGACCAGCGCGCGCAGCTTCGGACGGACGAAATTGGTCAGCCAATTCATGCCGGCGGTATCGCACGAATGCCCATTGCGGCCAAGCTCAGCGCCAGAAGCCCGAGAAGGGCGCCACGAAGTCCCGAGGTTTCTTCACTTCGCAGAAAGATTTCCGCGCATGGTAGTCGGCACAGAGCTTCTGGGCCGCGGCGGGCTCCAAATCGGCGATGATGGCGGCCTGTCGGGTCACCTTGTTCGACGTGACCGGCAGAATGTACTCCTTGCCGAGCGTGGTGGTGCCCATCGTGCCCAGTCGCGCCTGACCGGCATCGAACACATTCTTTGCGGCCCTCCAGTCCCCGTAGGTGCCGAGCCACACCGCATCGCCCGGCATGTCGTAGCGGATGGTGCCGCATTCGCCATACGGCAACACCATCGCCGGCCCGCTGCCGCCATTGCGCAACTGCCAGACCTTCGGGCGGTTGCCGCCAGTCTTGAGCGCGAAGGCTTCGTCGAACAGGCGCACCAGGAATTCGTCGCGCAGATCGGCACGCCGGAAGCCGAAAGCCACGGCGACGAGCCGGCGGCCGTCGCGCACGGCACTACCCACGATGTTGAAGCCGGAGGCGCATACGAAGCCGGTCTTCAGGCCGTCGGCGTAGGGCGCATAGAGATCGAGGAATTTGACGCCGGGGCCGACCTTGGTCTTGCCGAGGAAGAATTCCTGCGTCCGGAAGTAGCTGTAGTACTGCGGAAAGTCCTTGAGCAGGGCGAGCGCCAGGATCGCCATGTCGCGTGCCGTCGTCTGCTGCGCATCGTCCGGCAAGCCGTTGGCATTGCGGAACTGCGTCGCCGTCATGCCGAGCCGCACGGCGGTTTCCGTCATGCGCTGCGCGAAGGCGGGCTCGGATCCCGACAGGCGTTCGGCGAAGGCCGTAGCGACATCGTTGGCCGAACGCGCGACCAGTGCCTGCACCCCCTGCTCGACCGTGATCGACTGGCCGGCCGCCAGCACCAGCTTGGAAGCGGGCTTGGCGCGGGCATTCTCCGTGAAGGCGAGCGTCGACCCGAGTTGCAGGCGACCTGCCTTCAACTCCTCGAAGACGAGGTAGATCGTCATCATCTTGGTGAGCGAGGCCGGCTGCCAGGAGATCCCGGCATTGCGTTCCACCAGGACCTCTCCGGTCGCGACATCGACGGCGAGGTAGGGACCGGCCGGCACGGGCCCCGACGGCGAGGCCACCGTCGCGATCTGGGCTCGCGCGGGCACTGCAATGAAACCGATTAACCCCAAAAGGCACAGGAGAAGACGCGCGCTCATTGTCACCGATACTCGAGGGGATGGCAGCATACGCCCTTCCACGCGCCGGCGGGAGGCATTAGATCGAAGGCATGCTCAAGGTCATGATCGCCCCCGTCACCCCGTTCCAGCAGAACTGCTCCATCGTCTGGTGCGATGAAACCATGGAAGGCACCGCCGTCGATCCCGGTGGCGACTTTGACATGCTGCAGCAGGCCATCGCCGAACAGGGCATCAAGATCACCAAGGTGCTGCTGACCCACGGCCATGTCGACCATGCCTCCGCCGCCGGCACCATGGCCGAGCATTACGGGGTCAAGATCGAGGGGCCCCACGAGGACGACCTGTTCCTGATCGAGGGCCTGCCGGACTCCGGCCGCAAGTACAACTTCCCGGCCTACAAGCCGTTCGTGCCCGACCGCTGGCTGACCAACGGCGAAACCGTGCAGCTCGGCAAGATGACGCTGGATGTCGTCCATTGCCCCGGCCACACGCCGGGCCATGTCGTGTTCGTGCACAAGCCCTCGAAGGTGGCCTTCGTCGGCGACGTGCTGTTCCGCGGTTCGATCGGCCGCACGGATTTCCCGCGCGGCAACCACGACCAGCTCCTGACCTCGATCCGCAAGCGCCTGTGGCCGCTCGGCGACGACATCACCTTCGTGCCCGGCCATGGCCAGACCTCGACCTTCGGCTGGGAGCGCAAGACCAACCCGTTCGTCGCCGATCTCAACTTCGACGACGACGAGTGAATGTCGACGGCAGGGCGAGGTCGATGCAGGCCGTTCAGGCCTTCCGCACGCCGCGCACGCCGTCCGCCAGGGCCTTGATGTAGGCGAAAACACCCGGCACGAGGTCGGGCTTGGCCCTGCCATTGTCGTCGAGGCCCGCCTTCACGCGGTCGACGATGGCGGAGCCCACCACCGCGGCATCGGCATGGCGGGCAATGGCAGCGGCCTGATCCGGCGTCTTGATGCCGAAGCCCACGCCGACCGGCAGCTTGGTGTGGCGCTTGATGCGCTCGACATGCGTGCGCACGGCCTCCTCGGACGCCGACTTGGTGCCGGTGATGCCGAGCACCGAGACGAAATAGACGAAACCCGAGGAGTACTTCAGCACGGCCGGCAGGCGCTTGTCGTCGGTCGTCGGCGCCGTCAGCAGTACGGTATCGAGGCCGTTGGCGACCGCATGGGGCTTCAGCTCGTCGGCTTCTTCCGGCGGCAGATCGACCAGGATGAAGCCGTCGATGCCGGCGGCAGCGGCCTCCTTGCAGAAGCGTTCGGCGCCGCGCTGGTAGACCAGGTTGTAGTAGCCCATCAGCAGGATCGGCGTGTCGTTGTCGCCGGTCTCCTTGCGGAAGCGACGCACCATATCGAAGGTCGCATCGACCGTGATGCCGGCCTTCAGCGCCCGCTGACCGGCAAGCTGGATCGACGGGCCATCGGCCATCGGATCGGTGAACGGCATGCCGAGTTCGATCAGGTCGGCACCCGCCGCCGGCAGGCCCTTCAGGATCTGGTAGCCGACGTCGATATTGGGGTCGCCGGCGGTGACGTAGGTCACGAGGCCGGCGCGCTTGTCGGCCTTGAGCTGGGCGAAACGCTTCTCGATGCGGCTCATCAGATCTTGACCCCCAAGCGCTCGGCGATCTGCGGCACGTCCTTGTCGCCGCGGCCCGAAAGATTCATCACCAGCAGATTGTCCTTGGACAGGCTCGGCGCGAGTTTGAGCGTGTGCGCCAGCGCGTGCGACGATTCGAGGGCGGGGATGATGCCTTCGAGCTTGCAGAGAAGCTGGAACGCCTCCACCGCCTCGTCGTCGGTCGCCGAGACGTACTCGACGCGGCCCTTCTCCTTGAGCCACGAATGCTCGGGCCCGATGCCCGGATAGTCGAGACCGGCCGAGATCGAGTGCGCCTCGGTGATCTGGCCTTCCTTGTCCTGCAAGAGATAGGTGCGATTGCCGTGCAGCACGCCGGGACGGCCGCCGGTCAGCGACGCGGCATGCTCGCCACTGTCGATGCCGCGGCCCGCCGCTTCGACGCCGATGATGCGCACGCCGGCATCGTCGAGGAACGGATGGAACAGGCCCATCGCATTCGAGCCGCCGCCGATGCAGGCCACCAGCGTGTCGGGCAACCGGCCCTCGGCTTCCATCATCTGCTTGCGCACTTCGTCGCCGATCACGCACTGGAAGTCGCGGACCATCGCCGGATAAGGATGCGGCCCGGCCACGGTGCCGATGCAGTAGAAAGTCGTCTCGCAGGTCGCGACCCAGTCGCGCAGCGCCTCGTTCATCGCATCCTTGAGCGTGGCAGCGCCCGCCTTCACCGGACGCACTTCCGCACCCAGCATCTTCATACGGAACACGTTGGGCGCCTGACGGTCGACGTCGACCGAGCCCATGAACACGACGCAGGGAATGTCGAACAGCGCACAAGCCGTCGCTGTGGCGACGCCGTGCTGGCCCGCGCCCGTCTCGGCGATCACGCGGGTCTTGCCCATGCGCTTGGCCAGCAGCACCTGGCCCAGCACGTTGTTGATCTTGTGGCTGCCCGTGTGGTTCAGCTCGTCGCGCTTCAGGTAGACCTTGGCGCCGCCCAGCTTCTGGGTCAGTCGCTCGGCGTAGTAGAGCGGGCTCGGCCGGCCGGCATACTGCGTCAGGAGATACTTCAGCTCGCCCTGGAACTGCGGGTCGACCTTGGCCTCGTTGTAGGCCTTCTCCAGCTCGAGGATCAGCGGCATCAGCGTTTCGGCGACGTAGCGGCCGCCAAAAAGGCCGAAATGCCCGCGTTCATCAGGGCCGGTGCGGAAACTGTTAGGCGAAGGGGACATGGCTCTTCCTGTCGGGGACCGGCGGACTTAGCAGCCCCGACAGGGGTGGTCAAAAGCCCTAGTTCTTCTTTTTCTTGGCCGCTTTCTTCTTGGCCTTGGGTGCAGCCTTGCGCTTGGTGGCCGGCTTGGCAGCGGCGCGGCGGGCGGGAGCATCCTCGACCTCGAGGATCACCTCGATTTCGACCGGAATGCCGCGCGGCAGCGAGGCCATGCCGACCGCCGACCGCGCGTGGCGGCCACGCTCGCCGAACACCGAGACGAAGAGATCGGAACAGCCGTTGATCACCTCGGGCTGATGCCCGAAATCCGGGACCGCGTTGACCATGCCCAGCACCTTGACGATGCGCTTCACGCGGTCGAGGTCGCCCAGCTCGGCCTTGATGGCCGCGATGAGGCTGAGACCGACAGAGCGGGCATGCTCATAGGCCTCCTCGACAGTGAAATCGCGGCCGACCTTGCCGACCGGCAGCGGGTGGCCCGGCTGGCCCGGCCCCTTGCCCGCCATGTAGAGCAGGTTGCCGGTACGCACGGCGTTCACGTAGCTGCCCATCGGCGTCGTGGGCTTGGCGAGCTCGATGCCGAGCTCCTTCAATCGCTTCTCGACCTTCATGTCTCTCCCCTCAGAGCGCCTTGACCCTGTCGAGGAAGGCGCGAATCAACTCGATTGATTTCACACCTCGACTGGCTTCGACGCCAGAAGAAACGTCGACGGCCGGCGCGCCGGTGACGCGCACCGCTTCAGCGACGTTGTCGGGCGTGAGACCGCCGGCGAGCAGCCACGGCAGCGGCACCTTGCGGCCCGACAGGATCGTCCAGTCGAAGGATTTGGCATTGCCGCCGGGCAAGGTGCCGTCGGCGGCATCGAACATCAGCCGGTCGGCCACGCCGGCATAGGCCGCAATGCCCTGCTCGACATCCTCGGGGCGCGCGACCTTGATGGCCTTCATCACCTGCTTGCCGGTGCGCGCCTTGAGTGCGGCCACGCGCTCCGGCGTCTCCGACCCGTGGAGCTGGAGCATGTCGATAGCGCCGGGCGCCAGGCGCTCGTCGATCAGCGCATCGTCGGGATCGACGAATAGGCCGACGCGCCCGACACTCGCGGGCACCCTTGCCCCCAATGCCTTCAGCAGATCGAGCGAGCCAATGTGGCGGGGCGACTTGGGGAACGTGACGAAGCCCACCCAGCGGGCACCGGCCTGAACCGCGGCATCGAGCGCTTCCGGCGTCGAGAGGCCGCAGATCTTGGCCTCGACGGTCATAGGTCGTTGACGCCGGCTTCGCGCGCGATCGCTTCGGCCGCGGCGCGCGGATCGGCGGCCTGATAGATCGGCCGGCCTACCACGAGATGGCTGGCGCCGAGATCGACCGCCTGACGCGGCGTCATCGCCCGCTTCTGGTCGTCGGCGGCACTGCCGACAGGCCGAATGCCGGGCACCATGAGCACGAACGCCGGGCCGCATTTCTTGCGCAGGGCCGCGATCTCGTGCGGCGAGCAGATCGCCCCGTCGAGCCCGCTCTCCTGCGCCAAGGCCGCGAGCCGCAGCACCTGGTCCGACGGATCGGCGTCGACGCCGGTCGCTTCGAGGTCGGATCGGTCGAGCGAGGTCAGGACCGTGACCCCCAGCAGCTTCGGCCGCGGCACATTGAGCTTGGCCGCCTGGGCGCCGGCTTCTTCGACGGCGGCCTTCATCATCTCCCGGCCGCCGCTGGCATGAATGGTAATGTAGGTCGGTGCCAGCTCGACGACGGCACGGATACCGCCGGCCACGGTGTTGGGAATGTCGTGCAGCTTGAGATCGAGGAAGAAGCCGACCCCGGTCGCGCGCACCGGCACCGGGAAGGCGTAGCGAACACCCGGCGCACCATGGGCGAGGAAGAACTCAAGCCCCAGCTTGATGCCGCCAACGGCCGGCTTCGGCCCGCCGGCAATGCTCTGAATGAGCTTGGCGGCCTGGGCAAGGTCGGTGGTATCGATACTGCTGTAGACGGGATTCGAAGGGGCTTTCATGGCGCCGGCAACCTAATGGCCGGGCCACCGGGCAGCAATCAGGAACTACGCACCCGGCGCACGGCATCCTTCCAGCCGGCATAGCGACGATCGCGCGAAATCGTGTCTTCGGCCGGCTTGAACGCCCGGTCGAGCACCCAGGTCTTGGATAGCGCCTCCAGCGAGGGCCAGAGCCCTGCCGCCAGCCCCGCCAGGAAGGCCGCGCCCAGGGCGGTGGTTTCCGTCACCTGCGGCCGCTCCACGGGCGCACCGACCGTATCGGCCAGCCGCTGCATCAGCGGGTCGTTCACGACCATGCCGCCATCGACCCTCAGGTCGTCGATCTGCGCCCCGTCGGCGCGCATCGCCTCCACCAGATCGCGGGTCTGGTAGCAGACCGAATCGAGAGTGGCGGCGGCGATCTCGCCGGGGCCGGAATCGCGCGTCAGGCCCAGAATCGCCCCGCGCGCTTCGGCATCCCAGTAGGGCGCACCGAGGCCCACGAAGGCCGGCACCATGTAGACGCCATGGGCATCCTTGGCGCCGCGCGCCAGCGCCTCGACATCCGCCGACTTGCTGATGAGGCGAAGCCCGTCGCGCAGCCATTGCACCGCCGCGCCCGCGATGAAGATGCTGCCTTCCAGCGCATAGGTCCGCCGCCCGCCGAGCTGATAGGCGATGGTGGTGAGCAGCCGCGACCGCGAATGCATGGCCAGGCTGCCGGTGTTCAGGAGCGCAAAGCAGCCCGTGCCGTAGGTCGCCTTGACCATGCCGGGCCGGATGCAGGCCTGGCCCACGATGGCCGCCTGCTGGTCGCCGGCCATGCCCAGGATCGGCACGGGTGCGCCGAGGATGTCGGCCGTGGTAACGCCCAGCTCGCCCGAACAGTCGACGACCTGCGGCAGCAGCGAAGCCGGCACATGCAGGAGCTGCATCAGCTCCGGGTCCCAGGCGCCCTTGCGGATATCGAGGAGCAAAGAGCGGCTGGCGTTGGTGGCATCGCTCGCATGGACCTTGCCGCCGGTCAGACGCCACACCAGGAAGCATTCGATGGTGCCCGCCGCGAGCGCGCCCTTCTCTGCCGCCGCGCGAGCGCCCGCGACGTGGTCCAGGATCCACTCGATCTTGGTGCCGGAGAAATAGGGGTCGAGCAGCAGGCCGGTGCGATCCGAGAAGACCTTCTCATGCCCCGCCTGCTTCAGCGCCTGGCAGCGCTCGGCGGTGCGACGGTCCTGCCACACGATGGCATTGTGCACTGGCTTCCCGGTTGCACGATCCCACACGACCGTAGTCTCGCGCTGATTGGTGATGCCGAGGCCGGCCAGCGCCGAGGCGTCGAGTTTCGCCTTGGCGAGCGCGCCGCGGCAGACCTCGACGGTGGCCGACCAGATCTCCTCCGGATCGTGCTCGACCCAGCCGGGCCGCGGGAAGATCTGCGGCAGTTCCTTCTGGGCCGACGCGACGGGATGTCCCGAAGCATCGAAGACGATGGCGCGGGTGCTGGTCGTGCCCTGGTCGATGGCGAGGATATGCCGGCCAGCCATCGCGCGCCTTGTCGCTAGTGGGCGCGATCGATGGCGAAATCGACCGCTTCGAGCAGAGCGGCCTTGAGCGGCGACGCCGGAAAGAGGCCGAGCCCGTCGCGCGCCATGGCGCCGTAGTGGCGCGCCCGCTCCAGTGTATCGGCCAGCGCACCGTGGCGCTCGATCAAGGTCTGGGCCTGTTCGAGGTCGCCGTCGCGCTGATCCAGCTTCTCGATGGTACGCTTCCAGAACTCACGGTCGACCGCGCCGCCGCGCAGGAAGGCCAGGATCACCGGCAGGGTGATCTTGCCTTCGCGGAAATCGTCGCCGACCGACTTGCCGAGCTTGGCTTCGCGGCCGGAATAGTCGAGCGCATCGTCGACAAGCTGGAAGGCAATGCCGAGATTCATGCCGAAGCTTTCGAGCGCCACGCGCTCCGGCCCGTTGCGGCCGGCTACCATGGCGCCGACCTCGGCCGCCGCGGCGAACAGCTTGGCCGTCTTGGCCTTGATCACTTCGAGATAGGTCGACTCGGGCGTACTGATGTCGCGCTGGCTGACGAGCTGCAGCACCTCGCCCTCGGCGATGGTCGAAGAGGCGCGCGACAGCACGCCGAGAATGTCGAGCGAGCCGACATCGACCATCAGCTCGAAGGAGCGCGTGAACAGGAAATCGCCCACCAGTACCGACGCCTTGTCGCCCCACACGGTATTGGCCGACGGCTTGCCGCGCCGAAGCGCGCTCACATCGACAACGTCGTCGTGCAGAAGCGTCGCCGAATGGATGAACTCGACGCAGGTCGCGAGCTTGATGTGGCGGTCGCTGCCGTCCTGAAAGCCGCAGAGCCGTGCGGCCGCCACCGTGAGCAGCGGACGCATGCGCTTGCCGCCGGCACCGACCAGGTGATTGGCAAGCTCGGGAATCAGCGCAACCGGCGAACGCATGCGTGCCAGGATCTCGCGATCGACCTGGACCATGTCATCGGCGCAGAGCGACAGCAGCGGTTCGAGACTCGGCGCCTTGCGCTTGCCCTCGAGAGAGACGACGGTTGCCATGACGCGAGATTAACTCTCCGGTAGAGCCTGATTGTTGCGACACGATGTCGTGAGATGATCCCTAGCATGGAAATGCAGTCGACAGAAAACGCTCTCCTGGGCGGCCGGGTACGCTTGTTGCAGCCAAGTCGGGGGTATCGGATTGCCGTCGACGCGGTTCTGCTGGCCGCCGCGGTCGAGGCCCGGCCCGGCGAGCGCGTTCTCGATCTCGGCGCCGGCGTTGCCGCCGTGGGGCTTTGCCTGGCTGCGCGCGTGCCCGATTGCACGATTGTGGGCATCGAACTGCAACCTGCCCTGGCCGCGCTGGCCGGTCGGAATGCCGCCCTGAACGACGCCGTCGAGCGCGTGCAGACACTGGTGCACGACCTCGCCGACCCGTTGCCGGGCAATCTCGGCCTCTTCGACCATGTCGCGACCAACCCGCCCTATCTGGCGGCTGCCGTCGCGGATCCATCGCCCGATCCCAGTAAGGCACTGGCCACCGTCGAATCGAGCGCCGATCTTGCACGCTGGCTCGAGGTAGCGACCGGGGCGCTGAAACCCGCAGGGACCCTGACCGCAATCCACCGCAGCGACCGCCTGGAGGAGATCGTCGGTCACCTCGCGGCACTGGGCTGGGGCGACGTTACGGTGAAGCGTCTGCCGCCTGCGGCGCGCGTGCTGGTCCGCGCCCGACGCGCCGACCGATTGCTTCGGACCGAGGCGCCGCCGCTCCTCCTGCATCGCGCATCGGGCGGCTACACCGACGAGGCCGAGGCCGTGCTGCGTCACGCGCAACCGCTCCCGTTCTAGGACGCTTGCCTTCCCGTCCGGCCGCCGCGACAGTGCCGCCATGCTGAATTGGATCAGGGATCGTTTTCGCCGCGGGCCGGTCGTGCCTGTCGTTCGTCTTTCAGGCGTAATCGCATCGGGAGGGATGCTCGGTGGCCGCAGCCTGTCGATCGAATCGGTCGCGCCGCTGCTCAAGCGCGCCTTCGACATGCGCGGCGCCAAGGCGGTCGCGATCGCGCTGAACTCGCCCGGCGGCTCGCCGGTCCAGTCGTCGCTGATCGCCCAGCGCATCCGCCTGCACGCCGCCGAAAAGGGCCTGCCGGTAGTCGCCTTCGTCGAGGATGTCGCCGCATCAGGCGGCTACTGGATCGCCTGTGCCGCCGACGAGATCGTCGTCGACCCCAGCTCGATCGTCGGTTCCATCGGCGTGATCAGCGCCGGGTTCGGCTTCCAGGACCTGCTGGCGCGCATCGGCGTCGAGCGCCGCCTGCACACATCCGGCGAGCGCAAGTCGATGCTCGATCCGTTCCGGCCCGAGCAGGAAGAGGATGTCGACCGGCTGAAGCGCCTGCAGGCCGAGATCCACGACGGCTTCAAGGGCTGGGTGCGCGAGCGTCGCGGCAAGCTGCTGCGTGGCGACGAGAGTGTCCTGTTCTCGGGCGAGTTCTGGACCGGCAAGCGCGGCCTTGAACTCGGCCTGGCCGATGGCATGGGCGAGCTGCGTGCCACGTTGCAGGCGCGCTACGGCGACAAGGTGCGGCTGCCGGTAATTGGCCCGCGACGCCGCCTCCTGTCTCGCTTCGGCCTGCGGGCCGGACTGGAAGACATCGGTCCCTCGACCCTTGCTGCGGTCGAGGAGCGCTGGCACTGGCAGAGGTACGGACTTTAGGAGGCCTGAGATGAATCTTCGTTCGCCCGTGCATCCCGACGATCTCGCCGCCGTGCGCGCCTGGTTCGACACGCTGTCGAAGCACTGCCGTGCCGTCGACTACGAAGGTGCACGTCCGATCTTTGCCGAGGACATGATCGCCTTCGGCACCTTTACCGATTTCATGATCGGCCGCGACCTTGCCGAGCAGAAGCAGTGGCGCAACGTGTGGGGCACGATCCGCGAGTTCCGCTACGACCTCGACAAGATCGAAGCGATCGTCTCCGCCGACCGGCTCACTGCCGTCGGCATGGGCGTGTGGCAGTCCGACGGCTACCATCCCAACGGCGACAGGTTCGACCGTCCAGGCCGCACGACGACCGTGATGGGTCGCAAGGCGGTGGGCGATCCGTTCGTGGCCACCCACACGCACATGTCGCTGTTCCGCGGCACGCCCGACCGGAGCTACGGCAAGTTTGCCCGCAGCGCCGTGGTCTAGACCGCGCTCGTGAACTTCAGGCCGATGATGCCGGCGACGATCAGCCCGATCGACGCCAACCGAGCAATGTCGGTCGACTCGCCGAACAGGAAGATGCCGAGGATCGCCGTACCGACGGCGCCGATCCCCGTCCACACCGCATAGCCTGTACCGACCGGCAGCGTCTTCAGCGCAATGCCCAGGAGGACGATGCTCACGAGCATCGCAACGCCGGTCAAAACAGACGGCACGAGGCGGGAAAAGCCATCGGTATATTTCAGGCCGATCGCCCAGCCGATCTCGCAGAGACCGGCAACGAAAAGAATCAACCAAGCCATGGGACGCACCCTTTGCAAGAAGTCGGGCCGTCCCGACGCTTGCCCAGTGATGGCGAGGTCGTCCCCGCCGGGCGCGCACTCAGGTAATCAATAGATCGAGCGATAGCAAGGCGTTACACCGCGGTAACCTCAGCTGGTCCCGGCCATGCAATCGATTGCACGGGCCCGGCGCCTTAGGCGGGATCCACGGCGCCCTTGCGGTCGACGATCAGGCAGTACTGATCGGGCTGGCGATGGACGGCGAAGTTGAAGGTGGTCGTCTTGTAGCTCCTGCCGGCATCGAGGTCGCAGCGATGCACCACCAGCTCGTCGCCGTCTCCGGCAGCCCGCGCGACCACCTTGCCGGATGGCGCCACGATCATGCTGTCGGCCAGCGACGGCACGCCCTCCTCGGCGCCGCCCTTGGCGACACCGACGATCCAGGTGCCGTTCTGATAGGCCCCAGCCTGCATGGAGAGCTGGTTGTGGAACCAGGAATG
>JAIUOY010000013.1:0-8414 GCA_020160995.1 Pseudomonadota bacterium | reverse complement strand
CCCCTTCTTTTTTCACGAGCGCGCTTCGATCAGGCGCCGCACTTCTTGGTCATGGTGTTGTAGTTGCCGCACTTCAGGTCTTTCCAGTCGGCGATCAGATCCTTGGAGCCATCGAGGTGCTTCGACCAGGCGTCGCCGGGAACGAGGCCATCGGTTTTCCACACCACGTCGAACTGGCCGTCGCCCTTGATCTCGCCGATGAAGACGGGCTTGGTGATGTGGTGGTTCGGCAGCATTTTCGACACACCGCCCGTCAGGTTCGGCGCCTCGATGCCGACGATGGCGTCGATCACCTTGTCAGGATCGGTGGTTCCGGCCTTCTCGACCGCCTTCACCCACATGTTGAAGCCGACGACATGGGCTTCCATCGGGTCGTTGGTCACGCGCTTCGGATTCTTGGTGAAAGCCTGCCATTTCTTGATGAATTCGTCATTGGCGGGAGTCTTGATCGACTGGAAATAGTTCCATGCGGCGAGATGGCCGAGCAGCGGCTTGGTGTCGATGCCTGCAAGCTCCTCCTCGCCGACGGAGAAAGCGACGACGGGAATGTCCTTGGCGCTCACGCCCTGGTTGCCGAGTTCCTTATAGAAGGGCACGTTGGCGTCGCCGTTGATGGTCGAGACCACCGCCGTCTTCTTGCCGGCCGAGCCGAACTTCTTGATGTCGGAGACGATCGTCTGCCAGTCGGAATGGCCGAAGGGCGTGTAGTTGATGAGGATGTCCTCCTGCTTCACGCCCTTGGACTTGAGATAGGCTTCGAGAATCTTGTTGGTCGTGCGCGGATAGACATAGTCCGTGCCGGCCAGCACCCAGCGCTCGACCTTCTCTTCCTTGGCGAGATAGTCGACGGCGGGGATCGCCTGCTGGTTCGGCGCCGCGCCCGTATAGAAGACGTTGCGCTCGCTTTCCTCGCCCTCGTACTGGACGGGGTAGAACAGGATGTTGTTGAGCTCCTTGAAGACCGGCAGCACCGACTTGCGCGACACCGAGGTCCAGCAGCCGAAGGTGGCCGCGACCTTGTCCTTGGTGATCAGCTCGCGCGCCTTCTCGGCGAAGAGCGGCCAGTTCGAGGCGGGATCGACGACGACGGCCTCGAGCTTCTTGCCGAGCAGGCCGCCCTTCTTGTTCTGCTCCTCGATGAGCATGAGCATGACGTCCTTCAGCGTCGTCTCGGAGATCGCCATCGTGCCCGAGAGCGAGTGAAGGATGCCGACCTTGATGGTGTCCTGCTGCGCCACCGCCGGCAGGCGGGAGGAGCCGAGGAAAGCGGCACCGGCCAGAGCGGTGCCGAGGAATTCACGACGGTTGCTGTTCACGGCCATCTCCCGAAGGATTGTTGTTGACGGCGCCCCCTCGACGCCGACGGACCGTGCGGCCCATGTCCCCAAGCTTCGCAAGCGGTGTGCCAACCCATGTGGCAGCGCCCGTTTGCGGGGTCTGGTGGCCCTTTTCGAGGGGTACAAGGAGCAATCAAGTGCTCAACGATAGCGCCGCCCCGCCATGTCGGCCCGGAAACGCCTATTTCCTGAGCACGGGGCGCCAGAAGAGTAAAATTGGCGTCATTCTAGGCAGGCGCTTTGAGATTCGCGGAGCAGCGAAGCCGGTCTTTGAACGGTAACAGCGCAAATCCTGATCAAGCCGAACAAAAAGCCGCCCTTTCGGGGCGCCTGCGACTGTCACTGAAAACCGGAACGGTGCCGCAACCAGACGGCGAATGCGCGCCCGGAATCGGAGATTAGGGTTATAGCGAGACCTCCGAAGGCAGCCTCGGACCGGGTTCGGATTGGTCAGTTGCGAACCTCGTTCCAGTAGTCGCTCATTTCCTGCTGACTCTTCCGGTCCGGCAAAACGCCTTTGTCCCCGTAGAGGCTCGCGGCGCCCCGGATCTGGGCCTCGGTGAGGTCGGTGCGATAACCCTCCAGCTCCTTGTCGTAGGTGAGCTTGTCCCATGGGATCGTAACGTGGTGGCTGCCGATGCCAAGAAAGCCCCCGAATGTCACGTCGACGAAGACGACACGGCCACTGACCTTCTCGATCAACAGCCGCTTGATGGTGCCGATCTGATCATATTTGAGGTCAAATACGGCAGTCCCTTCGACACGATCACTTTCGATGATCAGATGCGGCGCAGCCGGTCGCTCGGCGGGCCCCCAGAGATAAAAGCCGCTCTCGAGGATGCCGGCCGCCACGACCGCCCTGCTGACGGGGATGGCCCACTCCTCATTGGGCTGGATCTCTCGCACGAGAGTCCACGGCCCAAGCCCCGTAGGCAATCTGCCGCCAGTACGCTCCTCGGCGAAGGCGCGCAGGTCAGGGGAGCTCGCGGCCTGGAACAAGCAGTAGGTTCTCATCAGTGCCTCCCTTTGCCGGATCGAAGCCTGCGGCCTGCCGTTCATGGGGCCGGTCCTGTCGCGCAAGCCATTGCCTCCTCGCCCCCCCCAAACGCCGGCACGCTCAGCGGTCGGGAGCCCCCGGATCGCCCGTCATGAACCGGCCGCGAAGTAGAAGACCCGGGTGAACAGCGTGTGCTCCGACTCGAAGACCATGATCCCGGCGAAAACCAAGAGCACCAGCGGCGGGACGAGGATCGCATAGGTCAGCGCCAGCCGCTCCCAGGCCATGTGCATGAAGACTGCGACGATCAGGCCTGCTTTCAGCATCATGAAGGTCAGGATCAGCGACCAGCGCAGGTAGCCGACAAGGCCGAAATAATCGACCAGGTAGGAGCAGGCGCTGAGGACGAACAGCCAGCCCCAGACGACAAGATAGAGCCTGATCGGATGCTGCCGAGCCTCGGTATGAGCTTCTGCCTGTGCCATGGCGACCTCACCAGAGATAGAACAGCGCGAAGATGAAGACCCAGACGAGATCGACGAAATGCCAGTAGAGCCCGGCAATCTCGACGATCTCGTAATGCCCCCTGCGGCTGGTGAAGAAGCCGCGCCGGCCATCGTCGAAATCACCGCGCCAGACCTTGCGGGCGATGATGAGCAGGAAGATCACGCCGATCGTGACATGAGTGCCGTGGAAGCCGGTGATCATGAAGAAGCTCGCGCCGAACTGCTCCGCGCCCCAGGGGTTGCCCCAGGGCCGGACGCCTTCCGAGATCAGCTTGGACCATTCGAAGGCCTGCATGCCGACGAAGGCGGCGCCCAGCAGGGCGGTCAGCAGCATCAGGATCGCCGTCGTCCGGCGGTCGCGCCGGTAGCCGAAATGGACCGCCATCGCCATCATGCCGCTGCTGCTGATCAGGACGAAGGTCATGATCGCGATCAGCAGGAGTGGGAAATGGTGACCGGCGACCTCGAGCGCAAAGACCTCGCTGGGGTTGGGCCAGACTATGGTCGTCGACATCCGCGCGGTCATGTAGGAGATCAGGAAGGTCGCGAAGACGAAGGTGTCGCTGAGCAGGAAGACCCACATCATGGCCTTCCCCCAGGAGACGTCCTTGAAAGCCCGCCGGTCAGACGCCCAGTCCGAGACGAGGCCGGGCAGGCCGGCGGAGGCGGCGGCCTCTTTATGTGCGGCGGAGGGCAGGACCTCGTTCATCGCTCGCAACCTCGCTCTAAGTCAGCAGCCCCCGGCAGATCGCGATCAGCTCGTCCGTCCAGCGCATCATCACGGCAAACAGCACGAGCCAGACCGCGAGCATGAAATGCCAATAGATGGCGCAGAGCTCGACACCGAGCCGCAAGGCGCCGATCGCCTGTGGCGTGCTGCCCAACGGAACGACGAAGGCTCTCGTCGTGACGCGGCAGAGCGCGACCAGCCCGCCGAGCATGTGCAGGCCATGGATCGCGGTGACCAGACAGAAGAAGGCGCCGGCCGGGTTCGACGCGGTGAAATAGCCGGTGTCGGCAAGTTCGCGCCAGGCCAGCAGCTGGCCGGCGAGAAAGGCCAGCGCCGATACCCCCGCCGCGAGCAGGCCGGAGCGAATGCCGTCGAGCTCGCCGCGACGTGCGGCTGCAACCGTGGCCTGCAGCGCGAGGCTGCTCAGCATCAGCAACCCCGTGCTGAACCAGAGCACGATCGGCATCGGCAGCATGCGCCAATCGGCCATGCCCATCCGCATGAAATAGGCGCTGACCAGCAGCGCGAAAAGCGAGCCGGCCACAGCGAGGAAGGCGGCGAGGCCGAGCTTGGCGATGGGGCGCTGCGCCGGGGCGTGCCAGTCCGCCGCCTGCGGGATGCCCACTTCCAGCCAGGGCTTCGCAGCGAGCCCCTGGTGCAGGAGCCACCAGCCGGCAAAGCCCGCCAGGACGACCATGAAGGCGACGATCACGATCATGGCCGCGCCCCCTCTGTCACGCCGGGCTCGGGCGGTTGGTTCTGCGGCAGGAAATCCTGCGCCGCGCCGGGCACGCTGTAGTCATAGGCCCAGCGGTAGACCACCGGCAGCTCCTTGCCCCAGTTGCCATGGGCGGGCGGCGTCTGCGGCGTCTGCCATTCCAGTGTCGTCGCGCGCCAGGGATTACCGCCGGAGGACTCGCCGCGCCTCAGGCTCCAGAACAGGTTGAACAGGAAGACGAGCTGCGCCGCGCCGACGATCAGCGCGACCACCGTGATGAAGATATTGAGGTCCACGGTCGACGGCGGCACGAAGCTCATCGCGCCCATCTCGTAATAGCGCCGGGGCACCCCCATCAGCCCAATATAGTGCATCGGAAAGAAGATCGCGTAGGCGCCGAGGAAGGTGATCCAGAAGTGCAGCTTGCCGAGTGCCGTGTTGAGCATGCGGCCGGTGATCTTCGGATACCAGTGATAGATCGCGCCGAAGACGACGAGGATCGGCGCGACCCCCATCACCATGTGAAAATGCGCGACGACGAACATGGTGTCGGAGAGCGGCACGTCGACCACGACATTGCCGAGGAAGAGCCCGGTCAACCCGCCATTGACGAAGGTGACGATGAAGCCGAGCGCGAACAGCATCGGCGGCGTCAGGTGGATATCGCCGCGCCAGAGCGTCAGGATCCAGTTGTAGACCTTGATCGCGGTGGGGATGGCGATGATCAGCGTCGTCGTGGCGAAGAAGAACCCGAAGGCCGGGTGCATGCCGCTGACATACATGTGGTGCGCCCAGACCACGAAGCTCAGCGCCCCGATCGCGACCAGCGCCCAGACCATCATGCGATAGCCGAAGATGTTCTTGCGGGCATGGGTGCTGATCAGGTCGGAGACGATACCGAAGGCCGGCAGCGCGACGATGTAGACCTCCGGATGGCCGAAGAACCAGAACAGGTGCTGGAACAGGATCGGGCTGCCGCCACGATAGGCCAGCCGCTCGCCCATCGCGATGATCGAGGGCATGAAGAAGCTCGTGCCGATCAGCCGGTCGAGCGTCATCATCACCGCTCCGACGAACAGCGCAGGGAAGGCGAGCAGCGCCATCACCGTCGCCGTGAAGATGCCCCAGATCGTCAGCGGCATCCGCATCAAGGTCATGCCCCTGCAGCGCCCCTGCAGCACGGTCACGACATAGTTCAGCCCGCCCATGGTGAAGCCGATGATGAAGAGCATCAGCGAGGCCAGCATGATGACGATGCCCCATTGCTGGCCGGGCGTGCTGGCGAGGATCGCCTGGGGCGGGTAGAGCGTCCAGCCCGCGCCGGTCGGCCCGCCCGGAACGAAGAAACCGGCGACCAGGACCATGACCGCGAGGAAATAGATCCAGAAGCTCAGCATGTTCACATAGGGAAACACCATGTCCCGCGCGCCGAGCATCAGCGGGATCAGGTAGTTGCCGAAGCCGCCGAGGAAGAGCGCGGTCAGCAGATAGATCACCATGATCATCCCGTGCATGGTGATGAGCTGATAGTAGCGCTCGGCGTCGATGAAGCTCAGCAGGCCGGGGAAGGCGAGCTGCATCCGCATCAGCCAGGACAGCGCGAGCGCGACCAGCCCGATCGCCAGCGCCGTCAGCGAATACTGGATGGCGATGACCTTGGCGTCCTGCGAGAAGACATATTTCGTGACCCAGCTCTTCGGGTGATAGAGCTCGACATCGTCGTGCTCCGCCACCGGAGCCGGGCCTGCCGCGCCATGCGCCACATCCGCCATCAGGGCATCCTTCCGCTCCTCGTCGGATCGGGCGGCCCGTTGAGGGCCGATCCCGCCCCTTCCTAATTCCTCGCCTGCGCCCTGGACGGCGCCTGCAGTTGGGCGAAGGTTTTCTGTTGCTGCAGCCAGGCCTGGTAGTTGCTGCCCGGCTCGACCACGACGCCGCCGCGCATGAAGGCGTGGCCGGTGCTGCAGAGCTCGGCGCAAAGCGCTTCGAACGTGCCGGTGCGGGTCGGGGTCAGCCAGTAATAGGTGACGACGCCCGGGATCATGTCCATCTTGGCGCGGAACTCCGGCACGTAGAAATTGTGCAGCACGTCGAGCGAGCGCAGCAGGAGCTTTACCGGCTTGCCGAGCGGGAGATGGAGCTGATCACCCTGAATGATGACGTCGTCCTGCCCGTACGGATCGTTCGGGGCAAGGCCGAGCGGATTCTCCGGGGTGACATGGGCTGCGTCGGTCGCGCCGAGCCGGCCATCGGCCCCCGGCAGACGGTAGCTCCATTGCCATTGCTGACCGACGATCTCGACGGTCGCGGCATCGCCGGGCACCGTCACGAACTGCTTCCAGACGACGAGGCCGGGTGCGAGCATTGCCGCGACGCCGATACCGGTGCCGATCGCGAGCCACCATTCCAGCCGCTTGTTCTCGGGTTCGTAGGCGGCGCGGTTGCCCTCACGATGGCGGAACCGGAGCACGCAATAGGCCATGAACAGCACGACGGCCGCGAAGACGACGCCGGTGATCCAGAACGTGACGATGATGGTGTCGTCGATGTAGCGCCAGTTGGAGGCGATCGGCGTCCACCACCACGGACTCAGGAAGTGGAAGGCCACCGAGCCGATCACGACGAGAACCAAGACGATTGCGATGCCCATCCCTCTTTCCTCCTGGCGAGGGCAGCGTGAACAGGGACCAGGCTTTGTCGCGGCGCATGGCATGCGTCATGCGCTACGTGGACGAACTCCCTTTCGGCATGAGAACAGTGTCGCGGCCCGCGATGGATCGGGGCCCAGCTCAAAACGAACGCGGCTGAAGGCATCGCTTGCGGCACATGACCGCTGCGGGGCGCGGGCTCGGGCGAGCGCGCCTTCGGGCTGCAAGTTTTGCTTCCTGTTCGCCATCGCCGAACCCTGGGTTCGCCTGGACGACCACACGTTGAATCTGACGCAAAAGCTTTCAGCCGGGCTGCAGGAACTTCAAGCCTTCAGCCCTTCGCATCATGTTGTCATCCTGCTCGCAGGAGTTGTCAATCGATCCCGCATCGCAGGCCATCGCCGCAACAGCTGCATTCGAACACCGACCCGGTTATTTTTTCTTTCCGTCTGCATCAAACTGCTTGAGGAAGGCGACGATGTCGTCGATCTCCTGCTCGACCTTGAGGCCTGGAAACACCATCTTGGTGTTCGGGATCTTTACCTGCGGCGCCTTGATATAATCCCTGAAGGTGACCTCATCCCACAGGATGCCAGAGTTCTTGTTAGCGGCTGAATAGCTGTAGCCCTCGATCGATCCCGCCGGCCGGCCGATAAGGCCGTTCAGTTTCGGCCCCACCGCGTTCTTGGCCGCCTCCCCGATCTGGTGGCAGGCGCGGCACCTCTGGAAAATCTTCTCACCGGCAGCGGGATCGCCGACCGCTTGGGCCGGGTGGGGCAGAGCCGCAAACATCAACGAGGCCATCAAGGTCCAGCGCAGCATCGAAGGCTCTCCTTCGAATTTGGATGCGACCCGATCCGACAGTCCACGGCCGAGCCGCACAGACTTTCACGATATTCTTACACCATTGCCGGTCTTGCTCCAATCCGGGGCGATCTTCCGGAAAGACCTGAAGCTCCGAGTCGGAGTTGCCCCGTTTCCGTGGACTGTTCATGGCTGGGGCGGATCAGAGCAGCCCGCGACGCCTCCTTTCGTATTCGATGAGCGAGAGGTAGCCCAATGTCGAATGGCGGCGTGACGGGTCGTAAAAGCTCGATGAAGTGAAAGACGGCCGTCCGCGCCTCGCTGCGGGCGGCTTCAGATCGAAACTAGCGAGGAGAATCAACAACCAAAGCGGTTGGATGGTGCCGCTTGAGGGATTCGAACCCCCGACCCCCTCATTACGAATGAGGTGCTCTACCAGCTGAGCTAAAGCGGCAACGGGTGGCGCTGTACCAGCAGGCGGATGGCTTGGCAAGCCAAACTCACCGTCATGCACACCGTCTCGACGCGGCTGCACACGGCAGCCGTCAATCCTTGCGCAGCTTCTCCGTCTCCGGCTTCTCCTGCCCGAGCGCGACGATGCCGCGGCGGATGGCGCGGGTGCGAGTGAAGTGCTTGTGCAGGGTCTCGCCGTCGCCATAGCGGATGGCACGGGT
>JAIUOY010000146.1:0-11227 GCA_020160995.1 Pseudomonadota bacterium | reverse complement strand
ATCCGCGGGCTTGCAGGAATCTGGCCTGCTTCGCCCACTCGCCGCGGTCCGCAGGCAGGCAGCCGAATTTTTTCTGCCACACCGCCTGCGCCCTTGCCGCCTCGTCACCGGCTGCATCGAGTGCGTCGACTATCAGTTCGGCGGCGACGCCGGCGGTACGCAACTCCTGCGCCAGCCTGGCGTTGCCGAGCCGGCGACCGCGCAGTCCGGCCCGCTGTTCGGCATAGCGGGCGTCGGAGAGTAACTTGCCGGCCGCCAGTTCGTCCAACAGCCGGTCGAGTTCCTCGGCCGATTCGGCCCGGGCGGCGAGCTTGCGCCGCAGTTCGGCGCGGCTGTGATCACGCCGCGCCAGCAGGCGCAAGGCCTGCGCCCGCAGTTCGGCGCTCACCGGGCTAGCCTCCTGTCGTCGCGTTCACGGAACGCGCGCCGGGCCGGCGCGGACTCAGGCCTCCGCGGGTTCGGCTGCGCTCGCAACGCCACCGCCGACATCGACGGCTTCGCGGATACGGCCTTCGATTTCCTGGGCCACCGCCGGATTGGCCTTGAGAAATTCGCGGGCATTGTCCTTGCCCTGGCCGATCTTCTCGCCCTTGTAGGCGTACCAGGCACCGGACTTGTCGACGATCTTGTGATTGACGCCCAGTTCGATGATCTCGCCCTCACGCGAAATGCCCTCGCCGTAGAGGATGTCGAACAGCGCTTCGCGGAAGGGCGGCGCCACCTTGTTCTTGACCGCCTTGACCCGGGTCTCGGAGCCGATGACCTCGTCGTTCTTCTTGATCGAGCCGATGCGGCGGATGTCGAGGCGGACCGAGGCGTAGAACTTCAGCGCGTTGCCGCCGGTGGTGGTTTCCGGGCTGCCGAACATGACGCCGATCTTCATCCGGATCTGGTTGATGAAGATCACCAGGGTATTGGTCTTCTTGATGTTGGCGGTCAGCTTGCGCAGCGCCTGGCTCATCAGGCGGGCCTGCAGGCCGGGCAGCGAGTCGCCCATCTCGCCCTCGAGCTCGGCCTTCGGCACCAGCGCCGCCACCGAGTCGATGACCAGCACGTCGATCGCGCCGGAGCGGACCAGCGTGTCGGCGATCTCGAGCGCCTGCTCGCCGGCGTCGGGCTGCGAGATCAGCAGGTTGTTGATGTCGACGCCCAGCTTCTTGGCGTAGGCCGGGTCGAGCGCGTGCTCTGCGTCGACGAAGGCGCAGGCGCCGCCCTTCTTCTGGGCTTCGGCCACGACATGCAGCGCGAGCGTCGTCTTGCCCGAGCTTTCCGGTCCGTAGATTTCGATGATACGGCCCTTGGGCAGGCCGCCGATGCCGAGCGCGATATCGAGGCCCAGCGAGCCGGTCGAAATCGCCTCGATCTCCAGCGCCTCGCGCTGGCCGAGCTTCATGATGGAGCCCTTGCCGAAGGCGCGCTCGATCTGGGCGAGAGCCGCGTCCAAGGCCTTGTTCTTGTTTTCCATGCCGTCTTTCTCGACCACCTTCAGCACAGCCGACATTGGCTTTCTCCTTCTTCCCACGCCCCTGTCAGGAGCAGCAATGCGGATAAGTCCGCCGCCCCGTAGCGCGTCGGACCGCGCCTCGGAGGACGCCAATGTACGCCTTTTGTTCCAGTCGGCAACGGAACAATTAACCCGCTGAAAGAACTAATGTTCTTGACACAAGTTCTAGTTATGTTCCCCTGCGGTTATCCTACCAGGCGGATAAACTAAGCTAAGGCACGCGCCCTGCCGGCAGGCTGGCCCGCGCCTCGTCGCATTCTTCGCAGCCCTCCTCCGCGCCGTGCAGGAACAGCAGCGGGTCGTCGCGCAGCGCGTCGACGGCGAGGCGCACGATGTCCTGCGCGCGCGCCAGCCGCGCGGTGCCGTGGCCGACCGGGCCCTCGGCCTGCAGCCCCCGCGCCCGCAGCCAGTCGTCGGCCAGGGCGAAGCGCCGGCAGCAATGGTCGTTCTCGCGATAGTCGATACGCATCGGCCGGCCCTCGGCGCCGCGCCCGGTGATGTGCCGGGGTACGCCGTAGGGCACCGGCGTCAGCAGCTCCGCGACATGCAGCGACGTGTCGGCATCGTGGCCGACGCCCAGCAGCAGCACCTGGCCGTCGTGATCGCGCACGCGGCCGACCGGGCTGTCGGGCGTGTGCGGCGGCAGCGGCAGCGCCGTCTTCACGATCGCCTCGGCCTTCGGGCCGACGGCGGCACAGGCAAAGGCATGGTCGGAACGCACGACGCCGGGCCGGCGCCAGAACAGATCGGCGGTGACGCCGAGATCGGCCGCGGCCGGCGTCGTCGCGGGATCGAAGGGCGTCGCATCGTCGCCGGTCCACGAGGGCATCACGAGCGTACCGTCGGGACCCAGCGCCGTGCGCAACGCCGCAATCAATCCGAGCGGACCGCCTTCGACGGGCCGCAGCGCGCGAAACGACGTGTGCACCAGCAGCACGCCGCCCGCCTCGACGCCCAGCGCCCGAAGCTGATTCACGATTTCACTTACTCGAAACACGCGCTCCGACATCCGTCCGCTACTCCCGCCAACGCCGACAACCTATGAATGCTGCGCCCGGCGGCGACAATCGTGTGCGGCCTAGAAGGTCGTGCAAGTCACCCGCTTGCCGATGTACTGGCAGTTGGTTGTCCGCGGGCGGTTGATCGACTCGATCAGTTTCTGTTGCCGATACATCGCATGCTGCTGCTCCGACCAGATGAGGATGGCCTTGGCGGCTTCCTTGTACTCATCGACCTCGGCCTTGTGCGCAGCCTGCAGCTGGTGATCCATCTGCCGCGCGATCGCCATCGCCTGATCGAGGAATTCGGCGCGGGCGGCCTCGCGGATGCGGACGAATTCGCCCCACGTCATCTTCTTTTCGACGATCCCGAGATAGCCGGCATCGACCTTCGCATAGGCCCGGGCGAGCAGCGCCATCAGGTCCGGATTGATACTGCCCATGCCTTCGAGGCCGATCTTGCGGCAGTCGGCACTCGCTTCCTGCACCACGAACACGGCCTTGATTTCGGCGGGCGTCGCCTTGGCCGGGTTGGCCTGCGCCTTCAGCGACGCCGATCCTTCCGGCAGGTAGGGCGCGAGGAGCTGATATTCCGGCATCTCCTTGACCTTCGCGATGCACGCCTCGCTCGCCGCCTTCCCGCTTTCGATCGAGTTCATGATGCGCGCCAATTCGAGTTGAGCCCGCGTGGCGCAGCCGCCCAGCACGGCCATCAACGCCGCCATCACCACAGCGACAACGATCAATCGCATCCCACCCTCCCACAGGTCGAGGGGAGGATTACATATACATCCTATGCGAGCAACCTACCGTCGCGTGCAATCGCCCTCATGTGCAATCGAGTGCACGCCGTCAGGCCGGCCCGAGCATCTTCCCGGCTTTGAGTTTGCCGATGCCGGCGGCGTCGTAGCCCAGCGTCGCCAGCACCTCGTCGTTGTGCTGGCCGATCTCCGGCGGATCGCTGACCAGCGGCGGACGCCAGCCCATCATCTGGAACGGCAGCAGCGGCAGGCGCGTCTGCACGCCGCCCGGCAGGGTCGTCGGCGCCAGCGAGCCATTGGCCAGGAGGTGCGGATGGTCGAACAGCTCCTGCGGCCGCGCCACGGGCGCAAAGGAGATGTCGGCGTCGAGGCAGAGCTTTTCGAGCGCGGCGCGGTCGTGGCGCTTGAAGACCTCGGCCACCGCCGGCACGAGCCACGGCCGCGCCTCGATGCGCTGGTTGTTGGTGGCGAGCCGCGGGTCGGCCGCCAGCTCCTGCTGGCCGAAGATCTCGCAGAAGCGCTTCCACTGGCTGTCGCTGGTGATGCCGATGAAGACCTGCTGGCCGTCGGCGGTGTTGAAGATCTCGTAGACCGCCCACGAACTCACGCGCTCGGGCATCGGCGGCGGCGCGGCGCCGCCGTTCATCGCCGTGATGGCGAGATGCTGGCCCATCAGGAACACGACCGACTCGAACAGCGCGCTCTCGACCAGCCCGCCCTTGCCGGTACGGTCGCGCTGCTTCAGCGCCAGCACCGTGCCGAAGGCGCCGAAGATGCCGCCCATGATGTCGACCACCGACGTGCCCGCGCGCAGCGGCCGTCCGGACGGGCCGGTCATGTAGGCCAGCCCGCCCATCATCTGCACCACCTCGTCGAGCGCCGGCCGCTTCTCGTAGGGGCCGGGCAGGAAGCCCTTGAGCGAACAGTAGACGAGGCGCGGATTGATCTTCTCCAGATGCGCCGGCCCCAGCTTGCGCTTGGCCATCGAGCCCGGCGCGAAGTTCTCGATCAGCACGTCGGCCGACTCCAGCAGCTTGACGAGCACCGCCCTGCCCTCCGGCGCATCGGCGTCGAGCGCCAGGCTCTTCTTGTTGCGGTTGAAGTAGCCGAAGAAGCCGGCGCCGAAGCCGCGCAGCTTGCGCGTGCGGTCGCCGTCGACCGGCTCGACCTTGATCACCTCGGCGCCGAGATCGGCCAGGATCATGCCGCAGGACGGCCCGAGGATGGTGTGCGTCAGTTCGACGACGCGAATGCCCTTGAGAGGCGGAGTGATCGTGGGAGTCGGGGCAGAGGTCATGCTCCACCCAATACCTCACCCTGAGGAGCGAGCGAAGCGAGCGTCTCGAAGGGCGTGGACTAGCTGAACCAGGTCTCGATGTCTTTGGTGAGCGGGAGGCCGGCGGTTTCGGCCAGCACGCGGTGGGCCATGCCGGCACCGACCATGAACGCCTCCCGGTGCGGCAGGCCGTTGATCTTGAGCATCGTGCGGATCGCGGGGCCGTCATGGCCCCAGCCGATGGCCTCGACCTTGCCGTCGAAGGCGCGGTTGAGGGCGGCCAGGAAGTCGGCGCGCTCGGTTTCACTGAGCGCGGGTACGGCGTCGATGTCACCCAGGATGAAAAGACGGCCGCGGAACTTCGCCACGAGGTCGGCCACCGAATTGCGCGGCTCGATGATGATCTCGCGGTTGGGCCCGCGGCGGACGCGGGCAGCCAGCGACAGCGGCATCACGGCGGCGCTCATATGGGCGCCCGAATCCATGATGACCGAGGCCAATTCCTTGTAGGTGATGCCCAGCCGCTCCGCCCGCTTCAGCCGCATCATCGCGACCTCGGGCTTGGGGGTTTTCCACGCCTTGGCCGCCGCCCGGCGCCACACCCAGGCTTCCCAGGACATGTCGAAGGTCGGGCCATTGTTGTGGCCGATGCCCGGACGGCGCAGCAAAGCCTCGACATTGGCATGTCGGACACTTAGACGGTCGAAACGATCACCCATGGCCCTATTTTAGCGCTATTTTGGCGTTCCCGGGTTCGTGGAATGCAAAAGGAGTGCCAAGTGGACGATTTCCAGGTCGATGTGTTGGTGGTCGGTGCCGGCAATGCCGCGGCCTGTGCGGCCCTGGCGGCGCGTGAGACGGGGGCGTCCGTGGCGATGCTCGAAGCGGCCCCCGAGGAAGAGCGCGGCGGCAACAGCACCTACACGGCCGGCGCCATGCGCGTGGTCTTCAGCGGCGTCGACGACCTGGTCCAGCTCTACGACCTCACCGAAGACGAGAAGCGCGACGTCGATTTCGGCAGCTACAGCGCCGACGAGTATCTCGACGACATGGGCCGCGTGACCAACTACCGCTGCGACCCCGAACTGACCGACATCCTGATCAACCGCTCCTTCGAGACCATGAAATGGATGCGCTCCAAGGGCGTGCGCTTCCAGCCGAGCTACGGCCGGCAGGCCTTCAAGGTGAACGGCAAGTACAAGTTCTGGGGCGGCCTGGCGGTCGAAGCCTGGGGCGGCGGGCCGGGCCTGGTCGATCTCGAGCACAAGGCTGCCGTCAAAGCGGGCATCCCCATCCACTACGAGACGGCGGCGGTGTCGCTGATCGAAGAGGACGGCGTGGTGCGGGGCGTCGTCG
The DNA here is from genome assembly GCA_020160995.1 of Pseudomonadota bacterium. Lineage (GTDB taxonomy): Bacteria > Pseudomonadota > Alphaproteobacteria > Reyranellales > Reyranellaceae > Reyranella. The sequence continues at coordinate 5,332 of JAIUOY010000146.1, read as the reverse complement.
CCCGCCACAAGGGCCGCAAGGTGCGGATCGGCGCCAAGGCGGTGGTCCTGGCGTGCGGCGGCTTCGAGAGCAATGCCGAGATGCGCACGCGCTATCTCGGGCCGACCTGGGATCTCGCGAAGGTCCGCGGCACGCGCTTCAACACCGGCGCCGGCATCAACATGGCGCTGGCGATCGGCGCCAAGCCGCACGGCAACTGGTCGGGCGGCCACGCCGTCGGCTGGGACATGAACGCGCCGGAGTTCGGCGACCTCGACGTCGGCGACAACTTCCAGAAGCATTCCTATCCGCTCGGCATCATGGTGAACGCCAATGGCGTGCGCTTCGTCGACGAGGGCGCGGACTTCCGCAACTACACTTATGCCAAGTATGGCGCGGTGATCCTGTCGCAGCCGCAGCAGTTTGCCTGGCAGATCTTCGACTCCAAGGTGCTCGACAAGCTGCGCGACGAGTACCGCATCAAGCGCGTGACCAAGGTGCGCGCCGACACGATCGAGGAGCTGGCAACCAAGCTCGAAGGGGTGGACCCGCAGGCGTTCCTCAAGACCATCAAGGAATGGAACGCGGCGGTGATGACCGAGGTGCCGTTCAACCCGGCGATCAAGGACGGCCGCAGCACCCGCGGGCTCGCCGTGCCGAAGAGCCACTGGGCCAACACCATCGACCAGGCGCCGTTCGAGGCCTATGCCGTGACCTGCGGCCTCACCTTCACCTTCGGCGGGTTGAAAATCACCACCGAGGGCGAGGTCGAGAGCACCGACGGCCACACCATCCCCGGCCTGTTTGCGGCGGGCGAACTGGTGGGCGGGCTTTTCTATCACAACTACCCCGGCGGGACGGGCCTGGTGTCGGGCGCCGTGCTCGGCAAGCTGGCGGGCGACGGCGCAGGACGCTACGTTTCCGGCAAGAACTGAGAAAACGTGGAGGAGACGATGACCACCCTTTCCCGCCGTTCCGCCCTGGCGCTCGGCAGCGGCGCGCTCCTCGTGCCGTCGGCGCTTCGGGCGCAGGCGACATGGCCGACGCAGCCGCTCTCCTTCGTCGTCGGCTATGCAGCCGGAGGTGGTGCCGACATCGTGGCGCGCGAGCTGGCGCATCTCATGACGCCGCTGCTCGGCCAGCAGGTCATCGTCGAGAACAAGGGCGGCGCGGCGGGCGCCATCGGCGCGCGCTTCGTCTCCAACGCCAAGCCCGACGGCTACACGATCTTCTACGCCGTCGGCACCAATGTCGTGACCAACCCGCACGTTCTCAAGGCGTCGATCGACACGCTGAAGGGGCTGGTGCCGATCATCCAGACCACGGACTACCAGTATGTGCTGGCGGTCAATCCCAACGTGCCGGTCAACAACGTCAAGGAACTGATCGCGCTCGCCAAGAAGGAGCCAGGCAAGCTCACCTTCTCGTCGTCGGGCGTGGGCGGCAACAACCACCTGGCCGGCGCGCTGTTCGCCGAAGCCGCCGGCATCGACATCACCCACGCGCCCTACAAGGGCACCGGGCCTGCGCTGATGGACGTGATCTCGGGCGTCATCACCATGAACTTCTCCTCGCTGCCGCCGGCGGTCAGCCAGATCAAGGGCGGACGTCTGAAGGCGCTGGCCGTGACCGGCAACAAGCGGGTCAGCTCCCTGCCCGACGTGCCGACGCTCAAGGAGCAAGGCGTCGACGTCGCGGTGACGGGATGGCACGGCCTGTTCGCCCCGCCCAAGACGCCGGACGCCATCCTCGATCGCCTTCACAAGGAAACGGCGATCGCGATGAAGGACTCCAAGTATACCGAGGCGCTGGCCAAGGATGGCCTCGAACTGCCGCCGGCACGCACCCGCGCCGAGTTCACGAAGTACGTCGAGGACGAACACACCTTCTGGGGCAAGAAGCTGAAGGCGCTGAACATCAAGGCGGAGTAGCCCGCCTTCCGACGGCGGGCGACGCCGTGCGCCTCAGAGGCGCATGACGATCCGGCCGTCGATCTTCTCCTGCTGCATGCGCTCGAAGATGTCGTTGATGGCGTCGAGCGGCTCCCACGAGAAGTGGGGCTTCACCTTGCCTTCGCCGGCGAACTCCAGACACTCGGCCAGGTCCTGCCGCGTGCCGACGATCGAGCCGCGCACCGTGATGCGATTGAGCACGGTGTCGAAGATCGGCAGCGGGAAATCGCCCGGCGGCAGCCCGACCAGCACCATCGTGCCGCGCCGGCGCAGCATCGCCTGTGCCTGGGCGAAGGCCTTGGGCGACACCGCCGTCACCAGCACGCCATGCACGCCGCCCATCGCCTTGTGCAGCGCCGGGCCGGGATCTTCCTCGCGGGCGTTGATCACCATGTCGGCGCCGAGCTTGGTGGCCAGCTCGAGTTTCTCTGGATGCACGTCGATGGCCGCGCAATGCAGGCCCATCGCCTTGGCGTATTGCACCGCCATGTGGCCGAGCCCGCCGATGCCGGAAACCGCCACCCACTCGCCGGGCCGCGCTTCCGTTTCCTTGAGTCCCTTGTAGACGGTGACGCCGGCGCACAGGACCGGCGCGGCCGGCCCGAAGTCGAGGCTTGCCGGCAGCTTTCCGACGTAGGTCGGATCGGCAACCACGTAGTCGGCGAAGCCGCCGTTGACCGAATAGCCGGTGTTCTGCTGCTCGTGGCAGAGCGTCTCCCAGCCGGTGCGGCAGTGCGGGCAATGTCCGCAGGCGGTGTAGAGCCAGGGCACGCCGATACGGTCGCCTTCCTTGACGCCTTTAACATCGCGCCCCACGGCGGCAACGAAGCCCACGCCCTCGTGGCCCGGAATGAACGGCGGCGACGGCTTGACCGGCCAGTCGCCGTGCGCGGCATGGAGGTCAGTATGGCAGACGCCCGACGCTTCCACCTTCATGAGGATCTGGTTGGCACCGACCTCGGGAACCGGAACTTCGCGGATGACGAGCGGCTTCTTGAACGCCGTGACGACCGCGGCCTTCATCGTCTTTGCCATGGGCCCCTCCTCGGATTGGTCTCCTGAAGCGACGGCGAATACTAGCCCCAACGCCACGACTTGGCGAAGTCCCGCGATCCCACCGATGTTCCGGTGGGACCGCCGTCAGCTCCCGTTCTCAGCCCTTGTTCCGTTGCGGCACCATGCAGAAGCCCTGGGCTGCGACGCCCAGGGTCGGATTGAACTTCGAGCGGAAGTTCTCCATCGCAATCGCCGCCGTCAGTTCCACCACCTGCGCTTCGGTAAAGTGCTTGCGCAGTTCGGCGAAGAACGCGTCGTCGACATGCTGGTCGGTGTAGGTGATGCGCTCGGCATATTCCAACGCCAGCCGTTCGCTGGGGCTGAACAGGCTGCTGTCGCGCCAGTTCAGGACTTCCGCGACCTTCTCCAGTCCGCCTTCATTCTCCGTCACACGGACGGAATTGATGTCTATTCAAAAGGGACAGCCGTTGATCGACGCCACGCGCAGATAGATCAGCGGCGGCAGATCCTTCGGCAATTGTCCCGACTGCTCGATCGAGGCGCCGAGCATCTTGGCGGCGCGCAGGATCGGCGGGCAATGCGCCATCACCTTGGTTGGATTCAGAAGATCGCCAAAGATCTCGCGTTCCTTGTCGAACACAGGCTTCAACGTCGGATCGCCGCCATCTTCTTCGATCTCACTCACGCGGGGCATCGCACGCTCCTCACATTATCGGGACGGCGACCCTACACGACCGGCGTCAGCGCCGTCAGCACCAGACGCACGAGATCGACTTGCGAGGCGGTGTCGGTCTTGGCGCGCGCGCTCGCGAGTTGCGTGCGTGCGGTCTCGAAGGTCACGCCCAGCCGCTTGGCAATCGCCGGCAGCGGCAGGCCCGTCGCCAGCAGGCCGACGAGACGCGCTTCGGCCGGCGTCAGTCCAAACAACGTCGACAGCGCCTGCGGCTCGATCCGGGGCGCCGCCTCGGGATCGGTGATGATCAGCATGACGGCCGCGTGCTGCTGCGTGAGCGCGCCGCGGTCGAAGCCGCGGTCCAGGCCGAGCGGCGTCGCGACCACGGTGTAGGAGCGGCGGCCGGACGGCCGCAGGATGCGCAGATAGCCGCCCGCCCCGCCTCCGGCGTCGCCCACGGTGGTCTGCGCCGCCCGCAGGATTGCGAGCTGAAGTTTCGCATCGTCGCCGGCCAGGGCTGCATGCACGCCGGCCGCGGTGAGCAGCAGCCCGTCGCCCTCGCCCAGTATCGCGAGCGCCGCGCGATTGGCCGTGACCAGCCGGCCGGCCGCGGAAAGCTGCACGACGCCGAACGGCAGATGATCCAGCGCCGCCGACGCCGCGATGTCCGCCCGATGCAGGGCCCCGAGGCGCGCCCTCACCTGCAGCGCGCGGCCGAGATGCGGCAACAGGCGTTGCAGCACCTCGGTCGCCTCGCGCGCAAAGGGCGCAGCACGGCGGCCACGATGGACGCCGAACGCATAGACGCCGCCGCCGGGCAAGGTGCCGCTGGCCATGACGCCGTGGAAGACGTCGGTGAAGGGCCGGACCAGCTCGCTGTAGAGGCGGCTGTTCTGCCAGTCGAGGTTGCTGACGAGATCGGTGCCCAGCACCGCGCGATCGAAGACCCGGCGTTCGAGCGCGGCCATACGCCAGGGGTCGCAGTCGTAATAGTGGGCGCCGTACAGCTCGACGACCTTCGGGATCATCCCCTGCATGTCGACGATGTCGACGGGACTGTCGGGGGCACCCTGCGTCGTCAGCGTGAAGGTCGCGCCATCGAATAAGGATGTCAGGAAACGCCCGACATCGCTCCACGCCACATGCCCCAGCGTCGCGTCATACAGCAAACCGATGGCTTCGGTTTCCCGATCGACTCCCACAGCCTCCGCTCCCCGGTGGCATTCTTTTCGTTACACCGAGGATAGCGGGAGCCGGGAGACTTTCCACTCAATTCCGCGCGATGCGGTCGAGCCGCCAAGGCGCTCTTAGAAGCCCAGCACCTTCGCCTGGACGACGCCTTCGACCGCGCTGATCTTGCCGATCAGTTCGTTCGAGATCGGCTGGTCGACCTGGACCAGCGCGATGGCCGATCCGCCCGGCTTGTCGCGGCCGAGATGGAAGGTCGCGATGTTGACCTTGTTCTCGCCCAGGATCGTGCCGAGGCGGCCGATGAAGCCCGGCTTGTCGTCGTTGGTGATGTAGAGCATGTGCGGGGCGAACTCGGCTTCGATCTCCATGCCCTTGATCTCGACGATGCGCGGATGCTTGCCACCGAACAGCGTGCCCGTCACCGAGCGCGTGTACTTCTCCGTCGTGACCGAGAGCCGGATCAGCGAGTTGTAGTCGCTGTCGCGCTCGTGCGTGACCTCCGCCACCTCGATGCCGCGCT
>JAIUOY010000145.1:0-133577 GCA_020160995.1 Pseudomonadota bacterium | reverse complement strand
GTCCGGCCGTGGAGCGCCGCACGCTTGAGGTAGGGCGCGTATTTCTGCGGATTGCCGGCCAGCAGGTTGGCGCGCGCCGCCCAGAACGAGCCGGCCGACAAGGTCCATGACGAGGCCTGATCGGGCGACGCATCGGCCACCAGTTCGAAGCGCCGTGCGGCCTCCGCCATGTTGCCGCGCGTAAAGGCCTGGAGAGCGGCCGTCCAATTGGCGTCGGGCGGCATGCCGACCTCGACCGGGACCTGGACGCCGCGCTGCGGATCGGCTTCGAGCTGGCGGGTGCGCATGCGGCCTCGCCACAGCTCGACCTCCTGCGGGCCGAGCACGTCGACCGTCGACTTGCGGTCGAGCAGCACGAAGGCGGCGTTGAAGCCGCCATCGTCGGCCATGGTCTGCAGGCGTGCGCGCAGGTCGGCGGCCTGGCTTGCATCAGCGCCGCGTACCGTGCGGGCGGCCGCGAAGGTGGGCGACGGCTGGGCTTGGCCGACGAAGCTCGCAGGCGTCAGCTCCGGTCCGCCCGGCGTGCGGCGAGCAAGAGCGAGGCGGTAGACCGCCGGCGCATCGGGATGGTCGTTGTATTCCTGGAGCCAGGCGGCGAGCTGGTCGTAGCGTGCCTGATAGTTGGGCGCGAGGAGGCGCTGGGCGCCGACATAGCCCATCAATAGCTTGTCCTTGAGCTGGGCGATTTCGGCGTCGGCCTGCGACCAGTTCCCGCTCGCCTGCGCCTGGAAGATGCGCCGGTAGCGGTCGCGGCTCTCATTGTCGAGAACGGTCGGCAGATCGGCAACGACCGCCGCCTCGTCGAGTTCGATGACGGGCGGCGGCGGCACGAAGACCGGCGCCCGAGCCGCTGCTGGACGAACGGCCTGCCGCGCCGCGGGTCGGGCGGCAGCGGGCTTGGCTGCCGCAGGCTTGGTGGCCTGCAGCTTGGTCGGCTTTTTCGTGGGCTGTGCCGAGGCAGAAGCTGCCATCAAGGCGACCGCACCGATCATCACGGCAGAAACGATCGTTTTCATGCCCCACCGTAGTTTGACTTGCCCTAGGGCGACAAGCGCCCGCCTCGCTATACTGCACCCAAACGGAGGAGCAAATGACCCTGCATCAGGAGCGCGCCGCGGCGGTACGGCGCTTGATCGACGAGGCCCGGCAGATCGAAAAGGGCGGCGTCACCTACGCCAACCTCGACAAGATCGGCGGGCTGCTGGCCTCACTGGCCAGCCGGGCCGATCTCTTCCCGCAGGAGGAGTTCCCGCTGGGCGCCGATGGCGGCATCTACCGCCTGAGCGAGGACCCCGACCACCGTTTCGCGCTCTACGCCTCGGCCGGCGGCGCCGGCAAGAAGGTGCCGCCGCACAATCACACGACCTGGGCGATCATCGCCGGCGTCCATGGCGCCGAGCGCAACGTGGTCTACGAGCGCCTCGACAATGGCGCGCGCGAGGGCTTCGTGCAGCTCCGCGAGGCGCCGGCCAAGGAAAAGACCCTGCGTCGCGGCGACGTGATCGCCTACCTGCCGGACGATTTCCATCACATCGAAACGCCGGTCGGATCGGGCGACGCCCTGCATCTCCACTTCTACGGGTTGAGCCTGGAGCAGCTTCCCGATCGCGTGACCGTCGACCTGGCGGCCGGCACCTCCAAGCGCTTCATGGCCAAGGCCAAGATCCTGACGCCGGTTCTTACGGTGCAGCAGGTCAAGGCGATGCTGAAGTCGGGTGAAGTCTTCGCTTTCTTCGACGTGCGGGAAGAAGGCGAGTTCTCGACCCAGGGCCATCCGCTGTTCGCCACGCCGCTCCCCCTCTCCCGCCTGGAGCCGCGGGCATTGGCGTTGCTGCCCGATCCCGCCACCCGCATCGTGCTGATGGACAGCGGCGACGATGCCCACGATCCGCAATGGGCCGGCCGCGCCAACCGCGCCGCCGCCAAGCTCTCGCAACTCGGCTACACCAATCTCTCCGTCGTGAAAGGCGGCCTGAAAGCCTGGCGCGATGCGGGCTACGAGGTCTTCACCGGCGTCAACGTGCCCAGCAAGGCGTTCGGCGAGGTCGTGGAGCACGAGAACGACACGCCGCGCATAGATGCCGCCGACCTGCAGAAGCTGGTCGACGCCAAGACCGATCTGGTGATCCTCGATTCGCGGCCGATGCCCGAGTTCAACAACATGTCGATTCCGGGCGGCGTCGACTGCCCCGGCGCCGAACTGGTCTATCGCGTGAAGGACTTCGCGCCGAACCCCGAGACCCTGGTGGTGGTCAACTGCGCCGGCCGCACCCGCTCGATCATCGGGGCGCAATCGCTGATCAACGCCGGCCTGCCCAACAAGGTCATCGCGCTCAAGAATGGCACGATGGGCTGGCACCTCGCCGGTCTCAAGGTTGCCCGCGGCGAGACCAGGAGCTTCGGCCCGCAAGGGCCCGAAGCCGCCAGGTTCGCCCAGGCCGCGGCGGCCGACATTGCCAAGCGCATGGGCGTGAAGACGATCGACAGAGCCGGCCTCGACAAACTCATCGCAAGGGGCGGCCCGCTCTACCGTCTCGACGTGCGCGATCCTGCCGAGTACGCCCAAGGCCACCTCAAGGGCTTCCGCCATGCCGCCGGCGGCCAGGTGGTGCAGGCGACCGATCAGTATGTCGGCGCACGCAATGCGACGATCGTGCTGCACGACAACGACGGCGTGCGTGCCACCATGACCGCACACTGGCTGATGCAGATGGGCTGGGCCGAGACCTACGTGCTCGACCACAAGCCGGCCGCATCCGAACTCACGACCGAGGCCGAGCCGCGCTTTCCTGCGGGCTTCGCCCTGCCCAAGGCCGCAACCCTCTCGGCAGCCGATCTGCATAAACAGCTCGCCTCGACCCTGGTGATCGACCTCGACACGAGCCTCAGGTACCGCGACGGCCACGTCCCGGGCGCCTGGTTCGCCGTCCGCGCCGGTCTTGGCCGATCCATCCCGGACATGCTGAAGAAACAGGCCGGGGCGACGCGCATCGTGCTGGTCTCGTCCGATGCCGAGATCGCCACCCTCGCCGCCCCGGAAGCAGCCGACGCCGCCGAGGGCCTGCCGGCCGCCATTCTGCAGGGCGGCTTTCGGGCCTGGCGCGACGCCAAGCTCCCGGTCGAGACAGGTCACGTCCGCATGGCGGATCCGCCGACCGACGTCTGGTACCGCCCGTACGACTTCAAGGAGGATGTCGAAGCTGCCATGCGGCAGTATCTCGACTGGGAGGTCGACCTGGTGCCACAGGTGGTCCGCGACGGCGATGCGAGGTTCCAGGTTCTGAAGCGGTAGAGAGGGCCGAAAGTGCTTGGAATTCCGGGCCTTGGCACATCGTCGCGTGTGCTTGACACCCAACGGGCCTGCCAATAGGTTCCGGCGCGTTTTTCACTGATACGGAACCGTCGTGGAACTGGTGCGGTGGAAAGCCCGGAGCGGAACATCCGGTTATGGCCGAGGACGAGCGAAAAGCGACGCCTGACGACCTGGACAAGCGCCTTGAAAGCGTACGCCAGGCTTATCGGAAGGGTGTTGGTGGACCGTCGTCGAAGCCTGCAACAAGCGCCGGCGGCGAAAAGCTCGGCGTCGGTATGCGGGTGGCGGTCGAACTGGTAGCCGGCGTCGTGGCGGGGGCTTTCCTCGGCTTGATGGCGGACAGGTGGTTGGGGACAAAACCCTGGCTGCTGATCGTAGGTTTCGTGCTGGGGTGCGGGGCGGCATTCATGAATGTCTACCGGGTCGCGCAGGCTGAAGAGCGGCGCGGCAAGAGCCCGCCAGGTACAGAGTAGACGGATTTGGGGATAGTTTATCGTGGCCAGCCCGGTTGAGCAGTTCGCTATCCAGAACCTAAGCGCCCCGCTGTTCAGCATCGGCGGCCACGAAATCGCCATCACCAATTCGGCAGTGTTCATGTTCGCGGCGGTGGCCGTGTCCTCCGTCCTGCTGGTGGCCGGAGCGGGCAAGGCGGCGATGATCCCAGGCCGTTTCCAGGCGATGTCGGAGCTCTTCTACGAGTTCATTGCCAATATGGTTCGGGACAATGTCGGCACCGCCGGCAAGAAATTCTTCCCGTTCATCTTCACGCTTTTCATCTTCACGCTGTTCGGCAACGTGCTGGGGCTGATCCCTTACGGCTTCACCTTCACCAGCCACATCGCTGTCACGTTCTTCATGGCGTTCGTGGTGTTCGTCGCCGTGACGCTGATCGGCATCTTCAAGCACGGCCTGCACTTCTTCTCGCTGTTCTTCCCGCATGGCGCGCCTCTTTTCACGGCGCCCATCCTGATCCCGATCGAGATCGTCTCTTATCTCAGCCGGCCGATCAGCCTGTCCGTCCGACTTTTCGCGAACATGACCGTGGGGCACGTGCTGCTGAAGGTGCTGGCCGGCTTCGTCGTGGCGCTCGGCATCTTTGGCGTCGTACCGCTGGCCGTCCTCGTGGCGATCACCGCGCTTGAGCTGCTGATTGCGCTGCTGCAGGCCTACATCTTCACGATCCTCTGCTGCATTTACCTGAACGACGCGCTGCATCTGCACTGATCGCCGCGCCCGTAACCATCCACCCAGTCAACGTTTGCTAAACAGGAGACAGAAATGGACGCCTCAGCCGCCAAGTTTATCGGTGCTGGCCTCGCCGCCATCGGCATGATCGGCGCCGGTATCGGCGTGGGCAACGTGTGGGCAAGCTACATCACGGCTCTGTCGCGCAACCCGGCCTCGAAGGCCGAAATCGGCGCGAACATCTGGATCGGCTTCGCCGTCACCGAGGCCATCGCGCTGTTCGCGCTGATCGTCGCGCTGATCGCCCTCTTCGCCTGAGTTCGATCGTGCCCGTTTCGGCACTGCGAACTTCGGCGTGGGCAGCAGCCCTGATCGGCCTGCCGGCAGCCGCGCAGGCGGCCGGCATGCCGCAGTTCGACATCACCACCTTCCCCAGCCAGATTTTCTGGCTGGTCGTGTCCTTCGCCGTGCTCTACGCGATCATGGCGACGCTCGTACTGCCGCGCATCGGTTCGACCGTCGAGGCCCGCGAGCGCAAGATCCAAGCTGACCTGGATGCAGCACAGCAGGCCAACGACGCGGCCCGCACGACGGCGGCGGCACAGGACAAGGCTCTCGCCGAAGCACGCGGACGCGCAGAAGCGGTCATCCGGGCCGCCTCCGATGCCGCTGCCGCCGAGACCTCGGCCCAAATGCATACCGTCGGCACCCGGTTGGCGGCCGATATCACGGCAGCCGAACGCCGCATCGGCGAACAGCAGAACCAGGCCATGACCGGCTTGACCGGCATGGCGGCGGAGATCGCCTCGGCGATCCTCGGCAAGCTGGTCGGCGCGGCGGACGGCGCACAGGTCGCCCGTGCCGTCGACGAGGCGGCCAAGGCAGGTAAGCGATGATCAGCACCGCATGGGCTGCCGATGCACATGGCGGCGGCCTTCTTTCCGACCCGAGCCTGTGGGTTGCAGTCGCCTTCGTCATCTTCGTGGCTCTCGCCGGCAAGATGATGGTCAAGGGCATCACCAAGATGCTCGACGACCGGACGGCGCTCATCAGGCGCACGCTCAGCGAGGCCGAGAAGCTCCGCAGCGAGGCTCAGAAGGCACGCGACGAGGCTCAGAAGAACCTCGCCGACTCCGCCACCCTGGCCGAGGGCATCGTGGCGCAGGCCAAGACAGAAGCCGAGCGCCTGACCCGGCATGCCGCCGAGGAGCGCGAGGCGCTGATCGCACGGCGCGAACAGCAGGCTCGCGATCGCATCGCGCAGGCCGAAGCCCAGGCCACCCGGGAAGTGCGTAACCTGGCAGTCGACGTTGCTCTCACGGCAACCCGTACGCTGCTCCGCGAGCAGGTCGGTTCAGCCAAGGGCACGGCACTGATCGAAGAAGCGATCGCGGAACTGCCGCGCCGCCTGCATTGAGTTCCAGAAAATCAAGGATTTCCCGCAAACAATAATCGCGGGCTACCTGACGCCCCCCGCCGCGAGGCGGGGGGTTTTTCTTTGTCGAAACGAGCGGCCTCGGGCCGAGGCCACCGAGCCTCGCATTGCCGGCTCGTCCTGCCCAGATTGGACTTTCTATCGCTCCGACAAAGCGAGCTTGGTGCCCAGCGCCGCGAAAGCACCGGCAAACACGCGGCGCATCCAGGTCATGACCTGCGGCCGCGTGATCACATGGTCGCGCACGGCTGCGGCGAACAAACCGTAGGCTGCGAAGACCAGGAAGGTCAGCAGCATGAAGACCGCACTCAGCTCCGACATGCGCAACACGGGATTGGCCTCCGTCGCCTCGACGAACTGCGGCAGGAAGGCGAAGAAGAAGATCGAAAGCTTGGGATTGAGGATGTTGGCCAGGACGGCCGAGACGATGACCTGCAGCGAGGACCGCGGCGCTGCATCCGGCTGGACAGTGAGCGCACCGTGATCGCGCAACGTCACCCACGCCATGTAGAGTAGGTAGGCGACGCCGAGATATTTCAGGATCTGGAAGGCGAGCGCGCTGGTATGCAACAGCGCCGCCAGTCCCAAGATCGCCGCCAGCATGTGTGGAACGATGCCGAGCGTGCAGCCGAACGCCGCAATCACGCTCGCCTTCGGACCGCGCGACAGGCCGGCCGCCACGGTGATCAGCACTCCGACGCCAGGTGAGGCGACCACGATCAACGACGTCAGCAGAAAGTCGAGACTCATGGCTACCCTCGCCCCGATACCGAAATGAGAAAAAAGGAGGCGGCCTACTCGGCCGCCTGCTTCAGCGGACCGCCCTCCGGTGGATTGTTCGACGGCCGCCAACGCAGGATCGGCTTGCGTGCCGCCAGCGTCTCGTCGAGACGGCGACGCGGCGAGAAGCGCGGTGCTGCCTTGAACTCTTCGGCCGCCGTGCCGGTCTTGGCCCGCTCGGTGAGCGAGCGCAGCGCACCGATGAACTGATCCAAGTCTTCCTTGGCCTGACTCTCGGTCGGTTCGATCAGCATCGCGCCATGCACGACCAGCGGGAAGTACATGGTCATCGGGTGATAGCCCTCGTCGATCATCGCCTTGGCGAAGTCGAGGGTGCTCACGCCGGTGTCCTTGAGGAAGCTGTCGTCGAACAGCGCCTCGTGCATGCACGGGCCTTCGAACGCCGGGCTCATGACATCCTTCAGCGCCGCCATCACGTAGTTGGCCGACAGCACCGCATCCTCGGCCACCTGCTTCAGCCCGTCGGCGCCATGGCTCATGATGTAGGCCAATGCACGCGTGAACATGCCCATCTGGCCGTGGAAGGCCTTCAGCCGTCCCAGCGGCGTGCCATCGACCTTGGCGCCGTCTTCGGCGACCCGCCACGTATCGCCATCCTTCACGATCCAGGGATAGGGCGCATAGGGCGCGAGTGCTGCCGACAGCACCACCGGACCTGCGCCCGGCCCGCCGCCGCCATGCGGCGTCGAGAAGGTCTTGTGCAAGTTGATGTGCATGCAGTCGATGCCGAGATCGCCCGGCCGCACGCGGCCCACGATGGCGTTGAAGTTGGCGCCGTCACAGTAGAAGTAGGCGCCCGCATCGTGCACGGCCTTGGAAATCTCGACGATCTCGCTCTCGAACAGGCCGCAGGTGTTGGGATTGGTCAGCATGATCGCCGCCACGTCGGGGCCGAGGGCCGCCTTCAACGCGGCGAGATCGACGCGGCCGCGATCGTTGGCCGGGATCGGCTTCACCGTAAAGCCGAGGGCCGCCGCCGTCGCCGGGTTGGTGCCGTGCGCCGATTCCGGCGCCAGCACGACCTTGCGCTTGGCGCGCTCGCCCTGGCTTCGAGGGCTGCGGCGATCGCCATCATGCCGCACATCTCGCCGTGCGCGCCCGCTGCCGGCGACATCGCGACGGCCGGCATGCCGGTCAACGTCTTCAGCCAATGGGCCAACTGGTCGATCAGCTCCAGCGCGCCCTGCACGGTCGAAACCGGCTGCAGCGGATGGAGGTCGCCGATGCCCGGCAGACGCGCCACCTTCTCGTTGATCCGCGGGTTGTGCTTCATGGTGCACGAGCCCAGCGGGTAGACGCCCATGTCGATGGCGTAGTTCTTCTGGCTGAGGCGCGTGTAGTGCTGCACCACCTGCGGCTCGGACAGGCCCGGCAGGCCGATCGTGCCGGCACGGCGCAGGCCGTTCAGCCGATCCTTCACCTTGGGTGGTTCCGGCAGGTCGACGCCGCAGCGTCCCGGCTGGCCCATCTCGAAGATCAACGGCTCCTCGATCTGCAGCGCGCGGTTGCCCGTGTACGTGCCATGGTTCGAGGCGGCACTGGCGGCAACGCCACCGGCGCGCCCCTGCGAACGGTCGAGCGACTGGACCATCACAGCACCTCCTTCAGCGCGGCGACCAACGGGTCCATGCCCCTGTCGGTTGCGGTCTCGGTGGCGGCCAGCAGGAGCAGGTTCTCGACCGAGGGATCGTTGGGAATGAGACGCGAGACCGGCAGGCCACCCAGGATGCCCTTGGCCGCCAGTGCCTCGACGACGGGCGCCGCCGGCTTGGGCAGCTTCACCGTGAACTCGTTGAAGAAGCTGTCGTTCAGAAGCTTCACGCCGGAGATGGCGCTCACCTTGTCGGCGAGCTGCGAAGCCTTGGCGTGGTTCAGCTCGGCCAACCGCGTGAAGCCCGCTTCGCCGAGCAAGGTGAGATGCACCGTGAAGGCCAGCGCGCAGAGGCCGGCATTGGTGCAGATGTTGGAGGTCGCCTTCTCGCGGCGGATGTGCTGCTCGCGCGTGGAGAGCGTCAGCACGAAACCACGCTTGCCGTCGGCATCGACCGTCTCGCCAACCAGGCGGCCCGGCATCTGGCGCATGTACTTGTCGCGGGTCGCGAACAGGCCGACATACGGACCACCGAAGCCCAGCCCGTTGCCGATCGACTGGCCCTCGCAGACCACGATGTCCGCACCCATCTCGCCCGGCGGCGTCAGAAGGCCGAGCGACACGACTTCGGTCACGACGACGATCAGCAGCGCGCCGGCCGCATGGCAGGCCTCGGCGAGCTTGGTGAAGTCGCGCACATGGCCGAAGAAGCTCGGGTTCTGGACGACGACGCTGGACGTATCCTTGTCGACCGAGGCGATCAGGTCTTCGAGACCTTCGGCATCGGCCTTGGACAGGACGGCCTTGAAGCCCTCCCACTTGGCCGTGGTCTCGATGATGCTGCGATATTGCGGATGCAGGCCACCCGAGATCAGCGCCTTGTGGCGGCGGGTGATGCGGTTGGCCATCAGGACGGCTTCGGTCGTGCCGGTCGAGCCGTCGTACATCGAGGCGTTGGCCACTTCCATGCCGGTGAGCAACGTCACCTGCGTCTGGAACTCGAAGAGATACTGCAAGGTGCCTTGCGTGATCTCCGGCTGATACGGCGTGTAGGAGGTCAGGAACTCGCCGCGTTGGATCATGTAATCCACGGTCGAGGGCACATGATGGCGATAGGCGCCGGCGCCGATGAAGAAGGGCGCGGTGCCCGGCGAGACGTTCTTCGCCGCAAAGGCCTGGAAGGCGCGCTCGACTTCGAGCTCGCCCTGATGATCGGGCAGACCGGCGATCTTGGCGCCGAGCCGGGCCGATGCCGGCACGTCCTTGAAGAGGTCGTCGACCGACTTGGCGCCGATGACCGAGAGCATCTCCCGGCGATCGGCGTCAGTGAGGGGGAGATAGCGCATCGCGTGCTCCGTTTAGCCCAGGCTCTTCACGAAGGCGTCGTAGCCGGCCTCGTCCATCAAGCCATCGAGCTCGGCCTTGTCGGCGAGCTTCAGCTTGAAGAACCAGCCCTTGCCCGTCGGCTCGGCATTGACGTCGCCCGGCGAGTCGGCGAGCGCCGCATTGCCTTCGACAATCTCGCCCGCCACGGGGGCGTAGATGTCGGACGCAGCCTTGACCGATTCGACCACGGCGCAGGCCTCGCCCTTGGCGACCTTGCGGCCGACGGCGGGCACTTCCACGAACACCACGTCGCCCAGCTGCTCCTGGGCGTACTGCGTGATACCGACAGTGGCGACATCGCCTTCGACGCGGACCCACTCGTGCTCTTCGGTGTACTTGGTGACGGCCATTTCTAGCTCCCTTATCCGCGGTAGTAGGCGTGTTTGACGAAAGGCATGGGCACGATCTCGGCGGGCACGGGCTTGCCGCGCACCATGAGATCGACCTTGGTCCCGTTGGCTGACTGGGCACGCTCGACGTAGCCCATGGCGATGGCGCGGCCGAGGGTCGGCGCGAAGCCACCCGACGTCACCGTGCCGACGATCTTGCCACCGATGGCGATTTCCGCGCCTTCACGCGCGATCGCCTTGCCCTCGGGCAGAAGGCCCACGCGCTTGCGCGTCGAGCCTTCGGCGATCTGCTTCTGGATGACCGACGCGCCGGGAAAGCCGCCCTGGACGCGGCGCTCCTTGCCGACACTCCACAGCAGCACTGCGTCGACCGGCGTGGTGGTCGTGTCGATGTCGTGGCCGTAGAGGCAGAGGCCCGCTTCGAGGCGCAGCGAATCGCGCGCGCCCAGCCCGATCGGCTTCACTTCGGGATTCGCGAGCAGCTTGCGGGCGATGGCGTCGGTCTGGTCGGCCGGCGTCGAGATCTCGTAGCCGTCGCCGCCCGTGTAGCCCGAGCGCGTCACGTAGCAGCGCGCACCGTCGATCACGAGGTAGGCGCCGGTCATGAACTTCATGGTCGCGACCTGCGGCGCCAGCCGCGACAGCACCGCCGAGGCCTGCGGCCCCTGCAACGCAAGCAAGCCGCGCGAAAACATCGGCTCGACTTCGCACATGCCCGAGAGATGCTTCTGCATGTGCGCGAGGTCGGCGTCCTTGCAGGCGGCGTTGATGACCACGAGCAGGTGATCGCCCGTGCTGGTCACCATCAGATCGTCGAGGATGCCGCCCTGGTCGTTGGTGAACTGCGTGTAGCGCTGCTGACCGGGCTGCAGGCCTGCGATGTCGCCCGGCACCAGCGTCTCCAGCGCCTTGGCCGCGCTGTGGCCGGCCTTGGCCGTCAGTCGCACCTGACCCATGTGCGAGACATCGAACAGGCCGCAGGACGTGCGGGTCTGCGTGTGCTCGGCCAGGATGCCGGTCGGGTACTGCACCGGCATCTCGTAGCCGGCGAACGGCACGAGACGCGCGCCAAGCTCGCGGTGAAGGTCGTAAAGCGGTGTACGCTTCAGGGGGCCGGCAGCGGGATCGCTCAAGAAGGTCTCCTCAGAGTCGCGTTCGCCAACGCAAGGACTGCGTCGGTCGCGACCCCCTCTGTCCGGAGACCTGAAAGATTCGCCGGCGGCTAGGCCGGCTTACTTCGTCGGTGGGCGCACCTCCGCCAGGACGTGCGCCGCTTTCCAGAGACCCATCCTCCTGCGGTCCTTTTGCCTGAGAGTTTCCGGGGCCGGTTGCTCCTTCGGCGCCGCCCGAGCCGGGCGGTCTCTCCCACAGGGATCGTCTGGGTGAAAACGACCATACGGAGGGCAATTGCCGCCGTCCACCGGGAAAAGATGTGAGAAATCAGGGACTTTGCTGACCCTTGATTTTGAGTGATTGCTCACTTATTTTGTGAGCGCTTACTCACTTCAAGGAGAATAGCATGTTCATTCGCCGGTCTTTCGATGAGTTCCCGAAGCTTCAGAGCGATGCTGCATCCGCGGGCAACGACGGGCGCGACTGGGTGATCGACTGGCGCTGGCTTTCGACGCCGGCGGACCACGACGCAGCTTTTCCGAGTGAGCGCTCCCTCATAGACTGCGCGGCATGGGCAAAGCCGAAGAAACCAAAGCACGCGTAGAGCGCGCGGCGCTCACGCTTTTCGTGGCGCGAGGCGTGACGGAGACCACGACCCGCGAGATCGCCATGGCGGCATCGATCGCCGAGGGCACGATCTACCGCCACTTCCCGAGCAAGGAGCAGCTCGCCCTCGACCTGTTCCTTCGCCACCACCGGGCGCTGGCCGAAGCACTGGCCGGCGTCGCACAGCAGGCACAGGGCCTGCGCGCCCAGATCGATGCGATCGTCCGCTGCTATTGCGAATGGGCCGACGATGACTGGACCCTGTTCGCCTACCACCTGCTGACCCAGCATATGTTCCTGGCAATGGTGCCCGAGGGCACGCCCAATCCGGTCGACGTGCTGCGTCAGGTGATCGTGCGGGCGATGGCGGCAGGCGAGATCCCGTCGCGCGATGCCGACCTCGCCGCCGCCTCGGCGATCGGCACGGTGATGCAGCCCGCGACCTACAAACTCTACGGCCGCTTCGAAGGCCCGCTCAGCGCCCACGCCAACTTCTTCGCCGAAGCGGCATGGGCGGTGTTGTCGGTGAAGGAAACGTAAGCGCGCCCCTAATTGTACTTGGCCAGCTCCAGCTTGCCGATCTGGTTGCGATGGACCTCGTCCGGCCCGTCGACCAGACGGAGCGTACGTGCCGACGCGTAGGTGAAGGCGAGGCCGAAATCGTTCGACACGCCGCCGCCGCCGTGCGCCTGGATCGCCATGTCGGCCACCTTGGTCAGCATGGCCGGCACCGCGACCTTGATCATGGCGATCTCCGCCTTGGCGACCTTGTTGCCGACAGTGTCCATCATATAGGCGGCCTTGAGCACCAGGAGGCGCGCCTGCTCGATCATGATGCGGGCCTCCGCGATTCGCTCCAGAGTCACGGTCTGCTGCGCAATCGGCTTGCCGAAGGCCACCCTCGCCTTCACGCGCTTGCACATCTTCTCGAGCGTCCGCTCCGCCGAGCCGATGGCGCGCATGCAGTGGTGGATGCGTCCCGGGCCCAGCCGGCCCTGCGCGATCTCGAATCCGCGGCCCTCGCCCAACAGGATATTGGACATCGGCACGCGTACATTCTCGAACAGCACCTCGCTATGGCCGTGCGGGGCGTCGTCGTAGCCGAACACCGGCAGCGAGCGCAGCACCGTGACGCCCGGCGCATCGCGCGGCACCAGCACCATCGACTGCTGGCGGTGACGGTCGGGATTGCGGGCGTCTGTCTTGCCCATGAAGATCAGCAGCTTGCAACGCGGGTCGGACGCACCGGACGTCCACCATTTGCGGCCGTTCAGCACGTAATGGTCGCCGTCGCGCACGATCGAGCTTTCGATATTCGTGGCGTCGGACGATGCCACGCCCGGCTCGGTCATGGCGAAGGCCGAGCGGATGCGGCCGGCGAGCAGAGGCACCAGCCACTCCTCCTTCTGCGCGGCGCTGCCGTAGAGTTCGAGCGTCTCCATGTTGCCGGTGTCGGGCGCGGCGCAGTTGAAGACTTCGGGCGCGATCTTGGACCAGCCCATGATCTCGCACAGCGGCGCATATTCGAGATTGGTGAGGCCGGCCCCGTGCGTGCCGGGCAGGAACAGGTTCCACAGGCCTTGCGCCTGCGCCTTCTCCTTGAGTTCCTCCATGACGGCAGTCGGCTGCCAGCGGCCGCCTGCCGTGAGTTCGCGCTCGTAGCGCTCCTCGTTGGGATAGATGTGCTGGTCCATGAAGGCGCCGACCTTCTCCTGCATCATCTTCATCTTGTCGGTATAGGCGAATTCCATCGGACACTCTCCAGCGGTTCGGGTTGACCAACCCTAGGTCCAGCCAGACAATGAATGAAATGATCGTTTAGCATAAGAATCCATCGAAATGATTCATGATCGCCGAATCGATCTCGACCTGCTGCGCGTACTCGATGCCATCCATGCCGAGGGCGGCGTTACGCGCGCCGCGGAACACCTCAATCTCAGTCAGTCGGCCATCAGTCATTCGCTGGCGCGGCTGCGCCGTCTGTTCGGCGATCCGCTGTTCACGCGCGACGGCCGGCAGCTCAGCGCCACCCCGCTGACTCGCGACCTGATCGGACCGTTGCGCCAAGGCCTGCAGGCTCTCGACCTGCTGGTCGCCAATGCCGGCCACTTCGATCCTGCAACGGCGGAAGCGCAATACACGATCAGCCTGCGCGACCCGACGGAGACGCTGATGATGCCGGCGATCATGCGCCGGATCGCGCGGGCGGCTCCCGGAGTCAATCTCCGGACTGTGCAGGTCAGGCGACGCAACCTCGAAGCGGCGTTGGCGACCGGCGCCGTGAGTCTGGCGACTGATATCGCCTTGCCGCTCTCGGAGAATGTACGCCGCCAAAAGCTCTCGTCCGACCGGATGGTAGTGGTCGCGCGCCGCAACCACCCTCTCTTGCGCAAGGGCCTGAAGCTCGACGCCTATCTGGCACTGGACCATGTCATGGTGACGTCGCGCCGCAAGGGGCCCGGCCTCGAAGACGTCGAGTTGAGCAAGAGAGGCCTGCAACGACGGGTGCGGCTGCGCTGCCGCAACTATCTCGCAGCCCTCGGCACCGTCACCGAGACCGACCTCGTGCTCACCATGGCCGAGCGCTACGCCAACCGCTTCGCGGCGGGATTGCGGCTCCAGGTTCTGCCATTTCCACTCAAGATGCCGACCCTCGATCTCTATCTTTACTGGCACGCCTCGGCCGACGGCGATCCCGCAAGCCGCTGGCTGCGCGGGCTGGTCGTCGACAGTTTCAAGGATACGCGCTGATCAGGCGGCGACGTAGACGAAGGCCTCGAGTCCCGACTTCAGGCGCACGGCGACGCGCTTGTAGTCCGATACTTCGTAGGTGTCGGCGGCGGCCAGCTCTTCCGGGGTGATCTTGAAGACGACACCCGCGACCTCGTCGGCCGGATTGCCGGAGGGCAGTGCGAGGAGGTGGTGAGTCTTGCCGCTGGTCGCGATCACGCCGGCATCCTTGATCTCGAGCAGCGACGTGGCGTAGCCCGGCAGGGCATCGGCGCGGCCTTCGAGCCGCCGGCCGAAGGTCGCAAGCTGGACCTCCTCCTGCTGCAAGGTGCCGTAGGAGAAGAGCCAGACGTTGGCCGCGGAAGCGTTGCTCACTCTCCCCCACTCCGCGCGACATCGGCGCCGCAAGCCGCCAGCTTCTCGGCCATCCGCTCGTAGCCGCGGTCGAGATGATCGAGGCCGGCAAGCGTCGTCTCGCCGCTCGCCGCCAAGCCGGCGATCACCAGGGCCGCAGCCGCCCGCACGTCGGTGCAGGTCACGGCGGCACCGTGCAATCCAGCCGCGCCGCGCACCAGCGCCGTCCTGCCATGGACCGCAATGTCCGCGCCCATCCGACGCAGTTCACCGACATGAAGAAAGCGCTGCTCGAAAAGCGTCTCGGTGATGGCGCTGGCGCCTTTCGCCACCGACAGCAGCGCCATGGCCGGCGCCTGAAGATCGGTCGCGAAACCCGGATAGGGCTGGGTGGTGATGTCGATGCCGACAAGGCCCTCCGATGCACGGCGCGCCAGCAATCCGCCCTCGACATCGTGCAGATCGACGCCGGCCGACTGGAATGCCGGAAGAGCGGCGCCCAGATGATCGGTGCGCCCGTTGCGCAGCAGGATCTCACCATCGGTGACGGCAGCGACGCAGGCCAGCGTGCCCAGTTCGATGCGGTCGGGCATCACGTCGTGAACGGCGCCGGCAAGCGGCATGCCTCCCTCGATCGTGACGACGTGACTGCCGTGACCGGCGACTCGCGCACCCATCGCGATCAGACAGTGCGCCAGATCGACGATCTCGGGTTCGCGCGCGGCGTTGCGGATCACCGTCGTGCCCTGCGCCATCACAGCGGCAAGCATCAGGTTCTCCGTCGCACCCACCGACGGCAGCGGCAGCAGGATATCCGCGCCCTTCAGGCCATCCGGCGCCTTGGCCACGATCAGGCCGGCGGCCAGTTCAATCTCGGCGCCCATGGCCCTGAGGCCGGTCAGATGAAAATCGACGCCGCGCAGGCCAATGGCATCGCCGCCGGGCATCGGCAGGCTCGCTTCGCCGCAACGTCCCAGCATCGCCCCGAGCACGAGAACCGACGCGCGCATGCGGCTCACCAGCTCGCCGTCGATGCTGCCGGGATGGAGCCGGTCGGCGCAGATCGTGACCGAGAGGCCGGCCGCCGTCGTCGACCAGTGCATCTCCGCGCCGAGGCGTCGCAGCAGCGCGGACAGAACCGCTACGTCGAGACTCGCCGGCACGTTGCGCAGGGTAACGAGATGAGGCGTCAGCAGCGCCGAGATCATCAACGGCAGAACGGCATTCTTGGCGCCGCTGATCGGATAGGCGCCGGCCAGCGGCCGGCCACCGCGAATGACGAGCGAGTGACCATGAGACGGACGCCACCAGGGCGCCGCCGCTTGCAGCGGCACCGGCGGCAAAGCGCCCATGTCGTCAGCCCTCGCGTGCCAGTGCGGTGAAGGCGTCGGCAAAAGCCTCGCGTGAGCCGCCGATGCCGGTTTCGTTGAAAATGTCCGCTGTCAGAGACTTCACCGCGTTCTCGTCGACCTTCACGCCGTTGCCCAGCAGGAAGCCACGTGCTGCCGCCACGGCTTCGTCCATGGCGCCGCCCTTCTTGTAGAGCTGGTAATAGTCGGGATGGCCGCCACGGCCCAGCGCTTCGGCCAGGATGTCGGTGAAGTTGACGACGCGCAGCGGGTAGATCGCCTCGGCGCCGGACAGGGCGCGATGGCAGGAGTGATACATGGTCACGATCGTGTCGGCCCCGGCCTCGACCGCGCCCGTCACCAGCCCGCGATGGATCGCCTGCTCGCGCTCCTTGAACTTCGCGGCCTGGCCGCCGCAGGCATAGGAGAAGCCCGAATCCTGCGGCAGCTCCACCAGCTCGAGATTGGGCACGGCGCGCAGCAGGTCGCGAATGCTCTGGACCGTGGCGCCAATGCCCAGATGCTCGTGGATCACGACACGGCGCTTGGGCTGGTCTGCTTCAAAGCGCGCCTTCAGCGTATCGAGATTTGCGGCGAGGAACTCGCTGATATGGTCGAGACCGAACGACGGTGCCTCGACGTCCGTCTCAAGCTCGTCGAAATTCTTGGTGCAGGTCGGGCACCAGGTCAGCACCTTGGACGCGCCCGACTGGCCGAAGCGCTGGAAGGTGCGATGGCCCATGCGCTCGTAGGTCGGCAGGTCGGCTTCCTGGAACTGGTAGACGCCGCAGCAATGCGCGGCGCCGCCGACCACGTCGAAGTCGAGGTCGAGCGCGTCGAGGATGTCCATGACGTTCAGCACGATGTGCGGCGTCCGCAGCACGTTGCAGCCGGTATAGAAGAGGACGTCGGCCGTGCGCCGCTCGGCCGGTACCAGGATGCGCTTCAGTGTCTCCGACGGGAGCTGCATGCTGGCCAACAGCCGCACGGCCTGCGCCATGTGCCGGAACCGGCTGGCCGCGTTAGTAGCCCCTTCCGTCATCGGCCGGCTGACCTGCAGCGACTTCAGCTTGGCGATCGTCACCCACTGGCGGACATTGATGTCCTCGGG
Source organism: Pseudomonadota bacterium (assembly GCA_020160995.1). Taxonomy (GTDB): domain Bacteria; phylum Pseudomonadota; class Alphaproteobacteria; order Reyranellales; family Reyranellaceae; genus Reyranella. The sequence goes on along the minus strand of JAIUOY010000145.1, from coordinate 116,253 downwards.
GCAGGCCGCACTGCAGCGCGCACTGCCATCGCAGGCGGCGAGCCACGATTGCAGGACCGGCGCCGCGGCCCCGCCGTCCCGCGTCAGGGCAACGAGCTCGCCCACACGTTGAGCGCCTGCCGCCATGTCGAGCCCGCTTTCGCGGGCAGTCGGGCAGGCTTCGAAGCATTTGCCGCAGCCGGTGCAACGATCCGCCGACTCGGCGATCAATGCTTCCAGTCTGTCGGCATAGGCGGTCATGGGCGCCTGTCCGACCGCCTGTTGTAGTCGAGCTCTTCCGGCGTCGGCTTCAGGCCGACGGCGATGCGGTAGGCGGCGAGGTCGCTCACATCGCTGTAGGGCAAGGTGAGCGCCAGCTCTTCCTGCGACTGACCGCGCGGATTGGCGGCCGACAGCTTGAAGCCGGCGATGAAGTCCTGGCCCTGGGCGACGGTGCCTGCTCCCGTCAGCACGCGCACGAAGTACGGCACCTGCGTCGGGGCGCCCGTCACCGACGGCCCGGCCTGGACGGCAATGCGCATCACCAGAGTGACGTTCATCTGCCCGCGCTTTATTTCGCACTGCGTCCTGGCGCCGACCAACGACGCCTCGTATTCGATGTCGCGCGGATCGCGGCCGCCACCTGGCTTGAAGTGGGTGATGCGGTCAGCATCCTGCACCGTGAAGGGCGCCGGACAGTAGACGTTGGCGGACGGGGCCGACGAACCGCCGCCGCAGCCGGTGAGGACAAGCGCCAGCGCGACCGGCGCGGCAAAAACGATCTTCTTCAAGGTCATGCCAATGTCTTGTGAGTGCCGTCGCAGAGGGGTTGCTTGTGGGTATGCTTGCAGGCGCAGAGCCAGTGGTCGCCTGTCTTTTGCGCGGTGTATTTGACGGGAGCAAGCCCGGTGCCTTTGTGGCTGCCGTCGCAGAACGGCTGGTTCGCGGAACGTCCGCAGGCGCACCACCAATAGTCCTTGCCAGCGTCCAGCGTCACCTTCGCTGGCACTTTCGCCGCGACAACCGGCTCGGTCATGTTGCTTTCCCCGTTGCGGCGGCTTTGTTACGGTGCCGCGCCAATCCGTCGTGTGCGGACTCTAGGCAATGGCCCGCAGGCCCGCAAGCGAACGGGCCGGCATCTCGCTGAACGTTTTTTTCATGACGACCCCAAAGAAGCCGCTCACGATCCTCCTCGCCAGCCCCCGCGGCTTCTGCGCCGGTGTCGATCGCGCCATCCAGATCGTGGAGCGCGCCATCGAACGCTATGGTCGTCCCGTCTACGTGCGCCACGAGATCGTGCACAATCGCTTCGTGGTCGAGAACCTCGAAGCGAAAGGCGCGATCTTCGTCGACGAACTCGACGAAGTGCCCGACGACCGCCCCGTCGTCTTCTCTGCGCACGGCGTGCCGAAATCTGTCCCGGCCGAGGCCGGTCGCCGCAACCTGCTCTATGTCGACGCGACCTGCCCGCTTGTCTCCAAGGTCCATCGCGAGTCCGAACGCCACGCCGCATCGGGTCGCACCGTCATCCTGATCGGCCATGCCGGCCATCCCGAGGTCATCGGCACAATGGGCCAGCTGCCGCCAGGCGTGGTCCTGCTGGTCGAGGATGTCGAACAGGCGGAGCAGATCCAAGTCGCCGATCCGCTGAACCTCGCCTATGCCACGCAAACGACCCTGTCGGTCGACGATACGACCGAGATCGTCGCCGTCCTGCGCCACCGCTTCCCCGCCATCCAGGGGCCGAAGCTCGAGGATATCTGCTACGCCACGACCAACCGTCAGGCGGCGGTGAAGGCCATCGCCGGCCGCTGCGACGCGCTGGTGGTGATCGGCGCGCCTAATTCGTCGAACTCGATGCGCCTCGTCGAGGTCGCCGCCAACTACGGCTGCGCGCGCTCGCGGCTTGTGCAGCGTGCGGCCGACATGGACTGGGCCTGGCTGGGCGATGCCCAGCGGCTCGGCATCACGGCTGGCGCCTCGGCTCCGGAGCTGCTGGTCGACGAGTTGATCGAGGCCTGTCGCGCGCGCTACGACGTCACCGTCGAAGAGGTGCGTACGACCGAGGAGAGCGTGGTGTTCAAACTGCCGCGAGCCCTGGTGGCGTAGTGGTGGTTTGATGGCGGTCTATACGGAAGTCGGCGATACCGAACTCGAAGCCTTTCTCGCCGAATACGACATCGGCGAAGCCGACGCTCTCAAGGGCGTGGCCGAGGGCGTCGAAAACTCGAACTACCTGCTGACCACCAGCAAGGGGCAGTATTTCCTAACGCTCTACGAGAAGCGCGTCGACCCGAAGGATCTGCCCTTCTTCCTGGGCCTCATGGATCATCTCTCGGCGCGCGGCATCAACTGCCCGCAGCCAATTCACGGCCGCGACGGCAACGCCGTGCGGACCCTGGCCGGCAAGCCCGCGGCCATCACGACGTTCCTGCACGGCCTTTCGCCGCGCCGCATCACCGTCGCCCATTGCGGCCCCGTCGGCGAAGCGCTGGCCGGGCTGCATCTCGCCGGCAAGGATTTCGCGCTGAAGCGACCCAATGCGCTGTCGGTGGCCGGCTGGCGGCCGCTGTTCGAGGGCTCGCGGCACCATATCGACGATAGTCTGGCACATGAGCTGCAAGCCGAACTCGACTTCCTGGAAGCCAACTGGCCCAAGGACCTGCCGTCGGGCGTAATCCACGCGGACCTGTTCAACGACAATGTCTTCTTCCTGCACGACAAGCTCTCGGGCCTGATCGACTTCTACTTCGCCTGTAACGACCTGCTGGCCTACGACGTCGCCATCTGCCTCAACGCCTGGTGCTTCGAGGCCGACAACGCCTTCAACGCCACCAAGGCGCGCAACCTGCTGCAGGGCTACGACAAGGTGCGCCGGCTCACCGACGAGGAGCGGCGGGCGCTGCCGCTGCTGGCGCGTGGCTCGGCGCTACGCTTTCTTCTGACCCGGCTGTACGACTGGGTGCACACGCCGCCCAATGCGCTCGTCAAGCGCAAGGACCCGCAAGAATACCTTGCCAAGCTGCGCTTCCATCGCAGCACGAATTCGCTGGCAGACTACGGCCTGTGACCCAGACCAAAGTGGAGATTTTCACCGACGGCGCCTGCAGCGGAAACCCGGGGCCGGGCGGCTGGGGCGCCATCCTGCGCATGGGCGACCGCGAACGCGAACTCTCGGGCGGCGACCCGGCGACGACCAACAATCGCATGGAGCTGATGGCGGCGATCCAGGGGTTGGAGGCGCTGAAGCGCCCCTGTCACGTCCGGCTGTTCACCGACAGCACCTACGTGAAGGACGGCGTCACCAAGTGGATCCACGGCTGGAAGAGAAACGGCTGGCGCACCGCAGACAAGAAGCCGGTGAAGAACGTCGAGCTATGGCAGCGCCTCGACGCGGCGCGCAGTTCCCATCAGGTCGAATGGCACTGGGTCAAAGGCCATAGCGGCCATCCCGAAAACGAGCGCGCCGACCGTCTGGCGCGCGACGAGATCGCGAAGCTCCGCTCCTAGCCGCGCTTCGGCTGCGCCGGGGCGGGCTTCTTCTCGGCGGGCTTTTCCATCACAAGGTCGAAGCCCTCGCGCTTGCCGTCGCAGGGATTGTCGCCTTCGGCCAGGCGCCAGGCATTCGACTTGCCGGAACGACGGAAATGGAGCGTGCCGGCTACCTTGCAAGGTGTGCCGTTCTCGACCTTGGCGATGCGGAAGGCGACTTCGCCCTTCATCTGCACGACACCCGGCGAGATGCGCTCGACAACACCGTCTACCGACGCCCAATCGCCTTCGGTGCCGGGGGCAACGCTGTCGATGCGGCCCTTCACGACCCAGAGATTGCCTTGACGCGTCACGGTGACTTCGCCGGCCTTGGCGCCTTTGATCTTGGCGTAACGGCCCCAGACGATCTTGCGCGCGTCGGCGAAAAGCTGCGCCTCGGCTTCGGAGGCAATATCGGTGCGCTCGACCTTGGCCTGCCCGGCCGGCAGCGGCGAGCCGAGGCTGGTGGGCGACATGCCTTGTTCGGTCGACGGCGCCTGCAAAGGCGGGGGCGCGGGATAGTAGGACGCCGGCGGCTGGGGCGGCTCCGCCGCGGGTGTCTGGGCAAAGGCCGGCGCCGCGGTGACCAACGTGCCGAGGAGGGCGAACGACGAGAAGAATTTCTTCATTTGTATCGCTCTTACATGAGGGAGGGGGATGACACTATCGCTTCCCGCCGGCCGGCGGTGAAGCGCCCGGTGTTGCCGGCGGGGGAGCCGCCGGAAGACTGCCGCTGAGGCCCGCTTCGGCGCGCCGCGCGGCCGACGTGTTCGGCGGGACAAGCTTCAGGACCCGCTCGAAGTCTCTATTGGCGGCATCGCGCGTGCCGCGCGCCAGATAGGCAAAGCCACGCTCCAGCAAGGCCCCGGTATGGTCGGGCGCTATCGAAAGCGCGCGGCTGGCGTCGGTCAGGGCGCGCCCCGGATCGCGTGCGTTACGCCAGGCGGCGGCCCGCAGAACCAGCACCTCGACATCGTCCTGGCGCAGGCGGATGGCGCGATCGAAATCGGCGATGGCGCGTTGCCACGATTGCATGGCGGCGTAGGAGAGACCCCGATCGACCCAGAGATCGGGATCGTCGGTCTTCAGCTCGAGCGCACGGCTCTGCGCTTGCGCGGCCTTGTCGGCGCCGCCGCCCTCCATCCAGGCCTGTCCTGCCTGCGCCCACAGTTCGGCTCGCAGCCCCGGCCGCTCGTGGCCCATGTCGCGCGCGATCGCCTCGAACTGCGCCGCGGCCTGGGCGTACCGGCCCGACTGGAACATGGCGAGGGCCACGCAATGGCGCGCGCCCATGCCGCCGCCCTCGCCCATCCATTTCTCGGCGAGAGGCAGCGCCTTCAGCGGCTCGCCCCGCGCAAGCTTCATGCATTCGACGTAGCGACGCTGATGGTCCGGCGGCATGTCGAGAACGCCAGGACCGGGGATCGTTGCCTGCGGTGTGGGCGGAACCACGGGAATGGGCTGCGCCCCCGCTGCGGAAGAGACGAACAGAGCGGCCGACAGCCAAAGCGCCTTGCGACGAAACAACATGGTTGAAAAGAACCGCGCCGCGACGATCCTGACAAGATGACAAGGCGTCTTTTCATCTTCGGTCTGGGCTATAGCGGCCTTGAAATTGCCAAGCTTGCCCAGGCGCAGGGTTGGGATGTTGCGGGAACCTGCACGACGGCCGAAAAAGCCGTGCGACTTCGAGCAACCGGCATCGAAGTGCATCTGTTCGATGGCACCGCCGCGCTGCCGGCCTCAGCGCTGGCCAACACCTCACACGTCCTGTGCACGATCGCGCCGAAAGAGACCGGCGATCCCGCGCTCGGCAGTTGCCGTGCGCTGCTCGGACGCGCCACCTGGCTGGGCTATCTCTCGACCACAGGCGTCTATGGCGATCACGGCGGTGGCTGGGTCGACGAAGCGACTCCGACCAAGCCTGGACAGGCGCGCAGCGTCGGGCGGCTGGCGGCCGAGCAGGCCTGGCGCGATCTCGCACAGGAGACCGGCGCCACGCTCGACATATTGCGCCTGCCGGGAATCTACGGCCCCGGCCGCAGCGCCATCGACCAGGTGAAGGCCGGCACGGCACGGCGTATCGACAAGCCCGGCCAGTTCTTCTCGCGCATCCATGTCGAGGACATCGCCAATGCGGCGCTGGCTGCTATGGCGCGCACGGACGGTGACGCACTGTGGAATGTCGCCGACGACCTGCCGGCCCCCAACAGCGAAGTGATCGCCTATGCTTTCGAGCTGTTGGGCAAACCCGTTCCGCCCGCGATCCCGTGGGAGCAGGCAGCGCCGGCGATGAGCCCGATGGCGCGCTCGTTCTACATGGAGAGCCGGCGCGTGCGGAACGACCGGCTGAAGCGCGACCTCGGCGTGGTGCTGCGCTATCCAACCTATCGCGAAGGGCTGAAGGCAGTCGTCGACGCTATGTCTTAGCGCGCTAGTTCCTCGACCATTGCAATGAGGCGGGCGATGTCGGCAGGCGTGCTGAGACGGTGATCCCCGCCCTTCACGAAGGTGCTGATCACCTCCGGCGCGTCGAGATGCCTGGCGATCTGTAGCGAATATTCCCAAGGAACATCGGGATCGCTCTGCCCATGCAACAGACGCACGGGACACGGTAGCGCCAGCGGCTTGTCGAGGAGCAGGTGGTTGCGTCCCTCCTCGATCAGCTTCCAGGTGAAGACAGAGGGCTCGGGCGAGTATTGCGACGGACGTTCGAGGCGGCCGTCGCGCTGAAGGATCGCTCGATCCTCGGCTGAAAGGCCGCCCAGCAGCATGCGTTCGGTGAAGTCAGGCGCAGCGGCGATGAGAACAAGTCCTGCAAGTCGCTCCGGCCGTGCCTGCGCTGCCAGCAGCGACAACCATCCGCCCATGCTCGAGCCCACCAGCACCAGCTTGCCGTCGGTCAGCGAATCGATGGCGGCCAGCGCATCTTCCTTCCAGCGACCGATCGTCCCGTCTTCGAAGCGTCCCGAAGACTGACCGTGCCCGAGATAGTCGAAACGCAGAAAAGCGTGACCCGATTTCTCGGCCCAGGCTTCGAGCGCGACGGCCTTGGTGCCGGTCATGTCCGATCGAAAACCGCCGAGAAACACCACTGTCGGCGCCTTTCCCGGCGTTCTTGCATAGGCAACGTAGTTGCCGTCGCCGCGCTGCAACTGCTCGACTCTACCCACGCTCCGGCTCCCGTGTTACCTGCTCGCTCCTCCGATCGCTTTACGCTTACGCAAACACAGTGTCCGCGCCAACCCTCCTACAGATCGTTCCCACGCTGGCCGGCGGCGGCCTGGCCCGTGCGACGCTGGATGCGGCGCAGGCCGTGATCGCGGCCGGCGGCTCGGCGATCGTCGCCTCGCCAGGCGGCGCCATGGTCCCCGACCTGTTGCGCCTGCGCGGCAGCCACCTCGAACTACCGGACAGTACACATGCCGTCTGGGGCCGGCTGACCTTGCCCGGCAAGCTGGCCTCGAGCCTGCGCGATGCCAAGGTCGACGTCGTTCAAGCACGCTCGCCTGCGACGGGATGGGTTGCACGCGCCCTGGCGCGACGGCTCGGCATCAAGTGGATCGCGACCTTGCATCGCCCGTTCCTCGCGTACGATCTTGCCGGCCGCTTCATCGAGCGACGGCAAGCGCGCGCCGATGCCGTGATCGCCGTGTCCGACCATGTCGCGCGCGATGCGCTGGAGCGCTTCCCCGCCCTTGAGGATCGCCTCGAAACGATCCCGCCGGGCATCAACATCGACCGCTTCAATCCGGCGATCGTGCGCGCCGACCGACTGATCCGTCTGGCCGGCGAGCTGCGCATTCCCGACGGCAGCCATCTCGTGCTCTGCCCCGCACGCTTCGCCGAGGACAATGGCCAGAAGATCCTGATCGAGGCGATCAAGCGGCTGGGCCGCGACGATGTCTTCTGTCTCCTGCTGGGCTCGACCGGCGTTCCAACACCCTTCGAGAAGGAACTGGAGAATGCCGTCGTGGCGGCCGAGATGCAGGGCCGCGTCCAGATCGGCCCCTATGTCGACGACATGCCGGCTGCCTACATGCTGGCCGACGTCGTCGTCTCGACAGGCGGTGCGCGGCAGGGCTTCAGCCGCACCTTGATCGAAGCGCAGGCGATGGGGCGGCCGGTCGTGGCCGAGGATGGCGGCGGTGCGGCCGAGGCCGTGCGTGTCGGCGTCACCGGCTGGCTGGCGCCCCCCGGCGATCCGGCGGCGCTGGCGGACGCCCTGCAGGCCGCCCTTTCCCTGTCCATCGAGCGGCGCGCCGAACTGGCGCGCGCCGCGCAGGAGCATGTGCGCGACCAGTTCAATCTGGCCCAGTCGAATGCACGCCTTCTTGCCCTCTACGAGCGCCTGCGGACTCCTTGAACGCCGAGGACCTTTGCTTGACTCGGGTCGGACCCCCGCCTATCTCCAAGCGCATGGAACGCAGGTTTTCAACCGCTCCAGCCAACACCACCACCGTACGAACTTGATTCGGCCGGGCGCAGGCACTCGTGCCGCTTCCCGGCCTGCCGTCGCCGGCGCTTTCGCGTCGGCGGGTGTGCCTCGTTCGCAATTTCGTTAGCTGGTGGATACCATGATCAACATTTCCTTGCCGGACAGTTCGGTCCGGTCGTTCGATAAGCCGGTCAGCGGCGCAGAAATCGCCGCCTCGATCGGCCCGGGCCTCGCCAAGGCGGCCCTCGCCCTGCGCGTTGACGGGCAGATGAAGGACCTCGCCTACGTGGTCGACCGCGACGCCAAGATCGGCATCGTGACGGCACGCGACCCCGACGCCCTGGAACTGCTGCGGCACGACGCGGCCCATGTGCTGGCCCAGGCGGTGCAGGAGCTCTACCCCGGCACGCAGATCACGTTCGGCCCTTCCACGGAGGACGGCTTCTACTACGACTTCGTTCGGGCCGAGCCCTTCTCGCCGGAGGACTTCGCCAAGATCGAGCAGCGCATGGCCGAGATCGTCGACCGCGACCTGCCGATCACGCGCGAAGTGTGGGACCGCGCGAAGATCAAGGACTACTTCGTCCAGCATGGCGAGAAGTTCAAAGCCGAGTGGGCCGACGAGCTGCCGAAGGACGAAGAGATCTCCGTCTACAAGCAGGGCGACTGGCTCGACATGTGCCTCGGTCCGCACCTGCCCTCGACGGGCAAGCTCGGCAAGGCGTTCAAGCTGACGAAGGTGTCGGGCGCCTACTGGCGCGGCGACGCCAAGAATGCCCAGCTCCAGCGCGTCTACGGCACGGTCTTCTTCTCCGACAAGGACCTCAAGGCCTACCTGACGCGCATCGAGGAAGCCGAGAAGCGCGACCATCGCCGGCTCGGCCGCGAGATGAACCTCTTCCATCAGCAGGAAGAAGCGGCCGGCATGGTGTTCTGGCACCCCAAGGGCTGGACGTTCTGGCGCACGCTCGAAGGCTATCTGCGTCGCAAGCTCGAAGCCGGCGGCTACGTCGAGGTGAAGACGCCGCAGCTCGTCGACCGCAAGCTGTGGGAGGAGTCGGGCCACTGGGAAAAGTTCCGCGAGAACATGTATCTCAGCGAGAACGAAGAAGGCCTGCGGGAGTTCTTGGCCGACGATGCGAAGCGCATCTTCGCACTGAAGCCGATGAACTGCCCCTGCCATGTCGAGATCTTCAACCAGGGTCTCCGCAGCTATCGCGAGCTGCCGCTGCGCATGGCCGAGATGGGTTCGTGCCATCGCTTCGAGCCGTCCGGCGCGTTGCACGGCATTCTGCGCGTACGCAACTTCACGCAGGACGATGCGCACATCTTCTGCAGCGAGGAGCAGATCGAGAGCGAGACGATCCGCTTCTGCAAGCTGCTGGACGAGGTCTACCGCGACCTGGGCTTCACGGACTATTTCGTGAAGTTCTCCGACCGTCCGCCGGTGCGCGCCGGTACGGACGCGGTGTGGGACCAGGCCGAGGGCGCGCTTCTGTCGGCCTCGAAGGCGGCCGGCCTCGACGTCGTGCTGAATCCCGGCGAAGGCGCTTTCTACGGCCCGAAGCTGGAATTCGTGCTGCGCGACGCCATCGGCCGCGACTGGCAGTGCGGCACGCTGCAGGTCGATTTCGTGCTGCCCGAGCGGCTCGATGCGAGCTACGTGGCCGAGGATGGATCGCGCAGGCGGCCGGTCATGCTGCACCGCGCCATCTTCGGCAGCTTCGAGCGCATGATCGGCATCCTGATCGAGAACTATGCCGGCCGCTTCCCGCTGTGGCTGGCACCGACGCAAGCTGTAGTGGTCACGATCGTGAACGACGCCGATGGGTATGCCGAGGAAGTCGCCTCGACCCTGCGTGCAGCGGGTATGCGGGTCGACACGGACCTGCGCAACGAGAAGATCAACTACAAGGTCCGCGAGCACTCGCTGGCCCACGTACCGCTGATCCTCGCCGTCGGCCGGCGCGACATGGACAACCGCACGGTCGCCATCCGCCGGCTGGGCTCGGAAAAGCAGGAGGTCCTTGAACTCGGGGCCGCCGTCACTAAACTTTCAGTAGAGGCTCGGCCGCCTTTCTAGGGCGGCCCAGTCTCGATGTCCCGCCCCGACTTCCAAGGTGGAAGGGGGCTTCAACGAAGGAGAATGAGGCCATAGCACGACCTGCTCAACAGACCGCTCCGACCCGCGAGGGTCCGCGCGTCAACGGCGAGATCAGAGCGCCGCAAGTCCGACTGATCGACGAGAACGGCGACATGGTCGGCGTCCTCAACACCCGCGAAGCGATTGAAATGGCCGAAGAGGCCAGCCTCGACCTGATCGAGATTTCGCCGAATGCGGTGCCCCCGGTCGCCAAGATCTCTGACTACGGCAAGTACAAGTACGAGGCCCAGAAGAAGGCCCACGAAGCGCGCAAGCATCAGAAGGTCATCGAGGTCAAAGAGATCAAGATGCGCCCGAACATCGACGACCACGATTACGAAGTGAAGATGCGCGCGATGAAGCGGTTCATCGAGGAAGGCGACAAGGTGAAGGTCACCCTGCGCTTCCGTGGCCGCGAGATGGTGCATTCCGAACTCGGCTTGCAGGTCCTGAACCGCGTGCGTGGTGAGATGGATCCGCTGACCAAGATCGAATCGATGCCGCGCATGGAAGGCCGGCAGATGATCATGGTGCTGGCGCCGAAGTGATCGGCCCAGCGTGATCGCCGCGGCCTCGCTGCCACGGCTTTGATCGGTTGGGCGGGATCGACGCGACGTCGGCCCGCTTCAGCCGCTCTCCCTCAGGATAAGCGCGAAACCGAGATCGACGCGGCGTGGCTTGGCGGGATCCAGCGCCAGCTCGGCGGCGGCACGGCCGATCGCGGCGCCGTCGATGCGAATCGTGCTGACCGTCGGCGAGAACAGCCGGCCCATCTCGAGATCGCCCAGGCCGACCACGGCGACTTGCGGAACCGCCGCGGGATCGGGGTCGAGCCGGTTGGCGCGACGAAGAGCCGACAGCAAGCCGATGGCATAGGCATCGTTCGCCGCAAACACGGCGTCCGTATCGGGCGTGCTAGTGAGAACCGCAGCGCCCGCCCCTGCGCCGGACTGCCATTCGATCAGCACACGTCGCGGCTCGGCAAGACCTGCCTGGCGCGCGGCCTCGACGAAGCCATGCCAGCGCTGCGTCGCGCGGCGATCGCCGCCGCCGACAAAGACCAGCCGGCGCCGGCCGGCTTTGGCGAAATGCCGGCCGACGACCCTGCCGGCATCGTGATTGTCGAAGCCCACGGCGGCGTCGACTGGCACCTCCGGCAGTTCCCAGGTCTCGACGACAGGGATGCCCGCCCGCCTCAGCATCTCGGTGCCCTCGGCCGTGACCGGCGCACCGACCATGATGATCGCTTCGGGTCGCCGGGACAGAAGTGCAGCCAGCATCCGGTCTTCCCGCCGATCGTCGTAGCCCGACTGTGCCAGGATGACGGAGAAGCCCAGCGGTTCGAGCACGTCCGACAGGCCCTGCACCGTGTCGGCGAAGATCGAATTGGCAATGGTCGGGACGAGCACGCCGACTGACTTGGTGCGGGCACTGGCCAGCGAGCCGGCCACCATGTTCGGAACATAACCGAGCTTGCGGATGGCATCTTCGACGCGCAGACGCGTCGCACTGGACACGATGTCCGGGCGGCGCACGACCCGGCTGACCGTGATCGGCGAGACCCCGGCCATCCTGGCAACCGCCATCAGCGTCGGCACCGGCGACTTCAAGGGGTCCGACGGCCTGTTTTCCATATTCATGGGCATATCTCCTAGCGCAGGTGGTCTGCAAGAAAGGGATAGCTCGCCCGCAAATGATAGCGCTATCATTTATCCAATCAAGACTCCTAGGAGGGAAACCGATGATCGGCGAGCGGGAAGTCCAAGCCTACAGACAGGACGGCGTCATCGTCGTGCCCGATGTCCTCGACAGCCGCACCCTGGCTCGCATGCGTCAGGTCGTGACCGAGCTGGTGGCCAGAGCCGCCGGCACCACCGAGCACACGGACGTCTACGATCTCGAACCCGGGCACACCCCGGCCGATCCGCGCGTGCGGCGCATCAAGGCGCCCCACAAGGTGCATGCGGTGTTCGATGAAGTCGTACGCAGTCCCGAGGTGATTGCCATCCTGAAGGCGCTGCTCGGACCGGGCCTGCGCCTGCATGGATCGAAGCTCAACATGAAGTCGGCGCACTACGGATCGCCCGTCGAATGGCACCAGGACTGGGCGTTCTATCCGCACACCAACGACGACGTGCTGGCGATCGGCGTCCTGCTCGACGACACCGACCTTTCCAACGGCCCCATGCTGGTGTCGCCCGGCACCCACACCGGCCCGGTGTGGAACCACCATGGCGCCGACGGCCGCTTCGCCGGCCTGATCGATCCCGACGAGATTCGGACCGAGATCGATCGCGCCGTGCCCTGTATGGGCCGCGCCGGCAGCATGTCGTTCCATCATGTGCGTGCGCTTCACGGATCGGCGCTCAACACGTCGGATCGTCCGCGCAACCTGCTGCTCTACGAAGTCGCGGCGAGCGATGCCTGGCCGCTGATGGGCGTGAAGGACTTCGACGAGTTCGACAGCCGCCTGCTGGCCGGCGGCTCGGTCGTCGAGCCACGCCTGACGGCCGCGCCGGTGCGCATGCCCCTGCCGCCGCCGCTGCGCAGCGGATCGATCTACGAGACGCAGTCCATCGCAACGAAATCCTATTTCAATCGCGCCGCCTAGCTGGGCGAACGAGACCTGCGAGGAATGCCAGCCGCTTCAAGAAGAACAAGCTCGTGAGGAAACGCCATGACAACGACGACCAAGGACGCCGACAAGAAGATGCCGGTGCGCGTGATCATTGCCGCCAGCGTCGGCTCGGCGCTCGAATGGTATGACTTCTTTCTCTACGGCACCGCCGCGGCGCTGGTGTTCGGCGAGCTCTTCTTTCCCAAGAGCGATCCGCTGGTCGGCACGCTGCTGGCCTTCCTGACCTTCGGCGTCGGCTTCGTCGTCCGGCCGCTGGGCGGCATCATCTTCGGCATCATGGGCGACCGCTACGGCCGCAAGCCTGTGCTGGTGATCACCCTGCTGATGATCGGCATCGGCACCACCCTCATCGGCCTCCTGCCGACCTATGCGCAGATCGGCTACTGGGCGCCGATCCTGCTCGTTGCGCTGCGCGTCGTGCAGGGGCTGGGCGCCGGCGCCGAGTATGGCGGCGCGGTGATCTACCTCGTGGAAAATGCGCCGCCGAAACATCGCGGTTTCTGGGGCGGCTTCGCCCCGCTGGGCGTTTCGGTCGGCAACCTGATGGCTGCCGGCGCCTTCGCGCTCGTGACCATGCTGCCGCGCGAGGAGCTGATGGCGTGGGGCTGGCGCGTGCCGTTCCTCGCGAGCGTCCTGCTGATCGCCGTCGGCATCTATGTCCGCCTGCGCGTCAGCGAAACGCCGGTGTACACGGAAGCCGTGGTGGCCCGGAAGAAGGTCGAAAGCAATCCGGCCATGGCGGCACTGCGCAAGCATCCGCGCAACTTCATGGTCGTGCTGGGCGCCCGCCTGGCGGAGAACGGCCTGGGCTATCTCTTCCCGGTGTGGGGGTTGAGCTACGTGATCAGCCTGGGCGTTCCCCGCGCCGACGCCTTGAGTGCGCTCATGGTCGCCTTCATCGTCGAACTGTTCACGATCCTGGGCTTCGCGGCCCTCTCGGACCGGGTCGGACGCCGCCCCGTCTACATGTTCGGCGCCCTGGCCGGCGTGGCGCTCGCCTTCCCGTTCTTCTGGCTGGTCGAGACCAGGGAGTGGATCTACATCACGCTCGCCTTCGTCCTGGCGCGCGCCGTGGTGACAGCGGCGATGTTCGGGCCGCAGGCCTCCTACTTCGCCGAACTCTTCCCGCCGCAGCGACGTTTCGCGGGCTTCGCCTTCGCCCGCGAGCTGGGATCGCTGCTGGCCGGCGGGCCGGCGCCGTTCCTCGCGACGGCGCTGGTGGCGTGGGCCAGCGGCTCCTGGTGGCCGGTCTCGATCTACGTGATCGTGCTTTCGCTGCTCACGACCTGGGCCATCTGGGCCGGGCCCGAGACATACGAAGAGAACATCGCCGCTGACACCTCGCAGCCCCCGTCGGCACAGACGGCCCGAGCATCACAGCCGGCGCGAGCCTGATCGGTGGCGCAGCAGCTTCGCGTTCTGCAGTCACTCTGGGCCATGGAGCGGCGTCGCGCAGACGCCGACGAATGGCCGCTGCAGACGCAGCTCGAAATGATCCGCGACGCCGGCTTCGATGGGGCCGGCGTCCGCTTCATCGACCCGGACTTCGCCACCGAAGTCACCGGCTTCCTGCGCGCGCACGACATGATCTGGCAGGCGCAGTGCTATCCGACCAGCGTCGACGATCTCAAGCCGGTCCTCGAGCTGGTGGCACGGCTGGGCGCCGATCATGTCAACCTGCAGCCGAACGTGCGGCCACGGCGGCTCGAGGATTGCATCCCGCTGCTGGAAGGCTGGCGGCGGCTCAGCGAACAGTCGGGCGTCGCGGTCCATGTCGAGACCCATCGCGACCGCATGACGACCGACCTATTCTTCATGTTGCAGCTTCTCGACTGCTTCCCCGACCTGCGGCTGACGGCCGACATCTCCCACTATCTGGTGGGACGTGAGTTTGCGTGGCCGGTCGACGACGAAAATCACCGCATGATGCACCGCGTGCTCGACAATGCCTGGGGTATCCATGGCCGCATCGCCAGCCGCGAGCAGGTGCAGATATCACTGGGCTTCCCGCAGCATCAGGGATGGGTCGACCTGTTCATGGGATGGTGGGAATACGCCATCCGCTCCTGGCGCAAGCGTGCCGGCCCGGATGCCGTGCTGACATTCCTGTGCGAACTCGGGCCGCCGCCGTATGCGATCACCGGCCCCGACGGCGCGGAGCTGTCGGATCGCTGGACGGATGCGCTCGCCCTGAAGGCCATGATCACCGCGCTGTGGCAACGCATCGAAGCCGAAGGCGCGTAGACGCCGCTGCCTACTTCCTTTGCGGCGGGCGCTCGCGCAAAGTCACCGTTCCCGTCGTGCGCTGCTCATCGGGATTGAAACGTCCGCCGCCCACCGTGCCGTCCAGCCAGCGCACGCTGTAGACGGTTTCCTCGGCAAACGACATCGGTCCATCCGGCCGCGCCGGCAGCCAGTAGTCGCAGCGAGCCGTGTCGTCGGCATCGAGCTGCTGGGTCCGGCAGATCTGGCGCAGCACGTAGGGAATGAACCGCACGTCGCCGCCCGCCGGCGCCGTCGAGAAGTTGAGGCCGAGCGAGGCCTGTTGCTGGTCGCAACGATAGTGTGCGCGGATCACCGCCGCCCCCGGCGCCTGTCGCCGTAGCCCGTCGAGCTCGGCCTGCAAGGCATCGAGCGCCCGCACACGTGCCGCGTTCGCGAACTTCGCCTCGACGAGTGCCGCTTCGTAGCGCCCGATCGCCTCGGTTGTCGGCTTTTCCGGGTAGCCCGCGCGGACGAGATCGCGCGACCAGGCCAGTGTTTCGAGGGAACGCACGACCATCTCGCCCGTCAGGCCGGCACGATCGCTCCAGTCCCCCAGCACGTTGTGGGGCGTCCAGCAGTATTGCAGCAAATTGTAGCCATCCGCTGCGACGGGCAGGGCACGCGCCTTGAGTATGCCCAGCGATTGGCCGGTCACGGTCTTTACCAGCACATATTGCGCGGCGGGATTGTCCTGGACTTTTTGCGAGCTTGTCTGAGCCCCGGCGCTGGCAGTCACGAGGCAGGCGAGGACGGCGATTGCTGCAGTCTTCGGCATAACGGCTCGACAACGCACAAGGCAGTTTGCCGTTCCCTAGACGTCGTTCGAATTGATCAATCGACGAAACGATAGCGCCACGTCGGGGGCGGTCCAGTTGGGGTCTTGCCTAACTGATGCGACCCACGGGGGACCGCCCCGGCGCGCCATTCGTGTGTGTGTCCGCTATGCTGATGCCCGAAAGATTGCACCAGCAATCATTGCGGAACGTTGACCCGGTGGAAGCATCTAAACCTCCGTGTCTGACGTCGATGGAGAGACTCAGACACGCGCCGGGACCACTGTCAACGCCGAATGGAGTGATCACGATTAGGACATGTACGACCCGCCGTTTACATGCAGCACCTGGCCGGTCGTGGCACTCGACTCTTCCGACGCGAGAAAGACGGCCGTGCGCGCAATCTGGTCCGGCGTGAGCAGACGACCGCCCAAAGGAATGGTGGTGCGCGCCATCTCGATCAGCTCGCCGTCGGTGTTGCCGTAGCGCGGCTGAGCCGTGTCGGTGAGGCCGGGCGCGATGGCATTCACGCGAATGCCGTGCGGCGCCAGTTCCAATGCCAGCGCTCGCGTCATCGAAACCACGCCGCCTTTGCTGGCGCTGTAGTGCACGCCGCGCACGGCGCCGCGGATTGCCGAGGAGGACAGGTTGATCACGGTGCCGCTCTTCCGGCCCGCCGCGATCAGCGCCTTGGCCACGGCGATGGTGGCGAAGCAGCCGGCCTTGAGGTTGATGTCGAGGACATGGTCCCAGTCTCTCTCGCGCATCTCGAGCAGCGGCACGCGAGGATAGACGCCGGCATTGTTCACCAGGATGTCCGGCGCGCCCAAGACTTGGACCGTCTCCGCGATCATGGCCTCGATCTCGGCCAGCCGCGCGACGTCGGCCTTGATGAGATGGGCCCGGCGGCCGGCCCTGCGAATGTCGGCCGCCACCGCCTCGGCGCCGGCCCGGTCGTCGAGCCAGGTGATCGCCACGTCGGCGCCCTCGCCCGCCAGCGCACGGGCAATCGCCGCCCCGATCCCCTGCTGGGCGCCCGTCACCAGGGCCACCTTTCCTGCCAGTTTCATGCGAAAATCCCCCGTCGGATCGCCATTCTGCCCGATCCCGCCGTGCTTGCACGGGCCCGGTCGCATCGCTATAAGCCCCGTTCCTTCGAGTGGCTTGGCCAATAAGGGCATTGCCTCGGCTGCTTCGTAAGGACTTTCCGGGCTCCGGCCCGGGCCGGCGCGAAAGCGCTAACCCTTTGAAAAGGAACAAAAATGCCCAAGATGAAGACCAAGAGCGGAGCCAAGAAGCGTTTTCGCTTCACGGCCTCCGGAAAAGTGAAGCATGGGGTTGTGGGCAAGCGCCACGGCATGAGCAAGCGGGGCAACCGCTTCCTCCGTCAGGCGACCGGCATGGCCATCGTGTCCGAGCCGGATACCCGGATCATCAAGCGCAACTTCTTCCCGTACGAGAGGTAGACCATGGCACGCGTCAAGCGGGGCGTGGCTGCACACGCTCGTCACAAGAAGGTCCTGAAGCTCGCCAAGGGCTATCGCGGCCGCGCCAAGGCGGCATTCCGCGTCGGTATCGAGAAGGTCGAGAAGGGCCTTCAGTATGCCTATCGCGACCGTCGCAACAAGAAGCGTGCGTTCCGCGGCCTCTGGATCCAGCGCATCAACGCCGCTGTCCGCGAGCATGGCATGACCTACTCGCAGTTCATGAACGGCATTCTGAAGTCCGGGATCGAGGTCGACCGCAAGGTCATGGCCGATCTCGCGGCGCGGGAGCCGGCGGCGTTCAAGGCCCTGGTCGATCAGGCACAAGCGGCTCTCAAGTAGGGCCCGCCCTCAAGTAACGTCCGCACGCCACACCAGGCGCAACGGATAGCAATCGCAAAGAGGGAGCCTGGACCGCAGGCTCCCTTTTTTCGTGTTCGGTTTCGAGAGTGGGAAAGATGGACGATCTTTCGACGATACGCAGCGCAGCGCTCGAAGCGGTGCAGGCCGCCGCCGATCTCGGCGCGCTCGATGCCGCACGCGTTGCCGCGCTCGGCAAGAAGGGCAGCGTCACCGGCCTGATGAAGACGCTGGGCGGGCTGGCACCCGAGCAGCGCAAGGAATTCGGCGCGCGCGTCAATCAGCTCAAGGGCGAGATCGAAGCCGCTCTCGACGCCCGCAAGGGTGCGTTGAGCGCCTCCGCGCTCGAAGCCAAGCTTGCCGCCGAAAGGATCGACGTCAGCCTGCCGACCCGGCCCGAGAGCCAGGGCACGCTGCATCCCATCGGCCAGGTGATGGACGAACTCGGCGCCATCTTCGGCGAAATGGGCTTCACCTGGGCCGACGGTCCCGACATCGAGGACGACTGGCACAACTTCACCGCCCTCAACATCCCGCCCGACCATCCGGCGCGGCAGATGCAGGACACGTTCTATCTGCCTTCGCGTGCCGACGGCATGCCGATGGTCTTGCGCACGCACACCTCGCCCGGCCAGGCGCGCACCATGCTCGACAAGAACGTGCAGAAGATGCTGGCCGACGGCGGCTCGCTGCGCATCATCGTGCCGGGCCGCACCTTCCGCATCGACAGCGACGCCACCCATACGCCGATGTTCCATCAGGTCGAGGGCCTGGTGATCGACCGCACGACGCACATGGGCCACCTCAAGGGCTGCCTGGTCGATTTCTGCCGCGCCTTCTTCGAGATCGACGATCTGCCGCTGCGCTTCCGCCCGTCCTACTTCCCCTTCACCGAACCGTCGGCCGAGGTCGATATCGGCTGCTCGTGGAAGGATGGCGAACTCAAGATCGGCGCCGGCGATTCGTGGCTGGAGATCCTGGGCTCCGGCATGGTGCATCCCAACGTGATCCGGAACTGCGGGCTCGACCCCGCCGTCTACCAGGGCTTCGCCTTCGGCATGGGCATCGATCGCATCGCCATGCTGAAGTACGGCATCCCCGATCTGCGCGCCTTCTTTGACGCCGATCTGCGCTGGCTGCGCCACTACGGCTTCTCGGCGCTCGAGATGCCCTCGCTGACCGGAGGGCTCGCGCGATGAAGTTCACGCTTTCCTGGCTGAAAGAACATCTCGACACCACGGCGACGCTCACCGAGGTGCGCGACGCGCTGACCATGCTCGGCCTCGAAGTCGAGGGCATCAGCAACCCGGCCGAGGCCCTGAAGGGCTTCGTGGTCGGCTATGTCGTCGAAGCGGTGCAGCATCCGAATGCCGACCGGCTGCGTGTCTGCAAGGTCGACACCGGGGCCGGTGTGGTCCAGGTCGTGTGCGGTGCGCCCAATGCGCGGACCGGCATGAAGGGCATCTTCGCGCCGCCGGGCAGCTACATTCCCGGCACCGATCTTCACCTGAAGGTCGGCAAGATCCGCGGCGAGGAAAGCAACGGCATGCTCTGCTCCTCGCGCGAGCTGCAGCTCGGCGACGACCATAGCGGCATCATCGACCTGCCGGCCGAAACCGTGACCGGCCAGCCGGCGGCCGAGGCGTTGGGCCTCGACGACGCCGTAATCGAGATCAAGGTAACGCCCAACCGCGGCGATTGCCTGGGCGTGCACGGCATTGCCCGTGACCTGGCCGCTTCCGGTCTCGGCACACTGAAGCCGATAAAGGTCGACAAGATCGCCGGCAGCTACAAGAGCCCGATCAACTGGACGCATGGCTACGAGGCCAAGCCCGACAGCCCCTGCCCCATCGTGGTTGGCCGTCACTTCCGCGGCGTCAAGAACGGCCCCTCGCCCGACTGGCTGCAGCGCCGCCTCAAGGCGATCGGGCTGCGTCCGATCTCGGCATTGGTCGACATCACCAATCTCGTGACCTTCGACCTCAACCGGCCGCTGCACGTATTCGACGCCAAGAAGCTCGCCGGCGATCTCGTGATGCGTCAGGCGCGCGAGGGCGAGCAGGTGCTGGCGCTCGACGGCAAGACCTACACGCTCGATCCCACGATTGCCGTAATCGCCGACGCCAAGGGCGTGCACGGCATCGGCGGCATCATGGGCGGCGAGGATACCGGCGTGCAGGACGACACCACCGAGGTCTTCCTCGAAGTCGCCTACTTCGATCCCATCCGCACCGCCGCCTCCGGCCGCAAACTCGGCGTCCAGTCCGACGCGCGCTATCGCTTCGAGCGCGGCATCGATCCGGAATCCGTCCATTGGGGCGCCGAGGTCGCGACCCGCCTGATCCTCGATCTGTGCGGCGGCGAGGCCAGCGAACTCGTCGCGAGCGGCGTGATGCCCGCCTGGCAGCGCAGCTTCGACCTGCGCGCGGACCGCGTGAAGGGCCTGACCGGCATCGACGTGCCGGCGGCGGAAACCGCGGCCATTCTCGGCAAGCTGGGGTTCGTGGTGAGCGGCAGCGGCCCGTGGACGGCTGCCGTGCCGTCCTGGCGCTCCGACATCGTGGGCGAGGCCGACCTCGTCGAAGAGGTCACGCGCGTCTACGGCTTCGACAATATCCCGACCACGTCGCTGCCGCGGCTGTCGGCCGTGTCGAAGCCGGTGCGCAATCCGATGCAGCGGCGCGTGCCGCAGGCCCGCCGCGCACTGGGCGCGCGCGGCATGAACGAGGCCGTCACCTGGTCATTCCTGCCGCGCAAGAAGGCCGAGCGCTTCGGCGGCGGCCAGCCCGACCTGTGCCTGCTGAATTCCATCGATGCCACGCTCGACACGATGCGGCCCTCGATCCTGCCCAACCTGATCGATGCAGCGGCGCGCAACGAAGCGCGCGGCCTCGTCGATCCGGCGCTGTTCGAGGTGGGCCCGCAGTACAAGGACGCGACACCGCAGGGCCAGCGCACCGTGGCCGCCGGCATCCGCCACAACATGGCGATCCCGCGCAACTGGGCGGGGCCTGCCCGCACGGTCGACGCCTTTGATGCCAAGGCCGACGCGCTGGCCGTTCTGGCCGCCATCGGCGCGCCCGACAATCTCTCGACCCAGTCCGGCGCGCCGGACTGGTATCACCCCGGCCGCTCGGGTGCGATCAAGCTCGGCGACCGCGTGATGGCCTATTTCGGCGAACTGCATCCCGAGATCGCAGCTGCCGCCGACCTCAAGGGTCCGGTCGCGGCCTTCGAGGTGTTCCTCGATGCGCCGCCGCTGCCCAAGGCCAAGGCGAGCAAGGCGCGGTCCAAGCTGGTGGTGTCGGCCTTCCAGCCCGTCGAACGCGACTTTGCCTTCCTGGTCGACGCCGCGGTCGAGGCCGAGAAGCTGGTGCGCGCCGCCCGGAATGCCGACAAGGTGCTGATCACCGCGGCTCGCGTATTCGACGTTTATGCCGGCAAGGGTGTACCGGAAGGCAAGAAGTCGCTGGCGGTTGCCGTCACCCTGCAGCCGGTCGAACGTACCCTGACCGATGCGGAGATCGAGGCGGTCTCCGCGAAGATCGTCGCGGCGGTGACCAAAGCGACGGGCGCCGTCCTGCGTGGTTAGTTTTTTCGTCGTCCTGAGCGTAAGCGAAGGACCTCATCGCCGCTTATTATCGGCATGAGATCTTTCGCTACGCTCAGGATGACAGTGGAAGTCCTGAAATGACCGACCTGTCGTTGATCCGTAACTTCTCGATCATTGCGCATATCGACCACGGCAAGAGCACATTGGCCGATCGGCTGCTGCTGCGTTGCGGGGCGGTGACGGAGCGCGAATTCCACGACCAGATGCTCGACTCGATGGACATCGAGCGCGAGCGCGGCATCACCATCAAGGCGCAGACCGTGCGGCTCGAATATCCGGCGCAGGACGGCAAGACCTACATCCTGAACCTGATGGACACGCCCGGCCATGTCGACTTCGCCTACGAGGTGAGCCGCTCGCTTGCTGCCTGCGAAGGCTCGCTGCTGGTGGTCGACGCCAGCCAGGGCGTCGAGGCGCAGACGCTCGCCAACGCCTATCACGCGATCGACGCCAACCACGAGATCATTCCGGTCCTGAACAAGATCGACCTGCCCTCGGCCGAGCCGGAGCGGGTGTGCCGCGAGATCGAGGACGTGATCGGCATCGACACGTCGGAGTCGATCAAGGTCTCGGCCAAGACCGGCCTCGGCATCGACGACCTGCTGGAAGCGATGGTGAAACGCCTGCCGCCGCCCAAGGGCGAGCGCAACGCGCCGCTGAAGGCCCTGCTGGTCGATAGCTGGTACGACCCGTACCTCGGCGTCGTGACGCTGGTGCGCGTGCAGGACGGCGTGCTGAAGAAGGGCATGCGCATCCGCATGATGGCGACCGGCGCCTCCTACGACCTCGACAAGGTCGGCGTGTTCAAGCCCAAAGCCACCGACGTCGCCGAACTCGGCCCCGGCGAAATCGGCTTCATCATCGCCGGCATCAAGGCCATCGCCGACTGCAAAGTGGGCGACACCATCACCGACGACCGCAAGCCCGCGACCGAGATGCTGGCAGGCTTCAAGCCCTCCGTGCCGGTGGTGTTCTGCGGCCTGTTCCCGGCCGATGCTGCCGAGTTCGAGACCTTGCGCGAATCGCTCGCCAAGCTGCGCCTGAACGATTCCTCGTTCCATTTCGAGCCCGAGTCGAGCGCCGCGCTGGGCTTCGGCTTCCGCTGCGGCTTCCTCGGCCTGCTGCATCTCGAGATCGTGCAGGAGCGGCTGGAGCGCGAATTCAACCTCGACCTCGTCACCACCGCACCCTCGGTCGTCTACAAGCTCAAGATGACGGACGGCACGGCGCTCGAGCTGCACAACCCGGCCGACTATCCCGACCCCGTGCACATCGAGAGCATGGAGGAGCCTTGGATCAAGGCCACCATCATGACGCCGGACGAGCATCTCGGCTCGGTGCTGACGCTCTGCCAGGAGCGTCGCGGCCAGCAGATCGAGCTTACTTATGCCGGCGCGCGCGCCATGGCGGTCTATCGCCTGCCGCTGAACGAAGTGGTGTTCGACTTCTACGACCGGCTGAAGTCGGTGACGCGCGGCTATGCCAGCTTCGACTATGAAATGGTGGGCTACGAGGAAGGCGAGCTGGTGAAGGTGTCGATCCTGGTCAACGCCGAGCCGGTCGATGCGCTTTCCATCATCGTGCACAAGAGCCAGGCCGAGCATCGCGGCCGGGCGCTCTGCGAGCGGTTGAAGGACCTGATCCCGCGCCAGCTCTTCAAGATCGCCATCCAGGCGGCCATCGGCGGTCGCATCATCGCCCGCGAGACGATCAGCGCGCTGCGCAAGGACGTGCTGGCCAAGTGCTACGGCGGCGATATCAGCCGCAAGAAGAAGCTCCTGGAGAAGCAGAAGAAGGGCAAGAAGCGCATGCGCCAGGTGGGCGACGTGGAAATTCCGCAGTCCGCCTTCATCGCCGCACTGAAGATGGACAGCCGCTAGGCGGGCTGGAGCGGACTCAGGAGAGTCCGCGGCTGCGGCGCTTGCGCGAGGGACGCGAGCCGCCGAGGAAGCTGGGATCCGGCCGGTCGCCGTCGCGGTTGCCCAGCCAGACAAGGAAAAGCCCCAAAATCAGGAAGGCCGGCAGGGCCGGAAGGGCCAGGAACGGCCGGACCGTCCAGTTCCACAGGGAACCGGGAAGATGCCGCCGCGCCGAGGTCTGGGCGCTGCCGAGCGAACCGGGATCGAGGTGCGCCCAAAGGCTCCCCAGGGTTGAAAAATGATAGCTGCCCTCCGACCACCAGGTGAGGAGGTCATGCACGACCACTGCGACTGCCAGCACCAGCAGCAGCCACCCCAAGGCACGAAACGCCACCATTACTCCCCCAAATACCGGGCGGCACCCTAGCCAAGGAGCCGCACCGGGGAAAGGCCGTTGCCCACGCCATCCACCGCGTTATAAGAGCGGCCGACCGCGCTTCCCGGACAGGTGGCCGAGCGGTTTAAGGCACACGCTTGGAAAGCGTGCGTGGTGTAACAGCCACCGCGGGTTCGAATCCCGCCCTGTCCGCCAAACGCCGCATGCATCCGCCGGGGCTGCTTCTCATCAATCAGCCTCAAAGCTACGGCGTTGGCGCAGATTCTCTTCGATGAAGGCCACTGCAGCCCCTACCCCGTCTTCGGACCGGATGGCGGCGCCGAGCGCGGCGGCACCGGCGCGCAGGGCGGGATCGTCCATGGCATGGAATGCGGCCGCCAGATCGGCCGCGGTCATCTTGCGCTTGTCGAGCGCCCGGGGGGCGACTCCAAGGGCCGTGACGCGGCGCGCCCAGAAAGGCTGATCGCCCAGGAACGGGCAGATCGCCGTCGGCTTGCCGGCGCGCAGGGCCGCGCCCGTCGTGCCGGCGCCGCCATGATGCAGGGTAGCGTGCACGAGCGAGAACAGGCGATCGTGCGGCGCACCGGCGATGACGTGGAGGTCGCTCGATCCATCGATGCGACCCAGCGCCCCTCCTGCTGTCGCAAGCAAGCCGCGCTTGCCGGCTCGACGCAAGCCTTCGGCCACCAGCGCGGTCAGCCGTTCCGGCTCGGCACCGGGCATGCTGCCGAAGCCGACATAGATCGGCGGTTCGCCGGCTGCCAGGAAAGCGGCGAGATCGGCATCCGGCCGCCATTCCGGCGCATCAAGAAACCAGTAGCCTGTGACGGCGATGTCTGGCCCCCAGTCGGGCGGCTTTGGAATCACGTGCTGACTGTAGCCATAGAGCGTGCCGGCGAGCGGCGCGGGCCTGTCACGCGCTGGAAGCCCGAGCGTATCGGCTCGCCACTGGCGCAAAGCCCTGGAAAAGATAATATCGCCAGCGTGGATCAACAGCGCATGACTCATGCGATTGAGCGGACCGAGCGAGGCAAAGGGCAGGATTGGCGAAGGGAAGGCGGCCGTCGGCGTGAAGCCTGGCAGAGGCGAAGCAAGAAAGGCGGGGATGCGCAGCCTGGCCGCAATATGGGGTGCGCCGAGCGCCTTGGGATGGAAAATAACCGCATCCGGGCGAAAAGCGCGCCCCGCTTCCCATTCGGCATCAAGCAGGGCGCGCATGAGATGCCGGTAATGCTTGATCAGCTTGAAACCGGCTGCGAAGCCGGCGCCGGACCTCCCGATCAAGGCCTTTGTCTCGGGTGAGTCGAGCAAGGCCAGGAATTCGGCAGGCAGCAGCGAGAAGGGCACACCCTCCGCCTCGGCCATATCGGCGAACTGGGCCGGTGCCACGAGCAGAGCCTCGTGGCCACGGGCCTTAAGTCCACGGGCCAGTGCCAGGTAAGGCTGCGCGTCGCCACGCGTGCCGAGCGTGTGAATGGTGAAGCGCATCCATGGTCCTCTCAACTCGTCGTGACAGCCGCGCATATCATCGACGAAGAACGCTTCGGCGACTGCGTTTGGTTCCCTTCGATCGAAGGCGGCCCATCATGCAGTCACTGAGGAGCAGCCGGCATAAAGGGCTCACGGCAGTTTGCAAAAGCTGCATCTCATGCTCGTCGCTGCGGGAGAATGGGAAAATGAACAGGTTGTTGTCGGCGCTCCACTCGACGCAGGGCCTTGCAAAGCTCCCTGTTTATCTTCTTCCTAACGGGAAAATTGCCGCGGAGAGGTATCAAGTCTCGTGAAAAAGCTGATCAACGATCCGCGCGTCGTGGTTCGCGAAATGCTCGAGGGCCAGGTCGGCCTGCATGCCGGGCAGACGTTGCTGGCCGACGAGAACGTGGTACTGCGTGCCGACCTGGGACCATCGGCAGCGCGGCAGGTCGCCATCATCTCCGGTGGCGGCAGCGGACATGAACCCGCACACGCAGGCTATGTCGGCGCCGGCATGCTGCACGCGGCCGTGGCCGGCGATGTCTTCACCTCGCCGTCGACCGACGCCGTCCTGGCTGCCATCCGCGCCGCCTCCGGACCTGCCGGCGCCCTGCTGATCGTGAAGAACTATACGGGCGACCGCCTGAATTTCGGTCTGGCTGCCGAACTGGCGCGGGCCGAAGGCATTCCCGTCGAGACTGTGGTGGTCGCCGACGATGTGGCGTTGCGCGACACGGTGGCGTCGGAACGGCGACGCGGCCTCGCCGGCACCGTGCTGGTGCACAAGGTGGCTGGTGCCGCTTCCGCCGCTGGACTGGATCTCTCCGCCGTCGCCGCCGAGGCGCGTCAGGCGGCCTCTGCGGTGGGCACGATGGGCGTGGCGCTCGGCGCCTGCACTGTTCCGGGCGGCAGCGCGGGCTTCACGCTTGCGGCCGACGAGATGGAACTGGGTCTGGGCATTCATGGCGAAGCGGGCGTGCGGCGCACCAAGCTGATGTCGGCGGACCAGATCGTCGAACACTTGCTGGCGACGATCCTTGTCGACCTCGCGCCGCCGCCGGGAGCACGCATGGCGCTGCTGGTGAACGGGCTGGGCGGGACGCCGCCGATGGAACTGGCCATCGTCGCACGCAAGGCCCTGGCCCAGCTTCGCGCGTCCGGCTTGCACGTCGCGCGCGCCTGGTCGGGAAACTTGATGACCGCCCTCGAGATGCCGGGCGTCTCGCTCAGCCTTCTCATCGTCGACGACTCGCGGCTGGCACGGCTGGATGCCGCCTCCGCCGCGCCGGCCTGGCCGGGTCATGGTCGTCTCGCCGAGGCATTGTCCTTTCAACCGCCGTCTCCGCCGCTGCCGCCGACCGCCCCGATCCTCACGCCGACGAGGGCCGGCCGCATCATGCGCCAATCGGCCTTGAAGGCCGCCGAAGCGCTGACTGCCGCGGAGGCGCAGCTCACCGAGCTGGATGCCGCAGCAGGCGACGGCGACCTCGGCCTCAGCATGAGCCGCGCCGCTTCGGCGATCCGCGCCATGCCGGCGTCCGACTGGGCCACCCCCTCCACGGCACTCAAACATCTGGCCGCAGCTCTCGGACGCGCCATTGCCGGCAGCTCAGGCCCTTTCTATGCGACAGCTCTGGTTCGCGCCGCGCGTGGCCTGCCCGACGATCCCGGCCCGTGGGATTGGGCGGCGGCGCTCGATGCCGCTGCCGCCGCGATTGCCGAACTGGGCGGTGCGAAGCCCGGTGATCGCACCATGCTGGACGCGCTGGTGCCGGCCGCTGCGGCTTTCCGCATCGCTCTCGACGACGGCAAGCCCGCCGCGGACGCATGGATGGAAGCCCTCGACGCTGCGCGCGAGGGGACGGCGGCAACGGCCGACATGTCGCCTCGTGTCGGTCGTGCGGCCTATCTCGGCGATCGTGCACTCGGCCATCCTGACGCCGGCGCCACGGCCCTGACCATCTGGCTTGCTGCCATCACACCGACCTGACACGACCACTCGCAGGCCGACATTGAAACGGCGCGAGCAATGACAATCGGACCGGCCTCAGGGCAATGTCGCCCAAGGAAGACAGAGCCCGAGAAGGAACGATTGTGACACTACCGCTCGAAGGAGTTCGCGTTATCGAAGTGGGCCAGGCGCTGGCCGGCCCTCTCGCCGGCGTGCTGCTGGCCGACATGGGCGCCGACGTCATCAAGGTGGAGAAACCGGATGGCGGCGACGACGCACGCATCTGGGGCCCTCCCTTCGGCCCAGACGGCGTGACATCGCTCTACTTCCACAGCCAGAACCGCAACAAGCGCTCCGTCGTCCTCGATCTGAAGCTGGCGGCCGACGTCGATGCGCTGCATCGGCTGTGCGAGAATGCCGACATCCTGATCCAGAATCTCCGGCCGGGAGTCGTCGACGAGATCGGTATCGGCCCGGAGACCATGCTGAAACGGCATCCGCGACTGATCTACTGCTCGATCTGGGCCTTCGGGTATCAGGGCCCGATGCGCATGAAGCCGGGCTTCGATCCATTGCTGCAGGCCTATGGCGGCATGATG
This sequence comes from Pseudomonadota bacterium, assembly GCA_020160995.1. Lineage (GTDB taxonomy): Bacteria > Pseudomonadota > Alphaproteobacteria > Reyranellales > Reyranellaceae > Reyranella. The sequence goes on along the minus strand of JAIUOY010000145.1, from coordinate 88,750 downwards.
AGCGTCACGGGCCGCCCCGAGGATCCACCGACCTTCTGCGGCGCCTCGATCAACGACAAGGCGACGGGCATGTTCTGCACGATCGGCGCACTGGCAGCCTTGCGCCTGCGCGATCGTACCGGCAAGGGCTGCCTCGTCGATACGTCGCTGTTCGACTCGGCCGTGCATTGGGTCGAGGGACAACTCAACAACTATCTCTCGGACAATCAGCCGCCCAAGCGGCACGGCACCGGATCCGGCGCCATCGTCCCCTACCAGCTCTTCGAAACGACCGACGCTCCGGTTTGCCTCGCCGCCGGCAACGATCGCCTCTGGGCGCGCTGCGCCAAGGTGCTGGGCCATCCGGAATGGGGAACGGATCCGCGCTTCGCCACGAGCGCCCAGCGCGTACGCAATCGCGCCGAACTGGTCCCGCTGATCGCAGCGGTCATGCGCCACAAGAGCCGCGCTCACTGGCTGGCGGCTCTCGAAGAAGCAGGCGTGCCCTGCAGCCCGGTAAACGACATCGCCGAACTCGCGGCGACCGAGCAGCTTGCTGCAGCCGATCTCGTGCATCAGCTTCCCGACGGCGGTCCTCGCGTGGTCGGCCTGCCGATTTCCTTCGATCGCAAGCGTCCGCGGTCGGCGCGGCCCGCTCCGACACTCGGTCAGCATACGCACGAAGTTCTGGGCCGCCCTGCTAAGTAATGAAACGCACACGAGAGCAGGCAATTTCGCCTGCTCTCCGCCACCTATTGATCACACGCCATTGCGGCTGAGGCCGTTAGCATCTTCGCCTGCTCAAAACAGCCGTGGAGATGACCTTGACGTCGATCGACGCGAAGGCACAACCGATTGGCGCCGCAATGAAAGCCCGTCTGAAGGACGTGCTGCGCCCTTTCGTTTCGTCCCTGCCTTCATTCTCGGGATTGCCATCCTGGTCACGCACCATGCGCGTGCTGCAGCACCATGGCTTCGAGCCGCAAACGGTGTTCGACATCGGAGTCGGCTACGGCACGTTCCCGCTCTACCGTGCGTTTCCGAACGCGTTCTACCACCTGGTTGATCCGGCACGAGAGTCGTATGCCTACATGCAGAAGCTCGCAAAGCAGTTGCGCTGCGAACTTCACTCCGTCGCTCTGGCCGATCGCGACGGCGATGCTGCGCTCGAAGTACGAGGCGATATCCAGGAATCGACACTGCTTGAAGAAGTAGGACCGCGGCGCGTGCGGCGCGTCGACCGCGTCCCGTTGCGTCGTTTCGACAGCCTCTTCGGCCCCATCAAAGGTCCATCGCTGTGCAAGATCGACGTGCAAGGTGCCGAACTCATGGTGCTCGAAGGCATGACAGGCCGACTGCCCGAGATCGATGCAATCGTCATAGAGACCAGCACCATCGCGACCGTGAAAGGCGGGGCCGAAGTCCGCGACGTCGTGAGCTTTCTCGGCGATCATGGCTTCATGCTCGCTGATATCGTCGGTCTGCGTCGGCGTCCGCTCGACGACGCCACCGCGCAGCTCGACTTGCTGTTCGTGCCGCACGACAAAAGCCTGCGCACGGATCGACGGTGGGCGGCGTCGGCCTGAAATCGCAGCACACTTACAAATAGCGGTTCGGTGCTTCGGGAAGGCGATCACAGAGCGTTCGGTGGCCAATCTGTGACAGCCTGGAACGGGATCATCTGCCTCTTGCGCTGCCGCTGTGCAGCCGCAACATCGCCACCTGAGCCTGGTCTCGGAAGGTTCATTGCATAGGCCTGCGACGTCTTGTCAAACTGGCCTCCCTCCATGCAACCGGAACGATTTCGATGCCGTTTCTCGTTCCATGGGGCATGATGCCGTAAACCTGCCATATGGCGGCAATAGTCGATGCATGTTTTGATTTTCTGGAAGCAGGATGAAGATCGCGAGCCTGATGAAGCAGACCGTGGGGGTCGGATTGCTGCTCCTGTCAGGATGCGACGTGGCGCGTTCGGCGCGTGATGATCTTGCCCGTCTGATGGCTCCCTCGCCGCCGCCTTCGCAGGTGCGGAAGAGTAACCCGCCCAGGCAGCAACCTCCTGCTCCGGCGGCCAGTATTCGGACCGGCGGGTCGGCAGCGTCCGTGGAGGCCTCGGCGGCGGCGACACCTTCGGGTTCGCCGCCGGTGACCGTGGGCGCAAACAGCGGAGCAATCCTGCCGACCGGCATGAGCGAACGGGAGCTCCGGGCAATGCTCGGCCCCCCAACAAGCGAGGAGGAGCATCCGCCAGGCAAGCAATGGCGGTATCGGGACGGTAAGTGCACGGTCGATATCCAGCTCTACCCGGATGTCGAGACCAAGCAATTCGGAACTCTTGCGTACAAGGTGAAGAGCGATGACAACACAGATGAAGGAAGACGTCTCTGCGTGGCCCAGCTCCAATCCCGTGTTCAAGCCCGTCGATAGTGGAGAAAGTGAGCGGAAAATTCGCGTCGCCTTCGCGGAGGACGACGACGATTTCCGCGAAGCCGTGTCTGGTGAATTGACCGACTACGGCTTCGACGTCACGTCGTTCGCCGACGGCAAGCTCCTGCTCGAAGCTTTTGCCCAGGGAATCGACGCGGAGATCATTCTGCTCGACTGGAGCATGCCCAGCGTATCGGGAATCGACCTGCTGCCCAAGCTCCGGCAGGCAGGCGTCGTCCTGCCCGTGGTCTTCCTGACCGGACGTACCCAGCCCGCCTACGAAAAGCTGGCCCTCGACCGCGGCGCGCTCGATTTCGTCGACAAGTCGCGCGGTGTGCCCATTCTCGCCCAGCGCTTGCGCTTGATCGCGGATTCGCACAAAAAGCCTGCGGAGCCGGAGTTCGAGGGCAACTTCCACTGCGGCCGGCTGTTGCTGAAACCCGGCATCAGCCGCGCCTATTGGGACGACGCCGACGTCAACCTGACGCTGACCGAGTTCAAGATCGTGTACCTGCTCGCTTCGAGCATCGGCACCTATGTTACGTACCGCGCTGTCTACGATTGCATGCACTACGTGGGCTTTATCGCGGGGAGCGGCGAGAATGGCTATCGAACAAACGTCCGTTCCTGCATCAAACGGATCAGAAACAAGTTCCGAGCCGTCGACCCTGACTTTGCCGAAATCGACAACTACCAGTCCTTCGGTTACCGCTGGGGCAAGGCCTAGCCCGACTACCCGAGGCTGGCAGCCGGCGCTCCGCCGGCTGGCCGCTTCACTCACACTTAAGCTCATCATCCTCGTCGGCATCTTCCTGGCGCTGCCCGTGGTGCTCTACGGGCAGTTCGAAAGCGCCGACAGTCAGATGCGCGCCCTCGTGACGCGCGCCATCCAGGACCGCTCTGCTCTGATCGCCGAGGCGCTCACGCCCGCCCTGAAGGAAACCGATCCTACGGCGCCGATGGCGCTGAACCTGGAACTCGCCAAGTACGGCAGCGACGGCACGGTCCTCAAACTGATGTTCCAGCCACTGGCGGACCGAGCGACCGGCCGGTTTTATCTCGTGGGCTCGACTCCGCCGATCCGGCCGGAGGCGGTGGCCGCCGAACTCGACGAACTGCGCCAGCGCGGCATTCTGCAACGCCTCTCCGAGGCATGCATGTGGGATGCTTCCAACGAAATCCGCTACAAGCAGGCCGATGGCTCGATCGAGCTGCTGACTTCGATCATCCCGATCCGCGCACGCGGCAACTGCTGGGTGCTCACCTCCACGCACGTTACCTCGGAATTCCTCAACACGTCGATTGGACGGCCCTACTGGGAAACGCGCGAGATCCGTGTCGCCGCCGTGATCTACCTGGTCGTCGCCGTGCTTGCCCTGCTGATCGCCATCAGCATCCGAGTGAGCCTCGGCCGCTTCCGCACCGTCGCCAATGAGATCAGCCAGGGCCGCATCGGCGATTCCGCCTTCGCCCGGCGCAACGTCGTGCCCGAGCTGTCGAGCGTGGCACGCGATTTCGACAAACTGGTACATGAGCTGCGCCGCGTCTCGCGCCAGATCCGGCAATCGGCCGAGGACAACGCGCATTCCTTCAAGACACCCTTGGCCGCCGTCCAATCGGCGCTGCGCCCCGTGCGTCGTGCCGTGCCCGAAACAGACGAGCGTGCCCGCCGCGCCCTGGAGATCGTCGACTCCTCGCTTGCCCGCCTGCTCACCCTGGTCAATGCCGCGCAGCATTACGATACCGCGACGGCCGACCTGATCGATGCACCACGTGTGCCGACTGACCTGACGCAGCTCGTTGGCGAAGCGGCCCGTCACTTCCGCGAGATTTTGGCGGCCCGGGATATCAGGTTGATCCGCCGCCTAGACGAGCATGCGATCGTCCGCGCAGGCCAGGGCATGCTTGAAGAGGCCCTGCAGAACGTACTCGAGAATGCCATCAGCTTCTCGCCCAAGGGCGCCGCCATCATCGTGACCCTTACGGCAAATGCCGAGACCGTGGAGCTGCAGGTCGACGATCAAGGGCCCGGCATCGATCCTGCCAAGATCGACCATGTCTTCGAGCGTTACTTCTCCTCTCGCCCCGATATCGGAATCGGATCGGACGCCGCGGTCGAGCATTCGGGACTGGGTCTATGGATCGTGCGTCGTAGTGTCGAGGCACTGGGCGGTCAGGTGAGCGCCGTGAATCGCATCGGTGGCGGCCTGTCGATCGTCATCGTGCTGCCACGCAACGGCCATCAGTGACGACGCACGCAGAAGGTCTGCGAGACACAGCTTGATCACTGGTCGATACTGAAGGTGCTGCTTAGCTTCGGGCGAGCGAATGCTTCGCTGCGGAGCTTCATGGACACCATTCCCGACCTCGGCCGTTTTCATCAGCAGGGCTCTGCCCAGATCCATCCTGTCATCCTGTCCGGTGGCGCTGGTACGCGCCTATGGCCGCTCTCGCGCGCCTCCTATCCCAAGCAACTTCTGAAGCTCGTCTCCGATCGCACGCTCCTGCAGGAGACGGCGTTGCGCGGATTGGCCGATGTCGGCTTCGCCGCACCGATCGTCGTGTGCAATGCCGAGCATCGCTTCCTTGTCGCCGACCAGCTCGAAGAGGTCGGTGTAAGACCGCACGCACTGTTGCTGGAGCCGCTGGCGCGCAACACCGGACCGGCGATCGCGACGGCTGCACTCTGGCTGCTGCGTCAAGATCCCGATGCGGTGATGCTGGTGCAACCGTCAGACCATGTGATCGCATCGCTGCCGGCGTTCCATCACGCTGTAATGCAAGGCATGGGCGCCGCCCGGGCAGGCCGCCTTGTCACTTTCGGCATCAAGCCCGATCGCCCCGACACGGGTTACGGCTACATTCAGAGCGGCACGCCGATAGATGGCAGCGAGGGCGTCCTCGACGTAGAGCGCTTCGTCGAGAAGCCGGATCGCGATACGGCGCAGCGCTTCGTCGACAGCGGTACCTTCTACTGGAACAGCGGCATCTTCCTCCTCGGTGCCCGTGCCTATCTCGACGAACTCGCCAGCATCAACGCGGCCATGCTCGATGCCTGCCGCGACGCCGTCGATGCCGCGAAGGATGGAACGGGCTGCCTGCATCTCGACGCCGGCGCCTTTGCTCGGGCGCCCTCGCTCTCGATCGATCATGCGGTGATGGAACGCACCGACCATGCCGCTGTCGTTCCCGTCGACATGGCCTGGAACGATGTCGGTTCGTGGCCGGCCCTGCACGGCATCGCCGACGGCGATTCGGACGGCAACGTGATCCAGGGCGACGTACTGCACGAGGGCGTCAGCAACTCCTACCTGCGATCCGAGGGCCGCTTGCTGGCAGCCGTCGGCGTCGACCATATAACGGTGGTCGCGACCGACGATGCCGTCCTGGTCGCGGGCGCCGATTCGGCGAGCGCCGTTTCGCGCGTCGTCGAGCGAATGCGTCGCGAGAACAGGTCGGAACCTCTCAAGCATTCGACCTGTCATCGGCCCTGGGGCAACTATCGCACTGTCGACACCGGCGATCGCTTCCAGGTGAAGCGCATCACGGTGAAGCCGGGCGCCAAGCTCAGCCTGCAGAAGCACTATCACCGCGCCGAGCATTGGATCGTGGTTCACGGCACCGCGATCGTCCAATGCGGTGACGATCGCCAACTGCTGCACGAGAACCAGTCCGTCTACATTCCGGTCGGCACGGAGCATCGCCTGGAGAATCCGGGAAAGATCGCGCTGGAGCTGATCGAAGTGCAATCCGGTGGCTATCTCGGCGAAGACGACATCGTGCGCCTTTCGGACAATTACGGCCGGGCCTGAGTTCTTACGCGGGGGATGTCCCGTATTGGTCACACCTTCCGGCTGCCGCGGGCGCTATCTCCAGCGTTGTTCCTTTGGAGGAATGCCCCTTCAATTCTCGACAGAGGTGAAACCATGTCGATCAACATCGTCGCCGCCTCGCTTCGTGCCTGCAGCCTCGTCTGTGCACTCGGCGTTCTTGCTGCCTGCGAAACCGACCCCACACCGATCGTCGAGGACTCGCAGAGTCTCAGCCTGGCGCCCACTGGGCGTTCCGGCGGCAGCGGCGGCCTCAGCTCCGTGTCCGGCGACTATCGTCTGGGTCCCAACGACCGTACACGCATCACCGTCTTCGGCCAGCCGAACCTGACCGGCGAATTCATGCTCGACGGCAATGGTGCGGTCGCCTTTCCGCTGATCGGCAACATCAATGCCAACGGGATGACGCCGCGCGAACTGCAGCAGGCGATCGCCGGCAAGCTCGACCCTGACTATCTGCGCAATCCCAGCGTCAGCGTCGAAGTGCTGACACGCCGCCCCTTCTATGTGCTGGGCGAGGTCCAGAAGCCGGGCAACTATCCCTATGTCACAGACATCACGGCGCTGAATGCAGTGGCGATGGCCGGCGGTTACACCTATCGCGCCAAGACCACGGAGTTCTACGTCAAGCGTCTCGACAAGGACGGCAGGATGGTTCGTGTCGTCGCCAAGCCTGAAACCATCATTCGTCCCGGCGACACGCTCGAAGTTCGCGAGCGGTACTTCTGATGGATCATCTCTCCGACACCCCCTCCCATCTGCCGCGCCGGCGCCCGGTCCTGCGCGCCGTGCCGGCGCCTGGGAGGTACTTGTCGGAGGCGCAGTCATTCCGATTTCCGCCGACGCCCGAGCCGGACGGCCTCGGCGAGACCTTACGCAAGCTGTGGCGGCATAGGACTCTGATCCTCGCCTGCACGTTCGTGCTGGGCGGCGGCGCCATCTTCGCGGCTTGGTCGATGCCCTCCTATTACGTGTCCGAAGCCCGCGTCCTCGTGGGCTTGCCGGCCCCGCGCGTACTCAACGTCGAGGCGGTCCTGGCCGACGTCAGTCCCGACGCCGAACGCGTGCAGAACGAAGGGTTCGTCCTGCAATCGCGTGCCATCGCCCTGCAGGTCATCGACCAGCTCAAGCTGCGCGACAACCCCGAGTTCAATCCGGCACTGCGCAAGCCATCGACCTGGACGCGATTGACCGACTTCAACCATCTTCTGCCGGAGCCGATCAAAGCCTGGCTGGGCCGTACGGCACCGGCCAAGGAGGCCCCGCCTCCCAGCGCCGAAGATCTCGACAACCGCATGATCGACACGGTGCTGTCGCGCGTCGACGTCTCGACGTTGGGCCGCTCCCATGTGCTGAGCGTCAAGGCCGAGGCACAGAGTTCCGCCCTGGCGGCCGATCTCGCCAATGCGCTGGCCGAACGCTACCTCGAGTATCAGCGCAAAGAGAAGATCGCCTCGATGGACCGGGTGGACAAGTTCCTCATGGGTCGCATCGCCGAGCTGCGCGAGCAGGTGAAGAAATCCGACCAGGCCGTCGAGGACTATCGGCGCAGCAACGAGCTCTACAAGAGCACGGGAAGCAACGTCACCGCCCAGCAGCTCAACGAACTCAACAGCCAGCTCCTCGCCGCTCAGACCGCCAAGGCCGAAGCCGATTCGCGGCTCGCCGAGGCGCAGGAGATGCGCAAGGGCGGGTTGGGCGGCGAGAGCGTTCCCGATGTTCTGCGGTCGCCGTTGATCGCCGCCCTGAAGCAGCAGCTCGCCGATTCCGAACGTCGGGCGGCCGAGATGTCTGCATCGATGGGCGAGCGCCATCCCGCGATGGCCAAGGCGCGTGCCGAAGTCGGCAACATCAATGCCCGCGTGCAGGCGGAAATCGCCAAGATCATCGACGGTCTGGCGCGCGAGGCGCGCACGACGACGGCGCGCTACGAAGCCCTGTCCAAGAACTTCGAGCGCCTGAAGCAGCAGATGGGTGCCGTGAATGACAAGTCCATCCAGCTCGAAGCCCTCGAGCGCGATGCCACGGTAAACCGCAATCTGCTCGAGGCGATGCTGGTGCGCGCCAAGCAGACGATGGGCACGGAGAATATTCTCGAAGCGAACGCCAAGCTGGTCTCGGCCGCAGCGCCGTCCCAGGCACCGAGCTATCCGCCCAAGAGCCTGATCGCCCTGCTGGGCGTCGCCGGCGGCCTGATGGTGGGCGCCGCGATCGCCTTGATGCGGGAGAGCGGCGACCACACCTTCCGCCGCGCCGATCAGATCGAAGCGATGACCGGCCTGCCTGTTATCGCAATGGTGCCGCAGATCAGCGGTCGCACGCCGCCGGCCATGCAGGTGCTGCGCCAGCCGACATCGATCTACAGCGAGGCGTTGCGCCGCCTCCATATCGGCGTCGAACTGTCGGAGGCCGCCGAATCGCCGCGCACCATCATGTTCAGTTCGGCCACGCCGTCGGAAGGCAAGTCGGTGATGGTGTCGTCGCTCGGCCGGTTGCTGGCCAGCAACGGCAAGCGCGTGCTGCTGATCGATTGCGACTGGCGCAGCCCACGCCTTCATCAGGTCTTCCATTGCGGTAATCGCGCAGGCCTTGCCAACCTGCTGACCGACAAGCCGGCAAACCTCGACGAGGTCATCCATCACGACGCCCTGTCCGGCCTCGACATCATGCCGGCCGGCCCGTGGAATCCGCGCCAAGCCCATCTGCTGAGCTCGGACCGCATGCGACAGCTTCTCGACGCATTGGCTTCGCACTACGAGTTCGTGCTGCTCGACACGCCACCGACCCTGGTCGCCGCCGACGTGCTCGCCCTGTCACGCCTCGTCGAGAAGGTCGTGTTCGTCGTGCGCTGGGGTCACACGCGGCAGGAAAACGCGCTCGAGGCGCTGAAGCAGATCATCGACGCGCAGGGCAGCGTCGCCGGCGTCGTGATGTCCCGGGTCGTCGCCAAGCAGTATCGGCAGTACGGCTACCTGGCCCCCTTCTACGAGTCCGCGCGGTCGACCCGCGCGACCCTCACCTCATGACGCCCGCCTCCGACGTACTGTTCGTATCGCGCTATTTTTGGCCCGAGCTCATCGGATCGGCCCCGTTCAGCACCGACATCGCCGAATGGTTGACCCGACATGGCCGACGCACGACGGTGGTGAGCGGCTTGCCGCATTATCCGGAACCGGCAGTGTTTCCGGCCTATCGCGACGGGAAATGCCGGCGCGAGATCGTGGGCGGCAGCACCATCGAGCGGCTCTCTGTCGGTGCGCCGAAAGGCGGCGGCGCCCGTGCGCGCATCGCCAACGAGACCGAGTTCCTGCTGCGAGGTCTCGCCGCCCTGACGACCGGCCGCATCGATCGCCACTCCATCGTGCTGGCGCTCTGCCCCTCGATCCTCTCCGTCGCTCTCGGTGTCGCCGCCAAGCGACGCAACGGCGTCTGCGTCGCGGTGGTGCACGATATCCAGTCGGGCCTCGCCGAGAAGCTGGGAATGACCGGAGGTGGCGGCCTCGCGCGCCTGATGCGGGCGTGCGAACGGCTCGTTCTCAATCGCACCGATCTCGTCGTGGTCCTCTCTACCGAGATGAAAGATCAGCTTCGCGGCATTGGTGTCACCGTGCCGATCGAAGTCGTACCGCTCTGGGTCGATACCGATCAGATCAAGGTCGTGGAACCCGTCTCGCGCAGCTCGCTGAAGGTTCTCTACAGCGGCAATCTCGGCCGCAAGCAGGGGTTGGGCCAGATCGTCGATCTGGCCGCCGAGCTCGCGGTCAGCCGGCCCGACATCGAGATCATTCTTCGCGGCAATGGCAGCCAGGGCCAGGAACTGGCCGCCGAGATCCGGCGCAGGCACCTTCCGAACGTGCGTCTTACCGAGCTGCAACCCAACGAAGCCCTGGGGCCTGCCCTGGCGGCGGGCGACATCCATCTCGTGCCGCAGAATCCGGAGGCGGCGGCATTCGCCGTGCCGTCCAAGGTCTTCAACATCATGGCCGTCGGCCGCCCGTTCGTCGCGACGGCGCTGCCCGGGAGCGTGCTTTGGGAATTGCAGCGCGAGAGCGGCGCTTTCCTTTGCGTGCCACCCGACGAGCCACTGGGCTTCGCCGAGGCCGTGCTGCGTTTGGCGGACGATGCCTGGTTGCGCCGCGAGCTCGGCCGCCGTGGCCGTGAGTTCGTCGAATTGAACTACGCCAAGCCCCGCGTTCTGGGTGCCTTCATGAGCCGCCTCGATGCCCTCACCGCACATCGGTGAGGCTGCACAGCGTCGCGTTCTGGTCTTCGAGCCGGACGCCGAGGGTCATTCGCAGGAATGGCTGCAGCATCTGATCGAATTTGCAGCCGCCGACCGCAGCCGCCCGGCAATCTCCGTGGCGGCGCCCGAGAGGTTGTGCCTGGCACTTGCGCGATCGCTGCCCGCTGACGTGATGGGCAGAGTGGAGCTGAGGCCGCTCTCGCTTCAGGAACTTCGTTGGTGCACCAACCGGCGGCTCACGCTTGCAGCCCTTGCCCGGTGGTGGACGATGCGGAAACACCTTCGTCTGAGCGGTGCCGATAGCGGCTTCTTTCTTTCGCTCGACCTGCTTGCACTGCCACTGGCATTCGGCCTCGGTGCCCAGGGCAAGACCTTATCGGGCATCCTGTTTCGGCCCTCCGTGCACTATGGCAGCTTCGATGGACATCGTACGCACGGCCGCGAACGTTTGCGCGACGTACGCAAGGACCTGCTCTATCGATTGATGCTGCGCAATCCCGCGCTCGGGCGGGTCTTGTCGCTCGATCCGTTCTTTCCCGCCCATGCCGGCAAGCATTACGCCAATGGCTGCAAGGTCGAGCATCTGCCGGATCCGGCGCATCCCGAAACCGGCACGGCCTCCGCGGGAAATGACAACGGCCCAAAAGCCAGCGGCCGCACCACCTTCCTGCTGTTCGGCTATCTGACTGAACGCAAGGGACCTCTGGTCGTTCTTGACGCTCTCGCCCGCCTCGCCCCTTCGACCGCGGCGAAGATCGGCGTCGTGCTGGCAGGTCGCGTCGATCCGGCGCTGCGCGGCCGCCTCGACGAACGATGCGCGCGCCTCGCCGCTCTTCACCCGCACCTTCAGCTCAGCATCGAGGATCGCCGCCTCGATCAAGCCGAGCTCGAGAACCTGGTCCGTCGCAGCGATGTCGTGCTGGCCCCCTATCAACGCTTTGTCGGTTCGAGCGGCGTGCTGCTCTGGGCGGCGCGCGCGGGCAAGCCTGTGCTGGCGCAGGCGTATGGCCTCGTCGGGCATCTGACGCGCCAACATCGTCTGGGGCTCTCCGTCGATTCTTCCGATCCTGCTGCTGTCGCCGCCGCGATCACACAAATGGCACAGCTCGGGCCGTCGTCGTTCGTCGATCTCTCTGCGGCGCGAGCCTTCGCTGCCTCGCAAACACCACAGCGTTTTGCTGCGGCAGTGCTTGCCGCCTGAGGATTGAAGCGGCCCCAGCTTGATCACAACACCGGCGCGAGCCGATGTAGAGAATCATCCCAATATCGTCGAGACCCGCCCCGTACGGAGCCTCTGATGAACTCTCGCGAGAAGTCGCAATCGGCCGCGATTCCGATGGCGCAATCTTTTCCCGGCGATGCCGTCGCTGACGCCGCCACGACGCCGGCACCGCTGCTTGGTGCCGGCGGTCGCACGATCTCTGAAGCGATCGTGACGCGCCTCGTGGCGACGTTCGATGGCGCCTGCATTCTCGGAACTGGATTCGCCGCAATGCATTGGCGCAGTGCCGCCATCGACTGGCATCTCGAAGCGCTGGTCGTGTTGCTCGGCACCGTGCTCGGTCTCAACCTTCTGCATCTCGCGGGTGCGCATCGCTTCGCGCAATTCTCTCATCTCGACAGTGCCTTGGGGCGCATGCTCTTCGGCTGGCTGAGCACGCTCGCCATGTTGTTTCTGGCCGCTCTGCTCATCGACCCCATCAGCGCGGCTGATGGCTCGTGGATCGCAGCGTGGTTCGCCGGCAGCGTCATCCTGCTGGGCGCAGGCCGTGTTGCGTTACGCCGGCTGATGCAGCGCTGGGCGGAGGAAGGCCGGTTGGGCGAGCGCATTGCCATTGTCGGCGCAGGGCCGATCGCCCAGCATCTTCTGCGTAACCTGAACGGCGTATCGGCGTCGTCGAATCTGTGCATTGTCGGCGTTTACGACGATGAGGCCGCGACGCTGCCGCGCCGCTGCATGGGGCACGACATCCTTGGTCGTGTCGACGATCTGGTCAGCGACGTACGTCGCTACGGCATCGACACGGTGATCGTCGCACTGCCCCTCGGCGCCGATCACCAGCTCGTCGAAACGCTGAACAAGCTTGCTCTCACGCCCGTCGATGTCCGGCTCTGCCCAGACGCCTTCGGCCTGCAGCTTGGTGCTGTTTCCGTAAGCCATATCGGCGGCTACACGTTCCTCAATGCCATCGACCGCCCCCTGCGCGACTGGCGATGGATCGCCAAGAGCATCGAAGACCGGCTGGTCGCGGCCGGCATCGTCGCCCTGATCTCGCCGCTCCTGCTGGCCATCGCCGTCCTGATCAAGCTCGACAGTCCGGGGCCGGTGTTCTTCCGCCAGAAGCGCTACGGCTTCAACAACCAGCTGATCGAGGTGTGGAAGTTCCGCACCATGTACCACGAGCAGAGCGACGCGAACGCCGAGCAGCTCACGCGGCGTGGCGACCCTCGCATCACCCGCTTCGGCGCCTTCCTGCGCCGCACCAGCCTCGACGAACTTCCGCAATTCCTGAACGTGCTGCGCGGCGACATGTCGGTCGTCGGTCCGCGCCCGCACGCTACGGCCGCGAAGGCCGGCACCCTCCTCTATCAGGAGGCGGTGAAATACTACGACGCACGTCATCGCGTGAAACCGGGCATCACCGGCTGGGCCCAGGTCAATGGTTGGCGGGGTGAGACCGACACCGTCGAGCAAATACGAAAGCGTGTCGAGCATGACCTCTATTACATCGAGCATTGGTCGATCGGCTTCGACCTCAAAATCATCCTCCGCACCGCGTTCGGCGGCTTCACCGGCCGCAACGCCTTCTGAGGAGCGCCGGGGGCGGCCGCCGCGCTGCCTATGGCTGACGCTTGCGGACCCTGAACCGCGCCACAACGGCCAGTTCATCTATTCTGGCGGACTGATCGACGCGATGCGCTCGGCCGGCAGCGAGGTCGAGGTTCTGGGCCTGCGGCGTGCCGAGTCGCACAAGGGCAACGGTTGGCGGGAGGAGCATGTCGTCTGGTGGCTGGCGGACGACGCACCTCATTCGCATTGGGGAAGCCTCGCCTCGGCACTGCCGCATATTGCCTATCGCTGCCGTACGTCGGGCATGCGCCGCACCCTCGACGAGCTGCTGCACTATGGGGAATGGGACGGTGTCGTCTTCGACGGAATCTCCGTCGGCTGGGCGCTGCCGCGGGTACTCGACTATTATGCCGGCCGCCCCAACAGGCCGCGGCTGATCTACGTCTCTCACAACCACGAAGAAAGCGTGCGGGCCCAGATCGCCGAGAGCCAGCCACTGTTCCTGAAGCGGCAGGCCGTCCGCCTCGACGCCCTCAAAGTATCATGGCTGGAGCGTGATCTGGTCGATGCGGTCGATTTCGTAACCGCCATCACACCGGAGGATCTCTCGCTCTATCGCCGCAGGCGCTGCGACAAGCCGATGGGCGTGGTGACACCGGGCTACTGCGGCCGGCGCATCGAGAAGCGGCGTCTCTCGGACGACCTTCCGCGTCGCGCCGTCATCGTCGGCAGCTACGACTGGATCGCCAAGCGCATGAACCTGGCCGAATTCGTCGACATTGCCGATCCGATGTTCACCGAGGCGGAGGCCGAACTGCAGGCCGTCGGCAGCGCCGAGGAAACCTTCCTGAGCCAGCTTCGCCAGCGGGTCAACGCCACCGAGTTCACGGGCACGGTTCCCGAGATCGGCCCCTTTCTCGACCAGGCGCGTATCGCCATCGTGCCCGAGCGCAACGGCGGCGGCTTCAAACTCAAGGTTCTGGAGTACGTCTTCAACCGCGTGCCGGTGTTCGCGCTGACCGGCTCCTTCGCCGGTGTTCCGCTGCGTCACAACGACAGTGTCATGCTGTTTCCCGACCATGCGGCCCTCGCGCACGGCGTGCTCGAAGCGATCGATGACCTCGATCTGCTGAACCGGCTCCAGGAGCGCGCCTTCGCCGCCTGTCGCGATCAGTTCGACTGGTCGAGCCGAGGCCGCCAGATCCTGTCGGCAATCACCGAGCCATGACGGCGGCGGCGACATATTTCGACGTCCCCGACCGGCGTCTGACCGCCTTCGATCTGGCGCTGATCGCCGTCTTCCTGCTGGGACTCTACCTCGGGGTCTCGCTTCAGATCACGTCGAAGATCCCGCTGACCTGCGCCCCGTCGGGCTTTGCCGGGCTGATCCTGCTATGGCGCCGTCGTGACGACATGCAGCCGCGCCATCTCGCCGGCCTTCTCGGCGTCATCGCGCTCTACCTCATCTGGATCCTGATAGCGACCGACCTTGCCTTCCTCAGCAAGCGATTCACCGGGCTCGTGCAGCTCACCTACGGGCTGGTGATCGGATACGGCCTGTTCCTGACCTTGCTGCGCGCCGAACGGCGGCAGCTCGCCAACATCCTGCTAGGCTTCTGCTTGTTCATCATTGTCGGTTGCATTCTGGAAAGCCATACGGGCTTGCGCGCCATCAGCGACAAGGTACGCGAGAAGATCTACGACTCCGGTGTCGTCTACGACGCCGATCTCCGCGACCAGCTTCTCTACGGCCGCATCAGGCCGAAGCTCTTCACCTCCGAGCCGTCGGCCGTGACCTTCGCCTATACGCATTATTGTTCGATCTGGCTGGTGGTCAGCCCCTGGCGTTGGAAGCTTCTGATCTATCTCGGTTTGGTCGGCCTCGCGATGATCGTGCTGCCGGGACCGACTCTGGTCCTGATGCTGTTGCTGATGATCCCCTATCTCGTCCTGCTCTCGGGCGCGAACAGCCGGCGCTCGACGACCCGGCTCATCGGCATGATCGCACTTTCTGTCGTGGTGCTGGGCATTACCGTGGTCGTCGGACAGACCCTGTTTGCAGCCCGGCTGGCCGAATTGTCGCGCGGCGAGGATGCCAGCTTCTTCTATCGTTTCACCGGCCCGATGCTGGTCGCGTTCGACATCTTCCGCCACTTCCCGATAGCCGGCGCAGGCCTTACCGGCGAGCCTTTCATCACCGACAACGTGATGAACGTCTACATGAACTCGCCTTCCTTCCAGTCCGCCTGGCGCATCAGTCGCATCGGCGACGTGCTGACCAACTACTTCTGGCTGCACTGGATCTATCTTGGTCTGGTGGGAGGCGTGGTCATGTTCGCGGCCCTGTCCGTCTGGCTGCGGATGCTGGGCGTGCCGAGCATTCTCTACTGCTGGGCGGTGTGGCTGATCCTGGGACAGGCATCGGGCTCCTATGTCGGCCCGAAGACCTGGGCCGTGCTGCTGATTGCCGCCGGCACTTCGATCCTCAGCGTTCGCACCGTTCGCGAGCGACACGATCCGGCCCACTGGCAATCCGTCGTTCCTACAAGATTTGCAACATGAACCCGATCGACGACATCAGTGCCGCGGACTGACGGGCATTGGCGCCGATCTACTCGCGGCGAGGGTGACCGCGGTACAGCGGCCCTAACAGCGCGTCGCGCGAAGGCCACAGCGTCGAGACAAATGCCGCGACTATCGCCTCCAGGTTGATCGCAGGGAGCCTAGGGTTCAAGAACGGCGCGCCGACGTCGGACGAAGATGGCAGCGCGGTGAACGCCCGAACGTATCTCGCGCCGCGTTTCCGGCCACAGCAGCAAGACCAGCAAGATGACGGTCGAGGCGGCCGCACCGACGGCCGCGACGGATTCGACCGATAAGTTGCGCGGCACACAGGCTCTCACCAAGACCACCGTCATTGCCGCAACAATGGCGGCCGACGCCGGCGGCGCGATCGCGCGCCAGACGTCGATGTTGCGGACCGGACCGTGCCGGGTGGCGAGCCAGAACGAGAGCGGCGTGCGCAGCGCCAGCCCCGTGACTGCCAAGGCGGCGGCGACGCCCACGCCTCCCCAGGGCAGGCCGGCTCCGATCGCCAGCAGGCAAATTCCCGCGTCGATCAGCGTCGCCCGCAGCAGCT
This sequence comes from Pseudomonadota bacterium, assembly GCA_020160995.1. GTDB lineage: Bacteria > Pseudomonadota > Alphaproteobacteria > Reyranellales > Reyranellaceae > Reyranella. The sequence continues at coordinate 72,341 of JAIUOY010000145.1, read as the reverse complement.
CCGCCGTGCGGCCCTGGGTCAGGTAGAGCAGGCCCATCGTCAGCAGCACCGGCAGGAAGATCGCCGACACGCTGAACAGGGCGGCAAGCGGCACCGCGGCCGTCCATGACGGGCCGAACAGGATCTCGACCATCCAGTCGGCCGTCAGTGCGACGACCGCGAAGACCGGCATGGTGAGCAGGCCAAGCTTCTGCACGATCTGCCGGAACATGGCGCGGTAGCGCTCCGGCTGATCGACGAGCCGGCTGAGCGCCGGCATCCCGGCAGCATAGACCGGCGCGTTAATGGTGTTCACCGGCAGAAGCAGGAGGCGCGTCGTGCGCTCGTAAAGGCCCAGCGCCGCCGGTCCCCACAGCCAGCCGATCATGATCTGGTCGAAGCTGCGCGCCATGGCCGAGGCGAGGCCGCTTGCGGTCACGGATATTCCAAAGCGCAGCAGGCCACCCAGCTCGGGGGCCGCGGCCGGTCGGGACGGCCGCCATCGGCAGACGACCCAGCTTCCGATCATGAGGATGCCTGGCGTGATCAGCCGCTGGGCGACCAGTGCCCAGTAGCCTTCGCCCGCCAGTGCGAGGCCGATGGCCGCGGCATAGCCTGCGTAGTCGGCCATGGTCTCCAGGCCGGCGATCGCCGCAAACCTCATCTGGCGACGCAGCAGAGCCCAGTGCTGGACCGTGAGGCCGCTCATCGCAAAGCCGAGGGCCAGCCAACGGGCCACCGAGGTGAGTTCCGGTTGCCCATAGAATGCCGCCAGCAGCGGCGCTGCCAGAACCAGGGCGAGCGCCAGCAAGGCTCCGGCTGCGGCGTTGATCCAGAACAGCGCCGAGACCTGCGCCTGCGTGAGGTCGGTCTTCTGGATGGTGGCTGCGGAGAGACCGAGCTCCTTCAGCAGGTCGAGCACCAACCCGACCGCCGCCACCATCGCCAAAAGGCCGAAAGCCGACGGCGGCAAAAGGCGCGCCAGCACGACGAGCGTGGCGAGCTGCCCCAGCACGCGCACGCCCTGCGCGCCCATGAGCAGAACGCCGCCGCGCCGTGACCGTCGACTTAGGTCAGCATCGAGATGACCAGTCGCGAGCTCCGCCTCAGGCGACGGCGCGGCGCTTCTCGGAAGCGACATTGTCGAGGTACCAGCGGTAGGTCTCCTCGAGACCCGCCTGCAGGGGCGTGCGTGCCCGCCAGCCGAGCGACGCAGCCAACGAGGTATCGATCATCTTGCGCGGCGTACCGTCCGGCCGGGACGTATCGAAGCGGATCCCGCCCTTGTAGCCGACGACCTTGCAGATCAGTTCGACGAGATCGCGGATCGGCACGTCGGAACCCTGACCGAGATTGACGATCCCTTCGTCCGAGAAGTGCTGCATCAGATAGACCATGCCGTCGGCGGCATCGTCGACGAACAGGAACTCACGACGGACAGCGCCCGTCCCCCAGACTTCCATGGTTGGCGCCTGGGCGAGCTTCGCCTGATGCGCTTTCACGATCAGGGCCGGCACGACGTGACTCTGCATCAGGTCGAAGTTGTCGCCCGGACCATAGAGATTGGTCGGCATGACCGAGATGAAGTCGCAGCCGTACTGCCGCCGATAGGCCTGGCCGAGCTTGATGCCGGCGATCTTGGCGACGGCGTACCATTGGTTCGTCGGCTCCAACGCGCCGGTGAGCAGAGCCGCTTCCGGGATCGGCTGCGGCGCCAGACGCGGATAGATGCAGGACGAGCCCAGCAGCATCAGCTTCTCGACGCCGACGCGGCGCGATGCCTCGACGACGTTGGTCTGGATCATCAGATTGTCGTAGATGAACTCGGCCGGCCGCGTATCGTTGGCGTAGATTCCGCCGACCCGTGCCGCCGCCAGGAATACCGCCTGCGGCTTGGCCTCACGCATCCAGCGCTCGACCTGATCGGGGTGCCGCAGATCCACGGACTCGCGCGGCGCCACGACGATCTCGCAGCCCTCGCTCTGCAGGCGGCGCACCAACGCGCCGCCCACCAGGCCGCGATGGCCTGCGACCCAGATTCGCTTATTGCGCAGCGTGTAGCGTGGGGTACTGGGCATAACGCTCTCCCATTCCTTTCAGGATGACACGGTCGGCCTCGACCATTTCGGCCACGAGTTGCGGGAAGCTGGTACGATGACGCCAGCCGAGCTTGGTGATGGCCTTCGCCGGATCGCCGAGGAGCAGATCGACTTCGGTCGGCCGGCGATAGGCCGGATCGAGTGCGACCAGGACCTTGCCGGTACGCCGGCAGCAGCCCTGCTCCTCGTCGCCCGTCCCCTGCCACTCGATGGGCCGGCCAATCTGGCCGAACGCCAGCTCGACGAACTCACGTACCGTATGGGTCTCGCCGGTAGCAAGTACGTAATCGTCGGCCTCCTCCTGCTGGAGGATGCGCCACATGCCCTCGACATAGTCGCGGGCGTGACCCCAGTCGCGCTTGGCATCGAGATTGCCGAGATAGAGGCGCTCCTGATAGCCGCGCTCGATGGCCGCGACGGCGCGCGTGATCTTGCGGGTCACGAAGGTTTCGCCGCGGATCGGCGATTCGTGATTGAACAGGATCCCGTTCGACGCGTGCATGCCATAGGCCTCGCGGTAGTTCACCGTGATCCAGTAGGCGTAGAGCTTCGCCACGGCATAGGGACTGCGCGGATAGAACGGCGTCAGCTCGCGCTGCGGCGTCTCACGCACCTTGCCGAACAGTTCGGACGTCGAGGCTTGGTAGAAGCGCACGTGATCCTGCATCTCCAGAATGCGAATCGCCTCGAGCATGCGCAGCGTTCCGAGGGCGTCGGTGTTCGCCGTGTATTCCGGCGTCTCGAAGCTCACCTGCACGTGGCTCTGTGCCGCAAGGTTGTAGACCTCGGTCGGCTTGATCTCGTTCAGCAACCGTAAAAGGTTGGTCGAATCGGTCATGTCCCCGTAATGCAGGAACAGACGAACGTCGCTGTCGTGGCGGTCGCGGTAGAGATAGTCGATGCGTTCGGTGTTGAGCGACGAGGAACGGCGCTTGATGCCGTGCACCACATAGCCCTGCCCCAATAGGAAGTCGGCGAGATAGGCGCCGTCCTGCCCGGTGATTCCGGTGATGAGGGCGATCTTGTCCTTCGACATGCTGGCGACCTTCCGTTCAAGAGAAGACGATTTGTTCGGCGACGCGGTCCCAGGAATAGGAACCGATGACGTGGCGCTGAGCGGCAGAGGCCATGCTTTCCAACCGTCGTGGTTCGGAGAGCGCGCTCAATATGGCCTCGGCGAGGGCTGTGGGTTCGGCGCGATCGACCAGGAAGCCGTGACGGCCGCCGTCGACCAGCTCGGGCAGGCCGTTGCGATAGAGCCCCATCACCGGCGTGCGCGAGACCATGGCCTCCAGATAGACCTGCCCCCAGGGGTCGTTGAGCATGGGCTGCACGAGCAGCGTCGATTGACGATAGAGGTTCTGCAGCTCCGTCCACGGCAGATGCGCACGCAGCTCGACGCCGGGCTGCCCGTCCACAAACGCGCGGCTGCGCTCGTCGCCGACGATGGTGAGCTTGAGATCCGGCCGATGGCGGCGCGCTTCGGCGAATGCCTGCAGCAGCAACATACCGCCCTTGGCCTGAAAGAGATGCTTGGCGACGAACAGCAGTGCCGGACGGGAAAAATCCTTCGGACCGAACCAGGGCTCGATCGCCCCCATGCCCGACCCGACAGCCGTCACGCGATCGGCAGGCAGGCCGTAATGGGCAATCAAGTTGTCCCGGACATAGGCGCCGAAGGTGAAGACATGGCTGAGACCGGCCAAGGCCTCGCGCTCCGTCGCTTCGAAGGCCTCCAGAGCCTTGCCGGTGAAGCGGCTTGCATGGACGTGATGGCGACGCGCCAGCGCCCAACTATGGTCGCAGTAGAGATAGTGCCGCGTGCCGCGAACGAGATCGCAGGCAGGCAGGTCGAGCGTGCCCGTGTGCAGGACGTGGCGCACGCCGAGCGCATCGGCCTGACGTGCCACTTCATGCGCCATGCGGCGGCGCGCCCGCAGACTGCGCAGCACCTGCTCGCTCGAGATCGGCCGCCCATAGCCACTCAGCATGTCGTGCAACGCGACACCCAACTTGGCCATCTTGCCGAGCCTCGGATGAATGGCTTCGACGGTGACGCCCAGACGCTCCATTGCATTCGACACGTTCGCCGGCGCACCGGACCACGAACGTAAATCGCGCGGATTGCCGAAGACACAACTGACCGCCACGCGCTCGAAGCGCGGTGAACGATCGGCGAGATGCGTGTCGCAAGCATGAGTGACGGCGGTGTTCATGTACGTCTATCGAAACACCGCGCACGCCGTTGCGGCTAGTGATTAACCTGTGACTGTCCGGATGCGCCGCGCCCAACGACACAGATTGGTCACGCTCCAAATCCCGGCACTTCCCGGATACTCCACGCCGGAGGCGCAAGCATGCACGGATCGGTCGACATAGAGGATGAGAACGTCACCGTCGATCGCACGAGCGACAGCGTGAATCGCGTGCGCGTCATGAACGCCGACGGACGCGAGCTGCTCTTCTTCTGCCCGGACGTGACGGATGCGAGCACCCTGAAGCGCGTGCAGCAATTCGCCGATCATGGCTATCGCGTTACCGTGTTCGGCTTTCGCCGCCATCGCTACAACAGCTCGTATCAGCCGACATGGCCACATGTGCCGCTCGGCCTCACCAGCGACGGCCGCTACGGGCAGCGTCTCGGCGCCTTGTTGCGCGCCATCCCCACCATCATCGCACATCGCCAGCAACTGAAGCGCGCCTCCGTCTACTATGCCCGCAACATCGACCAGCTGGTGCTGGCCATGCTCGCGCGTCTCATCTCCTTCTCTCGCGCACCACTTACCTACGAAGTGCTCGACATTCCGCCGATCCTCATCCACGACGGATGGGCATCGCGATTGATCCGCGCCGTCGAACGGCTGTGTCTGCGCAACACCCGGCTTCTGGTTTTGTCTTCGCCGGGATTTCATCGCGCCTTCTACGACGCCATCCAGCGCTATCACGGCGAGTGGTTCCTGCTGGAGAACAAGCTGCACCCCTCGATCTCACGTCGAACCAACGCACCGTTGCACAACGACCGCGGTCAGCGCCCCTGGATCGTCGGCTACTTCGGCCTGATACGGGGCGAAGAAACTTTCGACCTCATGACGCGTCTCGCCGAGCGCCTGCGGGGGCGCGTCATCTTCAAATTCCGTGGCGTGCTGACGACAGTCGATCAGGCGCGTTTCGACGAAGCTCTCCGGCGTCACCCCAACATCGTCTATGGCGGACCCTATTTGCCGCACCAGGATCTCGAGGACATGTACGACGAGGTCGACTTTGCCTGGGCACTCGACCTGGAGCACACCGACCACAATTCGCGGTGGCTCATGCCCTGCCGCTTCTACGAGGCCGGCTACTTTGGCGTGCCGTGCCTCGCCGTACGGGGCTTCGAGGTCGGCTCGGTCCTCGAACAGCATGAGATCGGATGGACCTTCGACATGCCGCTGGAGGATTCGCTGGTCAGCTTCTTCGAGACGCTGACATCGGACGAGTACGATCGGGTCCGCGGCCGTCTCGGCGCATCGCCGCGCAGTATGTTCGTCGCCGGCGAAGATGTCCGGCAGCTCTGTGGCAGGCTGGACTAGAAGCTCCCTTTAGGAGGCGACGGCACGCCGATTGATCATCACGCAATCGAATTCGACCAGACGCAGCGCCGTATCGCGGCTTACCGGATACATGCCGGTGATATCGAAGCCCAACCCATCGAGATGACGTAGCGTGTCCATGTAGCCCGGCATCCCCTTGTAGATGCCGAGAACCGACGCCTCCGTCTGCAAGGCCCTTACCGATTGCAGACTGCCGCCTGCACCACGCAGAACCTCGATGTCGAAGCCCTGGGTATCGAGCTTGAGATAGGGGCGCTCGAAACCCAGCCGCTCCTGCAGCACCGGCAGCACGACGTCCAGCGTGCGCACCGTCACGGTTTCCTTGGCGCAAGGCACATTGAGCTCCGAAAACTCCTGCACCTGGCGATTGTCGGGCTCGAGGAAGGAGCTGAACTGGTCCGATACCATGACGTTGATGGCCATCTGCTCATCGCGCGCACCCAGCGCGTAGCCTTCGATGTGCCAGGCGGCGTCGTCACGAGCCCGCGCACGCAGCAGTTCGACATGACGCGCCACCGGCTCGAACGAGACGATAGTACCTTCATAAAACACGCGATCGCGCAGAAAGTCCCGGTACTGCCCCACATTGGCACCGACATCGAGCACGCAGTCGATGTTCAGGCGGGTCAGCAGCTCGCGCAGGTGCAGCGCAAAGTCACGTTCGCGCATCTCGCGCAGAGGCACGATGTCGTATCCCAATGACCGGCTGACCTTGAGCACTGAATCCTTGACGATCTTGAGCATGGCGATCTCCGGGCGGGGCGAACGGGATGACGAACATTCGCCAAGCCATAGCCAAACGACAGTGATCAATCAGTGGCTCGGCCGCCGACCTAACTCCTTGCATTTCCAGCGAATTGTCCGTGACCAGTCTGTGATCGCGCCATCCTCAGATTGAGTACGATGTCAGGCCGGTCCATTTAACCACCGCGTATCGTATTGAGACTGAGGTGCGTCGATGGTTGAATGGCGCACCTTGGCGGAGCGATGGAGACGGTATGACCACAATACGTGGCGCCGGAGCCCTTTGGGGGGCCGCCGCATTGATGTCGTTCGGAATAACCTGTGCAGAAGCACAGCAAGCGGCACCCGGCAGCCCCGGCCCTCCGCAGCGTCGCCTCGAGCGGCAGGACGATCGCACCGTCTCGGCCCGCGAAGGCGAAAACTACGATCCCAAGGGTGTACGGCTCGGCAGCTTCCTGCTGTTCCCTGCTCTTGAACTCAACGAAGCCTTCAATGACAACGTCTTTGCTCAATCGGCGAGCAGCGGCACCACGGCCAGCTTCCTGCAGGTGATCAAGCCGACCATAGAGCTGCGTTCCACCTGGTCGAGCCACATGCTGAACGTCTATGCGCGCGGCAACATCGGCTTCTACACAGGCGCGCCGACGCAGAACTATCAAGATGTCGCGGTGGGGACCGACGGCCGTATCGACATCCAGCGTAACTGGAATATCTACGGCGGCTTCTCGTTCAATCGGAAGCACGAGGATCCCGGCCTTCCCAACACCGTGAGCGGCCCCTCGAATGTAACGATCTACAATCAGTTGATTGGCAGCGCCGGCTATTACCAGAAGGTCAATCGCTTCAGCGCCCGCGCTGAATTCAACGTCGACAACTACACCTATTTCGACAACGGCCTTGGCGTCGCCCAGGGCGTCGTTCCCAACGCCGACCGTAATCGTACCGAGCTGCGCGAATCCCTGCGGTTCGGCTACGAGTTTCTCGACGGCTACGAGTTCTGGGTACGGGGCAGCCTGAACCAGCGCATGTACGTCACGCCGGTCGATGCCACGGGCTTCGCCCGCAATTCCAACGGCTGGGATCTCGTCGGCGGCATCACCCTCGACCTTGGCGGTCTGATCACGGCCGAAGCCTTCGCCGGCTATCTGCAGCAGAACTACGTAAACCAGGGCACCGCGCCACTACAGGGTCCGATGTTCGGTCTGCTGGCGCACTGGAATCCGCTGAAGGAGCTCTGGATACGGCCTTACGTCAGGCGCACGGTCAACGAAGCCGCCGTCATCGGCGAATCGGGCTATCTCAATACGTCGATGGGCTTCAACGTCAGCTACGAAGTGCGACCCAATATCCAACTGGGCGCCCTGGCCGACTACACTATCGCCGACTATCAGAGCTTCTCGTCGACCAATTCACGCTACGACCAGTACGTCACCTTCGGCGCCAGCCTCATGTATACGCCCGTGCGCCAATTCTTTATCGGACCCAGCTATCAGTATGTCCATCGGGCCTCGAACCAGCCCGGCCTGGATTATTCGCAGAACGTCATCATGCTTCGCCTCGGCGCGCGTCTGTAGCAGCTCAGCTTTAACGATTGGATTGTGTAACGTGTTCGAGCCCCCTATTCCCGGGCCGGTCCTGGTGACCGGCGGCGCCGGCTATATCGGTAGTCACGTCTGCAAGGCATTGGCCGAGGCTGGTGTGGAGCCGATATGCCTCGACACCCTCGAAAAAGGCCACGACTGGGCCGTGCGCTGGGGACCGCTCGAGCGCGGCGATATTGGCGACGGCCGCTTCGTCGAGGATGTCTTCGTCCGCCACAAGCCGCGCGTGGTGATCCATCTCGCGGGCTATATCGAGGTCGGCGAGTCGGTGTCGCAGCCTCAGCGCTACCTGCACAACAATGCCGGCAAGAGCCATGTGCTGATCGGCGCCGCCGTGCGCCACAGCGTAGAGGCCTTCGTCTTCTCCAGCACCTGCGCCGTCTATGGCCTGCCGCAAGCCGATGCGCTGGACGAATCCCATCGCCTCGCGCCGATCAACCCCTATGCCTCGTCCAAGGCGAGCGTCGAGCGTGCGCTGGCCGCCGCCGCGTGGCGTGGCTTGCGGGCCGCCTCGTTGCGCTACTTCAATGCGTCCGGCGCCGATGCCAGTGGCTTGATCGGCGAGGCGCACAATCCCGAAACGCACCTCATTCCGCTCGCGATCGACGCAGCCCTGGGATTGCGCCCCTGCCTTGTCGTGCACGGCTCGGACTATCCGACCGAAGATGGGTCGTGCGTGCGCGACTATGTGCACGTGACCGACCTGGCCGATGCCCATTTGCGCGCCGTACGCTGGTTGTTGCTTCAGGGCAAGTCAGGCCGGCACGACGCCTTCAATCTCGGCTCCGGCATCGGATATAGCGTCAAGCAGGTGGTCGATTGCGTCGGCAAGCTCGCCGGCCAACCCGTGCCCCACGTGTTCGGCGCCCGTCGGCCGGGTGATTCGCCGCGCCTCGTCGGTGCTATCTCCAAGGCGCAGGAACAGCTTGGCTGGATACCTCAGCGCGGCCTCGAAACGCAGATCGAGGATGCTTTGCGCTGGCGCCGTGCATTGATGCGCTGAGCGCCCGCTCGGCGACCCAAGGCTTCGACTGGCGGCATTCGGTGCGATTTTGTCTTTTTACGACGGATCGAACGTGGGAAACGAGGGTTTCACCAGCCCGCAGGTCAAAATGAGCGCCGTCAAAGCCGCCAAACGAATCAGCACGCCACAGATCCGGGCCCGCAAGGGCCAGGAGCCTATCGTCTGCCTCACGGCCTATACGACCGAGATGGCCCGCCGTCTCGACCCCCATGTCGACCTGCTACTGGTCGGCGATTCGCTCGGCATGGTGATCTACGGTTTCGACAGCACCCTGCCGGTGACGCTCGACATGATGATCGCCCATGGTGCCGCCGTGGTGCGCGGCGCTTCGCGCGCTTGCGTGATCGTCGACCTGCCGTTCGGCAGCTATCAGGCGAGCGCGGAGCAGGCTTTCCACAGTGCGGCGCGCGTGATGGCCGAGACCGGCGCCAGCGGCGTGAAGATCGAAGGCGGCGAAGCGCTTGCCGAAACGGTGCGGTTCCTGACCCAGCGTGGCGTGCCGGTCTGTGCCCATGTCGGCTTGATGCCGCAGGCCGTGAACGTGGCCGGTGGTTTCAAAGCCACCGGGCGATCCGACGAGGAGGCCCGGCAGATTACCCGCGATGCCGAGGCGATGGCCGAGGCCGGCGCTTTCGCCATCGTCCTCGAGGGCACGCTGGAGCCCGTGGCCAGGGCCATCACCGAGACGCTGCCGATCCCCACGATCGGCATCGGCGCCTCGCCGGCCTGCGATGGCCAGGTCCTGGTTATCGACGACGTCCTGGGCCTGTACAGCGAGTTCACGCCGAAATTCGTGAAGCGCTATGCCGAGATCGGAAATCAGATCTCCGAAGCAGCAGCCAGCTATGCAGCCGATGTGCGGGCGCGTCGATTTCCTGCGATGGAGCATTGCTTCCTGCCCAAATCCGGTGGTCAATCACGCTCATAAGAAACGGGCGAGAGCCGACCAGGGCGGAAAAGAGCGGGAATGGACAGCTTTGACTATGTGATCGTAGGCGCCGGCTCCGCCGGCAGCGTATTGGCGAGCCGCTTGAGCGAGGATCCGAACGTCACGGTTTGCGTCCTCGAAGCCGGTCCCCGGGATTGGCATCCCTTCATCCATATCCCGGCCGGCTTCATGTATACGCTGGTCGACCCCAAGGTGAACTGGCTCTACAAGTCCGAACCCAGCGAATGGACCGGCGGCCGCGCCATCTCCACGCCTCGCGGCAAGACCCTGGGCGGCTCGAGTTCGATCAACGGCCACATCTACAATCGTGGCCAGCGCCTGGACTTCGACGGCTGGGCCCAACGCGGCAATCGCGGCTGGGGCTATGCCGACGTTCTCCCCTATTTCCGCCGCAGCGAACGGCGTATGGGCGAGGCCGATACCGCCTTCCGTGGCAGCGACGGCAATCTACCGATCACCGATCTCGAATGGCGCGACCCCCTGTGCGAGGCCTTCATCGAAGGCGCGGTCGAAATGGGGATCCCGCGCAACCGCGATTACAACGGCACGACGCAGGCGGGCGTCAGCTACGTACAGCGCATCGTGAACAATGGCCGCCGTGTCAGCGCCGCCCGTGGATTTCTCCATCCCGCTATGAAGCGGCGCAATCTCACGGTACGCACCAATGCGCACGCCACCTCGATCCTCCTCGACGGCAAGCGTGCCGTCGGCGTTCGCTATCTGAAAGGCGGCCGCGGCGGTGCGCCGGTCGAGATACGGGCGAACAAGGAAGTCGTCCTGTCGGGCGGGACGATAAATTCCCCGCAGCTCCTGCAGCTTTCGGGCATCGGTCCGGCACCGCTGTTGCGGTCCCTGGGCATCGACGTGAAGCACGAACTGGCCGGCGTCGGCGAGAATCTGCGCGACCACTATGCGCCGCGCTTCGTCGCACGTGTCAAGAATGCCGTCAGCATCAACGAGCGCTCCAAGGGCCTGCGACTGGTCGGCGAAGTGCTGAAATACGCCGCGACACGTCGTGGCATCCTCTCGCTCAACCCGACCTTGATCTACGTCTTCTGGAAGTCCGACGAACGGGTCGACAACTACGACCTGCAGCTCACCTTCACGCCGGCGAGCTACAAGGAAGGCGTGCAGTCGACCCTCGACGACTTCCCCGGCATGACCATCGCCTCCTGGCAGCAGCGCCCCGACAGCATCGGCTTTGTTCGGGCCCGGTCGGCCGATCCTTTCGAGCACCCCATCATCCAGCCGAACTATCTGGGCGCGGAAAGCGACCGCCAGGTGCTGCTGGCCGGCATGAAGCTGGCACGCCGCCTGCTGGGCTCCCGACCGCTCAGCAAATATTACGATCGCGAGGAATTCCCTGGCGCGCAGGCCCAGTCGGACGAGGAATTGATGGCGGCCGCCAAGGAACGCGGCACCACGACCTTCCATCTCATGGGCACCTGCCGCATGGCGCCGGACAGCGATCCGACCGCCGTCGTCGACGATCAACTGCGCGTGCGCGGCCTCGACGGGCTGCGCGTGGTCGATGCCTCGATCATGCCGACCATGCCGTCGGCCAACCTCAATGCCTCGGTGCTGATGATCGCCGAGAAGGCCGCCGACATGATCCGCGGCAGGCCGGCCCTCGATGCCGTGCTTCTGAAAGACTGATGGCCGACGCCGCGATCGAACCCGCCATCGACGCCATCTCCGCGCTGGTGCCCGCGACGTTGCGTGCATTGCATGCGATCGAGTTCGCGAGTCGCCACCTCTCGCCAACCTCCCTGCCGCGAATCATCGACGCCCTTGCCGGCCGCAACGACGACCTCGCTCCGGCTCTCGCCGCATCACGGGCGTTGGAGTGGCCCAACCGGCTTGCTCCGGTACGCGACCATCTCGAACGTGCCGCCCAAGCCGCGGCCGACGCACTGGCCGGCATACAGGCAGCCCCGCATGCATCGCAGCCGATCATCGCGGCCTATCGCAGCCTGCGCGGCTATGCGCAGGCCTGCGAAGCGCTCTATCCGATGGCGGTGCATCTGCAGCCGATCAGCCATTTCTTTCTCGAACAGCCCGCACGCGCCGACACTGCACTGGTAGACCGCCTGGGCGCCGCCGATCCGACGCGCGAAGGCGTGGGCTTCATGCATGTCGGCGGCCCGGCCGGGACGCGCGGCGCCTTCTCGCTCTATGTGCCTGAATACTACGAAGCCAGCCGAAGCTGGCCGCTCGTCGTGGCCCTGCATGGCGGCAGCGGCAATGGCGGCGCCTTCCTCTGGAGCTGGCTGCGCGAAGCGCGCACGCGCGGCTTCATCCTGATCGCCCCGACGGCAGCCGGCTCGACCTGGTCGCTGATAGAGCCCGAAGTCGACGGCCCGCGTATCGACCGCATGGTCGAGGATGTTGCCAACGATTGGAACATCGACGCCTCGCACAAGCTGCTGACCGGCATGAGTGACGGCGGGACTTTCAGCTACGTGCTGGGTCTGCGCGGTGGTTGCCAGTTCACCCACCTCGCGCCCATCGCCGCGAGCTTCCATCCCCTGCTGATGACGTTCGCGGATGCGACGCGCCTCAGGGATCTGCCGATCCATATCGTGCACGGTGCACAGGACTGGATGTTTCCACCGGAAATGGCGCAGGGAGCTGAGCGCACCTTGAAAGAGGCTGGGGCGGCGGTGGTGTATCGCGAGATCGTCGACCTTTCCCACACTTATCCGCGCGACGAAAATGCGCGGATCCTCGACTGGTTCCTGACAGGCAGAACCTAGGACCGTGGCGAGTCGTCGGCGCCGATCGGCGCGGAAACGCCGGTCCGGGATGGCGGCGCCGTCTGGCCGGAAAGTCGCAGCGTGCGCTCCAGCAGCAGCTCGTAGATCGGCCGCCCACCCAGCGCCTGCGCCGTGGCATTGGAGGTCATGCAGGTCACGATCAGCGGCAAGATGAGCGCATATCCCCCCGTCAGCTCCGCCGCCAGCACGACGCCGACCAGCGGCGCGCGGACTGTGGCGGCGAACAAACCACCCATGGCCGCAATGGCAAAAGCCGCACTGGTAAGGGGCGGCGTCGGCAATGTTGCTTCCACCAGCAGACCAATGATCAGGCCCAGCGCCGTCGCAAGAGTGAGCATCGGCGAGAAGATGCCGCCCGGCACACCCACCGGATAGCTCACCATTGCACCGATGAATCGGAGGACGACGAGCACAGCCAGGGTTGCCAGCGGCAGATGGCCGGTGACCAGTCCGGGGATCAGCAGCTCCCCGCCGCCGACCGCCTGCGGCAGGACGAGCGCGAGCGCCCCCACAACGGCGCCGACGACGAGCGCCGGCACGAACGGCACCTTGCGGAAGGTCTTTGCCGTCCAGTCCAGCATGAAGAGGATGGTTTGATTGAACAGCAGGCCTACGCCCCCCAACAGCACCCCGAGCGCGAGGAAGGCCGGCAGCATGGACAGGGGCATCTCGGCACTGTCGAGTTTCAGCTGAGGCGCTGTTCCTCCGACCAGTTCCATCGCGACGGCACTCGACACCGACGCGATAATCACGGCGGTGTAGGCGCGAAACGTATAGGCGAACTGTTTGCGGGTTTCTTCGATAATGAACAGGATAGCCGCAAGCGGTGCGTTGAAGGCCGCCGCAAGTCCTGCCGCCGCGCCGGCGGCGAGAAGGCCGCGCAGCTCGCTTGTCTGAAACTTCAAGCGTTCGGCAATCGCTGCGGCAATGGAAGCGCCCATATGGATGGTCGGTCCCTCGCGGCCGGCGACGAGGCCCGACGACAGGGACAGGACACCGGCGACGAACTTCACCGGCAGGATGCGACGCCACCGGACCTCGCGCAGTCCCTCCATGGCGCCCTCGATCTCCTGGACCCCGCTGCCTGCGGCCTCAGGTGCGATCCGGCGAGTCAGAAAGAAGGCAATGACCAGGGTCACCGAGGCAATGGCGGCCGCCAGCAGGATGGCCCCGATACCGTGGCCGAAATGCGCGACCACCCACGACGGCCAGACCGTCAGCTTGTCGACCACGAGATGGAAAGCCGCTCCCACTACGCCGGTGAGGGCGCCGCAGAGCGCGGCAAGGAGGTAGAACAGGCCGTCGGAGATCGGCGCTCTCGCTGGTCGATCTCCTGCTGTCACACGCGCCCCCCAATGATGGCCGGCAATAATGCCCGTCGATCCCGTTCTGTCAAAGGCGGGCGCGCAGCAGCCAGCCGTCGTCGGTCCGCAGTCGCTCGAACCGAACGCCGAATACGGCGTCGAGCCGCGGATCGTCGAGCAAGGCCCGCGCCGGCGCATCGGCGATCACCGTCCCGCGGTCGACCAGCACGACCCGGTCGAAGAAACTGAAAGCGAGATCAAGATCGTGCACGACCACGATCGAAAGGCGATCGCGGCCGCGCGCCGCCAGGGCCTGGATCACGTCCAGGCGATGGCGGATATCGAGACTTGCCGCAGGTTCGTCGGCCAACAGCACCGGCGGATCGACGACCAGCACGGTTGCCAGCAGCACGCGCGCCCGCTCGCCACCGGACAGGGTCGACCAGCGCCGATGCCCCAGCCCCGCGAGTTCGAAGGCAGCGATGATTTTGTCGACAGCCTCCTGTGCGACACGTTCACCGCGTTCCGCTCCGAGCTGCACCAGCTCGCCGACGCTCAAGTCCCAGTGCGGATCGAAATGCTGCGGCACGAAACCCAGTGCATGGGCGCGCGCTGCATGGGACAGCGAGGCGAGATCACGGTCGCCCAGCAGAATTCGGCCAGAGGTCGGAGCCTCGATGCCCGCCAGCACCTTCAGCAGGGTAGACTTTCCTGCGCCATTGGGACCGATGACGGCGACGGAGCCGGTCGGCCCCAGGGACAGCGACAGGCCGTCAAGCAGCGTGGCATTGCCGCGCTTCACCGTGAGCTTGTCGCCGACCAGCGCGGTCATGTGCGCAACCTGCGCGCCAGCAGCAGGATGAAGAACGGCCCCCCTGCGACCGCGGTCACGAGGCCGAGCGGAATCTCCGCCGGCGGCAGGGCCGATCTTGCAATGGCGTCGGCCACCGTGACGACGATGGCGCCCACCAGAGCCGAAGCCGGTAACAAGGGCCGATGCAGCGGCCCCACCAGCCAGCGCGCGATATGCGGCGAGGCGAGGCCCACGAAGGCCACAAGACCGCCGAACGCCACAGCCGCGGCAACCACGACCGACCCTGCCAGCACCGCCAGCATGACGAAGCGGTTCACGTTGAGCCCGAACGACGTCGCCATCGTCTCGCCAAGGCCCAGAATGTCGAGGTTGCGGGCGAGCACGAGAGTAAGGCCGAGACAAGCCGCCGAGATCGCCGTCATCAAGCCCAGCACCGGCCAGCTCGGCGTCTGCACGCCTCCCAGCACCCAGCTCAGCACGATCTGCAGGCTCACCGTCTCGTCCGAGAGCGCCAGCATCAGGAAAGAACGCAGCGCTCCCAGGATCGCCGCCATGGCGACGCCTGCCAGCAACATGCCGGCTGCATCGACCGCACCCGAAACACGCGAAATGCCGATGACCAGGATCGTGGCCCCCCAGGCACCGGCGAAGGCGAGTACCGGCAGGAGCAACGACTGCGGCACGGCGAGCGGAACCAGCAACGCCACCGTAGCACCCAGCGCCGCACCACCGGCCGAACCCAGAAGATAGGGCTCCGCCAACGGGTTGCGAAAGACACCCTGAAAGACCGTGCCGCCCAGCCCCAGCAGCGCCCCGACCAAGGCCGCGGCTAGCACGCGCGGGATGCGCCACTCGACCAGCAAGCGTGCACCGAGCGAAGGATCGCCGGCGATGGCTCGCAACACGTCTCCCGGCGACGCCCAGTCATGACCGGCGCAGGCGGCGACAATGATCGCCAGCAACAGCGCCAGCGAGAGAGACGTCCAAACCCTCATTGCCTGGCCATCGCCGCCGGATGCAGCATCGTGGCCAGCTTCTCCACACCGGCAATCGTGCGCGGCCCGGGGATCAGCAACTCGGCGCGAACGACGGTGAAGGCCCGCCCGTTACGGACAGCACGCATGTCGGCCCAGCCCGGCCGGGCAACCAGCTCTTTCAGGTCCTTGTCGCTGCCGGCGAACAGCAACACGTCGGGATCGGATTTCAGCACCGCCTCGGGCGAGATCTGCGCAATGGCGCCGCTATCCAGGGCAAAACGGCCACCGGCCATCTGCACGGCGTCCCCCGTATAGGTGCCGGGGCGGGCGATCAGCAGCAGGCCGTTGCCCAGCCGGCCGGTGATCATCACCACGCTCGGCCGCGGCAAGCCTTCGACCTGCTTCTCGACCTTGTCGAGCCTCGCCCGCAGTTCCGCCGCCAACGCTTCGCCGCGTTCCGGTACGCCACATATCTTCCCAAGCAGTCGGATGTTATCGAGAATCTCCGGCACGCGACGATGCAGCAGCACCAGCACCGGAATGCCGAGCCGTTCCATCGGTTCGACGAGTTGGTTGGCGGCCTGGCGGGCCGGCGTCACCACCACGAGATCGGGCTTGCGGTCGACCACGGCATCCACCGAGAAGCCGAGTCGACCGCCGACCAACGGCTTGCCCAGCACCTCGGGCGGAAATCGGGTAAAAGCCTCGATGCCGACAATTCGATTGGCAAGGCCGAGCGCTGCCACCATTTCAGTGTTGGAAGCGAAGATCGTGACGATACGCTGCGGCGGCGCCGGCACAGTGACGTCGCGGCCGAAGGCATCGCGGACCGTGATGGGTTCCGCCGCTGCGTTCGCACTCGAAAATGCGAACGCAGCCATCAGAAGCGCAAGCCCTGCCCTTAGCATCAGAACCGGAACTGGAAGCCCATGATGAACTCGCGGCCGGCCATCGAAGTACCGCAGGCGCCGTTCTGGTTGGCCTGAACGGCCATGCACGGAACCTGATCCTGGGCGATGAAGATCGGATGGGCGTTCACGTTGAAGATGTTGTTCACCGCGGCGAAGACCTTGATGCCCCTGTACACCTCGACCTCACCACGGATCTTCCAGATCCAGAACGGGTCCTTCTGATAGACCGTCGTGCTGCGGATCTGGCCCGGGAAGAAAACCGGCGAGAGACTCTCCTCGGTATTGTACCACATCGGACCGCGTAGAATGCCGAGAAGCTGGAGGTTCCAGGGTATTCTGGTGCCGGTCTGGCCGAACTGCGTACCAATATCCATGCCGTACTGGTTGATGCGCGTCGCCATGTCCGTTCCAGCCGCAGCCGGCGCGCCATAGTCGACCATCTTGAAGTTGTAGTAGCCGTTGCCGAAGACCTTCCAGTTCCAGCTCTCCTCGAAAGGCAGCTTGAAGCTCCTCACCAGGTCGGCCTCGGCCTGAAACTCGAGACCCTGGACCACGATGTTGGCCGGATTGTTCTGGTAAACTTGAATCGTGCGGCCGCCGACAGAAGAGGCTGTGACCGCCGAGATGCGGTTGGCAATCGTGTTCTGGAACACCACGGCGTCGAAACGGCCACCATCCCAGGTGAGCGTCGTGCCCGCCTCCATTTGCTGCGCCGTCTCCGCATAGAGTCCCGGATTGCCGAAGATCGTCGTGCCGATCGGCGTAACCGTGAAATTGGCGCCGAGTTCGGTCGCCGTCGGGGCACGGAAGCCCGTCGAAGCCCCCGCGCGGAAGCCCAGCCAGTCGGTCGCCTGGAAGGTGGCACCGGCCATCCAGGTCGTGACCTGGTAGTTGGTGCTGCCGGTGATCAGGGTCGGCGAATAGGGCGTCCAGTCGAGTGCCGTCGTGCCGAAGGTTTGGCGGATGCCGCCGCGCACGACGAGACGATCATCGATCAGACTTTGCGAGTCTTCGAGGTAGAAGGCGAAGACGTTGTCGGTCTGGTTGTTGTCCTGCGGCGAGGCCTGCGTCACAGCCGCACCGCCGACCCGGTTGCGGTCGGACCGCAGCCAGCTCCTTTCCCAGTCGATGCCGACCAGGAGCTGGTTGCCTTTCCAGACATTGAAGCTCGGCTGGAAGCGTGTGCCGAGAACGTCGAGCTGGCGCCGGTTGTAGTCGGTGAAGGTCCGGTTCGGGACGGTGTTGAGGGCGCTGAGCGGCGAGGGATTGTTCAGCGCATCGACGTCGTTGACGTAATAGGCCTGGAAGAAATAGTTCATCACCTTGTCGGGCGTGTTGCCGGTGATGCTGATGTCGAAAGACGCGTTGGTACGGGTATCGAAGGCGAAGATGTTGGCGGCCGAACCGCGGAAGCCGGCGTTGTAGATGCCGTCGGTGCGCGCCGTCATGTCGATGCGGTTGTTTTCGTTGAACTGGTAGCCGAACGCACCCGTGGCGCTGAAACGCGTCCAGGCCGTGTTCTCTTCGGACTTGCCGCCGGGAATAGCGTAGTTGCCGCGCGTACTGGAGGCAACGCCGCCATAGTAGTCGAAGCCGCCCTTGGTGACGCCGCCATACTGGGCCTGACCTTCGAAGAGATCCCAGGATCCGGCCATGCCCTCGATGAAGCCGCCGGGCGCCGTGCGACCGTTCTTCAGGATGATGTTGATGACACCGCCCATGTTCTGGCTGCCGTAGACCACGGAGCTGGGGCCACGCACGATCTCGATGCGTTGGATATCGGCATTCGACAGTTTGGAGACGTTAGCCGTGCCGGCGCGATGGCCGTTGATCAGCACGAGCACCTGGCTGCGGAAATCGCGGCCCTGACCCTCGGTCTGCGCGCCACGAATGTTGATCGAGGTCTGGCCCGGCGTCCATTCGCTCATGAAGCCCACGGCATTTTCCGACAGCAGCTCGGCAACCGAACGCGCCGTCGACTTCTCGATGCGGTCCTGATGGATGATCTGCACCGTGCCGGCAATGCGATTGACAGGTTCGTAGCGGCCGGTTGCGGTGATGAAGCCTTCGGGCAGCGTATGCGTGGCGTCCTTCGAAAGCGCCGGCGTCGGCGCCTGCCCCTGTGATTGATTCTGCGACTGATCCTGGGCGATGGATGGAACCGAGGTGAAAGCGATGCTCCCCCAAACGAGCGAGGCATAGAGCCGGTTCATTCTTTCCCCCAAACGAGAACGGCAGTTCTTCTGACAATGTCGAGACGAAAACCCTGGGCGGTGCGCGTCGCCTTGCCGGCGAGATGCGCATGCAGGTGATCGCGACGTTCGTCGGCGTCGGACCAGCCGAGTCGGCCGGCCATCCAATGCGCAAGCTGGTCGAGGTCGGCCACGATGCCGGTGAACGTCCAATCGACAAAGGCCGCTTCCTGCGGCCGCGACGCCGACGACAATCCCCGCATCACGATGTCGATGCCGGGGGTCTCGTCTTCGCTGTGCCATTCCGACGGTAAACATCCCGCAAAGCACAGACCCTTGGGGCCGGCATGCGCCGGCACGACCCAGACGACGGTGTTACGCGCCCAGGCGCGGCAACGCGCGAGAAAGGCTTCGGGCTGTTCGAAGAAGGCCGGCATGGTCGCCGCCAGCACGGTGTCGTGCGCCCCCGCGGGGACCGCCGCCTCTGCCCATCCGGCGTCGACGATGTGCGGCGGATCATCGAGCCGCGCCAGGCGGCGGCGCATGGTCGGTGATGGTTCGACCGCCGTCCATGGCAGTGCCGGATCGCGCAGGGCCGCGCCAAGCTGACCGCCACCGGCGCCGACATCGAGCAGTTCGCCCACCGCCGGCACCATGCGGTGCACCAGCGGCGCGATCTTCGGCACATAGTCCGACGCATCGATCGCCGAGGCATAGAGCTCTAGCGGGTCGAGAGTGTTCTCTGGGTGCATCTTCTGAACTCAGATATGTTACATTATAACATAACTATCAATCATGATCTCAAATGGCGATGAGTAAGTGCTTGTGGTGATCCATAAATTCTTCACGTCAGACTCGCGGCACGTCTCGACGTCACCGCGAACAGTAGCCTTCCCTCGCCATGCCGCTTCGAGCGGCCGACGACAGGTCGGTTGCTACATCGGAACACCCCGCCCAATGCGTTCGCGCGTGACCGCGGCTGGTGGCAGGTCTCCTGGCTTGCGGGTCCCAGCCTCCGCCCGCCTTCCCAGGAACCTTGCGGTGCCCAGTGGCATCTTGGTCGAAAGCTCGCCGCTCACAGTTGCGGGGGCAGCCACGGAATTGCTCGCCGAAGCGAACGCACCGCGTTCCCTATTGATCCCCCGAAGGGGAACCACCGCCAATCGTTCTGGCAGTGGAGATGAAACGCGTCAAGACGTCAGCGAATGAACACGACATCCTTGAGGTCGCTGCGCACTTCCCAATGGTGTCGTTCGAGTTCGGGATCGAGATGTTCTTCGGCCGGGAAGCCGAGACAGAGATAGGCGACGAGGCTCCAGCCGGCTGGCACGTCGAGCACGCGCGTCACCGCCTTGGGATCGAGAATCGAGACCCAACCCATGCCGATGCCGTCGGCACGCGCGGCGAGCCACAGCGTCTGGATCGCCGCGACCACCGAGTAGTGCAAGGTTTCCGGCATGGTCTGCTGGCCGAGCCCGCTGCCGCTGTGTGTGCCGTCGTCGGAGAAGACAGCGAGATGCACCGGAGCTTCCTTCAGCCCGGCAAGTTTCAGGCCGGCATAGATCTCCTGCTTCTCGCCGACATAGCCGGCCAGCGCTTTCTTGTTGGCCTGCGTGAAGCTCTCGACCACGGCGCGGCGACGTTCCGGCGATTCGACATGGACGAACCGCCAAGGCTGGCTGAGCCCGACCGATGGCGCATGGCTTGCGATTTCGAGCAGGTCGTCGATCCGTTCGCGCGCGACCGGATCGGTACGAAAGCGCCGCACATCGCGCCGCCACAGAACGAGATCGCGAAACTCCTTGCGAAAGGCGGCGTCGAAGTCGGGTGTCATGTCTGCCATCTATCGATTGCATGAAAGAACGTGCCGCTCACCGAACCGCGACGGGCTCCCGCTTCGGCAACGGCAGCACCCGTTGCGTCGCGACAGTCGACCAATGGCTCGTCGCCCGTCGACTGGATGCTGGCATAATGGAACTCGTGGCCGGCGATCTCGGTTCCGGCGTTTCCCAACACATTGTCGGCCAGAAGCTTCGCACGGCGATAGCCGAGGTGGAGACGCCTCCTGGCGAAGGACGATTCGAGCCGCAGCAACCCCGCCATCGCATGGCGCTTGCCACTGGCATCTTCGAGTCCCTGCCCCAGCACCATGTAGCCGCCGCATTCGCCATGGATCGGCACCGACCTGGCCGCATGCGCGCGCAGGCCGTTCATGAAGCGAGCGGCGGCCGCCAGCGTGCCGGCGTGAAGTTCGGGATAGCCTCCGGGCAACCACACGGCATCGGCGCTGGCATCCGGCGCCTCGTCGGCCAACGGCGAGAAGGGCACGATCTCGGCGCCGGCCAGGCGCCAGCTCTCCAGCAGATGCGGATACATGAAAGTGAAGGCGCGATCCTGCGCCAACGCAATCCGCTGGCCCGGCGGCTGCAGCCCTGCAGTGCTGCCCACCGCCGGCATTGCCGCCGGCCGCGCGGCCGCCTCGATGGCGGCCAGATCGAGCGAGGCCTCGACCGTATCGGCGAGCACGTCGAGCCGTTGCGGAACATCGGCCGTCTCGACGGCCTGCACCAGGCCGAGATGCCGCTCGGGCAGAGCGAAACGCTGATTGGTCGCGATGGCACCAAAGAGCTTCAGGCCCTCGCGCTCCAGCGACGGCGCAATCGTGGCGAGATGGCGCAGACTGGCGACGCGATTGAGGATGATGCCGGCCACGGCGATGTCGGCGCGATAGCGCGCCAGCCCCGTGGCGACCGCCGCGGCGGTCTCCGCCTGCCCCGACACGTCGAGGACCAGCACGATGGGCCAGCCCGTCAGCGCGGCGAGATCGGCCGTCGCGCCGCGTGCGGTCTGGCCGACGGCCGCGACGCCATCGAACAGGCCCATTACGCCTTCGACCACGACCAGGTCGGCAGCGTGGCGCTGTATCAGACCCGCGAGCGTCGGCGGCGCCATCGACCAAGTGTCGAGGTTGAAACTGGGCTTGCCCGCCGCCACGCCATGGAAGGCAGGATCGATATAGTCCGGGCCGCACTTGAAGGTCTGCACGACATGGCCGCGGCGGGCGAGCGCGCGCATCAGGCCCAGCGCGATGACGGTCTTGCCCGCGCCGGAGCGGGTGGCGGCAACGATGAAGCCGCGCGGGCCGCCGTTCATTGCCAGCCGACCATCGACGACAGCAGTTCCTTGCGCAGACCTGCGATGGCGCCGATGACCACAATGGACGGCGAGCCAATGCCCTCGCGCGAAGCATCGGAAGCAAGCGTGCCCAGCGTGCTTTCGACCACCCGCTCGGCATCCGTCGTCGCGGATTGAATGAGCGCAGCCGGCGTGTCGGCGGAAAGCCCGCCCCGCGCCAGGGCGGCGGCGATCTCGGGCAGCTGCGCCATCGGCATATAGAGGATGAGCGGCTGGCCAAGCCGCGCCAGCGCCTCCCAGTCGGCAGCAGAGCGGCCGTCCTCCGCGCGATGGCCGGCCGCCAGCACCACGGCATGGTTGGTGTCGCGCGACGTCGCAGGAATGCCGACAAGCGCCGTGCCGGCGAGGCCGGAGGTAAGGCCGGGAATCACCCGGAAGCGAATGCCGGCGACATGGAGCGCCATGGCCTCATCCCAGCCACGCCCGAAGACGAACGGATCGCCGCCCTTCAGGCGCAGCACGCGGCGTCCGAAACGCGCCCGCTCGATCAGGATTTCGTTGATGTCTCGCTGATGCGGCGATGGCCGCCCGCCACGCTTGCCGACCTTGATGAACTCCGCACCTGCTCGTGCGAGCTTCAGAACCCGCGGATCGACCAGCGCGTCATGAACGATGTCGTCGGCTTTCGACACCGCATACAGCGCCAGCACGGTCAGCAGGCGCGGATCGCCGGGACCGGCGCCAGCCAACCACACTTCGCCTGCCGGGAAATCGGGAAGGTCGGGGAAACCGTCGAGGATCATGCGTCGCGGCCGCGGAACCGGCGTTGATAGGCGGCGTCGTAGAGCGCGCTGTTGCGAAAATCGCGCGCGCCCAGGACCTTGCCGACCAAGATCAACGCCGTGCGTTCGATCGGGCTCTTGGCGACCTCCGTGGCGATGGTGCCCAGAGTGGCGCGAATGACGCGCTCGTCCGGCCAGCTCGCGCGATAGATCACGGCAGCCGGACAGTCCGCACCATAGTACGGCACCAGCTCGGCGACGACCTTGTCGAGCACATGGATCGAAAGATGGATCGCCAAGGTCGCGCCCGTCGCGCCGAACGCCTGCAGCGTCTCACGCGGCGGCATGGCCGACGCGCGACCCGACGTGCGCGTCAGGACCACCGACTGCGCAAGCTCCGGCAGAGTGAGTTCCTGGCCAAGCGCTGCGGCCGCGGCGGCAAAGGAGGGTACGCCCGGCGTGATCGTGTAAGGAATGCCCTCTTCGTCCAGTCGACGGAGCTGCTCGCCGAGCGCGCTCCAGACCGAAAGATCGCCCGAATGAAGCCGCGCCACGTCGCACCCCTGCTCGGTAGCCGCACGGCATGCCGCCACGATCTCGTCGAGCGACATCGGCGCGGTATCGACGATCTCCGCTCCCGCTGGGCAATGGTCGAGCAACGCCCCGGGCACCAGCGAACCGGCATAAAGGCAGACCGGACAGCGCGCGATCAGATCGCGGCCACGCACCGTGATCAGGTCGGGCGCACCTGGGCCCGCCCCGATGAAATGTACAGTCAACGTCCTTCTCCAATAGCAATGGCGCAGGTCGCGCGTTCGGTGGCGACGCGCGTGCCGAGCAGCCGACCTTCGCGGCCCACCACCACGAGCGCCGACGCCTCGGCGATCGACGGCAGCCCCTTGGCTTCCAGCACGAGCTTGGATCGCGTGAGCACGCGGCCCGCAACCTTGTCGAGATCGTACGCCGTACAGGCGATCAGCTTCACCGAGAGCCGTCGGGCCGCCTCGGGAAACGCAGGCTCCGTCGCCTTTTCCGACTCCGTGGCGATGGCGTCCAGCCGCTCGACGGCGAGGTCGAACATGCCGAGTGCCATGCGCACGACCCGCTCGATTTCATCGGCCGACGTGTCTCGTCGGCAGCCCACTCCCGCGACAATCATGGCTTCCTCGCCCGCCACTGGGTGACGGGAGCGGCGTGCCGCCAGACGAAGACATTGCCGGTGCCGGCGCGGCCGGCCTTGGCGACCTGCAGCCGTGTGATCTCGCCGCCATGCCTCTGGAAGCAGTCGATCAACCGCGCCTCGGATTGCAGCGACACGGCGTTGGCCACGAGGCGTCCGCCGGGCTTCAGGGCAGCCCAGGCCGCGTCGAGCAGGCCGGCATCGGAAAGGCCGCCGCCGACGAAAATCGCATCGGGGGTCGGCAGACCCGCGAAGGCTGCCGGTGCAACGCCCTGCACGATCTGCAGGTCGGGCGTACCGAGTGCTGCGGCGTTGCGGGCAGCCCGCGCAGCACGCTCCTCGCCCTCTTCAACGCCGATTGCACGCATGGAAGGATGACGCAGCAACCATTCGATGGCGATGGAGCCCGCGCCCAGCCCGACATCCCACAGAAGCTCACCCTGTCGCGGCGCCAGCGACGAGAGAGACACGGCGCGAATGTCGCGCTTGGTGAGCTGGCCGTCATGCTCGAACAGCGCATCGTCGAGACCGGACGCCAGGGTCACGACCCGCGCCTCGGCCGAGGCAACGACATCGAGGGCCATGACGTTGAGAGGCACAATGTCGGCCAAGGCGAACGCATCGGCGGTCGTCGTCCGCACGCGCTCGTTGGGTCCGCCGAGCGACTCCAACACCGTCAGCGTCGAGGCCCCCATGCCGCGTGCCGCCAGAAGCGCCGCAAGCTTGGCCGGCGTTCCGCCATCCCATGACAGCGCCAGAAGGCGCGCCCTGGGCTGGAGATGGCGCACGACATGCTCCAGCGCCCGGCCATGCAGGCTGACCGGCGTCACGTCCTGCAGCGACCAGCCGAGCCGCGAGGCGGCCAGGCTGAAGGAGGAAGGTTGCGGCAGGCAAATCGTCTCTTCGACCGCAACCGCGCGCATCAGCATGTCGCCGACGCCGTAATGAAACGGATCGCCGCTCGCCAGCACGACGACGGGGCGGCCGCGATGCTTCTCGATTTCAGGCAGCACCGTACCAATCGGACTCGGCCAGGACATCTGTCGGCCGCGGATCAGCTCGCAGGCCAGGGCAAGGTGGCGTTTGCCTCCGAGCACAAGTTCGGCCGAAGAGATAAGCTGCCGCGCGACCGGCGACAGACCCGCCACGCCATCCTCGCCGATCCCGACAATGGACAGCCAGCGCGTCGCCGGGCAGGTTGCGCCCTCGGCCGTCATCGATTGATCCTGCAATGCGCGTTCTCATTCTCGGCGGCACCACGGAAGCCGCGTCGCTGGCCCGGCTGCTGGCTGGTGATTCCCGCTTTGTGGCCACCCTGTCGCTGGCTGGTCGCACCTCGGCGCCAGCCGCTCAACCGTTGCCGACGCGGATCGGCGGCTTTGGCGGCATCCAAGGTCTGGTGCGCTATCTCCAACCGGAGAAGATCGAGGCGGTCGTCGACGCCACGCATCCCTATGCCGCGCAGATGTCGGCGCATGCCGTTGCCGCCTGCCGACAGGCCGGCCTGCCGCTTGCGTCGCTTACTCGTGCGCCGTGGACCGAACAGGCCGGCGACCGCTGGCAACACGTCTCGAACACCGAAAGCGCCGCAATAGTGCTGGGGGATACGCCGCGCCGCGTGTTCCTCACCATCGGCCGTCAGGAGCTGCCCGTCTTCGCGGTCGCGCCGCAGCACCACTATCTGGCGCGCCTGATCGATGCGCCCAAAGGCGAGCGCCTGCCGCCCGACCTGGTGTTGCTCCAGGCGCGCGGTCCCTTCGATCTCGCGGCCGAAACGACGCTGATGCGCGACGAGCGAATCGACGTGGTTGTCTCCAAGAATGCCGGCGGAGATCCGACCTACGCCAAGATCGCAGCGGCACGCGCCCTCGGCCTGCCGGTGGTCATGATCGCGCGGCCCGACAAGCCTGCCGGCCATGTGGTGAACAGCCCGAACGAGACCGTTCAGTGGCTCGATCATGTGCGGCGCTCGCTGCGCGGCGTGTAGATCCAGCGGCCGACCTGTCGCGTGGTGCTGGCGCCGACGATCACCAGCGTGCGCATATCGGCCACGGCGGCATCGGCCGCGCCGAGCGGCGTCGCCACGACCCTGGCCTCGGTCGTTCCCGCCGCCCGCACGAACAGCACCGGCGTAGCGGCATCCTTCAGTTTGCGCAGCAGATCGAAGGCCTGACCAAGCTGATGCGGCCGTGCCTTGGAGGCGGGATTGTAGAGGGCGATCACGAAGTCGCCTTCGGCCGCCGCCGCCAGACGCCGCTCGATGGTCGCCCATCCCTTGAGATTGTAGGACAGCGAGATCGCGCAGAAATCGCCGCCGAGGGGCGCGCCGACCTCCGCCGCGGCCGCCAGCATGGCGGTCACGCCGGGTTCGACCTTGATGTCGAGCGTGCGCCACGCCGGGTCGCCGGCCTCGACGGCTTCGAACACGGCCGCCGCCATGGCGAAGACGCCGGGATCACCGCCCGAGACAACGGCGACGTGCCGGCCCGACGCCGCCAGTTCCAGCGCGTGGCGCGCACGGTCGAGTTCGACGCGGTTGTCCGATGCGTGGCGGCGCTGATCGGCACGGCCCACCGGCACACGGTCGAGATAAGGGCCATAACCCACGAGATCGGTGGCGCGATCGAGGGCGGTGCGCGTGGCCGGCGTCATGAGGTCGACCTTGCCCGGCCCGGTGCCGACCACGACGAGCGAGCCGGTCACAGCGCCCTCCCCTGGCCGGGGATCAAGATCATCGCGAAATAGGCGCCCGCCGGTTCGCCGCACTCGGCCAGCGGCAGGATGCGTTCTTCCTGCATGGTGCCGCGCTCGACATAGACGGCGCGCGACAGCAGGCCGGCCGCCTCGACGGCGCGGCGCACCTTTCCGAGGTTGCGGCCCACTTTCATGATTACCGCGGCGTCGGTCAGGCGTAGACGATCCGTAAGTTGCGTCTCGTCGAGCGTGCCCGGCAGCACCGCAAGCGTGTCGTCGCCCCAGGTGATCGGCAGGTTGGCACGCGTCCAGCAGCCCGACATGCCAGTGACGCCCGGCACGACCTCGACCGGAAAATCCGTCGCCAGCCGCCGCCACATATGCATGAAGGAGCCGTAGAAGAAGGGATCGCCCTCGGCGATCAATCCAATCGACCGCCCCTGCTTCAAAAGCGAAGCCAGTCGCTCCACCGACTCGCGATAGAAGCCCGCAATCTGGCTCTGGTAGTCGGAATGCCCGGCCGGGATTTCGTCGGTGACCGGATATTCGAGCCTCAATTCCGTCCGGCCCTCGCCCATCAAGGGCGCCACGATGCGCCGGGCATTACCTTGCGCACCTTTCTTGGCGAAGAAGGCGACGACATCGACGGCACGCACCAGCCCGGCAGCGCGCAGGGTGAGATAGCGCACGTCGCCCGGCCCGACACCGATGCCGTAGAGCGTGCCGGCGTTGGCCGTGCCGGCGAGACTGTCGAGGCTTGTCATTCGATATCGCTGGCGAGCGCGTTGACGGCGGCTACGGCCATGGCGCTGCCGCCCTTGCGGCCGCGCACGATCAGGAACGGCACGCGAGCATCGGCCGCCAGCGCTTCCTTGGATTCCATCGCACCGACGAAGCCGACCGGCAGGCCGATCACGGCCGCGGGCTTGGGCGCGCCGGCGTCGAGCATTTCGAGCAGGCGGAACAACGATGTCGGCGCATTGCCGATGGCCACGACGGCGCCGGCCAGGCGGTCGCGCCACAGTTCCATCGCGGCAGCCGAGCGCGTGTTGCCGATCTCCCGTGCAAGCTCCGGCACCGCAGGGTCGTCGAGGGTGCAAACGACATCGTTGCCGGCAGGCAGGCGCGACCGCGTGATGCCGTTGGCCACCATCTTGGCGTCGCACAGGATCGGCGCACCGTTGCGCAGAGCCTGCCGCGCGTCGCGGGCGAAAGTACCGGACATCGCAATGTCGCCCACAATCTCGGGCATGCCGCAGGCATGGATGATGCGAACCGCGACGCGTTCCTCGACGACATCGAAGCGGCCAAGGTCGGCCTCGGCACGAATGATCGCGAAAGAGCGCCGGTAGATCTCCGCACCGTCGCGAATGTAGTCGCGCGGCTCAACCATGGGCGTTCTCCGGGAACACAGAAGCAAGATCGTCGGCATCGACCGACCGTTCGGCCGGCCCCCGCGTCGTCGCATGACGGATCAGCCGATATCGACCGCCATCGCCCACCAGCACGAGGTCCGACGGCGCCGACCGCGCACATCCTTTGGCGCAGCCCGAGACGTGGAGGGATCCGCCAAAGCCCTTTGTCGAGGCAAGCCCGGCCAGGCGCCGTGCATCGCCGCGCGCATCGACGCTGCTCGACGTGCAGTCCGGCGCGCCGGGGCAGGCTTCGATTCGCAGCACGGGATCGTCGTCGCGCACAATCAGGCCAATGGCCTCGGCGCCATCGAGCAGCGCACGGCCTGCCGCGGCATCGCGAACCGCCACGTAGACCGTACGCCACGGCGACAGGTGCACTTCGCGCGCCCCCGCCATCATCGCGAGATCGGCGAGGCGGCGGAGCTGGATTGCTTCGAGACGGCCAAATGGCGCGGCAATGCCGACGGCGCTCTGAACGAGGCCGAGAACGCGACCTCCGGTCGTCTCGAAGGATGGCAGCCTGGAGAGCAACGGCAACACCGCCGCCTGCACCCTGGCTTGGTCCGCTTCCGCCAAATCGCGCAGTCGGCGATGCGGCGCGCAATCGAGAAAGGCGTGCATCGCCGTCGAGACAACGCTCACGGCAGCATCCGGCGCGCACACTCCGAGCCACCGCATGCCCTCGCGCCCGTCGAGGCCAACCGCAAATTCTTCGCCAACGGCGCGCAGGCAGATGTCGGCGCGCTCGCCTGCAATCGAAACCGGGCCGCCATCGTCGATCGACAGACCGAACTTCGTCGGCAGGCCGAGCAGGCGTCGGTCGCCGACAAGCAGTGCTTCCACGGCCATCGCGATCCGGCGTACGTCCGATCCGGCCGCGGCAAGCGGCGCGATCATGACATTGCGCACCGCCTCCGTTTCGGCGTCCCTGTCCACGAGGCCCAACCGGCCGAGGCCGGCCTGCAGCTCACTCAAGGCTTCCGCCTCGACACCGCGGATCTGCAGATTGGCGCGGCGCGTCAGGTCGATATGGCCGTTGCCCAGCCGTCCCGCGAGATCGGCCAGGGCCCGCGCCTCGTCGAGCGAAAAGGCGCCCAGGCGCGGACGCACGCGCACGATCAGCCCGTCGCCGCTCTGCATCGGTCGCAGAACGCCGGGGCACCATCCCTTTACGTCGCTTCTGGCTTCTATGGCCGCTGCCATGCTCATTGCCCGGTCTTATTCAACTGCCCGCGCTGGCTCCGCAAGCCCGATTGCCCGCACCAGTTCGCGCTCCACGGCGTTGCGCCGCGTTACCCAGAGACCACGCTCCAACGCATCGTGCAGCCGCCCTGCAATGGCAGCCGCCGCGGCCGGATTGCGCGCGATCATGGCGTCGAGGACCGCCTCGTCCGCGATCAGGGATGCATGGGTCGCATCGAAGAGCGGCGCCGACACGGCGTCGGCCGTGGCGGCGAAGGCGTAGAGCGCATCGACCGACTGGGCGATCTCCGCCACGCCGCGATGGCCATGCTCCAGCATGCCGCCGATCCAGCGCGGATTGGTGAGCCGCCCACGCACGATGCGCGCGATTTCCTCCGCCAGACGCCGCGCCTTGGGCTGCTCGGATCGGCTGGTATCGAGGTGATAGAGCTCGGGCTCGTTGCCCAGCAAGGCCGCCGCCGCGGCAAAGCCACCGGCGAAATCGGCGACGCCATCGCCGTCCAGGATATCGCGCTCCCGGTCGTCTTGCGGATGCACCAGGATCTCCGCCTCCGAGACGCGGCTTCGGAATCCCTCGCCGGCGTCACGCACGCTTTCGGCACCGCCATAGGCGTGGGTCACGGTGGCGAGATAGGCCTCGCCCAGGTCGGCTCGCGTGCGCCAGTCGCCATCGAGCGCCAGATCGGCTGCCTGCGCACCGTAGCTTCCGGGTGCAGAGCCAAAGACCCGCGCCAGGTCCTCGCCCTTGCGACAGGCTTCGGCGAGCGGGTTGTCTTCGGCCGGCTCGTCCAGCGCCGCCACCTTGCGCACCGCCATGTCGAACAGCGCGATCTGCGCTTCGAAGATGTCGCGGAACAGGCCGGAGATGCGCAGGGTCACGTCGATGCGCGGCCGGTCGAGCGTGGCGAGCGGCATCACCTCGATGCCCGTGACCCTGCCGGACACCGCATCCCAGGCGGGCTTTACGCCGAGATAGGCCAGCGCCTGCGCGAGATCGTCGCCGCCGGTCCGCAGCGACGCCGACGCCCAGAGATCGATCACCAGGGCGCGCGGATGGTCGCCATGGTCCTGCAGGTAGCGCCGCACCACTTCCGCAGCGGCGCGCGTGCCGATGGCAGCGGCCGTCCGGGTGGGAATGGCGCGCGGATCGATCGAGGTGAGATTGCGCCCCGTCGGCAGCACGTCGGCGCGGCCGCGCGTCGGCGCGCCGGCAGGCCCCGGCGCGACACGCCGACCGTCGAGGGCCGCGATCAACGCGCTGCGCTCGCGCCCGGCGGACGCCCGCACCGCCGCCTCCTGCCCTGTCGCCTGGGCAAGCGCGCTCACCCTCGCCTCGTCCGGCGTACGGCCAAACACATGCAGGCCGTCGCGGATGCTCAGCTCCTTGATGTCGCAAAGCTGCGCATCGAGCTTGGCGATGGCCTGGCGATTGGATTCGCCTTTCTCCAACCCGCATTCGCCGGCCAGGCCGTTGCTCCAGGCACGCTCCACGATCTCCTCTTCGAGGAAGTGCAGACGGCGGCGATCGAGGCCGTCGGCGGCGGCATATTCCTCGATGATGCTCTCCATCTCGGCCAGCGCGCCGTGCAGGCCGGCGGCGCTGAGCGGCGGGGTCAGATGGCCGATGGTGACGGCGCCCAGGCGGCGCTTGGCCTGCACCGCCTCGCCGGGATTGTTGACGATGAAGGGATAGACGACCGGCAACGCGCCCAGCACCGCCTCGGGCCAGCACTCGGCCGACAGCGCCAACGCCTTGCCCGGCAACCATTCCAGGGTGCCGTGCGTGCCGAGATGAACCAGCGCGTCGATGCGTTCCTGCTCGCGCAGCCAGGCATAGAGCGCGACATAGGCGTGGCTCGGCGGGCAGCTCGTGTCGTGGTAGCCCGACTTGCGATCGAGATTCGTGCCGCGGTCGGGTTGCAGCAGAACCACCACCTTGCCACAGCGCAACACCGGCAGCCGGAAATCCCGTGCCGGCTCGCCCCATGTCTCCGCCAGATTGCGCTGCAGGCTCGGCGGCAGATCGGCGAGCCACTCCCTGTAGCGCGCCAGAGGGATCTCGATGTGATCGACGGCCCCCGCCAGCAACCGCTCGACATCGGCCGGCTGCCATGGACCGGCGCCGACATCGTAGCCCTCGCCACGCAACAGCGTGAGGATCTCGACGACGCTCGCGGCCGTGTCGAGGCCAACGGCATAGCCGGTACGGCCGCCGCGGGCGGGATAGTCGGAGAGCACCAGCGCCAGCCGGCGGTCGCGGCGCGGCGTGATGCCGAGCCTGGCCCAAGCCGCGGCAAGCCGCGCGACATAATCGACGCGATCGGCATCAGGTGCATGATGCACGCTCGCGAACTCAAGGCGCGGATCGACCGCCGTTTCGGCCTTGAACGAAATGGCGCGCGCCAGCAACCGGCCGTCGAGTTCGGGCAGGACGACGTTCATCGCCAGGTCCGAGGGCGAAAGGCCGCGCGGCGAGCCTTCCCACGCCTCGCGGGTGCTGCCCGACAGCACGACCTGCAACACCGGCGCATCGGCGGCATCGAGCACGGTCGTCTCGTCCTGGCGCAGCGCCGAAAAAGCCGTGGTGTTCAGGATCACCCTGGGCTTGCGCTCCCCGATGAGCTGCGCAAGCTCGTGCTGGATTGCCGGCTCCTTGAGACTGCCGACAGCGACGCCGAAGGCCGAGAACCCTTCTCGGTCGAGGGCCTGCAACAGCGCCTCGATGGGCGCCATATCCGCAGCCATCAGATTGGCGCGATAGAACACGACCATCGCGGCCGGCCGGCCATCGGCGGGCGCCCCGATGACGGCAAGCGGGCCGACCGGCCGGGGCGGTCGTGCCTCGACGTCGCGGCCCAGCAGATTGGCGGCAAAACGCAGCGCCTGGCGGAGGTTCTCCGTGCCGCCCGCGCGAAAGTAGGCGTCGAGGTCGGCGAGCTTGTCCGAGGTCAAGGTGGAGACGGCGGCAAGGCGCGGATCGGGCCGGTCGTCGCCCGGCAGCGCGGCGAACAGCATGCCTCTGTCGCGCGCCAGATCGCCGATATGCTCGAACCCGTAACGCCAATAATCGAGACCTCCCAGGCCACGCACGATGACGAGCCGAGCCTCGGACAAGACGCGATCGACATAGAGATCGACCGACATCGGATGCCTGAGCTTCTTCAGGCTGGCGAGCCGCAGGGTCGGCAGCAGATCGGCATCGTGGCGCCACGCCGCCGCCAGGGCCGAGAGGTCGCTGTCGGAAAAGGACAGAACGACGATCTCCGCGGGCGACTGGCCGAGGTCGATGGCAGTCTCGACCTCTTCGAGACCCGCCAGCTCGGTCGCCAGGACGTGCATCTTGCCTAGCCTGCGAGAAGCGCCCGGATCGCCGCCTGATCGAAACCCTTCTCGCCGATGACGACGAGGCGGCCCTGGCGCGGCTTGCCGTCCGGCCAGCGGCGGTCGAACTGATGCTGAATGCGCGCGCCGACGCCCTGTACGAGAAGCCGCATCGGCTTGCCTTCGATGTCGACAAAGCCCTTCATGCGCAGCACATCGTGGGTTTCGGCCGCCTTCATCATGCGGTCGACGAGCTGCTGCGGCGAAGCGAAGGCCGGCAGGTCGACGATGAAGGTGTCGAAATCCTCGTGGTCGTGTTCGCCTTCGAGATCGTGATGCGACGGCCGGGCTTCGAGATCGGCTTCCGCCGCGGCGCCGAGGCCCAGCAGCACGCTCACCGGCACCTTGCCGTTATGCGCTTCGACGAGCGCGACGGCGCGCGGCAAGGTCTTGCCGATCTGGTCGATGACGGCCTTCTTTTCGCCGACATCGATGAGGTCGGCCTTGTTCAGGACGACAAGATCGGCGCAGAGAAGCTGGTCTTCGAACACTTCCTCCAGGGGATTGTCGTGATCGAGCGAGTCGTCGGCCGCGCGCTGGCGGGCAATCGCCTCCGGATCGTCGGCAAAGCGGCCGGCTGCCACGGCAGCGCCATCGACCACCGCCACGACGCCGTCGACCGTGACGCGCGAGGCGATCTCGGGCCAGTTGAACGCCTTTACCAACGGCTTGGGCAGCGCCAGCCCCGACGTCTCGATCACGATATGCTCGGGCGGCTGAGGACGGTCGAGCAGCCCCTTGAGCGTCGGCACGAAATCGTCGGCGACGGTGCAGCAGAGGCAGCCGTTCGCCAGTTCGACGATCGCGTCTTCCGGGCAACTCTCGACACCACAGCCCTTCAGGATCTCACCGTCGATACCGACATCGCCGAACTCGTTGACGATCACCGCCAGCCGGCGGCCACCGGCATTCTCCAGCACATGGCGGACCAGCGTCGTCTTCCCGGCCCCGAGGAAGCCGGTGACGATCGTGCACGGTACCTTGGCAAGCGTACTCATGGGGACTCCTTCAGGGGCATCGGTGGAACGCGCGCAATCGTGTTCTTGCGGATGTGTTCGGGCCGCTCGCGCCACACCGGCAGGCCGAGTTCATGGGCGCTGTGCTGGCGGGCGAACGCGAGAATGTCCGAGGCATGCTGCTCGGGATCGAGATTGCCGATCACATAGGTCCATTTGCCGGGGGCAGCGACGGCCGCGCTGCAGCTCCGCGAGCAGTTCGACAGGCATTCGACGCTGACGACGGCAATACCTTCGCCTGCTTCTGCCGATCCGTGTTCGATCGCCGTCAGGAGGCGCGCGCCGGGCCGCGGTTCGCCGGCGCCTACGTCGCCAGTGCCGCGACACGTCACGCAAACATAGAGCGTCGAAGACATCGTCATGTGGCGGTTCCGATCAAACTGCGAAGCCAGCTGCAAGCGCCGCAACCGCACCGCCGACCATCGCAATCAGGATGCCGGCTGCCGAAAGCGCCAGCGTGCGAGCCCGGCTGCCAGCAAGGCGCTGAGCGGCGAGGCACGCGCCGAGACCGATGGCGGTTTGCACGACGAAGAGGCCGACGAGATAGGCGGCGATCGGCGTAGGCTCCGCTCCGACAATCGATTCGCCCAGCGCGTGCCCGTGCACTACGCCCGCAACGGCGAACAGGGCCACTGCGAGGGCCGGCGAGATCGCGACACGCAGGATCAGGAGTGCGCCGATCATCAATGTGGCCAGGCCGACCAGAAGTTCACCTCCCGGCAAGTCGCCGCCGCCGAGATGCAGCACAACGCCTGCCATCATGGCCGCACTGAAAGTCAGAACGGGCGCCACGCCGCGGCCGGCGATGCCCGCCAGAGCACCGACGCCGACGATGGCGGCCAGGTGATCGAGGCCGATGACGGGATGGGCAAGCCCCGACAGCAGTCCCTGGGCGAAGGTCTGCGGCAGGTTGCCGTCCATTACATGGTGCGCGTAGGCGGGTACCTGGCAGGCGAGCATAATGGAAGCCGCCAGGGTGGTCGTTCGCCGAATCGGGGTCGTCATCGCTTGCCTCCGTCGTCGCGAGCCCAACGGGACTCGTCTCGCTGCCGTCTCCGACGGAGCCCGCCTCCGGTCAGGACCGGATGTCGGGTGGACCTCGCCCCTGACGGCTCCCCGCGCCAGGACTCGGATGCGGCACTTTCGACGGCAGGTTTCCTGGCTCTCGGCTCTCCGCCTCAGGCCACCTTCCCGGTTCCCCAGTGGTATCAAGGCCTTCGGCTTGCCGATTACAGTTGCGGGGGCAGCCTCGGATTGGGGCGCAATGCCCGTCACCGTGTTCCCTTTTTATCCCCTTGCGGGGCACCGTCCCGCGCTTGATACGGGCCGCGGTGAAGCGTCGTCAACGGGAATCGAGCCGCAACAACCGTCAGCCAAAGAGGCCGAGCGAGTTGGCGGCAGCGACCGTGCCCGCCACGGTCACCACGGCGCCGATAACGGTCAGATTCTTGATCTGCGTCGGCTGACCGGAGATCTTGATTGCGAGGGCGCAGGCGATGGTGCCAACGCCTATCTGCACCAGAAGCATGCCACCGATATAGGCCAATAGCGGCGCCGTCGGCGCCTGGGCGATCGATTCGCTCAGCGAGTAGCCATGGAAGAGCCCGGCAATGGCGAAAAGAATGGATGCAATCTGCGGATGCATCGTTTGTCGTCGCACGACCAACGCACCGATACCGATGGTCGTCAAGGCAACGATGGCCTCATCGAAGGGAAGCGTAACGGGGCTGATCTGGATGGCGACGCCGACGATCGACGCCGCGCTGAAGGCCAGCAGCGGAATGAGTCCTCGCGCAGCGATACCCGCAAGGATGCCAATGCCGACAATTGCGGCCAAATGGTAGTACTCGAAAATCGGATCGCCGACGCCCGACGCCAATCCCTCGACAAACGTACGCGGCAGCTCTTCGTCGCCGGCCGACTGGCCGAGGGCGTTACCTTGAAATGCGACCACGAACACAGCCGCCAGCACGCCCGCCCAACGGACCCAAGCCGACATAGCCTCCCCAACTTTTGCAGCGAGCCTTCCCACTCTCACTGTGTTCTTTTGATACGAGCGAGAACCAAGAGCCGTCAACAACCTTCGGTCTACCTTGCTGTCGCAGGCGCCCGCGATCATCCTGCCGTCCCATCGCACAGCAGGTAGCCATGACGATCGAACAGGACGAAGAAGCTCGCCATAAGTCGAAAATGGCCAACCGAAAGGCCATTCAGGACAAGGAGGTTGCCCTCAAGACGGTCGAGAAGGGCCTCCTCGTCGTTCACACCGGCAAGGGCAAAGGCAAATCGACGGCGGCATTTGGCTTACTGCTGCGTGCCCTTGGCCGCGGCCTGCGCTGCGGTGTCGTGCAGTTCGGAAAAGGCGCCTGGCAAACCGGCGAGCGGTTCGCGGTCGAACGGTTCGGCGATCAGGTGCAGTGGTATACCTTGGGCGAAGGCTTTACCTGGGAGACACAGGATCGCGAACGCGACGTGGCAGCCGCCCGTCGTGCCTGGGCGAAGGCGCTGGAACTGATGGCCGATCCATCGATCCGCTTCATCGTGCTCGACGAACTCAATATCTCACTGCGCTACGACCACCTCGACATCGCCGAGGTCGTGGCCGCGCTGAAAGCGCGACGCGTTGACCAGCATATCGTCGTGACCGGCCGCAACGCCAAGCCCGAACTCATCGAGGCCGCCGATCTGGTGACCGAAATGACCTTGGTGAAACACCACTTTGCAGCCGGCGTGAAAGCGCAGGAAGGCATCGAGTTCTGATGAAGGATCGGCCCGCCGCGCGCGCCTTGATGATCCAGGGCACGGGCTCCGATGTCGGCAAGTCGCTGCTGGTCGCAGCCCTTGCCCGCGCCTATACGCGGCGCGGCCTCAAGGTGCGGCCGTTCAAGCCGCAGAACATGTCGAACAATGCCGCCGTCACGGCCGACGGCGGCGAGATCGGCCGCGCCCAGGCGTTGCAGGCGCGCGCCGCCGGTATCGCGCCCAGCGTCCACATGAACCCGGTCCTCCTGAAACCCCAGAGCGATGTCGGCGCGCAGGTCGTGGTGCAGGGCAGGGTCGTCGGCAATGCCAAGGCCCGCGAATTCCAGACAATGAAGCCGGGACTGCTGGGCGCCGTGCTGCAAAGCTTCGACAAGCTCGCCGCCGAAGCCGATCTCCTTCTGGTCGAGGGCGCCGGCTCGGCGTCGGAAGTAAACCTGCGCGCCGCCGACATTGCCAACATGGGATTTGCCCGCGCCGCCAACGTGCCCGTCATGCTGGTCGGTGACATCGACCGTGGCGGCGTGATCGCAAGCCTGGTCGGCACCAAGACGGTCATCGATCCGGCCGATGCGGCGATGATCGTAGGCTTTGTCGTCAATCGCTTCCGCGGCGATCCAGCACTCTTCGCCGACGGCATGAAGCTGATCGAACGGCACACGGGATGGCAGGCCCTGGGGCTGGTCCCCTTCTTCCAGGATGCCCACCGGCTGCCGGCCGAAGACGCGCTCGGTCTGCCGAATACCCTCGGTACCTCCAAAGGCGCAGTTCGCATTGCCGTGCTGGCCTATCCGCGCATCGCCAACTTCGACGATTTCGATCCGCTACGGCAGGAGCCCGGAACGGACGTGGTGTTCGTGCGTCCGGGCGAAGCGATCCCCGGCGATGCCGCTCTCGTCATCCTGCCGGGCTCGAAGGCGACCATTGCCGATCTCGCGGCGCTCCGTGCCGCCGGTTGGGAAATCGATCTGCGCGCTCACCTGCGCCGCGGCGGGCACGTGCTGGGCATCTGTGGCGGCTACCAGATGCTCGGCCGCCGTATCGCCGACCCAGACGGTATCGAAGGGCCGCCGGGCAGCGTCGACGGGCTGGGCCTGCTCGATGTCGAGACCGTGTTGGGCGGCGACAAGGTCCTGGTCGAAGTCACGGGGCAATTGGAAGCGAACAGCGTGCCCTTCAAAGGCTACGAGATGCATATCGGCCGCACGACCGGCGCTGCGCGGCCACTTCTGACGTTGGACGGCGGTGGCCGCGACGGCGCTGTCGACGAGAGCGGGCGGATTGCCGGCTGTTATATCCACGGCCTGCTGGCGGACGACCGACAGCGTCGCCACTGGCTGCACCGGATCGGCGCGGCCAGCACCGACTTCGACTACGACGCCGGTATCGAAACCACGCTCGACCGTCTGGCCGAACACATCGAGCAGCACATGGATCTCGACCGGCTCTATGCGCTGGCGAGAGTGCCGAACCTCACATCAGCACGATGATCGCCGCCAGCAGAGCGATGACTGCAATCTGGACGCCGCAGGCCGTGCGATAGAGCTGCAGCGCGGCGCGGATGTCGCTGGCGGTCAACTCGGCCCGGCCGTCGCCCATCCAGCGATCGTCGACCGTCACGCCGCCATAGATACGCGGCCCGGCGAGCCGGATGCCGAGCGCGCCCGCCATTGCGGCTTCCGGCCAACCGGCATTGGGAGAGCGGTGATGACGCGAATCGCGACGCACCGCTGCCATTGCGTTCGCGGGCGAACAACCCGGCAGCAACGCCGCGGCCACGATCAGCCAGAGCGCTGCCAGCCGCGAGGCCGGCAGGTTCACCAGATCGTCGAAGCGGGCGGAGGCCCAGCCGAAGGCGCGATAACGATCGGACTTATGGCCGATCATGGAATCGGCCGTGTTGACCGCCTTGTAGGCCAGCGCCCCCGGCAAGCCGGCCACGACCATCCAGAAGAGCGGCGCCACAACGCCGTCGGAAAAATTCTCGGCAAGGCTCTCGATCGCTGCACGGCAGATGCCGGCTTCGTCGAGCGCCTCGGTGTCGCGCCCAACGATGCGCGCGACCATATTGCGTCCGCCGGCGAGCCCATGCTCGTCGAGTCCGCTTGCGACATCCCCGACATGCGCAGCGAGGCTCCGTTGCGCGAGCAGCGAACTCGCCAACAGACCGCAGAACAGCGTACCGAAGAGATCGTCGAAGATGTCCTCCAGCAGGTCCGCCACGAAGACGCCCGCGGCGATGCTCGCCCCCAGGAGCACGAGAAGGAGGACGACGCCCATCCCGCGGCGCTGCTCGAACGAGGCCGTGGGTGAATTCCACACATCGTCAGCCCATGCTATGAGCCGCCCGATCCAGGTCACTGGATGGCCGATCGCACGATAGAGCGGCTCGGGATATCCAACGGCCGCTTCGACGGCGACGGCGACAAGGGCGAGACTGGCGAACATGAATGCTCTGCCTAACATGACGCCCGCACCCGGAAAACGGCCAAGCCAAAGGGTCGAACATGGCGGCGACCTTTCCGCGATCCGCGCCCGCTTTCCCAATGCACCGGAGCCCTGGATCGACCTGTCGACCGGCATCAACCCCGTGCCCTATCCGATGCCGATGCTGTCCGCAGAGGCATGGACGCGGCTGCCGATGCGGGCACAGGAGGAAGCGCTGATCGCCGCGGCCGCGCGCCGCTATGGCGTGCCGGACCCGGCCACGATCGTCGCCGCCCCCGGCACGCAGGCGCTGATCCAGACGTTGCCGCGCCTTCTGCCGCCCAGCCGGGTCGCCATCCTCGGCCCAACCTACGAAGAGCACGAAATCTGCTGGCGCCGGCAAGGCCATGAAGTCTCTACCGTCGCCGATCCCGATCAGGCGGCGGACGCCGAGGTCGCGGTCGTCGTCAATCCCGACAATCCAAGGGGCCGCCTTCTGGCCGCCGACGAGTTGCCCTCTCCCTCCAGGTTGCTGGTGGTCGACGAGGCGTTCATCGATCTCCTGGCGCCCGCCTGCAGCCTCGCCGGCGCTCTGCCGCCGCGCACGATCGTGCTGCGGTCCTTCGGCAAGACCTACGGCCTGGCGGGCCTGCGCCTGGGCTTCGCCATCGCCGGCCACGAACTCGCCGAGAAGCTGCACGGCGAGTTCGGCCCCTGGGCGGTTTCAGGGCCGGCCCTGGAAATCGGCCGTGCGGCGCTCGACGACGATGCCTGGCTGAGCGCCACGGCAGAGCGCCTGACGGTGGATCGCCAGCGGCTCGACGAGATTCTCATCGAAGCAGGTTTTGTCATTCTGGGCGGCACACCCCTCTTCTGCCTTGCCAGGCATCCCGAAGCGCCGGCCATGGTCGAGCGGCTTGGCCGTCGCGGCATCCATGTCAGGAGCTTCCGGCAACAACCGACGTGGTTGCGCTTCGGCCTGCCGGGCAGCGACGATGCCTTCGAGCGCCTTCGCGCCTGCTTCAACGGTTGAGGATCCCGTGGCTCGCTCTTCGCGCAGAACCTTTATCAAGGCCGCCTCGGCTGCGGCCGCCGCATCGACGGTCGCGGCCTGCGATGCCCCGGCAAGCAATACGGCGCAAGGCGTCCGCATCACCGGCGGCACGGAGTCCAAGTTTCCCTCCGCCGAGGCGCCGGGCTCGAACGACGGCGGTTACAACATTCTCTTCATCCTTACGGACCAGGAACACTATATGGGTCCGCGCTGGCCGGTGCCGCTGCCCGGCCACGAGCGCCTGCGCCGTGCCGGCACCTTCTTCGAAAACCACCAGATCGCCGCCGACATGTGCTCGGCCTCGCGGGCGGTGATCTATACCGGCCTGCACATGCCGCATAACGGCATCTTCGACAATGCCGGCGTGCCCTACATGAAGAGCCTGGATCCCAAGCTGCCGACCATCGGCAAGGTCCTGCGCAAGCTCGGCTACTACACGGCGTACAAGGGCAAGTGGCATCTCAACGGCGCCATGGCGATGGAGAACCATCCCGACGACATCAAGGCGCTGTTCGAGACCATGATGGATCGCGACTACGGCTTCTACGACTATACCGGCGTCGGCGATTTCATCGAGGGTGCCCGGGGCGGCTACCAGTACGACCAGATCACGACGGCGCAGGCGGTGCAGTGGCTGAAGGCCAAGGGCCGGCCGATGGCCGACAAGCGCCAGCCCTGGTATCTCGCGGTCAACCTCGTCAATCCGCACGACGTGATGTGGGTGAACACCGACACACCGGGGCAGCCGCCGCAACAGGCGGTGGAGGCCAAGCTGAGCATCGCCTACCCGCCCAACGATTCGCTCTACAAGCGGCAATGGAACGAGATCCCGCTGCAGAAGACCTGGCAGCAATCACTCGACGCACCCGATCGCGTGCCGGCTCACCGGATCTATCACGCCGCCAACGGCATCCTGACGGGCCTGATCCCGCAGGAGGAAAGCCGGGTGCGGATGCGCCAGAACTACTATTTCAACGCCATCCGCGACGTCGACCAGCAGATCGTGCAGCTGCTCGACCAGCTCGATCGCCTCAGCCTCACCGACAACACCATCGTCATCTTCACGTCAGATCACGGCGAACTGCTGGGCTGCCACGGCGGCCTGTCGGGAAAGGGAACGACGACCTATCGCCAGCAGAACCATGTGTCGATGCTGGTGGTCCACCCCGCGATCAAAGGCGGACAGCGCTGCGTCGAGACGACATCGCATCTCGACTTCGTGCCGACCATCGTCTCGCTGACCGGCAAGTCGACGGCGCCGGTGGCCGACGTCATGACGCGCATGAAAGGCCAGGACTTCTCGCCGTTGCTGCGCCAGCCGGTGAATCCGGAATTTACGCAACGCCGCGGCGGTGTGCTGTTCTGCTACAGCCAGCTCATGGTGCACGATCCGCAGTTCACCAAGACGCTCTACGAGACCTTGCAGAACAAATCGATCGCCCGGTCGGCAGTGTTCCGCACCATCGAGACCTTCCCGGTCAACTGGCCGCTGCGCATCTGCATCCGATCGATCGTCGACGAGCGCTACAAGTTCAGCCGCTACTTCTCGTTCCGTGGCTTCAACACGCCGGCGACCTTGGAAGAACTGCGCGCGAAGAACGATCTCGAGCTCTACGACCTGCGAAACGATCCCGACGAGACCCTGAACCTCGCCTACGACTTCGACCGCAACCGCGACCTCATCGCCACGATGAACGCCAAGCTCAATACGTTGATCGCGCGCGAGATCGGCGTCGACGACGGCAGCTTCCTGCCGCTCAAGGACTGGATCAACTGGAACGAGGCCCGACCGGAATCCGCCGTCAACATCTGAGACGGCGGCCGGTCCTCACGTGCCGCAGAACGTCCTGTAGACGCGCTGGTCCGGCGGCGGGGGCTCTTCATAAGCTGCAAATTCCGGCCGCGCCTCGTAGGGTTTGGCCAGCACGGTCAGCAGCTCCTCGAAGGGGGCGTAGTCCTCGCGCTCCGCAGCCGCCGTGAGCGCCGCCTCGACCCTGTGGTTGCGCGGGATATAGACCGGGTTGACCGCATCCATCGCGGCCTTGCGGGCGGCGCCGTCCATCGGCTCGGCGGCCAGCCGCTGGCGCCAGCGCACCGCCCAGTCGTCGAACGCTTCCGGCTTGTTCTCGAACAGGCCGCGAACCGTACCATCGGCGGCAGGATCGGCCGCCGCATCGCCCAGACGACGGAACGCCAGGGTGAAATCGGCCTGGCCGTCGGTCAGCGCATTCAGGAAGGCCTGCGCAAGCTCGGAGTCCCCCTCCTGTTCGGTCGTCAGCCCGAGCTTGGCGCGGAGCCCGCCGATCAACGCCTCGACATAGTGGCCGCGGAACGACGGCAGCACTTCGTTGGCGACCGCGAGGGCCGCGTCGCTGTCCTCGGCCAGCAACGGCAGCAAGGTTTCGCCGAACCGCGCCAGATTCCAATGCGCGATGCTCGGCTGGTGGGCATAGGCGTAGCGGCCCTGCTGGTCGATCGAGCTGAACACCGTCTCGGGATTGTAGGCGTCCATGAAGGCGCAGGGGCCGTAGTCGATCGTCTCGCCGGCAATCGAGCAATTGTCGGTGTTCATCACGCCATGGATGAAGCCGACCAGCAGCCATCTGGCGACCAGCGATGCCTGACGGGCGATGACCCGCTCGAACAGGACGCGATAGGGCTGATCCGAATCGCGTGCGTCGGGATAGTGGCGTGCGATCACATGGTCGGCCAGCAGGCGCAGCGCTTCGGTATCCCCGCGCGCGGCAAAGAACTGGAACGTGCCGACGCGGATATGGCTCGACGCGACACGGGTCAGCACGGCACCCGGCAGCTCGCCGTCACGCCAGATCGGCTCGCCGGTCGTGACGGCCGCCAGCGAGCGCGTGGTCGGAATGTTCAGCGCCGCCATCGCTTCGCTGACGATATATTCGCGCAGTACCGGCCCCACCGCGGCCCGACCGTCGCCGCCGCGCGAGAACGGCGTGCGACCCGATCCCTTGAGCTGGATGTCCCGGCGCTGGCCGTCGCGGTCGATGACCTCGCCCAGCAGGATGGCGCGGCCATCGCCGAGCTGCGGCACGAAGTTGCCGAACTGATGGCCGGCATAGGCCAGCGCGATCGGCTCCGAGCCCGTCGCCACCCGGTTGCCGGCCAGCATCTCGACGCCCTCCGGAGAGGCCAGCACCTCGGGATCGAGGCCGAGCTGGAAGGCTAGCGCCCGATTGAGCTTCACCAGCCGCGGCGCTGCGACCGGGGTCGGCGCCAGCCGGGCATAGAAACGCTCCGGCAGCTTGATGTAGCTGTTGTCGAAAGGCAGGCTGGCCGGATTCGCCATGATCTACTCGCGGTCGGTTTACTCGTCGTAGCGGGCCGTCGTGATGCCGCTGGCTCGGTCGTAGTGCAGCGAAATCTTCTGCAAAGTGCAGAGGTTCAGATACTGCCACACGGCAGGCGCGCCATCGTCGGCAAAACCCACCTTCAGGTCACCCATGCAATAGTCGGTGGGCGCACGATAGGAGACTTCCCGCACTTCGCCCGGCTTGATGACCGGAGGCCGCAGGAAGTTGGGGCCCCAGAAATTGAGCTGGGTCGGCGATACGGAAAGCTGGCTAATCGGGTAACCCGTGGCATTCTTCAACCGGAACATGGTTTCTTGGGCAAACGCCTCCCCTGAACAGAGGACCAGGGCGGCAACAGCCAGACTGCGCAACATGAACAAAGAACCTCACAAGGGAAGAAGCGTTGCGGCCGACTCTGTCGCAGATCGTCGAACCGCGCTAGAGGGGCCCTATGACGCTACTGATCAGCCATCCGTCGTTTCTCGAACACGACACTGGCGACTACCACCCCGAACGAGCGGACCGGCTGCGCGCGGTCACGGCCATCCTGGCCGACGAGGAATTCGCCGGCCTGAGACGCCTCGTGGCCCCCG
The DNA here is from genome assembly GCA_020160995.1 of Pseudomonadota bacterium. Classification (GTDB taxonomy): domain Bacteria; phylum Pseudomonadota; class Alphaproteobacteria; order Reyranellales; family Reyranellaceae; genus Reyranella. The sequence goes on along the minus strand of JAIUOY010000145.1, from coordinate 28,420 downwards.
AAGCCACCATCGAGCAACTGACGCGCGTCCATCCGCAGGGCTACGTCGATGCCATCCTGGGCATTCGGCCGCCGCCCGGAGAGCTGGTCCACATCGATGCCGACACGGTGATGAGCACCGGCAGCGCCAATGCTGCGCGCCATGCGGCAGGCGCCGTCGTGGCCGCGGTCGACGGTGTTCTCGGTGGTGCAGCCCGGACGGCCTTTGCCGCCGTCAGACCGCCGGGCCATCACGCGACGCCGGACGTCCCCGGCGGCTTCTGTCTGTTCAACAATGTCGCGATCGGCGCGCGGCATGCGCAGGCGGCGTTTGCCATCGAGCGTGTGGCGATCATCGACTTCGACGTTCATCACGGCCAGGGAACGCAGGCCGTCGTCGAGCCGGAACCGACGCTCTTCTACGCCTCGACGCATCAGTATCCGCTCTATCCCGGCACCGGCTTCCCGCGCGAGCGCGGCATTGCGGGCAACGTGGTGAACGTGCCGTTGGCCGCCGGCACCGGCAGTGCCGAGTTTCGTACGGCCTGGAGCGAGCGCATCCTGCCGGCGCTCGACGGCTTCGCCCCCGAGCTGCTGATCGTCTCCGCCGGATTCGACGGGCATCGCCGCGATCCGCTGGCGCAGCTCGATATCGAGACCGAGGATTTCGTCTGGCTGACCGAAGAGCTGCTGGCCATCGCCGGACGCCACGCCAGGGGCCGCCTCGTCTCGGTGCTCGAAGGCGGCTACGACCTCGCCGCTCTCGCCGAGTCGGTCGCCACCCATGTGCGGACGCTGATGGCGGCCGACACCGCCTGACGCGTCAGGACTCGGGGATGGCGCGGTCGATCTGCCAGGTCGCCGCGCTGACATGCGCTTCGAGGCTGAGCCGGCCGACGATCTGCTCCAGCGCCGCATCGTTGCGCTTCGCCGCTACCGCCTGAGCCGTCACCGTCACCTTGGACGTATCGGGGATGTCCTCGCTATCGAGACGTCGCAGACCAAGGCCTGCCTGGGAAAGCGCATGCAGGAGCAAGGACCGCATATGCGCTTCCTCGGCGCCGCGACAGGCAATCTCGACCGTGTAGTAGGTCTCCGAGTCGGTCGAGGTCAGCAGCCTGAAGTTCATACGCCGCACCAGCGGCCGCAGGAAGAGGTTGGTGCCGATCACGAAGACGGCGGCGAGGATGCTCGGCCCGCCATGACCCGCACCGGCCAGGGTGCCGACCATGGCCGAGCACCAGAGCGTCGCCGCGGTGTTCAGCCCATGCACGTTGACGCCCTCGCGCAGGATCACGCCCGCGCCCAGGAAGCCGATGCCGGTCACGACCTGGGCGGCGACGCGCGTCGGATCGCCCTGGCCGACCAGACCGGAGAACACGACGAAGCCCGCCGCGCCCAGCGCCACGAGGGCATTGGTGCGCAGGCCGGCCATCTTCTGGTGCCACTGCCGCTCGAAACCGATCGCGGAGCCCAGCACCAGGGCGAGGGTAAGTCGCAGGGCGGGATCGCCCAGGGCCACAAGATCGAAGGACATCGCCCCTCCATGATCGGGGCTGGTTGCAATTTGATGACGGGCCTATGTTCAGACCGGCCCCTCAAACAGGATTATCGAGGCTGAAGACGCCGGTTGCCTCGTCATAGGCGAAGGCCTCGGCGAAGCGGCCCCAGGTGATGGCGGCCCGCAGAGTCTGCTCGGCGAACTGCTCGGACATGTGGTCTTCAAGTTCGTCGCGGAAGCGGCTGGCAGGAGCACGATGCGCACCGCGCTCGTCGAGCACCCGCTTGATGTGGCCGGCAAGCGGTACATAAGCCAGGAGATGCTGGGCGAACAGCCGCTTACGGTCGTCAGGATCGAGATCGACGAAGCGACGGCCCGCCTCGGTCAGCTTGATGTCGCCCTCGACCAGTTCGGCGAAGCGCAGGAGCTGCAGGGTCTCGGCAATCGGAAACAGATCGTCGATCTCCATCTGCAAGGTCCCGGCCAGCGCTGGCAGATCGGCGTGACCGCGATAGGGTTCGCCCGCCATGGTTTCGAGGAAGCCCGCCAACAGGTTGGGGGAGAGATGCGGCAACAGCATCGAAATGCCGCTACCGGCAAAGGCGCCCGGCGCCTTTCCAGCGGGCCGCGCCGTCATCAACGCATAGATGTCGTCGACGAGCTGACGGAAAGTCGGGTCGAGGCGATTGCGCGGTTGCGGCAAAGTCACCGGAATCTCGGCGACGAGCCGCCCGGGATTGGACGAGAAGACCAAAATGCGGTCCGACATCAGCACCGCCTCCTCGATATTGTGCGTGACCAGCAGAATCGCCGAGATCGGCATCCGGCCCTCGCCCCAGAGATCGAGCAGGTCGGTGCGCAGGGTTTCCGCCGTCAGCACGTCGAGCGCAGAGAAAGGCTCATCCATCAGCAGCAGCTTGGGGTGAACGACCAGCGCGCGCGCCAGTCCGACACGCTGGCGCATGCCGCCCGACAGTTCCTTCGGATAGGCGCTCTCGTAGCCGTCGAGGCCGATCAGGTCGATGGCCGCCAGTGCACGCCGGTGGCGTTCGGCCGGCGCAATGCCCTGTGCCTCCAGGCCGATCTCGACATTCTCCTGCACGGTGAGCCACGGGAAGAGCGCGAAGGTCTGGAACACCATCGCGACGTCCCCGGCCGGTCCCGCCACCGGCCGGCCGGCGATCGACACCCGGCCTTCGCTGGCCGGCAGGAGGCCCGCGATGATGCGCAACAGCGAGGACTTGCCGCAGCCCGAGCGGCCGAGCAGCGAGACGATCTCGTCGTTGCCGAGTGTCAACGAGATACCGTCGAGGACCAGCAAGTTCTCGCCGCTGCCCTTGGGGTAGAGCTGCCGCACCTTGTCGACGACGACCAGAGGCGACGAGGACGGCGCCAGCGGCCGCGTGAGGAGGTTAGTGTCCATTGTCGTCTCCTTCAGGTCAGGCGGAAGCGTCGTTCGGCGAGGCGATAGAGCGGTCGCCAGACCAGGCGGTTGCAGGCGACGACCATGATCGACATGACGGCGATACCGAGGACGACGCGCGGATAGTCCCCCGCCTCCGTCGCCTGCGCGATGTAGGCACCGAGCCCGGTCGCCTCCAGCTTAGTATCGCCCCAGCTCGCGACCTCGGCCACGATGCTGGCGTTCCACGAACCGCCCGACGCCGTCAGCGCCCCCGTCACGTAGTACGGCAGGATCCCCGGCACGATGACCTTCCGCCACCATTGCCAGGAGCGCAGCCGAAACAGCACTGCCACTTCGCGCATGTCGGTCGGAAAGACGCTGGCGCCGGCGATGACGTTGAACAGGATGTACCATTGCGTGCCCAGGATCATGAGCGGGCTCAGCCAGATGTCCGGATCGAGCTTCCACGACACGATGGCGACGACGGCAATCGGAAACAGCACGTTGGCCGGGAATGCCGCCAGGAACTGTGCAATCGGTTGCACGCGGGTGGCGATCCCCGGACGCAGGCCGATCCAGACACCGACCGGGACCCACACGAGGCTGGCGAGCGCAATCAGCACCGCCACGCGCAGCAACGTGAGAAAGCCGAGGCTTACCGCCTCCGCAACGTCGTCGAGCGTCAATGTCTGATCGGCGAACATCACGATCCGCCATAGCGCCCAGGCGACCGCAATCAGCACGACGGCCAGCCATACGAGATCGGCGCGCCGCCCCGCCCCGGCTGGCGCCACCCATTGCGGCATCGGCGCACGACGCGGTGCGATGGCCGCAATGCGCGCCGACAGCACGCCGATCAGCGCGGAAACGCGACGGATCAGGCGGCCGCGGCGCCACAGGTCATAGACCCACGAACATGGCCGTTGCTGTGCGGCGGTCTGCTCGAAGCGGAACTTGTCCGCCCAGGCCACGATGGGACGAAACAGGAGCTGGTCGTAGGCAAGGATGACGGCCGCCATGGTGCCGACGGCCATCAGCACGGCCGATACATCCCGTTGCGCAATCGCAAGCGCCAGCCAGGAGCCGATGCCTGGCAACTTGATCGTGGTGTCGCCCACCGTGATCGCCTCCGAGGCGACGACGAAGAACCATCCACCCGACATCGACATCATGGTGTTCCAGATCAGGCCAGGCGCGGCGAATGGCACTTCGAGCCGCCAGAAGCGCAGCCAGGGCGACAGGCGGAAGTGGCGCGCCGCCTCGTCGAGATCGCCCGGCACGGTGCGCAGGGACTGATAGAAGCTGAAGGCCATGTTCCAGGCCTGGCTGGTGAAGATCGCAAAGATCGCCGCGCACTCCGCACCGAGCTGGCTCTGCGGAAACAGGCCGATGAAGAACACGACGGTGAACGTCAGAAAGCCCAGCACCGGCACGGACTGCAGGATGTCGAGGGCCGGCAGGATCACCAGCTCGGCACGGCGGCTCTTGGCGGCAAGCGTTGCGACGACGAAGGTGAAGATCAGCGACGCCACGATGGCGGCAAACATGCGAAGGGTCGTACGCAGCGCATAGTCGGGCAGATTGGCCGGGTCGAGCGTTACCGGATCGCTGGCGAGCCATGCCGCCGGCGCGACCATGCCGCGCGCGCCATGTGCGATGGCCGCGAAGACTCCGGCGATCAGAATGAAGATCGCGAGGTCGTAGAAATTCGGCCACAGCCTGGCTCCGCCCACACCGAGCGGCGCCGAACGCCGGCTTGCTTCCTTGCGGTTTTCCATGCTTGCCCCCTCAGCGTGCCGCCGGGCGGCAAGCTAGAGGACAGATGTTGCGGATTGCCTTCACCCGCGCCTCCTTCAGATTGGATCGTTGGTTCGACCCGGGAGGCACGAGCTGAGGAGAGCCTAGCGCAGCAGGCTGGTCCTCGGGATCTCGATCTCCCGGGCAAGAATCCCGGCCGTCGTCACGGTCGCAGAGCGACTGTGGCAATCGGACGAGCTGATGCTAGATCGCGGGTTCATCGAATCCCTTACGGTTGCTTTCGCGCGGCCCAATACGCCCGGACCAACGAGCGGTCAAGCGCAGCAACGTCACTTGAAGTACGAATGAACGATCTCGACGAGTTCCTCTGCCGCCTGCACGCGCGTGTCGTCGCGTTTGGACGTGCGATCGACGAAGTTCTCCAGGATATGGTCCTCGATCACCTCGGCGATGAAGCCGTCCAATGCGCCGCGGCACGCCGCCGCCTGCTGCAGCACGGATGAACAGCTCGCGTCTTCCTCGAGGCGCCTTTCGACGGCATCGAGCTGCCCCCGGATGCGGCGCACACGCATCAGGAGTTTTCGCTTTTCCTTTGCTCGCAGGTCGTCCGACATTCGACTTGATCCTATCCTGGAGGGGGGTATATATGCCCCATCGACACGACCTGTCCAATCACCGGACGTCGTGCCGAATCCACCCACCAGCCAAGGTCCCGATGAACCCGCGATCTAGCAGCAACTCGATGGAAGGACACAGTCGTCGCGCGACTGTTCCCGATGTCGACGCCGGCATAAGCGGCGGCGTGGGTTTGCGAGGGCCGGCCTGACCTCCTCCTGATCCGCGCCCCTGCCGGTCGGTGCAACCGATCTGATTGAAGGAGGCGCGGATGACCAACGTCCGCAAGATCAGCCCGCTCGCATTTCCGAGCATCCCCCCTCTCGCCTGCCACTGGCGGGTGCGTGCCGACGGCCGCCTGGAGTGCGTCTGGAAACAGCTGCCAAAGACGAACGGCGACGTGGTACGGCTCGACGACCATCGTGGTCCCGGCAGGTTACACGGCAGCGTAACGCCGCCCGGCGAAGATCGCCGCAACGTGAGGATGCGGAACCCGGGCGCGACGTGCATGATGCGACAAGAACAATGAAGAAGGCAGTCTGGGCGACACACAGAGTTCTGGGAGGCCTCGCGGCAGCCGCGACGGCGTTCGGCGCCCTGTCCGCCCGGGCGGCCGATCCGGAACCTGCACGGCCCGGCTTCTACGTTGGCGGCCATGTCGGCTACCTGTTCGGCAATGCGACGGCGACCTTCGCCGATCCGATCGGCGTCGAGACCTCGGGCGGCACGTCGCCCTATGGCGCCTTCTTCGGCGGCGTACAGGCGGGCTACGAGCACTACTTTCCGTCGCGCTGGATGCTCGGCCTCGAAGTCGACATGTCCTTCCCTAGTGCGGAGGATCTGGCGCAAGTCCTGTCCTACCGCGCGACGTCAGCGGGAACAGCCAACCAGCAGCTCGAATATCTCGCAAGCCTGCGCGGCCGCATCGGCTACGGCATCGGCCCCTGGACACCCTTCGTCACCGGCGGCATCGCCTGGGCGAGCACCCGGTCCAGTCGCACGGACCTCACCACCGGCAACGAGGATGCGAGCCCCGGCAACATCCGGGCGGGTTACGTCCTGGGTGCCGGCGTCGACTACAAGCTCGATTCGAACTGGTCCGCACGCGCCGAATATCTCTACACCAGCCTGCCGCTCAACGGCTTCGTCTTCGCCACGCCGGCCCGCTACGATTCGCTCTACGACCTGCATCGCATCCGCCTCGGCCTGAACTACAAGTTCGGCGCCAAGGACGAGGCCAAGACCGAGCGCCCCGATCGCGGCTTCGGATCGTGGGAAATCCACGGCCAGACGACCTTCATCTTCCAGGGCTATCCACCGTTCGCCGCCTCCTACTCCGGCGCCAACAGCCTGCCTCCCGAAGGACAGAGCCGCGAGACCTGGACAACCTCGGCGTTCCTCGGCGTGCGGCTCTGGCAGGGTGCGGAGCTCTACTACAATCCCGAGCTGCTGCAGGGTTTCGGTGTCGCCAACACGACCGGCGCCGGCGGCTATCCCAATGGCGAGGCGCAGAAGTCCAACTTCCCCTACCCGCGCTACAACACCTCGCGGCTCTTCCTGCGTCAGGAGATCGGCCTCGGCGGCGAACGCGAGAAGGTCGAGAGCGACTACGGCCAGCTCTCGGGCGAACGCGACGTGTCGAGGGTCACGCTGCAAATCGGCAAGTTCTCGGTGAAGGACGCCTTCGACGGCAATACCTATGCCGAGGACCCCCGCATGGATTTCCTCAACTGGTCGATCTGGGCCTCGGGCGCCTTCGACTACCCTGCCGATCGCCTCGGCCTCACCTGGGGCTTCATGGCCGAACTCAATCAGCCCAACTGGGCGCTACGCGCCGGCTATTTCCTGGTAGGCAACGAGCCCAACGCCAACACCTTCGACCTCGCGCTCTTCTCGCGCGGCGGCTATGTCGGCGAACTCGAACTGCGATTCCGGCCCTACGACCGTCCCGGGGCCCTTCGTTTCGGAACCTGGATGAACAGCGTCTTCTCCGGCTCCTACAACGAAGCCGTAGCATTGGCCGTCGCGAATGGCGTGACCGCAGACGAAACGATTGCCCAGACGCGACGCGGCCGGACCAAGTTCGGCTTCTACGTCAACTTCGAGCAGGAGCTGACCGACGACATCGGCCTCTTCAGCCGCTTCAGCTGGAACAACGGCAAGTCCGAAATCATGGCCTTCACCGATATCGACACCAGCCTGTCGCTCGGCTTCTCGATCAAGGGCACGCGCTGGGGCCGCGAACAGGATCGCATCGGCATCGCCGGGGCGCTGAATTCGATCTCGGGCGATCACAGCAGTTTCCTGGGAGCCGGCGGCCTCGGCGTCCTGGTGGGCGATGGCGCCCTCAGCTACGGCTCCGAAGGAGTGGTCGAGGCGTACTATGCCTTTCAAATCGCCAAGGGTATCGTCGCCACCGCCGACTACCAGCTCCTGGTCAATCCGGCCTACAACGCCGTGCGCGGTCCGGTGCATGTCTTCAGCGGCAGGCTGTCCGCACGCTTCTGATGCCGGCGTGCGGCGGCGGGCGGGGCCGTCCGTTTCTCGCAGACCTACTTCCGGTCCATATGCCAGGTGCCATCCCAGCCGGCCGGCGCGCCGTCCCGCAACAGGGCTTGGCAGCGGTCGATGAAGACACGGCAGGGCGCATCCTCCTCGCGCAAGGCGGCAGCCGAGCGGAACGCCGCCAGGGCTTCGTCGAAGCGACCCGCGACATAGGCGTCACGCGCGGTATTCCATCGGGCGAGGAACGCCGCGTGCTCCGGCGCGCTCGCAATCTCACCCAGCGGCTCATGCACATCGTGCACTTCGGTCGTCCCCACGGCGACGACGCGGTCGATGTGACGCCACACGAAAAGCCCGGCGGTCGGCTGGGCGACCTCGCCGCTGGCCAGGATCTCCGTGCCGTAGACCTTGTTCATCCCTTCGAGCCGCGAGGCCTGATTGGCGACCTGGCCGACCAGCGTGTAGTTGATCCGCTCCCGGGCACCGACGTTACCGACCACGGCGGGGCCGGTGTGCAGACCGAAGCGCGTGCGAAAACCCGGCCGCCCGCGGTCGCGCCACTTCTCGGAAAGCTCACGGCCGGCGGCGGCGGCCTGCAGGGCACTGCGGCAGGCGTTGGCGATGTGATCGGGATCGGGCTCCGGCGCATTCCAGAACGCCATGATGCTGTCGCCGATATACTTGTCGATCATGCCGCGATTGGCCGAGATTGCCGAACCCAGCGCCTCGAAATAGCGCGACAGGCGGCTGGTCAGCAGTTCCGGCTCCATCGTCTCGCTGAGCAGCGAGAAGCCCTCGATGTCGGTGAACATCACGGTGATCTCGCGCCTTATGCCCCCGACGCCCGACGTCGACGGTGAACGCATGATCTGATGGACAAGATCCTTCGAGACATAGCGGCCGAAGATCTCCAACCCCTCGCGCATGCGCTCGACGGCATCGGACAAACGCACGATCTCGGTGATGCGGCTCTGAACGGGTGTCTGATCGGAGAAGTCGAGCTGACGGATCTGATCGGTTTTGACCGCAATGCGCGCAATCGACCGCGACACCAGGATCGACGCGATAAACGCCGCCAGAATGGCGAGCAGGACAGCCACTGCCGCCGCACCAGCTGCGCGCTCCAGCAAGATGCGAGAATCGGCATTGAGCTCCGACAATGGCACGGCCACAGCGATCGTGAATCTCTGGCCGAGGGTCTCCTGCATGCGATGGGTGATGATGCGGTAGGTGCGAGCCGACACCTGCACTTCGCGATCGATCTTCTTGTCGGTCGCCAGCGCATCGACAATCGACTGACGCAGCAGATCGCGCACCGCAGCGTCGCCCGGCAGACAACCCGGCGCATCGGCCGCACAGGGCTCGGACTGGATATCGACTTCGCCTTCACCGGACCCGATCATGATCACCGAATTGCTGGTAATCTTGTAGGCGGTCAAAAGCTGGGACAGTGTCGACAAGGTGAAGTCGAAGCCGACGACCCCGTGGCCGTCGCGCAGGGGAACGCCGGCCGATATCCCGGCATCTTCCGTCTGGGCGAAGCGATAGGGCTGGGTCAAGATCGGCCCCCGCGCCTTCATCGCATCGATGTACCAGGGCCGCGTCCGCGGATCGAAGTCGGTCAGCCGCTCTTTCGCGGGACCGTGGCTGCCGTCGGGAGCATAGAACCACCAGCTCTCCCGCCCCTCGGCAATGATACGCACGATGATCGCTTCACCATCGGGAGCATCGAATTCCAGACGCTGGGCAATCGAGTAGGAGCCCAACCGACCGGCATAGATGAAGCTGCCGTCGCCATAGCCGACGAAGCCGGCCTGCACGACCGAGTGACGGTCGAGCATCGCGATCAGCTGCCGCCGCCGCTCCTCGTCGATCAGCGGATTCTCCGTGGCGTTGAAGCTCGGACCATCGGCCAGCGTCTGGCCGACCGAGACGACGGTACGCAGCCCCTCCGTCATGAAGCGCTCGACCGCCACTTCGAGCGCGGCGACGCGCTGGTCGGTCCCGCGCCGCTCCAGTGAACTGACCGACCGCCAGCCGAGCCAGAGCAGCGCCACCGCAAGCGGCAACACAATAAGCGCCATCAGCGTCAGGATGGTGACGCTGAACGAAATAGACCGACGACTTTGCTTCATTTCAGTCGAGGCTGAAGGCCAGCCCGGCTATTCCCTTACAGCCGCCCACTTGCAGCCGAGATTCTGCGTGGTGACGGTGAGCATCTTTGGTTGGAATGCAATATTGGCCACGACGTTGAGGTTCATACGCCCCAGATCGAAGTCGCCCGTGTAGATGCCATTGGCCCGCTGCTTCAGCTTGACGTTGATGCCGCCGGCCGACTTGATCTCCGCCTGGCCGTTCACCATCAGGAACGTGTGCTCACGGGTAAAAGACGGATCGGCGGAGATGCAACCTTGGATGTTCTTGGGGTCGGCCTTCAGCCAGAACTTCACATCGGCATCCTGCGCCGAAGCCGCAACAGGAGCCACTCCCGCAAGAACGAGAGCGGCAATTTTGATCATCTTCATCATTCGGTCCCTCCGATCCCGTCCGCATTCTACAGCGGCGGGATCGTGCCGTCAGTCTTTACGGCCGAGCAACCCGTAGGCAAAGCCCGCAATCAGGCCGCCGACGATCGGCGCTACCCAGAAGAGCCAAAGCTGCGAAATTGCCGCGCCGCCGACAAACAGCGCCGGCGCCGTGCTGCGTGCCGGATTGACCGACGTATTGGTGACGGGAATGCTGATCAAGTGGATCAAGGTCAGCGCAAGACCGATCGCCAGACCCGCCGCCGCCGGATGCGCCTTCTTGTCGGTGGCGCCGAGGATCACCGTCACGAAGCCGAAGGACAGTGCGATCTCGATCACAAGAGCCGCGGTCATACTGTATTTGCCGGGCGAATGATCGCCGTAACCGTTGGTCGCAAAGCCGCCGATGTCGGCGCCGGCCTTGCCGGTTGCCACCACATAGAGAATGGCCGCCCCCGCGATGCCGCCCAGGACCTGGGCGATTACATACTGGATGACCTCGCTCCAGGGGAAGCGACCGCCGGCGGCAAGGCCAACGGTCACGGCCGGATTGAAGTGGCCGCCCGACACGCCGCCAACGGCGTAGACCATGGTGAGCACGGTGAGGCCAAAGGCCAGTGCGACGCCGACGAAGCCGACCCCGAGCTGAGGAAAGGTAGCTGCGAGAACGGCACTGCCGCAGCCGCCAAGCACCAGCCAGGCGGTTCCCAGAAATTCGGCATAAAGGCGATTGGCGATGGGCATCTTCAGTTCCCCCGAACAGTTGTCAGCACCAGACACCCCATCCCCACGCGCAGCCTAGCACTCTTTGCCGCCAATTTCTTCAATCGTGTGGATGACAGCCACACTGCACAAGCGAAGCGTCACCGAACCGAAACTCGGCGGTCATGAAAGCGCCCTAGCGTCCGCTCCCCATCGAAGGAGTTTGCGCCATGTTCCTGCGCCGCCGCCGTTTGATCGCCGCCTCGGGCCTCGCCGCCACGAGTTTCGCCCTGCCCCGGGTCGCCATCGGCCAAGCCGACCAGCGGCCGAGCATCACCATCGCCGTGCAGCAGATCGCCAACAGCGCGGCCCTGGAGCCTCTGCGCGAACAGTCGAATGTCGGCCAGCGCGCGTTCTCCTTCCTCTTCGAGACGCTGATCATGTCGAACCTGCTCGGCAAGCTGGAGCCGGTGCCGGGCCTTGCCGAAAGCTGGAAGCGGATCGACGACCGCACCGTGGAGTTCAGCCTGCGCAAGGGCGTGAAGTTCCACAATGGCGACGAACTCACCGCCGACGACGTGGTCTTCACCTTCAGCCGCGAGCGTATGTTCGGCCCCGACTACGACATCTCCTCGACCAAGACTCTGTTTACCTCGGTGCTGATCCGCGACACGACCCAGGGCAAGAGCCTGCCGCCGGAAGTGCCGGCCGTGGCCAAGCGGCTGTTCCCGGCACTGGAAAAGGTCGAGGCGGTCGACAAGTACACGGTGCGCTTCACCAACCGCACGCCCGACGTCACGCTGGAGGGTCGCATTGGACGTCTGGGCAGCAACATCATCTCCCGCCGCGCCTACGAAGAAGCCAAGAGCTGGCTCGACTGGGCGCGCGCGCCGGTCTCCACCGGCCCCTACAAGGTGCGCGAGTTCCGGCCCGACCAGATACTGGTGATGGACGCGCACGACGACTATTGGGGTGGCCGCCCGCCGATCAAGAGCGTGCACATGGTGGTGGTGCCGGAAGTCGCGACCCGCATCAACGGCCTGCTGGCCGGCCAGTTCGATTTCATCTGCGACGTGCCGCCCGACCAGATCCCCGGCATCGAGAAGAACCCGAAGTTCGAGGTACTGGGCAGCACGATCGTCAACCACCGCCTCACGGTGTTCGACAAGAACCATCCGCGCCTCGCCGATCCGCGCATCCGCCAAGCCTTCACCCACGCCATCGACCGTCAGGCAATCGTCGAGGCGCTGTGGTCGGGCCGCACGCGCGTGCCGGCCGGCCTGCAGTGGGAATTCTACGGGCCGATGTTCGTCGAGAACTGGACGGTGCCGTCCTACGACCTGGCCAAGGCCAAGGCGCTCCTGAAGGAGGCCAACTACAAGGGCGATCCGATCCCCTATCGCCTTCTGAACAACTACTACACCAACCAGGTCTCGACGGCGCAGGTGCTGATCGAGATGTGGCGCCAGGCCGGCCTCAACGTGCAGATCGAGATGAAGGAGAACTGGCAGCAGATCTTCGACACCAACAGCCCGCGCGCCGTGCGCGACTGGTCGAACAGCGCCGGCTTCAACGACCCGATCTCCTCGATCGTGGCGCAACACGGCCCCCAGGGGCAGCAGCAGCAGGTCGGTGAATGGACAAACGAAGAGATGAACAAGCTCTCCGTGGCTCTCGAAGTCGAAACCGACATGCAGAAGCGCCGGGCGATGTTCAAGCGCATGCTCGAAATCTGCGAGCGCGAAGATCCCGCCTACACGGTGCTGCACCAGAACGCGACCTTTACCGCCAAGCGCAAGGACATCAAGTGGAAGGCCTCGCCGTCCTTCGCGATGGAGTTCCGCAACACCAACTTCGCCAGCAACTAGGTACGGGTGATGAGCGCTCCCCTCGTTGCCTTGCGAGGCCTTACCGTCGATTTCGAGAATGGCGGGCGTATCTCGCGCGCCGTCGACGGGGTCGACCTCGAGATCGCGCCCGGGGAAGCCCTGGGCATCGTGGGCGAATCGGGCTCGGGCAAGAGCGTGACCTGGCTGGCCGCGCTCGGCCTGCTGCCGGCCAAGGCACGTGTCGCCGGTTCGGTGCGGCTCGAAAAGCAGGAGTTGATCGGCGTGCCTGCGCGCGTGCTCGAGGACGTTCGCGGCAAACGCATCGCCATGATCTTCCAGGATCCGTCGAGCTGCCTGAACCCCGTGCATCGCATCGGCTGGCAGCTCGTCGAAGCGCTGCGGCTTCACCGCGGCCTCCAGGGAAAAACCGCCGAAGCCGAGGCGCTGCGGCTGCTCGATCAGGTCGGCATCGCCGATGCGCGCCGACGGCTGCAGGACTATCCGCATCTCCTATCCGGCGGCCTGAACCAGCGCGTGATGATCGCCATGGCGCTGGCCGGCCAACCCGACCTGCTGGTTGCCGACGAGCCCACCACGGCGCTCGACGCCACCATCCAGGCCCAGATCCTGGCGTTGCTGGGCAGCATCCGCCGCGATACCGGCATGGCGCTGGTGCTGATCAGCCACGACCTCGGTGTGGTCGCCGAGAATGTCGACCGGGTCGCCGTGATGTACGCTGGCCGTCTTGTCGAAGAAGCGCCCGGGACCGATCTGTTCGGCGCTGCGCGTCACCCCTACACGCAAGGCCTGCTCGCGGCCCTTCCGTCGCTCACTGGCCCGCGGCGTCGGCTCGCGGCGATTCCCGGGACGGTGCCCGATCCGTGGAGCGTGCCGGCCGGTTGCCGCTTCGCCCCACGCTGCCCGGTCGCCGAGACCTGCTGTTCCAGCGTACCGCCGCCGGCCCGCTCCGTGGGCTTCCGCCACCTCGCGACCTGCCACCGCCAGGTTACGGCCGATTATTCGGTCTGGTCCTTGCCGCAGGCCGCGGAATGACCGCACTGCTCGAAGCGACTGGCCTTCGCCGTCACTATCAGGTTCGTGCCGGAAACGGCCTCTTCACCGCCAAAGCAACGTTGCGTGCCGTCGATGGCGTTTCGCTGACACTCGCGCCGGGACGAACTCTGGGGCTCGTGGGCGAATCCGGTTGCGGCAAGTCGACCACCGGCAAGCTCGTACTGGGTCTGGTGCCACCGAGCGCGGGCACGGTGCACTACCGTGGCGAACCTCTGCCCGCCATCGGCACGCCAGCGTGGCGGGCACTGCGTCGCCATATCCAGATGGTCTACCAGGATCCGCTGGGCGCCCTCGATCGCCGCCTGCCGGTCGGCCGGCAGATCGAAGAACCGCTCGCCATCCACGAACAGACCACGCCTGCAGAACGCCGTGACCGCGCCCTGGCCGCCATGAACAATGTCGGCCTGCAATCGCATCAATACGACCGCTACCCGCACGAACTGTCCGGCGGCCAGCGCCAGCGCGTCGTCCTGGCGCGCGCCCTGATGACCGGGCCGGACCTGCTGGTGTGCGACGAGCCGATCTCGGCGCTCGACGTCTCGATCCAGGCACAGGTCGTGAACCTCCTGCTCGACCTGCAGGAACAGCTCGGCATCGCCTATCTCTTCATCAGCCACGATCTCAAGGTCGTACGGCAGGTGAGCCACGACGTGGCTGTGATGTATCTCGGCCGCATCGTCGAGCAGGGCGAAGCCGAAAGCCTGTTCGCAGCGCCCGTGCATCCCTATACGCGCGCCCTGGTCTCGGCGATCCCCACGATCGGACCTCGCCGTGAGCGTTTGCTGCTCCAGGGCGACCCACCCAATCCGGTGAACGTGCCATCGGGCTGCGCATTCCATACGCGTTGTCCCTTCGCAACGGCACAGTGCCGCGCCGAGTCGCCGACCTTGCAGCCGATGGCAAGCGGCCGGCTGGTCGCCTGCCACCGCGTTCATGAACCCGCTCTGCAGGTTGCCGCCTGATGCTGACGTTCGTTATCTCGCGCCTGCTGCGCGCCGGCCTCACCATCCTGTTCGTGATGACCTTCGCCTTCATCGTCCTTCGGCTGTCGGGTGATCCGGCGCTGCTCATCATGTCGGTCGATGCCCCGCCCGAAGCGGTGGCGGCCTTCCGCGAGGCCTGGGGCCTCAATCGCCCGATCTGGGAACAGTACTTTTCCTACATCGGCCATGCCTTCACCGGCGACTTCGGCAAGTCGATGCGCGACGGCCGGCCCGCCATCGACCTGGTGATGGAGCGGGTGCCGGCGACCCTTGCCATCACGATGCCGGCGCTCGCCCTCAAGATCGGCCTCGGGATTCCCGCCGGCATCTATGCCGCCCTCCATCGCAACTCGATGGCCGACCGGCTGACCATGGCGGCCTCCGTAGCAGGCTTCACCATGCCGAGCTTCGTGCTGGCCCTGCTGCTGGTGCTGATCTTCGCCGTCCAGCTCGGCTGGCTACCGGCGAGCGGCAGCGGCTCGCTCGGCCATGCCATCCTGCCGATCATCACGCTCGGAACCGGCGGCGCCGCCATCATGGCGCGCTTCACGCGCTCGGCCATGCTCGAAGTGCTGGGCCAGCCCTACATCCGCGCCGCATCGGCCAAGGGCGTGAACTGGCGCCGTGTCGTGTCGCGTCATGCCCTGCCCAATGCCGCCATCCCGACCGTGACCATCGTCGGCTTCATGGTCGGCAGCCTCGTGGCCGGCGCCGTGGTGGTCGAAAGCGTCTTCGCCTGGCCGGGCATCGGCCGGCTTCTGGTCTCCGCCGTCGCCAACCGCGACCTCGCGGTAGTGCAGGCCATCCTGATGGTGATCGCGACCTGGATGGTGGCTGCCAACTTCACCGTCGACCTCGCCTATGGCTGGCTCGATCCGCGTGTGCGCAACGCGACGGCGCATTGAGGACCGTCATGGCCATTGCAGAACACGCCCCCGCAGCGATCTCCCGCCGTCGCTTCTTCAAGCTGCCGTTCGGTGTCTCGCTGGCGCTGGGCTGGCTCGGGCTGATGCTCGTGGTCGCATTGGGCGCCGAGCTGCTGACGCCCTATTCCTTCACCGCGCTCGATCTCAAGGCACGCCTGTCGCCACCGTTGCTGATGGGCGGCAGCTTCGCCCATCCGCTGGGCACGGACGAGCTCGGCCGCGATGTCCTTTCGCGGCTCATCGTGTCGATCCGCATGAGCCTGCTGATCGCCCTGTTCGGCACCATCATCGCTGCCAGCCTCGGTACGGCGCTTGGCTTCCTGGCCGCCCACTTCCGCGGCAAGGTCGAACAGCTCGTGCTGATGGCCATCGACTTCCAGGCCAGCATGCCGTTCATGATCATCGCCTTGTCGGTGCTGGCTTTCTTCGGCAACAACCTCGTTCTGTTCATCGCCCTGATGGGTTTCCATTCCTGGGAGCGCTACGCCCGCATCGCGCGCGGTCTCACTTTGGCCGCCAACGAACAGGGCTATGCCGCCGCGGTACGTCAGCTCGGCGCCGGGCCGGGCCGTATCTATGGCCTGCACATCCTGCCTAACATCGCCTCGACCCTGATTGTCTCCATGACGCTCACCTTCCCGGAGATCATCCTGCTGGAGAGCGGGCTTTCCTTTCTCGGCCTCGGCGTGCAGCCGCCTTTGACGTCGCTCGGCAACATGGTGGGCTACGGCCGTGAGTACATCACGCGCGCACCCTGGATCATGCTGGCGCCCGCCGGCGCCATCGTCGTGACGACGCTTTCGATCAGCCTGCTGGGCGACTGGCTGCGCGACCGGCTCGATCCGACGCTTCGCTGATCTTCTACTCGACGCCGAGATAGATCCGCTGGACGTCGGGATTGTCGAGCATCGCCTTGGCCGGCCCTTCGAGCACCGTGCGCCCGACCTGCAGGACATAGGCATGGTCGGCCGCCTCCAGCGCGACATCGACCGACTGCTCGGCCAGCAGGATGGTCTGGCCGGCTTTGTGAAGGGCGGCAAAGCTGTCGTACATCGCGTCGACGATGGCAGGGGCCAGCCCGAGGCTGGGCTCGTCGAGAAGCAGCAGCCGCGGCTCGCTCATCAGCGCCCGGCCGACCGCCAGCATCTGGCGCTCGCCGCCCGACATGGTGCCGGCCTGCTGCAAGCGCCGCTCCTTGAGTCGCGGGAAGACGCCGTAGACGCGGTCGAGCAGGTCGGGAATGCGCTTGCGGTCGGCGAGCGGCGTGGCGCCGAGCAGGAGGTTGTTTTCCACACTCTGCTGCGTGAACAACCGCCAGCCTTCCGGTGAGAGCGCCAGCCCCTTGCGGACGATGGCATAGGCCGGCTGGCCGGCGATGTTCTCGCCCGCGAAGCTCACTTCACCTTTGGAAACCGGCACAATGCCGGCAATGGCATTCAGGGTCGTCGTCTTGCCGGCACCGTTGGAGCCCAGCAGCGCCACCACCGCCCCCTGTGGCACTTCGAGCGACACGTCGGCGACGCCGATCAGGTCGCCATAGCGCACCTCGAGGTGGCTGATCCTGAGCAGCGGCTGGCTCATCCGTGCCGCACCTTGCGACGGCCGAGATAGGCCTCGATCACCACCGGATCGCTCGTCACCTCGCGCGGTGTGCCGCGCGCGATCTCGCGGCCCTGGTGGAACACGACGACCCGCTTCGCCAGCGACACGATCACTTCCATGATGTGTTCGACGATCACGATCGTGATGCCGCCGCCATGAATGCGGCGCACCAGTTCGATGGCCTCGCGCACCTCGGTCGGCGTCAGCCCGGCCATCGCCTCGTCGAGCAACAACGCCTTGGGCTCCGAGGCAAGGGCGCGCGCGATTTCCAGACGCTTGCGACCAGGCGTCCCCAGGCTGCGCGCCGGCGCATCGGCGAACTGACCGAGCCCGACCCTGTCCAGCACCGCCCGCGCCTTGGTCCGCGCGTCCCTGGCATTGGGATGGCGCAGCAGCGCACCGATCATCGCATTGTCGAGAACCGTCATGGATTCGAAGGTGAGCGGCACCTGAAAGCTGCGCGCAAGACCGCGCCGCGCCCGCGCTTCCGGCGGCTCCTTGGTCACGTCGGCGCCGGCGAAATACACGCTGCCCGAGGTCGGCGGCAGGTCGCCGGTCAGGCAGTTGAAGAAGGTCGACTTGCCGGCGCCGTTCGGCCCGATCAGGCCCAGGATATCGCCCTCCTCGACCGTCACCGAGGCATTGTCGACCGCCTTGAAGGCACCGAACGCCTTGGTGATGCCGCGGGCCTCAATCAGCATGGCCGTCCACCGTCTTCGAGGCACGGCTTGCCGTTGGCCGACGCCGGTCGAACAGCGACAACAGGCCGCTCGGCAGGAAGCGCGCGATGATCACGATGATCGCGCCATAGACCACGAAGGTGAGACCGGCGCCTTGTCCGCCGAGATAGCTGTTCGACAGCTCCTCCAGCGGCACCAGGATCAGCGCGCCGACCAGCGGACCGAAGAGCTGGCCGGCACCGCCCAGCGCCGCCATGACCACCATCTTGACCGAGATCAGGATGCCGAAGCCCGACTCGGGATCCACGAAGCCGAACATGGTGAGGTAGAGCGAGCCTGCGAGCGCGGTGAAGGCCGCGCTCAGCATGTAGGCGTAGAGCTTGTAGCGGCCGGCCGACACGCCCAGCGAGCGGGCGGCGCGTTCGCTGTCCTTGATCGCACGCAGATAGAAGCCCATGCGGCCGCGCTCGATCGCGTGCGTCAACCAGAGCAGGCCCGCCAGCACGGCAAGGAAGATGTAGTAGTAGGGCGTCGCCGAGATGAAAGAGAGGTCGAGCACGCCTCTCGGCACCGGCGGCCCGCCGAGCCCCTGTGCGCCGCCCAGGAACTCCGACGTCGAACTGAGCACGCGCACCAGCTCGGCAACCGCGATGGTCGCCATGCTGAAGTAATGGCCGGAGAGCTTGAGCGTCGGCACGCCGATCACGGCCGCGACCAGCACGCTCAACGCCATGCCGATCGGCGCCCCGGCGATCGGCGGCAGGCCGAGATACGTGTAGGTCACGACGGCCGAATAGGCGCCGATGCCGAAGAAGACGGAGTGGCCGACCGAAACCTGGCCGGCATAGCCGCCGACGATGTTCCAGGCGGAAGCCCCGATCGCCGCCAGCAGAACCAGCGCCCCGAGCCGCGCCCAGACCGGCGAGCCCGCGACAATCAAAGGATAGGCGAGCGCGAGCGCCACGAGCACGATCTGGAGCAGGCGGTGACGCGTCATGCCTTCCCCATCAGGCCCTGTGGCCGGAACCACAGGACCAGTACAAACAGGACGTAGACGATGACGTCCTTGTAGACGGGGCCGATCAGGTAGGCCGACAGGGACTCCACGACGCCGATCACGAGGCCGGCCACCAGCGCGCCCAGGACGCTACCGAAGCCGCCGAACGACACGGTGACGAAGGCCACGATGGCCAGCGTCTCGCCCACCGTCGGCGAGGTGTAGAAGAAGGTGGCGATCAGCGCGCCGGCGATACCCGTCGCAGCGCCGGCCATGCCCCAGGCCAGAGCCTGCATGCGCTGCGGCCGGATGCCCATGAGCTGGGCCGCCGTCGCATCCTCCGACACCGCCAGCATGCGGCTGCCGATTGCCGTGCGCGTCAGCAACAGATGAAGCGCCAAGGTGACGGCAAGGCCGACGACACCGGCCAGAACTCTCGCCCCCTCGAAACGGATACCCGCCAGAATGAACGAATGGCCGACCAGATCGTCGGGCAGGGTCTTGAAGTTGGCGCCGAAGGTCCAGAGCGCGCCGTAGCGCAGGAACAGCGCGAGGCCGAAGGTTCCCAGGATCTGGGCCAGCATCGGGCCGCGCATGATGTGGCGGACCAGCAGGAAGTAGCTCGCAATGCCCAGGGTCGCGATCAGCATGGCTGCGGCCGGCACCGACGCCCAGGGCCCACCGCCCAGCGCCGTCCAGATCATGACCGCGGTGTACATGCCCAGCATGACGAAATCGCCGTGCGCGAAATTCACGACGTTCATCATGCCCCAGATCAGGGTGAGGCCGGACGAGAAGAGCGCGTAGACCGCGCCCAGCAGCAGGCCGCTGACCACGACCTGCACGAGGATCGTCGACATTGCGGGACTCTTCCCGCCGCGACCGTGTCTACCAGCCCTTGTAAGGCAGGATCAGCTCGTGAGTGGCGCGCGATTTCGGCCAGACCGATACGTAGTTGCCGTTGCGCATCTGCGTGATCAACGTCGAGGCCTGCACGTTCTGGCCCTTATCGTCGAACTTCACCCCGTCATAGCCCGCCACGAGCTGTTCCGGCTTCATCTCGACGGCGCGCAGCGCGTCGCGGATCTTTGCCGGATCGGTCGAGCCGGCCTTGTTGATCGCCTCGGCCATCACGAAGAAGGCCTGCAGCACGCGCGCCGACACGTCGTCGAGGCCGTCGCCGCCAGTCTTCTTCTTGTAGAGTTCGTCGAGGATGGCCGCGACGCTGCCCGGCTTGCCCGAGGCGAAGACCGAGCGGCTGATCAGGCCCTCCGTGACCGAGCCCATGGCCTTCACGAAGGCCGGATCGTTGAAGCCACCATCGTCGGCAATCAGGATCGACGGCTTCCAGTTCAGCTCCTTCATCGTCTTGGCGTAGAGGATCGCGTCCGACGTATAGGAGATGAAGATGACGACGTCGGGGTTCTTCTCCTTGAGCTGCAGTACCTGCGGCTGCACGTCGGTCGAGTTGGCCGAGTAGGCGATCTTCTGCGTGACCGGCAGGCCCGCCTTGCCGAAGGCGTCCGCCAACACGCTGGAGACCGAGTTTCCGTACTCGGTGTTCTCATGGACGATTGCAATCGAATCGACCTTGCGGCCCGCCGCCTTCTGCTCGTTGAGGAAGGTCGAGTAGGCCTTGGCAAAGTCCGCGGCGACCGGCGTGGTGCGGAAGAACCACTTGAAGCCGCGCTCCGTCAGATTGGCGGCCACCGACTCGGCATTGAGGAAGGGAATGCCGTAGCGCTCGGCGACAGCCGACGCGGTAAGCGTGATGCCGGATTGATAGCAGCAGATCAGCGCCGCGACCTTCTCTTCGGTGATCAGACGCAGTGCCTGATTCTGGCCCGCCGCCGGGGTGCCCTGGTTGTCGGCAATCACCATCTGGATCTTGGCGCCCTTGAGGCCCGGCAGGCCGCCACCCTTGGCCAGCGGCATCACTTTGGCGAGTTCGGGATTGCCGTTGTTGATGATGTCGGCCCCCATCTCGAAGGCCATCTTGGCGTAGTTGCCGGTGCTCGCGGAGTTACCGCTCAAGGGATAGACGGCCCCGATTTTGACGACCTGCTGGGCGGCGGCGGTCCCGCCGAGTCCCAGAAGAGCAAGTGCGGCAACCGCCGCCATTGTCCGACGCGTAGCCTTGATCATTGGTGTCCCCCCAGATCAAACGTGCCCACACAGCGAAAGTCTGGCACGCTCTCGGGCCATCAGCAAATCCGGTAGCGCTCGATGGCGGCAGGATCGAGTTCGACGCCCAACCCCGGCCCTTCCGGCAGCAGGACATGCCCGGCTTCGAGCTTGAGGGGCGTTTTCAGCAATTGCGTACGGAGTGCATTGTCGCTCATGTCGTATTCCAGCATCTGCGGATAAGGCGGATGCTCGGTATGCGGCGAGGCCGGTAGCGACGCGATCAGGTGACAGGCCGTCGCCAGCCCGATGCCACCACCCCAGACATGCGGCGCCAGTCGCAGGTTCTGTGCCAGCGCCAGCGTGGCGATACGCTTGGCCTCGGTGAGCCCGCCGACACCGGGAACAGAGGGCTGCACGATGTCGATGCAGCGTCCGTCGATCAGGGCGCGGAAGTCGCGAATCGTGTGATGCGCCTCGCCGGCCGCAAGCGGTATCGGCGAACGTGCCCGCAGTTCGGCGTAGCCGCGCAGGTCGCCCGGCGGCAGCGGTTCCTCGATCCAATGGACGCCGAAGGGTTCGATGGCGCGCGCGCATTCCAACGCCACGTCGGCCGTATAGGCGCCATTGATATCGACCATCAGAAGCTTGTCCGGTCCCAGCGCTTCGCGGCTGCGACGCACGCGAGCGACATCGTCGCGGATGCCACGGCCGATCTTGATCTTGGCGCCGGCATAGGGATGGTCCGCCGCCTCGGCCAGCATATGGTCGAGCTGACGGTCGGGATCGTCGGAGAAGAAACCGGTCGAGGCGTAGGCGGGAATCCGCACCGTGCCGCAGCCGCCGATCAGGTCGCAGACGCGCACGCCGAAGCCTCGTGCAATGGCATCCCATAGCGCCACGTTGATGCCGGCCAGGCAGGCGGTGAGCTGGTTGCCGACGCCCAGGTGATACATGGCGTTGCGAACACGCGCCTCGACATGATCGAAG
The DNA here is from genome assembly GCA_020160995.1 of Pseudomonadota bacterium. Taxonomy (GTDB): domain Bacteria; phylum Pseudomonadota; class Alphaproteobacteria; order Reyranellales; family Reyranellaceae; genus Reyranella. Next base: position 6,226 of record JAIUOY010000145.1, on the reverse strand, counting down.
TCGAAGACGCTGCGACCGACGAACATCGGCTCGACCGTGCGGAAATACTCGCGCGAGACCAACGGATTGCCGAAGACCTCGCCGATCCCCTTCACACCCTGATCGGTTTCGACCTCGATGAAGCCACCCTGGCGGCGGAAGCCACCGCCACGCGACATTCCGTAGGCTTTCTCCGGCGCAAAGACATACTCCAGACCTGTGAACGACAGATGCTTGATGGTGGGCATGGATGCTTCCTCTCCTGTCGGTCTATGGTGCACGCCAAATCGAATTGGAGACAATGTCCATGAACATTCCCAAAACCCATCGCCGTGTCGTCCTCGTCCGCCGGCCGCCGGGCGAGCCTGCCGAAACCGATTTCCGCGTCGAGGAAGCGCCCGTGCCCGAGCCGCGGCACGGCGAGGTGCTGGTGAAGGTGCACTATCTCTCGCTCGATCCCTATCAGCGCGGTCGCATGCGCGATGCCGCCTCCTATGCGGCGCCCGTCGGCCTCAACGAAGTGATGACCGGCGGCACGGTGGGCGAGGTCGTGAAGTCGGAGCATGCGGGCTTCAAGGTCGGCGACATCGTCGAGGATCGTCTCGGCTGGCAGGAATATGCCATCGGCGGCGGCCCCACCCTGCGCAAGGTCGATCCCACCATCGCGCCGATCTCGACCGCCAACGGCGTGCTGGGCATGCCGGGCATGACCGCCTATTTCGGCCTGCTGCATGTCGGCCAGCCCAAGCCCGGTGAAACGGTCGTGGTGTCGGCAGCCTCGGGTGCGGTCGGCCAGGTCGTGGGCCAGATCGCCAAGCTCATGGGCTGCCGTACCGTCGGCATCGCGGGCGGCGCCAAGAAATGTGCCTTCGTGACCGGCGATCTCGGCTTCGATGCGTGCATCGACTACAAGGCCGAAAAGGATATCGATGCGGCCCTGCGCGCCGCCTGCCCCAACGGCATCGACGTCTATTTCGACAATGTCGGCGGTGCGATCACGGACGCCGTGCTGCGCAACCTCAACTTCTTCGCCCGCGTGGCGCTCTGCGGCTCGATCTCGCAGTACAATGCCACCGCCGCCGAGATGGGACCGCGCCTGCTGGGCACCTTCGTCGGCAAGCGCGTGACCGCCCGCGGATTCATCGTCACCGACTTCGCCCAGCAGTATGGGCCGGCGATGCGCCAGATGGGCGAATGGGTCCGCGCCGGCAAGGTGAAGTATCGCGAGGATGTCGTCAGCGGCATCGACAAGGCCCCGCGCGCCTTCATCGGCATGCTGCGGGGCGAGAACTTCGGCAAAATGCTGATCAAGCTCGTCTGAGTCTTGCCATGAGCTACGACGCACCCCTCGCCGGCCTCAAGGTCGTCGATCTCAGCCAGGGAATCGCTGGCCCCTATTGCGCCATGCTGCTCGCTCAGCACGGTGCGGAAGTGATCAAGGTCGAGAGCATCGGCGAGGGCGATTGGGCCCGCGCGCTGGGCGTGCGCTACGAAAGCCACACCGCCTTCTCGATCATCGGCAACATGGGCAAACGCAGCATCTCGCTCGACCTCAAGACCGAGGCCGGCAAGCAGGTGCTGTGGCGGCTGCTCGAAGGCGCCGACATCTTCCTCGAAGGTTTCCGCCCCGGCGTGATCAAGCGCCTGGGCTTCGACTACGAGGCGGTATCGGCCCGCGAGCCGCGCATCCTCTACGTCTCGATCTCGGGCTTCGGCCAGACCGGCCCGCTCGCCGAACGGCCGGCGATGGATCCCGTGCTGCAGGCCTATACCGGCATGATGGCCGAAAATCGCGGCGAGGACGGGATTCCTCACCGCGTGCCAGTCATCGTCGTCGACATGTCGACTGCGCTCTACGCCTATCAGGCCTTGAGCACGGCCCTCTATGCGCGACGCGACGAACCGCGCGGACGCTATATCGACGTCAGCCTCATGCAGGCTGCAACGGCGCTGCAGTCGATCCGGTTGATGGCCTGCCACCTCGAAGGCGGCACCATGAAGCCCGGCGGCGTACCGGGCGGCGTCTTCAAGACAGCCGATGGCTGGATGTCGATCATCGCCATCAACGACCGCGACTGGGCGAGCCTGTGTGGGGCGATGGACATGCCGGCGCTGGCGCAGGATGCACGCTTTGCGACGCCGGCGCTGCGGCTTGCCAACGAAGCCGCCGTCTACGCAATCGTCCGGCCGGCGATTGCCGCCAAACCATCGGCGCACTGGAGCGCCCGCCTCACCGAGGCGCGGCTGATGCACGAGCGTCTGAACAGCTATGCCGACTTCCTCGACCAGCCGCAGGTCCGCGAGACCGGCTTGATCCACTGGCTCGACCAGGCCGGCCTGCCGCAGAAGGTCCCGGTGCCGGCGCTTCCCGGCCTGCAGCCGCCCATGCCGGGCACGCTTCGTGCAGAAGCTCCCGTGCCGGGCCAGCACAGCGCCGCGATCCTGGCAGAGCACGGCTACACGCCCGCTGAAATCGCCTCCCTGCTGGACAATGGCACGGTCGCCGCGACGAGGTAGAGTGGCGCCATGAAGAAGAAGGCCGTTGTCGTCGGCGCGCTGGGCGTGATCGGCCGCTATATCGTCGAGAAGCTCGTCGCCGACGGCGACTGGCACGTGATCGGCCTGTCTCGCCGCCCTGCCAGGAACGGTCCGCGCTACAGCCATGTCTCCGTCGACCTGCTCGATCTCGACGATGTCGCGGACAAGCTGGGGAAGCTTCGCGACGTCACGCACATCTTCTACGCCGCCTTCCAGCCCGGCACCGGCAATGCCGCGAACTATGCGGCGGTGATCGCCCCCAACCGCGACATGCTGGTGAATTCGGTGAACGCCATCGCCAAGGCCTCGCAATCGCTGCAGCGCATCGTGCTGGTCACGGGCACGAAGTATTACGGCACGCATCTCGGGCCGCTGAAGACTCCGATGCGCGAGACTGACCCGCGACACATGCCGCCGGATTTCTATTTCGACCAGATCGACTGGCTGACCGCCTTCCAGCGCGGCAAGAAGTGGAGATGGACGGAACTCCGCCCGCAAACGCTTTGCGGCTTTGCGCCGGGTACGGCGATGAGCATTCTCCCGGCGATCGCCGTCTATGCGGCCATCTCCAGGGAACTCGGCCTGCCGCTGCGCTTCCCCGGCAAGCCCGGCGCCTACGGGACGATCTATCAGGTGACCGAGTCCTCGCACTTCGCCAGCGCGGCCCTCTGGGCGGCGACGGAGAAACGGGCGGCCAACCAGGCCTACAACATCACCAACGGCGACTACTTCCGCTGGCGCAACGTCTGGCCGCGCATCGCCAAGGTCTTCGGCATGAAGGTGGGCGAAGTCCAGACCATCAGCCTCACCCAGCACATGGCCGACAAGGCCGACCTTTGGACGGCCATGACCAGAAAGCACGGCCTCAGGAAATTCGACTTCGGCCAGCTCGCCGCCTGGCCGTTCGCCGACTATGTATTTGGCTCGGACTGGGACGTGATGTCCGATGTCACCAAGAGCCGCCTGCATGGGTTCCATGAGGTGGTCGACAGCGAGGCGATGTTCGAGCGCCTGCTGACGCGTTTCCGCAAAGAGAGAATTGTTCCGTGATTACCCTGCTCGACCCGGCCGGCTATCGCCGCACCCCGTGGAAGAACGGCGGCGGCACGACCGTCGACATCGCCTTCTCGGGCGAGAGCTGGCGGCTCGGCCGCACGCCCATTGTCCAGCCCGGCCCCTTTTCCGACTACACCGGCTACGATCGCGTTCAGGCCCTGGTGGCCGGCAGCGGCCTCGTCCTTGAAACGCCACAGGGCGAGATCGACGTGCGCCAGCCCTTTCACCCCGTGCGCTTCGCGGGCGAGACACCGATCGTCAGCCGGCTGGAAGCAGGCCCGGTCGAGGTCGTCAATCTGATCGGCGCGCGGGCGGAAGTGTCCATCGACATGGCCGTCCTCGACGAAGGCCACACGCTCAATCTTCAGCCCGGCATTCACATCGCCTACAATCCCCGCGGCGAGGCGGTCGTTGCCGTGCAGGGCGAAGAACGACTCTTGGGCCCGGACTATGCGTTGCGCCTGACGCTGACCGGCCCCCTGCGCCTTACGGGCATCAAAGGATGCCTGCTGGTGGCCAGCATCATTTGAGGCGCCGGTTCACTTGCACTTCACTTCTTCCTTGTATTCGCCGTTGGGCTTCCACTCGCGCTTGATCTTGCAGCCGCCCTGGCGGAACTCCTCTTTCCCTGCGCCGACATAGGCGCGGCCATAACCGGGCTTGCACTCGACCTTGGTTTCGGATTCCCCATCGTCATCGAACTTGCGTTCGACCTCGCAGCCGTTGCTGCGATATTTCTGTGACCGGCTGTCGGCCAGCGCATTTGCTGCCGACGCCAGGATCAACAACGCCGGCATGAAGGACAAAAGACTGGCTTTCACTGCGGCCTCCATGGAGTTTCGCCGGGGATCAAGCCTCGACGGAGAATATGGCCCGACCGTGACTGAGCCCGATCACCCGGAGGAGTTTCGATGCGGATTGCAGTAGTTGGCGCCGGTGGTGTCGGTGGCGGCTTTGGCGCTGCCCTTGCGCATGCCGGCGCAGACGTCACGTTCATCGCGCGCGGCGCCCATCTCGCCGCCATGAAGAACCATGGCCTCAGGATCGAGAGCGAACTTGGCAATACCCACTTGAAGCCGACCCAGGCGACCGACGATCCGGCGACAGTGGGCGTGGTCGACTATGTGCTGTTCTGCGTCAAGCTGTGGGACGTCGAAAGCGCGGGCGAGGCCATCAAGCCGATGGTCGGGCCGTCGACGGCGGTGATTACCCTTCAGAACGGCGTCGATGCGCACGAGCGGCTGATCCCGATCCTCGGTCCGCAATCGGTGATGCCGGGCGTCGCCGGCATCAGCGCGACCATCGCCGAACCGGGCCTGATCCGCCAGACCGGAAAGGCCATGCGCATGACCTTCGGCGAACCCGATGGCAGCCGCAGCCCGCGCGCCGTGGCTTTCGCCGAAATGTGCAAGAAGGCCGGCATCGACGGTGTGTTGAGCGAGTCGATCCTGACCGACCTGTGGCTGAAGTTCCTGATGCTTGCCGCCAATGCCAGCGTATCGGCACTGACCCGCCTGCCGCTCGGCAAGATCCGCGGCGACAAGGATATCGACGCCCTGTTCCATGCCGCCTATCGCGAAGTCGTCGATGTTGCTCGCGCGGTCGGCGTTGCCCTTCCGGCGGATGCCGTGGACCGGGCGGTGTCGTTTACCCGCAATGCGCCGCCTCATCTCATGCCGTCGATGGCGACCGATCTGCTGCGCGGCAATCGCATCGAACTGCCGTGGCTGTCCGGCAAGCTCATCGAACTCGGCGCCAAGCACAATGTCCCGACACCGACACACACGGTGATGTATGCTGCGCTCAAGCCCTACATCATGGGCACGCCGGCCTGAGGGAAAAATGCGCCTTCTTCTCGTTCTCCTTTCCATTCTTGTCGCTGGCAGCAGCGCTTCGGCTGCCGATCTCAAGCTCCTGACGGCCGGTGCCTACAAGCCCGCAGCACTGGAACTGGTCGCAGCATTCGAGAAGAAGACCGGGCACAAGGTCACGATCGACAACGGTACGGCGGGCGCGTTGCAAAAGCGCGTCGCCGATGGCGAGTATTTCGATGTGGTCGTGATCCCGCCGATCCCCATGGCGTCGCTGCTGGGCAACCGCGTCGATGAAAGCAGCGCCAAGGAGCTGGCGCGCGCCGGCATCGGCGTCGGCATCAAGCAGGGCGCAACCGCACCCGACCTCTCCGACGTCGACGGCTTCAAGAAGGCGCTCCTGGCCGCCCGTGCCGTGGCCTACATCGACCCTGCGGCTGGCGGTTCCAGCGGCATCTATCTTGCCAAACTCTTCGAGAAGCTGGGCATCGCCGACCAGATCAAGGCGAAGGCCGTGCTGGTTCAGGGCGGCCTGGTTGCCGACCGCATCGTCGACGGCAAGGCCGACATTGCCCTGCAACAGAGCAGCGAACTCATGGGCGTACCCGGCGTCCAGTATGTCGGCCCGATCCCCCTCGATGTGCAGCACTACACGATCTATTCCGGCGGCGTCTCCGTGGCTTCGCGCAACCGCGCCGCGGCCGACGCTCTTCTTCTGGCGTTGGCCGATCCCGGCAACGGACCCGTCCTGAAGAAGAAGGGCCTGGACAGCCCATGACCGAGACGCCTGTTTCCGCACCGCCGATCGAGGCGGAGCGCTGGTTCAACACCGATCAGCCCCT
>JAIUOY010000144.1:0-15283 GCA_020160995.1 Pseudomonadota bacterium | reverse complement strand
CGGCGCCAGGTCGTCGGCGATATCCCGCCGCGCGTGTCGGGGCACACGACCTACCGTTCGGTGATCCCGACGGAGCAGATGCCGGAGGATCTGCGCTGGAATGCCGCCACGCTGTGGGCCGGTCCCAAGTGCCACATCGTCCACTATCCGCTGTCGGGGTGGAAGGTGTTCAACCTCGTCGTCACCTACCACAACCATGCGCCCGAGCCGGTCGCGGGCAAGCCCGTGCCGGTCGAAGAGGTGCGCAAGGGTTTTACCCATGTCTGCGAACGGGCGCAGAACATCATCCGTCACGGCAAGGACTGGCACATGTGGGTGCTGTGCGATCGCGATCCGGTCGAGCGGTGGATCGATGGCCGGGTGGCGCTGCTGGGCGATGCTGCGCACCCCATGATGCAATACATGGCGCAGGGCGCCTGCATGGCCATGGAAGATGCGGTGTGCCTGGCCGATTCACTGTCGAAAACACAGTCTCTCGAGGCCGGACTCACCGCCTATCGTGACCGCCGCGTATTGCGCACGGCGCGTGTTCAGCTCATGTCGCGGGCGATGGGCGATCATGTCTATCATTCCGATGGACCGCATGCGGCGTTGCGCAATGCGATGATGAGCGCCAAGAGCCAGGACCAGTGGCTCGATACGCTCGACTGGCTCTACGGCGGCAACGGGCTCGACTGAGGCGACTTTTTCCGTAGGATGCGCCGCCGGAGGGAGCCCGCACATGCGACACCTGTTCTTCGTCCTGGCCCTGCTGTGCACCGCGCTGAGCGCGGGCATCTTCTATGCCTTCTCGACTATCGTCATGCCGGGGCTCGACCTCGGCGGCGCCTTGTCGGCGATCCATGCGATGCAGGGCATCAACACCGTCGTGCGTAACGCCCTGTTCGCTGCGGTGTTTTTCGGTGCGCTGGTTCTGCCCCTGCTGGCCGCTCTCGGGGCGCGCTCGGCCGGACATCGCGGCGCGGCGCGGCTCGCCTTTCTGGCGGCTGTCATCCAGGCGGTCGCGGTGGTCGGCGTCACCTTGCAGGTGAACGTGCCGCTCAACGAGACGTTGGCGACCGTCGCGGCAAGCGAGGCGACGGCGGCCGGCACGTGGCGTGAGTTCTCCGGCCCATGGACCTCATGGAACCACGCACGCACCATCGGTGCGGTCCTGGCGTTCCTCTGTCTGCAGACGGCGTGGGCGCTCGATCTGACGTCAACGGGCAGCGGCCGGCGTCACGGCGCGCTGCGCTGACGCTTTCGTCCATTCGACGAAGGCCTTTTCCTTACTGTCGCGGTCGTTGGGGCTGGCGGTCGAATAGGCGCGCACCAGCGGCCTGCCATCGACCTGCGGCCGATCATGCGGCCGATCGTGCGGAACTGGGCGCAGGCGATGCGGAAACTTCAGTCCCGGGATGGACCGACAGCACAGCCTCGTTTCAAAACGCACTCGCTGCAGCCAGCCCCCGACACGATGGCGGACGAATATCCGGCCGGCTGCAGATCTGTGATTTGCGAGTTAATCGCAATTCCAATTTGTGTCGCCGGCGATCAGGTCGGCGCCGGGATCTTCGCGTCCTTGATGACCTTGCGCCACCGCACCGTCTCGTCCGCCAGCCGCTTCGTATAGGCGTCCGGCGTGCCGCCGGTCGGGATATAGCCCATCGACGCCAGGCGCTCCTGCACCGCCGGGACCTTCAGCGCGGCGTTGATGGCGGTGTTGTAGTAGGCGATGACGTCGGGGGCGGTGCCGGCAGTCGTGGCGACGCCGAAGTACACGGCGGCCTCGAGGTCGGGCATGCCGAGTTCGCTGGCGGTCGGCACGCTCGATACGTTCGCCACCCGCTTCTGCGCACCGCAGATCAGGCCGCGCATCGTGCCGGCGTTGATCTGCGCGTCGACCGGCATGGTCACGTCGACGAACACCTGGGTATGGCCGGCGACGGTGTCGCGCAACGCCTCGGCCGCGGCCTTGTACGGAATGTGCTGAAGCTTGCCGCCGGCCTTCGTGCTGATCAGTTCGCCCCAGAGATGCGGCAGGCCGCCGGAGCTCGACGTCGCATAGTGCACGGGGCCGGGCTGCGCCTTCACCCATTCGAGGAATTCGGGGAAGGTCTTGGCCGGGTGCTTGGCGTTGACGGCCAGCACGCAGGGAATGTCGGCGAGCTGCGAAACCATCGCCAAGTCCTTCTGCGGATCGATCTGCAGCGGGATATCGAAGGCGGGGAGCAGGGCCGCGGTCGTCGTCAGCAGCAGCAGGCTCGTGCCGTCGGGCTTGCTCTTGGCGACGTTGGCCATGCCGATCATGGTGCCGCCGCCCGGCCGGTTCTCGACGATGATCGACTTGCCGGTATCGGCCGCCATGCGCTCCGCCAGCACCCGCGCCGACGTATCGGTCGAGCCGCCGGGGCCATAGGGGACGACGAGGCGGATCTGGCTGGCCGAGACCTGCGCGGACGCGATGGTGGGCAGGGCCGTGGCCGCGAGGGCGCCGGTGACGAGGGTGCGGCGGGTAAACATGAAGATTCCTCCCTTTACTTACGACTGATTTACGAGCCCCTTAGTCAGCCACAGGGATGGCGGCAAGATGGCTTTGTGGGCCTCGTATCGCCAGCCGATAATGTTGCCTTCTCCGGGTGGCCGCCCTATCTCCTTTCCATGAGGGATCCTCTTTCCCCTTCACAGCTCGCCGATATCGTCGATCAGGCGCGCGGCAAGGTCCCGGCCGACTTGGTCGTCAAGTCGGTCGGTATTCTCGACCTGACGTCCGGCGAGGTGACGGTGGGCGATATTGCGATCGCGGGCGATCGCATCGTGGGCATCCATGAGACCTATCGAGGCGCCGCCGAGATCGACGGGCGTGGGTTGGTCGCCGTACCGGGCTTCATCGACAGCCATGTCCATTGCGAGTCGACGCTGGTGCCGCCGCTGGAGTTCGACCGCTGCGTGACGCCGCGCGGCACCACGACGGCGATCTGCGACCCCCACGAAATCTGCAACGTGCTCGGCCTTGCGGGCCTGAAGTACTTTCTGGAATGTGCCGCCGTCACGGTGATGGATCTGCGCGTGCAGCTCTCGTCGTGCGTGCCCGCAACCCACCTGGAGACGTCGGGCGCACGGCTGGAGGCGGAAGACCTGCTGCCCTTCAAGCATCATCCCAAGGTGCTGGGGCTGGCCGAGTTCATGAACGTTCCCGGCGTGCTGAACAAGGACCCGGCGGTTCTGGCGAAGCTATCAGCCTTCTCGGATGTTCAGATCGACGGCCATTCGCCGCTGCTCTCGTCCTACGACCTCAATGCCTATATCGCCGCGGGCGTGCGCAACTGCCACGAGACGACCTCGGCGGCAGAGGCTCGCGAGAAGCTGGCCAAAGGCATGCAGGTGCTGGTGCGCGAGGGTACGGTCTCCAAGGACCTTGCTGCGCTGTCCGAGCTGATCACCACGGAGCGCGCGCCGTTCCTGGCGCTCTGCACCGACGATCGCAACCCGCTGGATATCGCCGAGGAAGGCCATGTCGACTACCTGATTCGCGCGGCCATCGGCCGTGGTGTCCGGCCGCTCGATGCCTATCGTGCGGCGACCTGGTCGGCGGCACGGCACTTCGGCCTGTTCGATCGCGGGCTGCTGGCGCCGGGGCAGCGCGCCGACATCGTGCTTCTGGAAGACCTCGTGACCTGCAAGGTCCATTCCGTGATCTGCCGCGGGGCGCCGGTGACGCCCGATCGCTTCAGGACGCGGCCGGATGTTCCGCCGGTCGGGCTCGATTCGGTGAAGCTCAGGCCGGTGACGGCGGCGACCTTTCACGTTGCGGCCGGCGCGGGCGCCTCACCGCCGGTGATCGGCATTCGGCCGGGGCAGATCCTGACGGACCGGCTGGATGTCGAGGTGACTCGATGCGGCGATGCTCTCGTGGCGGACATTTCCCGCGACGTCCTCAAGATCGCCGTGCTGGGCCGCCACAACGACAACGGCAATGTCGGTCGCGGCTTCGTCAAAGGTTTCGGATTGAAGCGCGGCGCGATCGCTTCATCGGTCGGCCATGACAGTCACAATATCTGCGTCATCGGCTGCGACGACCGCGACATGGAAACGGCGGTGAATCGACTGATCGAACTGCGGGGAGGATTCGCGGCTGCGGCCGACGGCAAGATCGTGGCCGAACTGGCATTGCCCATTGCCGGCCTGATGAGCGAACGGCCGTTCGAGGAGGTCGAGCAGGGGTTGCGCCGGCTGCGCGCCGCGGTTCGCGCGCTGGGTACCGAACTGCATGAACCGTTCCTGCAGATGGCCTTCCTGCCGCTCCCGGTGATCCCGCATCTCAGGATCACCGACAAGGGCCTGGTCGACGTCGACCGCTTCGAGCTGGTCGGCTGATCTGTTCGGGAGGCGACGACCAGCCTCGATCAATGCGGCTGTCGGCAAGTCATGGTGCCGAACGGCACCATGACAGCCCGCTAGCCCGACTTACCTGTCGAGCCAGACCTCTTCGAAGCGCGAGCCGTTGTAGAGGCTGTTCACCATCGGGGCATAGCCCTTCACATGGGGGTGCCAGCAGGTGCCCGACGCATTCCACATGATGACCGGCCGTGCGCCGTCTTCGAGCAGTTTGCGGTCGATTTCCCAGACGATCTTCTTGCGCTTCTCGAGGTCGCGCTCGGCCGACTGCGCCGTGAACAGCTTCTCGATCTCGGGGCTGCAGTAGCCGGTGTAGTTGCGCTCCGACTTGCAGGCATAGTTCTCGAAGTAGTTCTGGTCGGGATCGTCCACGCCGTTGCCGGTGGTGTTGAGGCCGATCGCGTAATCCTTGCGCGCCACCTTGGCGTACCAGAGGGCGGTGTCGACCAGGTCGAGCTCGCCCTCAAAATACACCTCCTTGAGCTGGTCGATCAGGATGACCGCCGGATCGCGATAGAGGAGGTGGTTGCGGGTCGAGACCTTGAGCTTCAGCTTCTTGTCAGGCCCATAGCCCAGCTTCTCCATGATCTTGCGACCCTCGGCACGGTTCTTTTCGACATCCGGCCCGTAGCCCGAGATCTGGTCGTACATCTCCTTGGGCAGACCCCAGACGCCGTTGGGTGCGGGCTCCATGACACCGCCGACGTCGGACTGGCCCTGGGTGATGATGTCGATGAACGCCTTGCGGTCGAGGCTGAGCAGCATGGCGCGGCGAACTTCGGGATTATCGAACGGCGGCGCGTCGCGGTTCAGGATCAGGTTGGTGTTGTTGTTCATGGCCGCAACCTTGCAGACCGCGTCCGCCGCCTGTGCCTTGACGTCCTTGAGCAGCGGAATGGTGACGCCATAAGGCGAGGTGATGTCGTAACGGCCCGATACGAAGCCCAGGATCGCCGTGCCGCGGGCGGGCACGAGCGAGAACTCGATGCCGTCGAGACGGGGTTTGCCCTTCTTGAAATAGTCCTGGTTCCGCGTGAGCTTGATGCTCTCCTTCTGCCTGAATTCGGCGAGCTTGAAGGGGCCCGTGCCGATCGGCTTGGTGCGCATCTGCGCCGTCGGCACGTGGCAGGAATAGACAGGGCTGTAGCCCGAGGCGAGCAGCACCAGGAACGAGGGTTGCGGCTGGCCGAGATGGAAGGTGACTTCGCGGTCGCCGTTGGTCGTGACCTTGTCGAGGTTCCAGTACCACGAGGCGCGCGGGTTCTTGCGCAGCTTCTGGGTCTCGCTCCTGCCGGTCAACATGTCCCAGGTACACTTCACGTCGGCCGCTGTGAACGGCTTGCCGTCGTGCCACTTGGCATTGTCGACCAGCTTGAAGGTGAGGTTCTTGCCATCGTCGCTCCAGCTCCAGCTTTCGGCAAGATCGGGGCGAATGGTCTCGAGACTGTTCTGTGGAATCTGCTGATCGAACAGTACCAGGTTGTTGTAGAGGCCCATGAACGGCACGACGGTCGAAGTCGTCGCCTCCTCATGGATCGACGCGCTGGGCGGATTGTCGTGAATATACATCTTCATCACGCCGCCGCTCTTCTGCGCGAGCGCCGGCGTCGCTATCAAGCCAAGTGCTGTGACGGCACCGAGCACACCACAAATACGCATGTTGTTCCTCCCTGGTTGCGTCGGCGGCGAAAGTGACGCGAGAGGGAGGAGGCGTCGAGAGCCGGTTTCCGGCTAGCGGATCATTGCGCGAAGTTTTGAGGATAGCAGATCGGCAGCAAGCACAAGGATCAGGATCACGATCACACAGGCGGCAGTATCTTCGTAGGCAAAGAGCTTCATCGAGCTGATGAGCTCGAAACCGATGCCGCCTGCGCCCACCATGCCGAGCACCGTGGAGACGCGGATGTTGGTTTCGAAACGATAGAGCACGACACCGATCCATGCCGGCAGGACCTGCGGCAATACGCCGAACACGATGCGCTGCAAAGTTCCGGCGCCGGCGGCTCGCAGCGCATCGAGCGGGCCTTCGTCGATCTCCTCAATGGCTTCGGCGAAGAACTTGCCCAGCATGCCGGCACCGTGAATGGCGATGGCCAGCACGCCCGCGAAGGGGCCGAGGCCGACTGCAGCCACGAAGATCAGCGCCAGGATGATTTCGTTGATGCCGCGCATCACGTTCAGGACCTGGCGCAGCCCATGGAACACCCAGGCATAGGGCGAGAGATTTCGCGCGGCGAAGAAACAGACCGGCAGGGCCAGTAAGACGCCGAGCAAGGTACCCCACAGGGCGATCTGAACGGTTTCGACAGCCGGCCGCACCAGCTTCTGCATGAAGGCGAAGTTGGGGGGCAGCATGCGCCCGATGAAATCGCCGATCCACGGCAAGCCGCCGATCAGGCCCGATACGCTAAGCTGTGTGCCGACTGCCGCCCACCACAGCACGGCGAGCGAAAGCCCGAGGATCGGGACAAGGATCCACCAGCCGAGCGGTCCGCGCGGCTTGTTGACGACGAACTGCAGAGTGCCGATCGACATGGTCAGACCCTCCCGTCGCCAGAGGCTTGCGCGCCGGCGGCTTGAGCGATGACGGCTTCGGCGGCGGCGCGCCGACGTTCGGTGAGACGCTGGGCGGCATCGAGGACATTGGGGTCGTCGAGGCCGGGATAGATGCTGCGGATCACATCGCCGCTCACGCCCGCCGGCGCGCCGTCGTACACGACTTCGCCACTGGAAAGGCCGACGACACGTTCGGCGAACTCCAGCGCATAGTCGATCTGGTGCAGGTTGCAGAGCACGGCGATGTTGGAGTCCTTGCAGCTCTTCTTGAGATAGTTGAGCACCGTGCGCGAGGTCTTGGGATCGAGGCTCGCGACCGGCTCGTCGGCCAGCATGAACTTGGGCTGCTGGGCCAGGGCGCGGGCAATGCCGACGCGTTGCTGCTCGCCGCCCGACAGCGCATCGGCCCGGTTCCGCGCCTTGTGCGACATCGCCACCTGTTCGAGGCAGTGCAGGGCGATCTTCACGTCGGCCTCAGGAAAGAGCTGCAGGCTGCTCAATACGGGCGAAAGATCGGCCATGCGGCCGACCAGCACGTTCTTCAGCACGGAGAGCCGTTTCACGAGATTGTGCTGCTGGAAGATCATGGCGACGTTGCGCCGAAGCAGGCGCAGGTCGCGACGGTTGGACGAAAGCGAGGTGCCGTCGACCAGGATGTCGCCGGCCGTCGGTTCGATCAGGCGGTTGATGCATCTCAGCAAGGTCGACTTGCCTGCCCCCGATGGGCCCAGCACGACGACGAATTCGCCGGGCCGGATCGAGAGGCTGACGTCGCGCAGTGCCTGATGATCGCCGTAGGACTTGGCCAGTCCGCGGATCTCGATCATGTCGCGATCTCCCGCCGCTACTTCTGCTTCTTGAGGTCGATGTTGGCGAGTTTGGCGGTCTCGCGAACCACGTCGTAGGCCTGATCGTTGGTTTCCTTGAAGCCGTTCAGCTTGCCCTGGTCGGACCAGTTGAGGTTCTTGATGCCGAGGAAGGCGGCTTTGACCTTGGCCTTCATCTCGGGAGAGAGGTCCTTGCGCCACACCATGGGCGACTCGGGGATCGGGGCGGAGCGCCAGACGACTTCGATATCGTCGGCCTTGATGTGGCCCTTGGCAATGGCGGCATCGAGGATGCGGTCGGCGATGGTCGCCGCATCGACCTTGCCGTTGGCGACGGCCAGCGCATTGGCGTCGTGCGCGCCGGTGAAGATCACCGTCTTGAAGTCGCGCTTGGGATCGATGCCGGCCTTGATCAATCCGGCCAGGGGGAACGCGTAACCCGAGGTCGACGCGGGATCGACGAAGGCGAAGTTCTTGCCCTTGAGATCGTCGAGCTTTTTGATGCCGCTCGATTTCAGGGCGATGATCTGGCTGTGATAATAGGTGCGGCCTGCCTTGGCCGTCTCGGCGATGGCGAAGGCCTCGACCGGCGTCACCGTGGTGGCCAGCACATAGGAGAAGGGCCCGAGATAGGCGATGTCGAGGTGCTTGGCGCGCAGTGCTTCGATGACGCCGTTATAGTCGGTGGCGACGAAGCCCTGAACCTTGAGCCCGGAATTCTTTTCGACCGCGTCGAGGATGTCCTTGCTCTGCGCCAGCATGGCACGCGAATCCTCGGAAGGGATCAGCCCCACCTTGAGGACCTGTTGGGCGTGGGCGCCGCCGCTGCCAGCCATGGAGCCGGCGAGGAGCGAACTGGCGGAAAGGAACCCGAAGTCTCGACGCGTGATCCTGATCATGGCTTGTTTCCTCCTTGTGCTTTTTCATTGCTTGTTTACGCGGCCATTGTGGCCAACAGCGCCTCCCGGCGTCCGATGAAGTTGCGTCCGCGCTCGCCGGCGAGCGCGTGATCGACGAGAGCCGTCCAGTCTCTGGCGGCGATGCCGTGGTCGGTGGCGCGTGTCGACACGCCGAGCTTTTCCAATATCGCTTCGAGGCGCGTCGCGCCGGCCTGCAGGTTGGAGCCGAAGATGTTCTTCAGGGCTGCGTCGCAGGCCGGATCGCAGCCGACGACGGCGCGCATCACCATGGGCAGGCTGAAGGAACAGGCAATGCCGTGCGGCACGCCGTGATGCAGGGTGAGATGATAGGAGAGCGAGTGGGCGAGCGAGGTCTTGGTGTTGGAGAAGGCGAGCCCGGCAAACAGGCTGGCGCGCGAGAGCCTCGATCGCAGCTCGGTGTCGCGCAGATTGTCGGCCAGGGCCGGCAGGGCTTCCAGCACCTCGCGCGCAGCCTGCTCGGCGAGCGCCGTCGAGACCGGGTTGGCGTTGACGTTCCAGATGCTTTCCAGAGCATGGCTGAGCGCGTCGAGCCCGGTGCTGATGGTGATGCCGCGCGGCAGGCCGACCGTCAGCAGCGGATCGACGAGTGCGACCTCGGGATGGAGGCTGAAGCGTGCGAGCGAATATTTGTTCTTCGCCTCGGTATCCCACACCGTGGCCCAGCTCGTGACCTCGCTGCCGGTTCCCGACGTCGTCGGAATGGCGATGATCGGCGTGGTGCCCAGTGCTTCACCGCCCTTACCCGTTTCGAGGAAGGTACGGACGCGCGAGAAGTCTCCCGATGCGGCGGCCAGCACCTTCGCGGCGTCGATGACGGAGCCGCCTCCCAGGGCGACGATCGCCTCGATGGGCTTCTCGGCGGCCGCGTAGAGCCGGCAGGACTCGGTGAGGCCGATAAAATCGGGGTTGGGACCGATATTGCGGACCAGGGCGGCGGGCGTGCCGGCGAGCGCCGCAAGGCGGCGCGTCAACTCGGCGAAGACGTTGCCGCCGTTGGCGTCGTCATAGGTGACGAGACAATAGGCTCGCCCGGCCAGGACATCGCCGATGCGTTCGAACGCACCTGTGCCGAACTGCACGTCGACCGGATTGCGGTAGCGCCACATCCGCGCCTCTCCCGAGATTTCTTGTTCCTTGGTGGACAATCCTCGGGCCCGACCTCACATTTATCCAATTCAAATGAAATCATCCCGGCATTGAGAAAATCAATATGAGGCACACCCAGCTCCGGTCCTTCCATGCCGTCGCCCAGCGCCTGAGCTTCACCGTCGCGGCCCGCGAGCTGGGCGTC
This sequence comes from Pseudomonadota bacterium, assembly GCA_020160995.1. Taxonomy (GTDB): domain Bacteria; phylum Pseudomonadota; class Alphaproteobacteria; order Reyranellales; family Reyranellaceae; genus Reyranella. The sequence continues at coordinate 5,291 of JAIUOY010000144.1, read as the reverse complement.
AGCCAGCCGACCATCACCACACAGGTGAAGTCGCTGGAGCAGGAGTTCGGCGTCGAGCTGTTCGTGCGCCGAGGCCGGCGCATCGAACTCACCGAAACAGGCGACGGTCTGCTCGATATCACGCGGCGGCTGTTCGCCGACGAGAAGGAGGCCGCCGACTATCTCAACGAGACGCGCGGCCTCAAGACGGGGCATCTGAGGGTCGGCGCGGTCGGGCCCTATCATGTCACCGACATGCTGGCGGCCTTCAACGCCCGCTATCCGGGAATCTACGTCTCGGTGACCGTCGGCAATTCGCGCGACACGCTGCGCGACCTGCTCGACTATCGCACCGACGTCGCGGTGCTGGCGCATGTCGATCCCGACGCCCGCCTCGTCGCGATCCCCTACCGACAGCATCGCGTCGTGGTGATGTGCCCGATCGACCATGAATTCTCCAGCCGGCGTTCGATCCGCGCGCGCGATATGGAGGGGCAGAGATTGATCGTGCGCGAGGCCGGCTCGACCACCCGCCGTGCCTTCGACCAGGCGATGCGCGAAAAGGACGTGCGGCCGAAGGTGGTGATGGAGATCGGCAGCCGCGAATCGATCCGCGAAGCGGTGGCCAAGGGCATCGGCCTCGGAGTCGTCTCCGAGATGGAATTCATCCCCGACCCGCGCATCCGCGCACTGCAGGTATCGGATGCCGAGATCTACACCTATGCCCATGTCGTGCATCTGCGCGAACGGCAGAATGCACGCCTGGTCCGGGCCTTCCTCGCGGAGCTGAGCGGCCTCCTCGCGACTACCCCCGGCGCACGCTCGCGCCGCCGTCCACAGGCAACGTCACGCCGGTGATGAAAGCGGCCTCGTCGGAGGCCAGGAACAGTGCGGCATTGGCGACATCCCAGCCGGTGCCCATCTTCTTGCGCAGCGGCACCTTGGCGTCGCGCTCGGCCTCGACCTCGGCGCGGGTCTTCTTGAATTCGCGAGCCCGCGTGTCGACGGCCATCGGCGTGTTCATCAGGCCGGGCAGGATGACATTGGCGCGGATGCCGTACTGCGCGTTCTGGTAGGCGAGCTGCTCGGTGAAGGCGACCATCGCGGCCTTGGTCGCCTTGTAGGCGACATAGGGATAGGTCGTGATCACGGCCATCGAGGAGATGTTGATGATCGCGCCGCTCTGCTGCTTGCGCATGATCGGCAGCACATGCTTGGCGGCGAAGATGCAGCTCTTGAGGTTGATCGCGGTGCAGCGATCGAACGCCTCCTCGGTGATGTCGCCCAGCTCGGCATCGCCGCCGGACAGCGAGACGCCGACATTGTTGTGCAGGATGTCGATGCGGCCCCAGCGCCCGTGCGCATCGGCGATCATCTTCTTGATGTCGCCTTCCTTGGTGACGTCCGCCTTGAAGGCCTCGGCGACGCCCTGGCCCTGGCGGATCAGGTCGACGGTTTCCTGGGCCGATGCGAGATTGTGATCGACGCACAGCACCTTGGCGCCTTCGCGCGCGAAGGTGAGGGCGGTGGCGCGGCCATTGCCCATGCCTTCGCCCGGGCTCTGTCCGGCGCCGACGACGATGGCGACGCGATCCTTGAGACGCATGTCACTTCACTCCGGGGATTGGATACTGCTTCAGCACTTCCTTGTACTGAGGCTCGTTGTCGATCTGCATGGTGGCGAGCACCCGCACGACCGCGCAGTAGAAGGCGATGGTGAGCACCAGGTCGGTCATGTGCTCGTTGGAAAGGTCCTTCTTTATCTCGGCGAAGGTGGCGTCGGACATGGCGAGGTTCTTCACCATCTCGCGGGCGCCTTTCAGGATCGCCCTGGCCAGCGGTTCGAGATTGCTGGGCTTGCCCTCGGTCTCGGCCATCAGGCCCTGAATGTCCTCGTCGGTGACGCCGAATTCCTTGCCGATCTTCACATGATGGGTGAACTCGTATTCCGACTTCTCCATCCAACCGACCTGCAGGATGGCAAGCTCGCGCAGCCGCGGATCGAGCTTGCTCTTGAAGCGGATGAAGCCGCCCATTCCGTTGAAAGCGCGCGCCATGTCCGGCGAGTTCACCAGCAGCTTGTGCAGGTTGGTGTTGCGCTTCAGCATGTCGCGGTATTCGGGCGCGACTTGATCGGCCTCGAGATAGGGCAGGCGGGCCATCGATGTTTCCTTCGGATGTCAGTGGTCTTGCGAATCGCGCTCCGGCCCTTGCAGGGTCACGCCGCCGTCGACGGTCAGTACCTGGCCGGTGATGTAGCGGGCGTGCGCCGACAGCAGGAAGCGCACGGCATGGCCGACGTCCCAGCCGGTGCCTTCGGTCTTCAGTACCGACGCCCTGGCGCGCTGGGATCGTGCGGCATCGCTCATGCCGCGGGCATAGACCATGGGCGTATACATCGGGCCGGGGCAGATGCAATTGACGCGGATATTGTCCTTGCCGTGGTCGACCGCCATCGCCTTGGTCAGCCCGATCACGGCGGCCTTCGATGCGGTGTAGGTCGTGAGGCCGCGCGGCCGCAGGGCCGAGATCGAGGAGATGTTGACGATCGAACCGCCTTTGGCCGTCTTGATCATCGCGGGAATCGCATGCTTGGAGACCAGGAACATCGTCTCGACATTGACCTGCATGACGCGGCGAAACTCCTCAGGCTTCTCCTCCACGACCGAGCCGCGGCTGCCGATGCCGATATTGTTGTCGAGGAAGTCGAGGCGGCCCCAGTGATCGATTGCGGCGTCGACCAGCTGCTTGCACTCCGCCTCGTTGGTCATGTCGCCGGCGAATGCCGCCGCATGGCCGCCTTCGGCCTTGATCATTTCGACGGTCCGTTCCGCGAGCTTCAGCTCGCGGTCGGCGACCAGCACATGCGTGCCTGCACGCGCCAGCAGGATGGCGGCGGCACGGCCATTGCCGATGCCATCGCCTGCAGCCCCACCGCCGGCGATGATCGCGACCTTGCCGGACAGGCCGGCATCGTCCTCGGGACCCTTCATCGCATTCTCCTTACGGCAATCCGGCGCCGGGTACGTCGACCCGCATGGTTTCGATCCGTCCGTCGCGCTTGTCGGCGATGGCGGGGCCGCTGCCGCTGTTGGTGACGACGAACAGGGTGCGCCGGTCCTGGCCGCCCAGCATGCAGGCATAGGCCGCGCGTGCCCCGAGATCGAGGTCGTGGGTGACCTTGCCGCCTTCCAGGACGCGGATCATGTGATGGGTGAAGGCGCCGGTGACCCAGATGCCGCCTTCGGCATCGAGGCAGATGCCGTCGGGATTGCAGTTGGGCGTTTCCGCCCAGATGCGGCGGTTCGAGAGGGTGCCGTCGGTCGCGATGTCGAACGCCGTCAGGCGCTTGGCGAAGGTCTCGCCGATGATCATCGTCTTGCCGTCGGGTGTGATGACGGTGCCGTTGGGGAACATCAGTCCGTCGGCCGCCTGATGCACCGAGCGGTCGGGATCGACGCGGACGAGGACGGCGGCACGCGGCTCTTCGCCGGCATGGCGATCGAAGCCGAAATTGCCGACATAGGCGCGGCCCTTGGCGTCGACGATCATGTCGTTGCAATGACCCGTCGCGAGCGGCTTGAGTTCCGCTTCGACCGAGAGCTTGCCGTCGGCAAAGCGCATCAGCCGGCGATCGGTCATGCTGACGATCAGCATCGTGCCGTCGGGCCGCCAGCCGAGGCCCGACGGCTGGCCCGGCACCTCGACGACGGTCTCGGCCTTGCCGGCCTCGTCGACCGTCCGCACCTGGTGGACGTAGAAATCCGAGAACCACAGCTTGCCGTCGCGCCAGCGCGGCCCTTCGCCGAAGCTCAGCCCGGTGAGGAGCGGTTGGAGCTTCATCGTTGCCCACCCCTTTGCTCGTCCCCTTGCTCGTCCCATTCGATGCGGAAGGAGTTGCCTTCGGGCTTGATGTAGCCGGCATTGGCGCCCGGGAAATGCGCGGGGCAGAGGAGCGCGTTGCTTTCGACGCAATCCTCCAGCAGCGAGCGGCGCGAACGCGCCGACATGTCCTGGTCCCAGCAGAACTGGCTCGACCAGTCGGGGTGATAGACCTGGATCGGATGATGCATGATATCGCCCGAGAAGGTTGCCGTGCGCCCGCCGTCCTTCAGGTTGATGGCGATCGAACCCGGTGTGTGGCCGGGGTAGTCCTTGATGGTGAGCAGCGGGTCGGGTTGGTGATCGCTCTCGATCATCACGGCCTTGCCGGCCTCGACGATCGGCAGAACCGAATCGTCGAACGAGCCGTCGTTCACCTTGCCTTCGCCCTGCGTGCCGCGCTCGCTTTCCCAGTGCGCATATTCACGCTTGCCGAACAGGTACTTGGCGTTGGGAAACGTCGGCACCCAGCGGCCGTTCTCCAGCTTGGTGTTCCAGCCGACATGATCGACATGCAAGTGCGTGCACATCACGAAGTCGACCGACTCGGGCGGACAGCCACAGGCGCGCAGACGATTGAGGAACGGCGTGTCGAGCTTGTTCCAGCCGGGATTGTGCCGCTGCTTGTCGTTGCCGAGGCAGGTGTCGATCAGGATGGTGTGGCGTCCGGTCTTCACGATCCAGGTATGGACCGATCCGACGAGACGATCCGAGCCTGCCTCGACATGCGTCGGTACCATCCAGTGCTTCTGCGCATCGAAGGCCTGCTGGTCGAACTTCGGGAACATGCGGTTGGGGCGAAAGCCCGCCGCACACAGTTCCTCGACCTTCTCGATGGTGGCTCCGCCGATCCTGCGAACGGTCATGGCGTGGCTTCCTTCCCTAGAACGTGACGACGCTGCGGATCGACTCTCCCTTGTGCATCAGGTCGAAGGCATCGTTGATCTTCTCGACCGGCATCGTGTGGGTGATCAGCGAATCGATGTCGATCTTGCCGTCCATGTACCAGTCGACGATCTTCGGCACGTCGCGGCGGCCCTTGGCGCCGCCGAACGCCGTGCCGATCCAGTGACGGCCGGTCACGAGCTGAAATGGCCGCGTCGAGATCTCCTGGCCGGCGCCGGCCACGCCGATGATCACCGACTTGCCCCAGCCGCGATGGCAGCATTCCAGAGCCTGGCGCATCAGCTTGGTGCTGCCGACGCATTCGAAGCTGTAGTCGGCGCCGCCGTCGGTCAGCTCGACGAGATGCGCCACCAGGTCCTTGTCGCCAAGGTCGTTGGGATTGACGAAGTGCGTCATGCCGAACTTGCGGCCGAGCGCTTCGCGCGCCGGATTGAGATCGACACCCACGATCATGTTGGCGCCGACCATGCGCGCACCCTGCAGCACGTTGAGGCCGATGCCGCCCAGGCCAAACACCACGACAT
>JAIUOY010000143.1:0-3984 GCA_020160995.1 Pseudomonadota bacterium | reverse complement strand
GTTCAACGGGTTCGTGAAATGGGTGTTCTTCGGCGGGGAAGGCGTGATCGCGGAGAACGTCCTGCACGAGCAACGCAAGATCGTGAAGTACAGTCAACTGGTGGCCAACATGGTCATCCTGCACAACGTGGAGGGCATGACCCGGACACTGGCCGAGCTACGGAAGGAGGGGATCGAACTGTCGCCGGACATCCTGGCCGGTCTGTCACCGTACCGGACCAGCCACATCAACCGGTTCGGCGATTACACCCTCGATCTGGAGAAGGAGATCGCGCCCTTGGACTATTCCAGCAAGGTGCTGGAGTGAAGAGTGGACAGGCGCGACCGATTTTTTCGGCTTTTTTGAGCTAATAGGCCACTTCGTGGCCTCAGCAGCGTAATCTTGTACAGAAGCAAAAGCAGAGCCAGATCAAAGGCTTAAAGCGGATTCGGCTGTTTCTGTAATGATTCCCTGCCGACCCTCTTCAAGGGCGAGGCGGACGGCCTCCGGCTGAGTCGCCTGCTGCTCAACCAGCACCGTGCCCAGCCGGTCATCGTCATCTCTGGGCCAATCGATGCCTCTGCCGACCGCTTGGCCAAGCGATTGGCAGGCGTGGCCCATGTCGCCATCGTCGACAACGTGGTTTCCAACCACCTGATCAGGATCTTCGGACGTGATCTTTCCGTCTATGGTTCTGCCGTTCGCTTGTATCGTCCCGGCTTCGATCCTGGCGCGGATCAGTATCAGCACCGCGTCTGGCCACGGAAGGGGCCTCAACTGTCCAAGTGGCTGGCGAACGATATCTTCGAGGAAGCCTGCGCCATCAGCGTCGATGCAGATGACCTTGAGGATCGGGCGCCCTCGTTCCAGACGGTACGCGGCCATCTTGCCGCCGCACGGCTGGCGTCCTCCGAGCAACGGCTGGCTGCCTTGCGCGAACGGGCGGAGAGCATTGCCTCGTCGAAGGACGAGCAGATCAGCCAGTTGCAGGCCATACGCGCAGAACTCGAATCGGCTCTGGCCGAGTACAAGAGCAAGGCGGGTGACCTTGAGAGCCAACAGAAGGATCTGCAGGCCGAACTGCAGGCTGTGCGTATTGAGCGAGACTCCGCATTGGAGGAAGCACGCCAGCTCCGTTACCAGATCACCAATCGTTGGGTAGAGGAAGCCGCTTCCGAAGATGAAGGAAGCGAAGCGGGCTACTACCCGGACAGTTGGGACGAGTTGGAACTATGGGTGGAAACCTACGGGGAGGGCAGGCTGGTTTTGCACCCAAAGGCGGCCAAGGCCGCACGTGCCTCTCCGTTCAAGGACATCCCGTTGGCCTACAAGGCCATGGAGTATCTGGTGCGCTACTACATTCCGATGCGCACCCGTAGCGAGGACGACGCCGAGGCCTATCAGCAGAGTCTGCAGGCGCTGGCCGAGCTCGGCCTGGAGGAATCCGATGTCGGGACTGCGGACGAGATCAGGCGATACAAGAAGGAGTACGAGCGGCTCTATGATGGAAAGACGGTGACGTTGGATAGGCATCTCAAACGTGGCGTTGGCTTTGGCGGCGAGTACCAGTTCCGGCTTTACTTCCACTATGACCAGGAACAGGCCAAGGTTCTTGTCGGGCACCTTCCTACGCACTTGACCAACCGGCTGTCGCACAACGGATGAGCCTGGCTGCACATTTACACATACTCGATATGCCGGGCGGCAAGTTGGTCCGATGGCAGGATCTCCAGCACCGTATCGGGCGGCCGGCACAGGCGCACGCCCAGCGGGGTCGCCACGATCGGGCGGTTGATCAGCACGGGATGCGCCAGCATCGCGTCCAGCAGGGCGTCGTCGCTCTTGTCCGCGGCACCCAGTCCGAGTTCCCCGTACAGCGGCTCCTTGTTCCGCACCAGTCCGCGCACGCCAAGCCCACTGGCTTCGGCGAGCATGGACAGGGTGGCGCGGTCCGGCGGTTCGCGCAGATACTCGACGATGCACGGCTCGATGCCGCGTTCGTGCAATCGTTCCAGCACGCCGCGCGAGTTGCTGCATGTGGGGTTGTGGTAGACGACGATGTCGCCGCCGTTTCCTGCCTGCGATGACGTCATGGCGATTCCGGTGCGGTTTCGTGCCACGCCATCGCCGGAATCCCGGCGCTTGCGGACGAGAAGGGATCGGAGGCGGGACGGCCTGCGAACGCAGGCGCGGGCGCCGGCAGGCAGGACAGCGGCGGCGTGCCGGGCAGGCGTCGGAATGGCGTCATGTCGGATCCGTGCGACGGCGATGGCGCAATATGCACGATCGCCGGCGGCATTGCGCGTGCCGTTGCCTGCGTGGGGCTGGCGCCCGGTTGCGCCTGCGGCGCGCTTCGCCTAGCCTCGGAGGCCCGGCTGCATGCCGGTGAACGAAGGGAAGACAGGGATGACGATACGAGTGTTCATGGTCGACGACCATGCGCTGGTGCGCGCAGGGATGCGCATGATCCTGGCCGGCGAAACCGATATCGAGGTCGTCGGCGAGGCCGACAGCGGCGAGGCCGCGTTGCCGCTGATCCGCAAGCTGAAACCGGACGTCGTACTGTGCGACCTGCACCTGCCCGGCGTCAGCGGTCTTGAAGTCACCGAGCGCGTGGTGAAGGGCGGGCACGCGAAGGTGATCGTGGTGTCGGTGCTCGAGGACGGGCCGATGCCGCGCAAGCTGATCGAGGCGGGCGCGGCTGGTTACGTCGGCAAGGGCGGGGATTCGGCGGAACTGCTGCGCGCGGTGCGCGACGTCGCGCGCGGCAAGCGCTACCTCGCCAGCAGCATCGCGCAGAAGCTCGCGCTGTCGGGGCTCGGCGGCGACGGCACGCCGTTCGACGATCTGTCGCCGCGCGAACTGGAGATCGCCTTGCTGCTGGTGCAGGGCCTGCGCCAGGAGGAGATCGCGAAGAAGCTCAGCCTCAGCGCGAAGACGGTGAACACGCACAAGTCGCGGATGTTCGCCAAGCTGCAGATCGAGGACAACATCGCGCTGGCGCGCCTGGCCAGCCAGTACGGCCTGGTCGATCCCGCGCAGGCGCTGTAGCGCTCGCGTGGATTCGCTGAAGCCCCTCTCCCTCCGGGAGAGGGGTTGGGGTGAGGGTACGGCGGAGCCTCGCTGGTCCAGTGGTCCGGGCCTCGCCATACCCTCATCCGCCCGCGGATCAAGTCCGAGGCAGACTCTTCGGGTACCTTCTATCCGAGGGAAGGATTCCCCGGCGGAACCGGGGACCCCATTCCCGCTGCAATCAGGCGCTGCGCGTGGCAGCGCCGTCGTCTTGCTGGTCCGGATTGCGCGCTTCCTCGTTGTTCGCCGAAGCCAGCGTGTCGGCGGCTTCGACCGCAGGCGAAGCTTCCTCTTCGGCACCGTCGACCTTCGCCAGCCCGGGCAGGTCGAACAGGCCCGGCGCGGCGTCGAGCTGCAGCGGCTGCGCGGCGGCCTCGACGGGCGCGGGCGTGGCGACGTCGGCGCCGCCGACCGGGATGTACGCGGCGAAGGTCGCGGCCTGTGCTTCCGGTGCGAACGCCTCTTCCTTCGTCTCGACCGCGACCGCTTCGACGGTCGCCGTCGGAGCGGGTTCGTCCGCTTCGACGATTGCGAACGAGATTTCTTCCGACGCGACCGCAGCTTGCTCGACGGGCCGCGCGACCGGCGCGGTGTCCGCGAGGATGTCCCGGGCCGCGACGACGGCGGGTTCTTCGGCCGGCGGGAAGCCGGGCGCAGCGGCGAACGTGGCGACCGCGGCCGTCGTTTCGACGAACGCCGCGTGCTGGCGTGCAGGAGCCGGTTCGGGTGCCGCGACCGGAGCCGATGTGCCATTGCCGTCGCCGGCATCGTCGAAGTCGAACTCGGGCTGGCTGCGCTGCGCGAACGTCGCCGCCGGGCGGGCTTCGCCGGCGGTGCCGTCGCTGGCGTCGTCGTCGCCCTCGTCGTCCTGCAGGTCGTCGTTGACGCCGTCCGCGGCGAGCGCGGCGGCCTCGCCGGCGCCGCGACGGCGG
>JAIUOY010000142.1:0-51936 GCA_020160995.1 Pseudomonadota bacterium | reverse complement strand
AGGGCAAGAAGGAGAAGGAAAAGCGCAACGTGCGCTACACCGGCTACGTCGCCGACGCGATCTGCGAGCTTGGCCGCTTCGGCCAGAAGACCGGCGCAGGTTACTACAAGTACAACCTGCCGGACCGCACGCCGATCCCCGATCCCGAAGTCGAGAAGATCATCGAGGAGACCTCGAAGAAGCTCGGCATCACCCGCCGCGCCATTTCCGATCAGGAGATCATGGAGCGTGCTCTCTTCCCCATGGTGAACGAGGGCGCCAAGATCCTGGAAGAAGGCATGGCGCAGCGCGCGCTCGACATCGACGTGATCTGGGTCAACGGCTACGGCTGGCCCGTCTATCGCGGTGGCCCGATGTGGTGGGCCGACAACGTCGTGGGCCTCAAGACCATTCACGATGCTCTGCTCAAGTACCGCGACGCCTCCGGCGACCCGTTCTGGGAGCCCGCCCCGCTTCTCAAGAAGCTGGTGCAGGAAGGCAAGAAGTTCTCTACCGTCTGATCAATTCGAACCGGAGGAAAATAAAATGGCTGATGCCGTTATCGTCTCGACTGCCCGCACGCCGATCGGCAAGGCATTCCGAGGCATCTTCAACGACACCCACGGCGCCGACATGGGCGCCCATGTCATCAAGCACGCTGCCGAGCGCGCCAAGGTCGACCTGGGCGAAATCGAAGACGTGATCATGGGCTGCGGCGCGCCGGAAGGCACGACCGGCTCGAACGTGGCGCGCGTCGCGGCAATCCGCGCCGGCGCCCCGGTCAGCGTCTCGGGCGTCACGGTGAACCGTTTCTGCTCCTCGGGCCTGCAGACCATTTCGATGGCCGCGCAGCGCGTACTGGTCGACAAGGCGACCGTCGTCATCGGCGGCGGCCTCGAGTCGATCTCTCTGGTCCAGGGCCCGCCGGGCGGCAACAAGAACCGCCTGGTCAATCCCTGGGTCAAGGAGCATGTGCCGGGCATCTATCACTCGATGATCCAGACCGCCGACACGGTGGCCGGCCGCTACAACATCAGCCGCGAAGCTCAGGACCAGTACTCGCTGCAGAGCCAGCTCCGCACTGCGGCAGCACAGCAGGCCGGCAAGTTCGACGACGAGATCGTGGCGATGGAAACCGAGATGCTCGTCACGGACAAGAACACCAACGAGACTTCGAAGAAGAAGACCAAGCTCGCCAAGGACGAAGGCAACCGTCCCGAGACGACCATCGAGGGCCTGGCCAAGCTGCAGCCGGTCATGGGTCCGGACAAGTGGATCACCGCCGGTAACGCCAGCCAGCTCTCCGACGGCGCCTCGGCTGCGGTCGTCATGAGCGACGCCGAAGCCGCCAAGCGTGGCCTCAATCCGCTGGGCATCTACAAGGGCCTGGTCGTCGCCGGCTGCGAGCCCGACGAGATGGGTATCGGCCCGGTCTATGCCGTGCCGAAGCTCCTGAAGCGATTCGGCCTCAAGATGGACGACATCGACCTCTGGGAGCTGAACGAAGCCTTCGCCGTGCAGGTGCTCTACTGCCGCGACAAGCTCGGCATCCCCAACGACAAGCTGAACGTCAATGGCGGCTCGATCTCGATCGGCCATCCGTTCGGCATGACCGGCGCCCGCTGCGTCGGCCACGCCCTGCTCGAAGGCCGTCGCCGCAAGGCCAAGAACGTCGTCGTCACGATGTGCATCGGTGGCGGCATGGGCGCGGCTGGCCTGTTCGAGGTCGTGCAGTAAACGCGGCAACCGCGCGGCCCGTTGCCGCGCAACAATCCCGGCGGTGATGTCGATCCCGAGATCACCGCCCACGGCTTGTGCTTCACGAGCGAAGCGTGCCGGTCAACCGCAACACCTTGGAGCCGGATCGAAGAGATCCGGCTTTTTCATGCGGCCATCGGTCGAGAGCGCGTTCTTGCTCTCCGAGGATCGTTCCCACATTGGAGTCGCCCTCGGAAGCTGCGTGGAGCAACCATGATCTCTCACATCCATATCGGCGTTGCCGACCTGGAACGCGCCTGGCGCTTCTACAGTTCTGTCCTGCCTCACCTCGGCCTGAAGGTCCGTTTCTACGAGCCAGAGAGGCGCTGGGGCGGTTGGCAGGCGCCGGATCGGACACGACCGCTTTTCCTGATCGGCCGCCCCTTCGACGGCGCGCCAGCCCATTGCGGCAACGGCCACATGACCGCCTTCCTTGCGCCGGACCGATCCTCCGTCGACCGCGCCTACGCCGCGGCACTGGCCGCTGGCGGCGTGTCGGAGGGCGCGCCGGGGCTCCGGCCGCAATATCATGCGAACTACTATGGTGCCTACTTCCGCGACCTCGACGGCAACAAGCTCGGCGTCTGCTACCACAATCCGGCATGAAGCTCGCTTAGGTGCCGACAAAGGTGGCGCGCGTCCGCTCTCCGCACGCCAGAACCGACAATCCTGTCTGGCGAGTGAGCGGCCCTGTGCTTTCGATGGAATCCAGGTGATCAGCGCCGATTGCGGCGCAGATCCTCCTCGTCCTTCCACATCAGGAACTGCGGACCGAGATCGGCGATCTTGGTCGCTCCGATCTGGGCCATGCTGATATCGACCTCGCGGCGGAAGATCTGCAGGGCTTTGGCCGCTCCCGCGACGCCGCCTGCCGTGACGCCGTAGAGCGTCGGCCGGCCGACGAACACGAACTTCGCGCCCATGCAGAGGGCGATGATGGCATCCAGGCCGCGGCGGACACCGCCATCAAACATCACCGTCATCTTGTCGCCGACGGCATCGCGGACGGCCGGCAGCACTTCCAGCGGCGACGGCGCGAGGTCGAGCTGCCGCGCGCCGTGGTTCGATACCATGATGCCGTCGACTCCCAGGGAATGGGCGCGGATCGCATCCTCGGGATGCATGATCCCCTTCAGCACGAAGTTGCCCTTCCACAGCTCGCGGTAGCGTTCGACATGTTTCCAGGTCATCGGCGCGCGGTTCTGGTAGGCGACCAGATCGGCCACCTTCTCGGCCGTGGCGTCGGGACCGGCATACTTGGCCCAGTTGGAGAAATAGGGTGTGCCGTGCTGCAGCCACTGCTTCATCCAGGCGGGATGCAGCAGCGCCTCGAACTTGGTCTTCCAGGTGAGCTTCAGCGGACGGCCCCAGCCGTTGCGCGTGTTGCGCTCGCGGTTGGATCCTTCGGGAACGTCGACGGTGAAGACCAGCGTCTTGAGACCAGCGTCGGCGGAGCGCTTGATCAGGTCCTCGGAAACGGCCGGGTCCTTGGCGGAATAGAGCTGATACCAGCCGTGATCGGGGGCCAGCTTGCCGAGATCCTCGATCGAGCCGGTGCTGGAGCCCGACATGATGAACGGCACATTCGCGTCGCGCGCGGCTTCCGCCAGCATCAGGTCGGCGCCGTGGCGGAACAGGCCGGCAAGGCCCGTCGGCGCGATACCGATCGGGCTCGAATAGGTGCGGCCGAACAGCGTCGTCGACTGATCGCGGACCGAAACGTCGACCAGATAGCGCGGCACGATGCGCGCCTTGCGGAAGGCCTGCTCGTTGGTGACGAGGCCGACTTCGTCGTCGGTGCCGCCTTCGATGAAGTCGTAAGCAATCTTGGGCAGCCGCTTTTTGGCGAGCTTGCGCAGATCCTCGATGTTCACCACGCCGTCCATCGTGTGCCTTGTCCTCGAATTTCAATGACGGGATTTTGACCGTCTTTGCCCGCCCGGGCCAGCGATGTTAGACGAATCGCCATGCAAATCAGGCACGCAAGACACGGCGACGAGGCCCAGCTCGCGTTCCTCCTGGAGGATCACGAGCGCCACTACGGCAACCCGGTTGCCGACGGCGCCGGTGCCGCGGGCGCATCCTTTCTGGTTGAATCGCCGCCAGGCGGCACCATGTGCCTGGTGGCGGAACAGGACGGCGGCCGACTGGTGGGCTTCGCCATCCTCAACCCCTACTTTCCCGGCCCGAAGCTGACACACGGCCTGTACCTCAAGGAACTCTATGTCATGGGCGATGCGCGCTCGGCCGGGGTCGGCGAGAAGCTGATCGACGGGATCCGGGCACTCGCCAAGCAGCGCGGCGACAGCCGCGTCCTGTGGACGACCGGCGAAGCGAATGCCGGCTCCCAGCGCTTCTACGACCGTCTCGGGATGCGGCGCGAGAAGAAGGTCTACTATGTGATGGACGTCTGAAGCGGTGAAGGGCGAGGTCCCCCATCGCATCGGCGCACCGGCCGCCAGCCAACGGACAGATTCATGACCAGTCTCATCCTGCACAACTACGACTTCTCCAACTTTGCCGAGAAGGCGCGCCTGATGCTGGGCTTCAAGGGCCTGGCTTGGCGCAGTGTCGAGATCCCGCCGATCAACCCCAAGCCCAAGCTGACGCCGTTGACCGGCGGCTACCGCCGCACGCCGGTACTGCAAGACGGCGCCGATGTGTGGTGCGACACCCGGCTGATCGCCCGCGAACTCGAACGGCGCGTGCCCGAACCCAGTTTCTTCCCGGCGAAGACGTCGGGCGCCGCCGACGCCATCGCCTGGTGGGCCGAGCATCAGTTCATGCGGCCGACGGCGCTCTACGTCTCGGGCATCAACGCCGAACACATGCCCGAAGGCCTGCACGAGGATCGCGCCAAGCTGCATGGCCTGCCGGTGCCCTCCCTCGAGGCGGTGCGCAAGGCGGCAACCCGCAACCTCCATCTCGCGCGGCCGCAGATCCGCTGGATCGCCGACATGCTGGCCGACGGACGCCCCTATCTGCTGGGCGACACGCCGTGCATCGCCGACTTCGCGACCTACCATGTCGTCTGGTTCTATCGCGGCCGCCACATCGACTGCCGCCACGAGCTGGCACCCTATCCCCGCCTTCTCGCCTGGCGCGACCGCATGGCCGCGATCGGCCATGGCAAGCGCACGAATATCGAGGCCGACGAGGCATTGGCCGAGGCGCGCGCGGCGACGCCGGCGACACCGCGCGCCTCGCAGCCGCAGGAAGGCGACCCGCAACCGGGACAGCGCGCCCGCGTTCGCCCCGCCGACAATGCCAAGGATTGGGTCGAGGGCGAGGTGACCTTCATCGACGCGCACGAGATCGCCCTGCTGCGCAACGATCCCGAGGTCGGCGACGTCACCGTACACTTCCCCCGACTGGGCTACGACTGGCGCAGCGCCTCACGCTAGCTCGACGGCACGCTAGCTCGACGGCCTGGCTACTCGGCAAGCATCTCGCCCGAGCCACCGAACTCGGCCGGGAAGTCCTTGAGCTTGGGAAGGCCATCCTTTATCCGCAGCACCGTCTCGGCATAGTTGACGTGGACCGCCGGCGCGAAGGCAAGGGTCGGGATGGTTGCCGCAAAGACATCGACCAGCCCCAGCGGCGGATGGTTGGCCATCAGGTGACCGCCGCACTTCGTGCAGTATTTCCGCTCGCTGAGCGGGGTCTTGGCAAAAGTCGCGATGTGCTCCGCCCCCGACGTAACACGCACGGCATCGGGCTTCCAAAGGCTGAAGGCATTCACCGGGCCACCGGACCACGACCGGCAGGATTGGCAATGGCAATAGCCCATGGCTTCCGGCGCCCCCGTGACCTCGAGTCCGACCGCACCACAGAAGCAGCTGCCTTGGTATTTCATGATCGCTTTCTCCTTCGGTTGCAGGATCTCGACGCCAACCTTTCGCAACGATCATCCTGAACCGCGATGCACCGGCCGTCACGCAGCTTCCGTTTCAGCGCTCGTGAATGACCGCACGAGCAATCGGCGGCAGCCTACTGCCTGAAGCGGTCGATCCCCAACCCGTCGAGCAGCCGTGAATGCCGCCGATGAGGACGACATCGGCCGCGCGGGCCATTTCAGCGCTCCACCGCCTTGCGCTCGGCTTCGCTGATCGGCAGCGAGGCGAGTTCCGCCAACGTGATCGGCTTCACCGGCGGCCGCAGCCGGTAGTAACCGACCTCGGCAGGCGTCATCTTCCGCTCCGCCGCAATCAGCTCGGTGACGGTGAGGCCGCACAGCCGGCCCTGGCACGGCCCCATGCCACAGCGCAGGAAAGCCTTCATCTGGTTCGGTCCTTCGCAGCCGATGCGCGCCATGTCGCGCACCTGCTTCGCCGTCACCTCCTCGCAGCGACAGGCGAGCGTCTCGCCCTCGGGCCGACGGAAGGACTCGGCCGGGCGGTTCAGCCAATCGAGGAAGGCACGTCCCATCTCCTCGCGCTGCAGCCTCTGGCGGATTGCCTGCGTGTCGGGCAGCGTCGCGTCCGGACGCAAGGCGCGGACCGCGGCGATGGCAGCGATGCGGCCGCGTTCGGCCGCCGCCGTACCGCCTGCGATGCCCGCACCGTCGCCGGCCACGGCGATGCCCGGAACGGAGCTGCCGAAATCGGCATCGAGCACCGGCACGAAGCAGAGTTGCCGATCATTCCAGACATGCGCAGCGCCAGCCGCATTGGCCAGGTTGACGTTGGGAACGACCCCCTGATGCAGCAGCAACAGATCGGCAGGCAGACGCCACTCGCGACCACCACTCGCAAAGACGACTTCGCCGAGCTTCTCCGTGCCCACCGCCTCGATCCTGTCGACGCGATGCACCGGCACCTTCGCCTTCACTTCGCGCAATAGCGCGAGGCCCTTGGCGAAGTAAGGCGAGAGGGCAAAGTCGGGCAGATGGACCAGCGCCTGCAACCAGTTGCGCCACGGCGTGGTGTCGAGGATAGTGTCGATGCGCCCGCCGGCACGCAATGCCTGCGCCGCGAGCAGCCAGAGCAGCGGGCCACTGCCTGCCATGACCGTGCGGCCGCTCGGCACCAATCCCTGCGCCTTCAGCGCCGTCTGCGCACCGCCCGCCGTCATGACGCCCGGCAGCGTCCAGCCGGGAATGGGAAACGGGCGTTCCTGCGAGCCCGTGGCGATGATCACGCGCTTGGCCTCGATCATGCGCGTCTTGCCGGCAATGGAGACCCCGACGATCTTCTGCGGATCGAGGCTCCAGACCGTGGCGCCGTTCACGATCAGCGCGCCACTGGCCTTGGCTTCAGACGCCACCTCAGCACCCGCCCAATAGTCCTCGCCCAGGATCGAGCGATCGGCGACGGGCGTCGTCGTGATGGCACGATAGATCTGGCCACCCACGCCGGGATTCTCGTCGAACAGGACAGTGGAGACACCGGCGCGGGCCGCGAGCGAGGCGGCTGCAAGGCCCGCTGGGCCACCGCCGATGACGACCAGATCGTAGGAGGGAGCAAGATCGGACGCGGCCATCATCGCCCGGCCTCGCGCTTGCCGATCTGCGTCTCGACCTCCATGCCGTCGCGCACCGGGATCAGGCAGCCCTGCCGGCTGCCCACGCCGTCGACCGTGACCAGGCACTCGAAGCACACGCCCATCAGACAGTAAGGCGCACGCGGCGCTCCGGTGACGGGGGTCGTGCGGCAATGGTCGAAACCGGCGGCCAGCAGGGCGGTGGCGACCGTGTCCCCTGCCCGCGCCGCGACAGGCTTGCCGTCGACCGTGATCGCGACGGCAGCGCCGGCCTCAGCCAGCCTCTTGAACATGGAACCTCCGGGCACTGAAGGGAGCGACGAGCGACTTGTCGAGCGCGCCACGGGCAATCATGGGCGCGACGGTGAGCGCATGGTTGGCGGCAAGCGTCACGCCGGAATGGCAGCAGACGGTGAAGGCGCCGGGATGCGTCTCGGACTCGTCGTAGATCGGGAAGCCGTCCTGGGTCATGACGCGGATGGCGCTCCAGGTCCGCACCACGTTCACGTTGGCGAGCAGCGGAAACTGCCGGACCGCGCGCTCGGCTTCGGTGGCGCTGACGCCAATCGTGAGCCCCGCCGGGTCGACGCTCTCCTCCTTGGAGTCGCCGATCATCACCGTGCCTTCGTCGGTCTGTCGCAGGGTGACGACGGGATAGTCGAGGAAGGGCCGCAGCCGCTCGGTCACGACGATCTGGCCACGCTCCGGCCGCATCGGCGCTTCCAGTCCGACCATGGGGGCCAACCGCATGTTGGCGTTGCCGGCGGCCAAGGCCACCTTGCCGGCCCGAATCTCGCCATGCACCGTCGCGAGACGGAACTCGCCACCTTCCTTGGCGATGTTCTCCACCCGATAGCTCGGCAGGTAGGTCACGCCGCGCGCATTGATGGCGGTATGCAGGGTGCGGAACAGGCGCAGCGAGTTCACATGGCCATCGAGCGGGCAGTAGCTGCCGCCGACCACCTCGGGGCCGATGTCCGGCAGCATCCTGGCCACCTGCGAATGGTCCAGGATCTCGGTCTTGTACTCGACGATTCCCGGCTGGTTGTGGAGCCGCTTCAGAGTATCGGCGCGCGCCTCCAGTTCCTTCTCCGACAAAGCGAGGTGGAAGCCGCCCGGCCGCTGGAAGCAGACGTCGAGTCCGGTCTCCTGCTTCAGGAGATCGGAGAAACCGCCCCAGGCATTGGACGACCGGACCGTCCAGCCGGCATAGGGCGCAAGGCCGAGGCCTTTGCTCTGCACCCAGACCAGCGCGAAGTTGCCGCGGCTCGCGCGCACCGCCCGATCGCCCTCGTCGAGCACCACGACCCGGCAGCCCTCGCGTGCAAGCCCCCAGGCGGTGGCAACGCCGACCAGTCCGCCGCCGACGACGGCGACATCGTAGTCGACGGCTCCCGAGTTAGCGGCCATGCACGGCTCCCCGCCCGACCGGCAGAGGACGAGGCCGGTGAAGACGCCCGGTCCGATCTGCGCCGAGGAACGTGCCGAGGCACGTCAAAAGTTGCATTTTCCCTTCCTTGCTCGTGATGCCCCGTGGACCATCCCGAGGACCATCCCGAGGGCCAAATTTTTCACAGGGCCTTGGAACGTCATATCCGATTTCTCCGGACACGCCGTACCGGCTTCTTGTGTCACCGGACCCGGCGTTCAAGATCATGGCGCCGTGACGAGCATGAATGTCAGCTCGTGCTTGTTGTTGTGGAGATGCAGGACCTCGGCGCCCGGCAGTGCGGCGAAGGCGTCCGCCGTTTCGTGATCCGTCTCGCCCTGGAACTTGATGGTGCAGACGAAGTTCTTCACCTGGCCCGTCGCCCGCCAGCGTTCGACCAGCCGCAGCAAGCGCGCGGGATAGCAAATGACATCGGAGAACAGCCAGTCGACCGGACCGATGCTGGCCGGCTCCAATGCGAAGGCGCTCTCGCCCCGCCATTCGACGCCGGACATCGCGGCAACGCGCGGATCGAGAGGCGCCTTGTCGATCGCCACGACCTCGGCACCGAGCTTGGCCAGCACCCAGGTCCAACCGCCGGGCGAAGCCCCAAGATCGAGGCAGCGTTCGCCGGGCTGCGGCCAGCGCCGCAGCCGCACCAGGGCTTCCCATAGTTTCAGATAGGCACGGCTGGGCGGTCCGACCTTGTCTTCGACAAGCTCGACTTCGCCGTTGGCAAAAGGCGAGCTGCACCGGGCCGCAGCCAGCATCCGATCCGGTGCCAACAGGGTCCAGGCCCCCAGGGGGGCCGTCGGGGCTGCAGCCGGAAAGACCACCGGCTTGGCCGAGACGTGCGGCAGGCGCTCCTGGATCAGCGCAGCGCGACGATGATGCAGCGGGGCATACATTGCCCAATTGCGCTGGATGTCGCGCAACGACTTGGCCGCCGTGCCGATGGAAGCCACGGGCAGTTCGATGCACTCGTGCCAGACATTGGCAGCCCAGGCCGCGTGTACGGCCGGCCCCTCCGCGACCAGAAGCCGTCCATGCTCCGTGGCAAGGACGACGCTGCGGCGGACAAGTTCTTCGCGCAGTTGCGCCTCGAAGCCGTCGGCGGCGAGATAGGCGGTCGTCACGTTGAAACCATAGCTGCGGTTCGAGCGAACGCTTCGAGCCAGTCGCCGATATGGCGGCGCTGCAGCTCGAACGCGCGCTCGAAGAGATCGCGTGCCTCGGCGGTGGCGCCTGTCAGAACATGGCCTTCGCCATCATGCATCGTCATGACGCGCATACCGCCGGGAAGATTAATCAAAATCAATCTCAATGTAACAGGCGTGCAGTGGCGAATCCGCCAACACTCGTGTTAGCGTGATACGACAACGGAGGGAGATACAATGCTTACTAAACGCTTTCTGATGACGGCCGCCGTCGCGGGCGCCCTGACCGCGGCGACCACGCTCGGCACGGCTTTCGCGCAGAGCCAGCCGATCGTCGGCATCTCGACCGTCACCACCTATTCCATTGACGCGACCATCACCGCCATCGACCCGGCCAAGCGCACGATAACCTTCACGGGGCCGGCTGGCCGCTCCCTCACGCATCGAGTGAGCGACGGCGTCAAGATGGACACGTCCAAGGTCGGCGACGTGGTCTCGATCGCCTTCGAGGACAAGCTGAGCTTCGTCCTGTCCGCGCCGAATGCGCGCGCGCCACGTGATCGCGATCTTAACGTCGTGGCCGGTGTCGCCGGCAACAACCGCGCCGCGGGCGTCATGGCCGACCAGTCGGTGGCGACCTGGTGGGTGACGGCAGTCGATCCCGGCGCCGGCAAGATCTCCGTCGTGAATCCGGGTGGCGGCGAGGTCCGTACCTACAGTGTCCTGACCGGCGAAGGCCGCGCCCAGCTCCCGCGGGTCAAGCCCGGCGACAATCTCACGGCGATCGACACGCAGGTGCTGATCATGGCGGTGACGCCGAAGAAGTAGAAGTTGACAGGGCATTTAGGGGGCGTGCCGCTCTACGGGTGCGCCCCCCGCGAAGAGGCCTAGCCACACTTCGCCGCCGCTTGCTAACCTCCGGCCAACACGGAGGAATTCATGGCAAAGTTCGGCATCGGACAATCGATTCGCAGGGTCGAGGATCCCCGGCTTCTGACCGGCGGCGGCCGCTATACTGACGACACCAAGCTCTCCACCCCGGCCGCCCGCGCCTACGTACTGCGGTCGCCCCATGCCCATGCCGACATCAAGAGCATCGATACGGCCGTCGCGCGCAAGGCGCCCGGCGTCCTGCTGGTGTTGACCGGCGACGACGTGAAGAAGGCAGGCTACGGCGACCTGCCCTGCCTCGTGCCTGTGAGCAATCGCGACGGCACTCCGCGCGCCGACACGCCGCGCCCCATGCTGGCGCAGGGCCGGGTCCGCCATGTCGGCGATCCGGTGGCCCTGGTCGTCGCCGAGACGCTGGAACAGGCGAAGGACGCGGCCGAGCTGATCGAGGTCGACTACGAAGCCCGCCCCCATACGGTCGGCACCTATGAGTCGGCGCAGCCCGGCGCGCCGCTGGTCCACGACCACATCAAGGACAACCTTGTGTTCGACTGGGAAATGGGCGACCGCGCCAGGACGGAGGCTGCCTTCGCCAAGGCCGACCGGGTCGTGAAGCTGCAGATCGTGAACAACCGGCTGGTCGTGAACTCGATGGAGCCGCGCGGCGCCATCTGCGAATACGATCCCAAGGACGACCGTTCCACCCTCTGGGTGTCGTCGCAGGGCGTCAGCGTGATCCGTCCTGTCGTCGCCGACATGATCCTGAAGATCGGCCAGCCCAAGCTGCGGGTGCGCACCGGCGACGTCGGCGGCGGCTTCGGCATGAAGATCTTCGTCCATCCCGAATATCCCCTCGTCGTCTGGGCGAGCCGCGAACTCAAGCGCACGGTGAAGTGGATTCCCGATCGTCAGGAGGCCTTCCTGTCCGACGTTCAGGGCCGCGACCATGTTTCGATCGCCGAGATGGCGCTGGATAAAGACTGCAAGTTCCTCGGCTTCCGCGTCACGACCTACGCCGCCCTGGGCGCCTATCTCAGCCACTTCGGCGCCTTCATCCCGACCATGGCGGGCACCGGCATGCTGGCCGGCCTCTACCAGACGCCCACGATCTACGTGAACGTGAAGGGCGTGATGACCAACACCGTGCCGACCGATGCCTATCGTGGCGCCGGCCGTCCCGAGGCGGCGTACCTGCTGGAGCGGTTCGTCGACCATATCGCGCGCGAGACCGGCCTGACGCCGGACGAACTGCGCAAGCGCAACCTGGTGAAGCCGAACCAGATCCCGTGGGACACGGCGCTGGGCGACACCTACGATTCCGGCGACTTCGACAATGTCATGCTGAAGGGCATGGAGAAGGCCGACTGGAAGGGCTTCTCGGCCCGTCGCGCCGCCTCGCTGGCCAAGGGCAAGTGGCGCGGCATCGGCATGGCGACCTATGTCGAGAAGTGCTCGGGCGGCGCGCCGGAAAGCGCCATCGCCAAGTTCAACGAGGACGACACGATCACCGTCTTCGTGGGCGTGCAGACCAACGGCCAGGGCCACGAGACTGCCTTCACGCAGATCATGTCGGCCCGGCTCGGCGTCGATGCCGACCGCATCCGCATCGTGCAGGGCGATTCGGATTTCACCCCGGAGGGCATGACCGGCGGCAGCCGCTCCATCCCCGTCGCGGGCGCGGCCGTCCTGGGCGTCAGCGACAAGATCATCGAGAAGGGCAAGCTGGTCGCCGCTTCGGCGATGGAGGCGGCCGTCGGCGATATCGAATACAAGGACGCGGTCTTCCGCATCGTCGGGACCGACCGCACGATGAACCTGTTCGACGTGGCCAAGGCCGCCAAGAATCCCAAGCACGTCCCGGCCGGCGAACAGCCCGGCCTCGATGGCGACTTCACCCGCACGCCGTCGGCCGCAACCTTCCCCAACGGCTGCCATGTCTGCGAAGTCGAGGTCGACCCCGACACCGGCACGTTGCAGATCCTGAACTACTCGATCATGGACGACTTCGGCACGGCCCTGAATCCGCTGCTGCTGCAGGGCCAGGTCCACGGTGGCGTCGGCCAGGGCGTCGGCCAGGCGCTCACGGAAAAGACCGTCTACGACAACGACTCCGGCCAGCTCATGAGCGGTTCGCTCATGGACTATGCCCTGCCGCGTGCCGACGTGGTGCCGCACGTGCACTTCGACATGCACAACAGCCTGTGCACGACCAATCCGCTGGGTGTAAAGGGTGCGGGCGAAGCGGGCGCCATCGGCGCTCCCCCGGCCGTGATCAACGCCATCGTCGATGCGATCCATCCGCATACCGGCCTCAAGCATGTCGACATGCCGGTGACGGCGGCATCGCTGTGGGCGGCAATCGAGGCAAATCGAACCAGGAAGGCGGCATAGGCCCATGGCCGAACAGAAAACAGACTTGGCGAATGCGCTTGCGAATTCACTGAAAGCCATCGACGACGACTTCACCGAGGAGATGCGCGAGCTGCGCGTCCTCTTCGAGGAAGCCAAGCGCGAGGCCGAGAAGGACGAGCCCAACGGCCAGAAACTTCGTGCCCTGCTGCACGACGCCAACGAGATGGTGCGCACCTTCACGATTCTCGATCCGGCCTGGCAGGGCGTGCAAAGGGTCGCCCGCCTCTTCGGCATGCTTTAGGGGAGGCACAAGATGGATCTCGTCGAAGTCGACCGCGCCGAGATCCACATCCTGGTCGACAATGCGACCGACGGACTCTCCTCGACGCCCCTCAATGTCGAGGGCGAGTTCGCCTTCGCCAGCCGGCGCGGCCTGCGCGCTTCATCCGATCGCTGCCTGTGCTGTGCGGTCCACGGCCTCTCCTGTCTCATCACCGTCGAGCGCGGCTCGACACGGCATACGGTGCTGTTCGACAGCGGGCCGGAGGAGTACGCCTTCGAGCGCAACACGACGCGGCTCGGCGTCGACCTCGGCCGCGTCGAGGGCATCGTGCTCTCGCATGGTCATTGGGATCATGCCGGCGCGATGAGACTTGCACTGCAGGGCATTCGGGGACGCAACGGCGGCCGCCCCGTTCCCTTCCATGTGCATCCCGGCATGTTCCGGCAGCGCGGCATAAAGCTTCCCGATGGCGGCGTGCGGTTGATGGACGACGTACCGAGCGTCGCCGAACTCACCGGCCTGGGTGCCGAGATTGTTTCGACGACAAAGCCGCAGCGCCTGCTCGACGATATGTTCCATGTCAGTGGCGAGATCCCGCGCGTAACGCCCTTCGAGCGTGGCTTGCCCGGCCAGGTAAGGCGCACGGAAGATGGCGCCGGATGGGAGCCGGACGAACTCCTGATGGACGAGCGCTGGCTCGCCGTAAACGTGAAGGGCAAAGGGCTGGTCGTGCTGAGCGCCTGCTCGCACGCCGGCATCGTGAATGTCCTCACGCATGCACGGGCGAGTTTTCCAGATCTGAAACTGCATGCCGTACTGGGTGGCCTGCACCTGTCGGGCACCAACGAGAAGATCATTTCGGAAACGGTCGCCGCCATGAAGCAATTCGGACTGGCGCAAATCGGAGCCGGTCATTGCACCGGCTGGCGCGCCATGTCGGCGCTGGCCCAGGCCTTCGGCGACGATGTGCTCGCGCCGTCCGCCGTCGGTAAACGCTACTGGTTCTAGCGCTGCTGCTTTAGCAGCGCCTTCCGCAGCCGCGTCATCGTTTCGTCGTTGAGAAAGAAGGCCCGTTCGCTGCGGTAGCCTTCATAGCGCGCGATTTGAATGGCGCCGACCGTCACCGCCAGCCGGTCTGCATCCATCTTGCGCTCGAAGGCACAATGAACGGCAGGGCCGCATTCGTCTTCCACTGTACGCACCGAGTAGTGACCCTGTGGCGGAAAAGTGAGGATGAGATCGTGCAGGGTGCGCGCCATTTCTATGATCGGGCGGCCGCCATCATCGGCTTGGCAAAGCACCAGATACGGGCTGATCGCCTCCAGGGTTGTTCCGTCTCTCATAGTAGTTTTAACGGCTAAGCCGTTGGCAAAGTTGCATGATCATTGGGGGGCAACCCTGCCTGCAACCCTTTGCCGCGAAGAGCGTTGATAGGGCGATGCGATCTCTTGGCCGCGGATGTACCGGCAGAGATCGTCCAAGGCCCGCCCGGAATCTCCGGCGCGGGCCTTTCTCGTTGAAGGTGCCGGCCTGCTAATAGTCCCACTCCATCTTGGCGCCGACGCGCCCTGTGGAATCCGCGCCGATATCGCCTTCCAGCTTTACATTGTCGAGGATGTCGATCTGCACGACGCCGCGGCTGGAATTGCCCGAAGCGCCCTGCTTGGCACCGACATAGATTCCCGGCGCCACATAACGGCCGGCCTCGATGGAGACGGGCGAACCGCCCGAGCCTCCGGCGCCGCCCGACGAGCCGACGCTCAGCCGGTCGAGACCCAGACCCTGACGCAGGCGGCTCATGAAGCTGCTGCCGGGCGACTGGCCGGTCAGCTCGGCGACGGCGGCAGCGACCTGCACCAGTTCGAAGGCGCTGAGACTCGACGCTGGCTTGCCGAAGATCAGCAGCGCCATGGCCTCGTCGGCAGGCAGCGACGGCGAGGAACTGATGGCGATGGCGGGTGCGCGCGACGTGCCAGAGACCGTAACGGTGATCGTCGTCTGCTGCACGCTGGTCGAGGCAACGAAATCCAGCGCCGGATCAATCGTATTGAGATTGTCCAGAGTGACGACGCCTCGCGTGAAATTGAGTCGCCGGCCACCCAGGGTGAATTCGCCGCGCCGCATCGTCAGCCCGCCGACGGCCTCCGGCGCCGAAGGCGTACCGCTGACCTGAAACTGCCCTGACATCTCGGCATCGAGGCCACGGCCGCGTACGAAAATCGCCTGCGGGGCGCTGATCGTCAGTGCGAGACGGATCGGCGCCGCCCCCGGTGGAGGTGCCGTCTTCTTCGGCTTGTTAGGATCGACCGGCGGAGGCGGTGCGGCGCCAGGCCGGTTGATCTCCCGCACCTGCAGCGTTGGAAAATCGATCGATTGCGCGGCACCGACGGCGATCTCCGCGCGGTCGATGGTGATCGGACCGGAGACGTCGATACCGCTCGTCGTCGAGCCGGCGATCTTGAGGTTGCTCGAAATCGTCGCCACGAGATCGGGCCGGCTCACCAGCAACGCGCGCTGGCTGCCGACCGAGAGGTCAAGGATAGGTCCCTGATCGGGATCGAGCCGGACCGTGCCACTCGCCGTAACGCTGCCGTTGCGGCCGGTCTGGAAGGTAAACCGCTGGATCTGCAGGACGTCGCCCTGCAGGGCGAGCCGCGCCTCACCGCCGCTGAGGCGCAAACCAGCCTCGGGCAAGGCCAGCGCGCCGTTGGAAAGGTTGACCGTACCGCTGCCCGTAACACGCGAGCCCGCAATGTCGAACGACAGGTTCGGACGCACCGTGCCGGTGACGCCGCGTATATCGTTACCCAGCAGCGGCGCGAAGGGTGCGATGTCGACGGACCCGCCCACGGTCGCGGTGGCCGCAAGCGGTGCCCCGCCCTGAGGGAGCGTCGCCTGGCCCTTCAGCGTCAGGTTCGTTGAACCACCTGCGGTGATCCTCGCGTCGAGCGCGGCCTGCTGGCCGACCAGCGAAGCCGTCCCCCGCAGCGCCAGGGGCGGCACCAAGGCCGTATCCGGCATGCGCAGCCGGACACCTGCTGCATTGTAAGTGGCTTCGACGCGCGGCGCCGCCATCGGGCCTTGCACGCGCAGCCGCGTATTGAGCGTGCCTTCGAGATTGGTCCCTGGCGCAAAAGCCTCGATCAGCGAGAGCGGCAGTGCGGCCAGTTCGAGCTGAAGATCGCTGGCGACCGGATCAAGCGTGCCGCTGGTGGAGAGACGGCCGCCGCCCAGCCTCATGTTGGTGGGATCGATCCTGATCCGCTCCCCTGCGATATGAATCCTGGTCGGCGCCGCCAGTGCCAGGGGAACGCGATCGTAGCGCCCGTCGAAGCGCTGAAGGGCGACGAGAATCTCGTCGGCAACCATTTCCAGCCGGGCCGCGAGATTGGCAGCGGTGCTGCCTGTCGCCTGCATCGTTACATCGAGGCCTTGCCGATCGCCCTTGGCAGTTGCCGTCACGCCGTTGACGCCCGATGCGCCAACCAGACGGCTCGCTGTCACCGTGAGATCGGTGCGGGCATTTCCAGTCGGGTCGTCGATCGTGCCCGCCAGATCGACAGTACCGACGGCAATTCCGCCGCTTCTGATATCCGCGCCCTGCACGCGAACGTCGAGCCGGCCCGCCGGCGACGCGGGATCGGCCGTCACTTCGGCATTGAGCGACCCCGCAATCTCGGTACCTATCAGGGGAGACAGATCCTGCAGACGCGCCATGCTGAGCTTCGCATGGCCTGTCGTGCGCGCCTGAGTGACGGCCAGATCGGCTACATCGAGGATCGCGCTCGCCCAACGTCCCTGGAACGACGGCACGATGATGCCGCCCGTTGCGTTTCGCTCGAAGCGACCGTTGAGGGTGAGCGCCTGGCTGGCCACGTCACCGCTGGCTTCGACCGCCCCCCGCACCGCCCCCGAACTGTCAAGCGATGCGGTCGTCGAGAGATCGAGCTTCTGTGCCTTGAGCTGCTGATAGGCGAGTTCGCGAAGCGCCGCATCCAGCTTGATGTCGGTGCCATCGCCCCGCAGGGTGATCGTGGCCTTGGCCGTGGCACCGCCCGCGACATCGGCCCGAAGAGCCGCGAGCTTCGGCAGGTCGAGCGACAAGTCGAGCGTTCCCGTCGATCCACGGCCATTGCCGTCGACGGAGAATACGCCGCTTTCAGTCGCAATGCGCACCGAGCGCAGGGACCAAGTCTCGTCCTGCTTCAGGCTGGCCGTCCCGTCGAGCGACACCGGCGAAGCAACGAGGCCGTGCGGGAGGTCGGGTGTCCCCAAATCGCGCAACGCCCCTTGCCATGCAAGAGTGAGATCGCCCTTGTCGCTGGTCGCCGTCAGATCGAGATCGGCCCGGCCTGACAGATCGCGCCCCACCAATGCCGAGAAGGGCGTCAAGCTCGGGAGGGTCAGCGTGATCTTGCCCTCTCCGCGTTCCGTAGAGGTAACGTAGTTGCCCGTGCCTTTCAGCGCTGCGGGCGACGAGGTAACGTCCAGCAACTCGACGGTCAGCGTCTTGTCGCGCACGCTCACTCGCGCATCGAACGCCACCTTTCCCAGCGGCGGGAAGCGGGCATCGATTGCAGTTACTGAAATGTCCTCCGCCCCGCCGGTCAGCAGAAGCGTTCCCTGTGGCCGAGTCGCGAGGGCGCCGAGATCGGCCCTGGCTTCCAGCTTCAAGCCGCGCCAGGTCGCACCGGACAGCAGCGGGCCGAAGGGACCGGGTTCCGCGGCCTCTACAGCTACTGTGCCCTGCAGCCGATCGGCGGCGCGCTCGTAGCGGCCCGACGCAGTCACGCCGACCGGCCCCAAGGTCAATCGTGCTTCGCGAAGCGTCGCGAGCTTGTCGTCGAGCGCGGCTGTCGCCGTCAGTGTCAGCGGCCCGCGGATCGCATCCGTCACCGGCCCTTTGGGCAAGCCGGGTCCGGCGGCATCGAGGCGTAAGGCGATCTCTGTCGCGCCATCGCGAGGCTGCCAGCTTGCCTTGCCCGTCGCAGTCGCCGCGTCGGCCGCCGACAAGGTGAGATCGGCGCTGCCCGCACGAGGATCGCCGCGCACGGCAAGACGGGTCGCGAAGCCCTCTATGTCGGGCCGTTCGAGCAGGGCCGCGGCGACACCGCCCTTTCCTTCATCGAAGGTTACCTCGCCGTCGACGACCTGCGTGTTGGCGTCGAAGCGGATATTCGCCCCAAGACGCCCCATCGGGCCATCGAGGCGGTTTCCCTCGAGCTTCAACCGACCGTCGGCAAGACTTGCCGGCAGCACCGCATCGCCCGTGATCTTCCAACGCGAATCGACCTGGGCGAGCGCAGCACCGACATGAAGCTCGTCGATCGAGAGCGCTTGCAGATCGATACCGACAGGCAATTGCAGAGAACCGCCGGCCTTCGTGCTGCCGGCCTCGGTCTTTGCCGGTTCCGGCGCTCGGGCAACATCGATGCGCCGCGCGGCAACGATGTCGACATGTACCCGCCCACTCAGCAGCGACAGGAACGACCAGCGGACCTCGGCATCTTCGATCGTGAGCCAAGGCCCCTGCCGGTCGGCAAGTTCCACGCGCTCGATCTTCAGATCCGTCGGGATGAAGCCGCTCAGCCCCTGAAGGCTGAGCCTGCTGTCCGGCGTCGACGCCAGATCGGAAACAATCGACGCCAGGGCACGCTGCGCGGGCGCCGTCTGCAGCGCCGCAAACAAGACCACCAGCACGGCGACGAGGCCGCCAAGTGTCCAGGAAAGGAGCCGTACGATCCTCATCAGAAAGCCTGCCCCAGGCTGACATAGATACCAAACGGTGGATCGCCTTCGCGCCGATTGAGCGGAATGCCGACATCGAACCGGATCGGACCGAAGTCAGTATAATAGCGGATGCCGGCGCCCGCACCGACGCGCGGCGCGAACAACGAGAAGTTCGGCAGATAGTCGGGATAGGCGCTGCCGGCATCGACGAAAGCCACCGCCCCGAACGACTTGCCGATGCGCTGGCGCAATTCGACGCTCGCCTCGATGACGCTGGCGCCGCCCAGCGGGTTGTTGAAGGCATCGCGCGGGCCTGCGCTCTGGTAGACGAAGCCTCGGACCGAGCCGCCGCCGCCGGCATAGAAGAGCTTGTCCGGCGGAATGCTGTTGATGTTGGTGGCGGGTTCGGTGCCAAAGGAGGCGCGCGTTGCCAGAACGGTTCGGCCCGGCTCGGCCCCCAGATCGAAGTAACTGCGGCCCGTCAGGCGCATGATCGTGAAGAAATTGCCGGCCACACCGGCATCGACCCAAGGCGTTACGTCGAGCTGCAGGCGGTAGCCCTTGGTCGGGTCGACGTCGCTGTTCGCCCTGTTGTAGAGCACCGTCATCGGAAGACCGATGAGGTTGTAATCCTGGGTAATGCCGTTGCGGGTGATCTGCGCAAACTCGGCGGCGAGCCCAAAACGCACCTGCAGATGCGGCGAGACGGTACGATCGAAACCAGCCTGAAACGTGATGGCGTTGCGGGTGTAGGCGTCCAGCACCTCGCGCAACGCTGCCGCTTCGAGCCGCGCATCCTGGCCGGGCAGCCACCAGTCAGGTTTGCGGAAGGCCGCCCGAAAGGCGAAGCCCGTATCGAGGAGCGCGTTTTGCCCGATACGGTTGATCTCTGCTGAAAGACGCAGGCTTTCGGCCTGGCCGAACAGGTTGCGATGAACCCAGAAACCGTCGACGGCAAAACCCAGCTGCGTCTCGTAGCTCACGCCAAAGCCAATGGACCGCTGCGGCCGATCGGTGAGTTCGACATCGATCGGTAATTCACCATTGGCGTCGAGGCCGGTGGCCGGCCGAATGCGAACCGCATTGAACACACCCAGCGACGTGAGCTTGCCGCGCAACGCATCGACCTTGGCGGGCTCGTAGGGTTCGCCTTCCTTGAAGGGCACACGACGCTGCAGCCAGACTGTGTCGACTTTCTCGGTGCCGGAAAAACGTACCGGACCCATGCGCGCCGTCGGTCCGCTTTCGACGATGAAGGTGACGTCGGCCTCGCGCGTGGCATGATCGACGACGACTTCGCGATCCTTGATCGCCGCCAGCGCGTAACCATGCTCTCGCAGTTGAGAGAGAAGCCGGTCCTGCGCGCCGATGATCGCGCCGGCATCAGCCGGATCTCCGGGAGCCAGCTCGAGCTGGCTGCGGTCGATGTCGGGCATCGAGACCATGGCGCCGGGGGGACGAATGACCAGTTGCCCGATGCGATAGCGCGGGCCGGTCCTGATATTGAAGGAAAACGAGATTGCATCGGCTTCGGGTCGGGCCTCGATCGCATCGAGGGCCGCCGCATCGGCAATCGGTCGACCATCAAACGTGCCGTTCACCTCGGCGTCGTAGAAGCCGCGGGAGCGCAATGCAGCGTTCACCCTCGCCAAGGCGGCTTGTGCGCCCTGCAACAGGGAAAGGCCATCGCCAGAGAGCGGCTGATTCTTCTCGATGCCTTCGACGAGGCTCTTGATATCGGCCTCCATGCCCTCGTCGCCGGACATGGTGAGCTCGATGTTGGCGGTCCGCGCCTGTGCGATTCCGCACAACGATGCCCAAAGCATCATCACGAACAGTGTCGTGCCCAACAAGCGCGCAAACGCACTTTTGCCCAGCACGGTGCGGTGTGGGGGGCAAACCGTCATCACCGTTACACAACGCCCCAGCGGTTATTTGGATGCAAGACCCTGGTGTATGAAAACTTCATCTCGGCACAGAGTGAACGATCTCGCGGTCTGGCGATAATGGAAATGGGAGAATTCTCAATGGCAAGAGTGACGCGCACACTCCTGGCCGGCTCGGCTGCCATCGCCGCGACAGCCGCTCTGGCGACCGGAGGTTACAGCCAGACAGAACGACCAGACCAAGAACCCTGGCGGCAATACGAGGGCCTTACGGCTCTCGAGATCCCATTCGCCAACGGACCGATCTCGATGGAACACGTGCCGCAGATCTGGCTGAAACTCAATGGTGCGCGGCCACGCTGGTTCGGCATGGATACCGGCTCAACGGGTATCGTCACGTCGGCTGAGCATTTCGCGCCGGGGCCGGGCGATGTGGCCCAGGGGCCCGGGCGGCTGGTCTACAACAGCAGCGGTCGCATCCTGAACGGCGAGCACTACCTCACCGACATCGTGATCCAGCGCGATGCGCATACGCCCATCGCCACGGCGCGCGTGCAGGTCCTGCGTGTTACCCACATCACCTGCCTGGAGCACGCCCGCGATTGCCGACCGGAGCAGAACCCGCGCAATGTCGGCTTCATGGGCGTCGGTTTCGATCGCGATTCCGCGCAGGGCACTACTGTCTCGGCGCCCAAGAACCCCTTCATCAGCCTCACGTCACTGGCGTCGGGCCAGCCGGTCGGCCACGTACGTCAAGGTTATGTGATCACCCGCCATGGCGTCCATCTCGGCATGACCCCCGAGCTCACCCGCCATATGGCGTTCGTCAAACTGACGCCGAAGGCCCATCCGGCCGGCGTGCCGGACTGGAATGGTGCCCCCCTGACCATATCGGTCGATGGCCGGGAGGGACGCGGCACCATGCTCATGGATACCGGCATCAACTACATGTTCCTCTCGCCGCCGGCAGGAACGCGGCTGGAGCGCGGTCACGCTGCGCCGGAGGGCACACGGATCGACCTCTACATGCCAGACAAGCAGCGACCGCAGCCCGCGCACTATTATCTGACCGTCGGTCGTCGCGGCAATCCGCTCCATCC
The DNA here is from genome assembly GCA_020160995.1 of Pseudomonadota bacterium. Taxonomy (GTDB): domain Bacteria; phylum Pseudomonadota; class Alphaproteobacteria; order Reyranellales; family Reyranellaceae; genus Reyranella. Next base: position 29,890 of record JAIUOY010000142.1, on the reverse strand, counting down.
CGAAAAGGTCGAGGTGGTAAGGGACGCAGGCGTCTTCGTGAACACGGGCCGTATGTTCCTGCAGGGCTTCGACTATCTCTACGACGCGGCAGGCGGCTATGTCGGATACGGTTGGAATGGCCGCGTCAGCCACGAATACGGCGGCGTCACCCCGGGCGTTTCGGCAGCACGCTAACGCACCTTGGAAAGGTCGAGCGTGCACTGATCGTCTGGCGGTCCCGCCTGGTTCTTGAAGTCGGAGCGGGCAATTGTCGTTGCCGAAATCCGGTCACCCGCAATCGTGCCGAAGAAAGTCCCGCTGAAGCTTCGGATCGGATCGGGGACCGTCCATTTGACGCTGGCAGAGTAGCGGGTGCCGCTGATGGTCATCGAGAAGGCCACGCTGTCTCGCGGACCGCTCGTCGCCTGGCCGCCGATCGCCGAAAGATCGAGAGGCAGACCATTGCCCGGCCATGTCGCGCATTTGATGCGGCCCGCCCAGCGCGCGGTGTCGACAGGTGGGGCCGGCGGTGCGGCAACGATCGACGGTGCCGGCTTCGCCACAACCCGACCCACCGAGGACGATCCGACGAGCGCCAGACTCGCCCCACCTCCAACACCGACTCCGGCCAGTTGAATCAGCAGGCGGCCTCCGTCGAGCTTACCTCTCACCGTGAGCGGCAGTTTCTGGCAAGCCGCATCGAAGGTCGTCGCCTCGCCGGAAACATCACCAGCCGGCGTGACCCGGATCGAGATCGGGCTGTTGCCGCAGATCGTATTCTGCAGGCTGCCGCTGCCGACTCCGCTTGAAATTTGAAGCGATACCCGACGGGGCCCGTGATCCCCCGGGCGCGCGCCCATCTGGTCGTAGGTGCCGCCATAGGCGCCATCGAAAGCAGCAATCGCTGCGGCGACGGCGCCGTGCGCCCTTGCCTCTTCAGCTTTGCGCAGCGCCTCGGCTTCTGCGCGTTGCCGCTCGGCCTGCGCCCGAGCCAACGCCTCGTCGGCCCGGTGCTTCGCCTCGGCTTCCGCGGCAGCCTTCTGGCGTGCCGCCAGCTCCGCATCCTTCAAGGCGGCGATCTCGGCCTCCGCGCGGCGCTGTGCTGCTTCCGCTTCGACACGCTTGGCTGCAGACTCCGCCCCGCTTTGCATCTGCTGCCGACTGGCTTCGATCTCACCCCGTAGGCGGATCAGCTCCTGCTCGGCCGACTGAAGTTGCTGCTGCGCTTTCGCGAGATCGGCATCGGCCAGCCGCTTGGCTGCAGTATCGACCTCGGCCTTGCGCCTGGCCTCTTCTTCCAGCCGCCGCTTCTCGGCTGCCGCCGCTTCGGCAGCGCGGCGCTCTGCCAGAAGACGTTCGAGATCCTCGGTCTTCATGTCCTGCAGCGAGACGGTCTGAGGCGACGGAGGCTGCGACGTCAGGGCAAGGTAGGTCCCGCCGGCAACAAGGAGCAGTGCTGCCGCGCCCCCTCCGGCATAGAGGCCGATACGGCGTGGCGCTGGCGAGGGCGACAGCGCCGAAGGTGCAGGGGCCGACACCCGAGGTCGCATAACGATGGTTGCCTCGGGATCGAACGTCGAGATGAGCGTACGCCAGGAGCCGATCGACTGCGGACGATCGGACGCGCGTACGGCAAGCGCGGCATCGAGACCTGCCAGAAGGCCGCGCGGGAATTCCGGACCGGCGAGACGGGTAAGCGGCTCGTATCGATCGTCGAGCATGCGATCGATCGCGCTGGGCGGCGCCTTGCCGGCGATTGCGTGGTAGAGCGTCGCCGCGAGGCCATAGATGTCCGTCCAGGGCCCCTGCTCGGCAGAGCTCATCTGCTCGGCGGCCGCGTAGCCGGGAGTGAACACGGCCGTCATGGTCGCCATCCGCCCGGCCATCGCAGCCCGCGCGGCGCCAAAGTCGATCAGTGTCGGATTGCCCTGTTCATCCAGCATGATGTTGGATGGCTTGATGTCACGATGCAGGAAGCCTGCAGCGTGAACCTGCTCGAGGCCGTCGAGCAGCGTCCACAGGATCCGGCCGACGGCGGGCGGGTCGAGCCTTCCGACCGACTTCAACCGCTTGTCGAGCGTATCGCCCCGGATCAGTTCCATGACGATGTAGGCGGTATCGTTGAGTTCGAGGAAATCGAAGACCCGCACGATTCCCGGCGCACGATGGAGCGTGGCCAGTGTGCGCCCCTCGGCGACAAAACGGTCGCGCCCACGGGTGAAATCGTCGACAACCCTGGTCGAGCGCGGCGACACGGTCGATCCGCGCTGCCGTATGGCAAGCGACGTCGGCAGGTACTCCTTGACGGCGACTTCACGGCCAAGCTGGGCGTCGCGGGCATGATAGGTAATGCCAAAGCCGCCCTGCCCCAACACGGCAAGCACTTCGTATCGTCCGATCTTCGTGCCCGCTGGCAGGGCGACGAAATCGACGTCCGGAGCGCCGTTCCTGTCGGATCCGACTTGGACCATATGCCGAATGTACCCCCGCTTGAGAGGCTAAGTTGCAGGCTGCAGGCGCGCAAAGAAAAAAGCTATTCGAGATGTCGGATGTTCGCCTCGCCGTTCGTCCTTGGGACAGAACTTCCACAGGAGCCCCTCAATGACTGCCTCTTCCACTGCCGACCGCGAACTGGTGCTGACACGCCTGATCGATGCGCCTCGCGAGAAGCTCTACCGGGCCTGGACCGATCCCGTCCTGCTGAAGCAATGGTTCGCCCCCTTGCCTTACACGACGCCGACAGCCGAGCTCGACGTGCGGCCGGGCGGCGCCAATTTCATCGTGATGCGCGGGCCCGATGGCCAGGACATGCCCAATCGGGGCGTCTATCTGGAAGTGGTGCCGAACGAACGAATCGTCGTCACGGACGCCTTCACGACGGCATGGGAGCCGTCCGAGAAGCCATTCATGACGTTGATCCTCACCTTCGAGGACGAAGGCGGCAAGACACGCTACACCGCAACGGTACGCCACTGGACGGTCGAGGACCGTGAAGCGCACGAGAAGATGGGTTTCCATCAAGGCTGGGGCATTTGCGCCGACCAGCTCACGGCGCTTGTTGCAAAACTGTAGAACCTGAGACGCTGCCGCCCGCAGCCGAACGGGCGGCAGCAAGGCCGCCGGAGCGTCAGCAAGAGCTCGCCCAAGGCACCCGGAACCGTGCTCGGTTACCGGGGCACACCACTGTAAGGTGGTGCGATGATCAGGCTCCTCCACAAGGCTATCGTTGGCACCATCAGGCGCCTGCCGCTGCGCGCGGCCTACTTCGTCTTCCGTGGGTACAACAAGGTGCTCCGCCTGCTGGGGCCGGAACACGTCGCAACGACTTTCTTCGGCGCGAAGCTTCACTGCAGCACCGAAGATCTCATCCAGCGCATGATCCTGCATTTCGGCGTTTGGGAGCCGGACGTATCGCGGGTGATCGAGCAGAATCTCAAGAGCGGCGACGTCTTCGTCGATATCGGCGCCAATATTGGCTACGATACGCTGCTGGCCTCCGCCCGCGTCGGACGCGCCGGCCAGGTCGTGGCGATCGAAGCGTCGCCCCGGACATTCGCGCTATTGCAGAAAAACCTCGCGCTCAACCCCGCCTCGATAAATGTGCGCGCAATCAACGCCGCCGTTTCCGACAAGCCTGGCACCCTCGAGCTTTACGAGATCAGCAGCGCCAATATCGGCGCCGCGACGACTCTCGCCTCGCGCGGCGGCACATTGATAGCCTCGGTCGACGCACAACCGCTGGACCAGATCCTGACTGCCGACGAAATCCAGCGTCTTCGCCTCATCAAGATGGACGTCGAAGGAGCGGAGCCGCCGATTCTTCGATACATCCTCGGTCAGCTTCATCTCTATCCGCAGACCATGGACATCGTTGTCGAGGCAAGTCCGCAGGATGATCTCGCGGCATGGCGAAATGTCTTTGACGGCTTGCGGACGGCTGGCTTTTCCGCCTGGGCGATCGACAACAGCTACGAACTCGAATGGTACCTGCGCTGGCGCCACCCTACGGCGCTGCGGCGGATCGAAACCATGCCGCCGCACCAGCAAGATCTCCTATTCACCCGCCGCTAGCCTGCGGGCCCCTGCCCCGATGATTTCTGCAAGGCATGGACGATATTCATCATCAGGCCAGCACAGCCCTTCTCGATCAGGTCGAGCGCCCGCTCGTAGTCAGCGACGCTGCCGCCGTAGGGATCGACGATGTCTGTTGCGCCAGCCTCATGGACATGCCGCATGAGAAGTTGCGGCCGGTCGGTGCAACCAGCCGGCGCCATCCAGCGCATCGCAGCGAGGTTGGTCCGATCCATGGCGATCGGATGATCGTAGCGCGCCAGATCGTCCGGCCGCAGCGACCGTACCTTTATCGCACCGAGCATGTAGCCGCGTCGCTCGATGACCTCGCGGGCCAGCAGTGACGGCGCTTTGCCGACATGGCCATCGAACGTCCCCGCAATGTCGACGTCGAACAGGTGTTCGATCCGGCCTCGCCGTGCGAAGGTACGGAACACACCTGCCGCCATCGGCGCGCGGCAGATGCCGCCGGTAGATACAAACAGAACGCCAATCACCATACCTGAGAACCGCTGGACATGTTGCCGGGCAGGTCAATCTGGAAAATGGCACCTGCGTCGCTCGGTTCCAAGGTCAGGCTTCCGCCTGCATCGCGCAGAATGCCATAGGCAATGGCGAGGCCTAGGCCCGTAGCCTGGCCTTCGGGCTTCGTCGTGAAGAATGGTTCAAAGATGCGCTCGCGAATCTCTTCGAGGACACCCGGCCCATTGTCGGCGATACGCACCCGCAGGTGGCCATCAGCACTACGCTCGGCCGACACTTTGACGACCTTGTCACTATGCGCGGCATCGCTGAGTGCGTCGCGGGCATTGCCGAGCACGGCAACCAACGCCTGCTCGATCAACGGCCGGTGCCCCACCACTACGAGCGGCTCCTCGCCCAGCTCCAGCCTGAGGGCAATACCGGCAGTGCGATAAGGCCGTGCCACGAGGGCGATTGCACCGCGGCAGGCGTCGCGCAAATCGAAGGATTGCGAACCGTCGCGGGTCGAGCGGCTGAATATGCGCATGCGCGAGATAACGGCAGCGGCCCGATCGACCTGGGCCACGATCCGGGTGAGCTTGGCAGACGCGAACTCACGGAACTCGCGATCCGACATCGCCGGGATCGGCTCCTCGGTGTCTTCGTCGCCGGCAGCCGCCGCGGGTGACTCGGATTCCGCCTCGGCCAGAGCATTCTGTGCAGCCATGCGGATCACGTTCAATGGCTGGCTAAGCTCGTGCGCAATACCTGTCGTGATCTCACCCAGTGTCACGAGCTTTCCCGACAGCGCAATCGCACGCTCCGCCTGGTGGCGGAGCGTTTCGTCATGGCCGACCAGGATTACGCTCTCACCGCTGTCGGGCAGCGCTTGCCGCGACAGGGAGAAGCGCAGCCGGCGCGTCCGATCGCCCGGCTGCAACAGGCCGAGATTGATTTCCGCGGTAGGCTCCTTGCCGTTGATGAACGTGAGCAGCGGCTCGACGCCTTCGAGAGCAGGATTAAAGAGTGCGTCCGCCACGGCGCGATCCGGCCCGGTCCCGAGCAGGTGGCGAAAGAGCGAGTTGGCATGAACGACCTTGCCGTGCCGGTCGACGACGGCGGTCATTGCCGACGGCGTGTCGACGATAGCCGCAAGCACTTGCCGTTCCGACGCCTCGCGTGCAACCGCACTGGTCCGCTCGATCAGCCTCACCATGAGCACACCCGCCAGGACGGTGAGGGCGGTCAGCAGAATGCCGATGCCTACGATCAGCAGGTTGCGATCATGCCACACTGCCAGGAAGGTGCTTTCCCCCACTGCGACTGTGACGTAAGCCGGAAAGCCTTCGAGCTTGGTGGCGACGACGATGCTCGATGGGCTGCCTCCGGCGTAGGAAGGAAACGATCCGTAAGCCAGAACGGCCTTCCCGGACTCACCTGCCTCAATCAGTCGTTGAGGCAATGTTCGATCGAAACGTACCCCGAGTTCCTGGTCCGGCAGGCTTGTCGCCAGCAAGGTGCCGTCACTACGGAACAGCGCCAGGGAACTGTCGGGTCCGAGGGCCATACGCTTGTAGAAAGCCGCAAAAAAGTTAGCTTCAAGACCTACGCCCACGACCCCGAGCAACTCTCCATTGGCTGAGGCGATTTTGCGCGCGATGTAGAAGCGAGGGTGGCCGGTTATCACACTAGTCGACGTCCCGCTCAGCGCCATGGCTCCAGGTTCGACGGCGATCCTGAACGAATCCCGTTGCGCAACATTGACTCCGGCCGGTGGCCATGCGCGCGTCGCGTTCACGACATCGCCATTGGCGGCGACGATCAGGGCGATTCCAATTTGCGGCTGGCCCAGGATACGATTGCGCATCGCCTCGAAGAAGCGCTTCTCGCCCATGACCTGACGAAACTGCTGCTCGGTCTCGATGCGCTCCTCGGCGATCCAGTCGACCATGCTTTTTACAACCAGATCCGCAGCCCCCTGAGTCTGAGCTGCATGCGCCGCAACCGCGAGAGCGATGTTCTTCGCAGATGTCTTCCAGCTTTCGACGGCACGTCCATAGTTGTCCTCGATGATCAGGAACACCATGGTCCAGACCAGCAGGATGTGCAGAGCACCGGCGAGCAGGGTGCGCCGAGTGCTCGCCGATCCGGTCACGAGACTCAAAGCGCGTCTGTGCGCCGGCCGCTCTTCGCCCTGTTCGGCTTCCCCCAACGACACCGCCATCCCCCACATATGCCACTATCGGGCGCCGCCACCCACAAAAACCCCGAGCAAATCGCTCGACCCTTGCGGAATGTACCTCGAACCGGGCAATTTCATCGGTACGCCCTGTTCTCAATTGCCTCCAGTTTGGAGGTTAAACCACTGCTACTGTCTGCAAGAGAGCCCTGCCGTACATGACAAGTTCCGGCCGCCCGGCCCGTCCTTTTCACAACGTCGATGCGATGGTGGTCGACGACGATTCGGCGGCAGTCGAGGAGCTGGTTGAGTGCCTTGCCAAGGCTGGCCTGTCCTGTCTCTCGGCAGGCAATGGAGGGCTGGCTCTGCAGCTTCTGGCGGAGGGGAATCGCGCAAAAGTTGTGGTTTCCGATCTGCGTATGCCCGAACTGACCGGCCTGGAGTTTGCCGAACGCCTCAGCCGGCTGGCCGACGACGAACGGCCGGAAGTGATATTCGTAAGCGGCCATGCGGGATTCGATGATGCCGTCGAGGCGATCCGCCTCGGCGCCCGCGACCTGCTCACGAAACCCGTCGATGGCCCAAAACTGGTGCGTGCCGTAAAGGCGGCTCTGCTGGTACGGCAGGCTCGCCAACATGCCAATTCGTCGACCGAAGCGTTTGCTGGCGAACCTTGCGATCGCAAGCGGGCCGCCCTGAAAGACATGCGATCGATGCGCAAGATGCGCAGCCAGTATTTTCCCACCGAACTCTTTTCCGATCCGTGCTGGGAAATGCTGCTCGACCTCTACGACGCCCGATTGGCGGGAGCCGAAGTCACCGTCACCAGTCTGGGTGCCGCGTCCGGCGTACCCCTGACGACAGCTCTTCGCCGCATGGAGCAGCTAATCGCCCATGGCCTCATCGAGCGCTCCGGAGATACCGGCGACAAACGACGTACCATCGTCCGCCTGAGCCAAGAGGGGCTCAATGCCGTCGAACAGTTCTTCGATACTTACCTGCGCCGAAGGTGAGCATTAGCCAATCGCTCCGATCCGGAGGCGATCTGTCGTGGAAAGTACATCGAGATCATCCTATAGCTTCTACTATGTCTCTCGACGATCAGGGCGTAGCATCCTTCCTGACAGACGTCCTCATCGTGGAAGACGATCCCACGCAGGCCGAAGAATTGGCCTGCTACCTTCGCCGGGCACGTCTCAAGGTCGAAGCCACGGTCAGCGGCTCGCTTGCCATCCACACGATTGCACAGCTGCGGCCCAAGGTGGCCCTGATCGACTACAATCTGCCCGATCTCGATGGCGTGACCGTCGCCGAGCGCATCAAGCGGCTCAGTCCCGGCACGGCCATGATCGTGATGTCGGGCCGCATCGACAGGCTATCGGACCACACCCTTGCCAACACCGGCATTTTCACCTTCATGAACAAGCCCGTGGCGCTGGGTCCGTTGCGCAGTGCCGTCCTGACTTTGATCCGTACGACGACACGGACTGGCTTGCCGCCGCCCTTGCCCAAGAAACGGTTACTAGCGCTGCCCTTCGGCTCCTTCAGCCTCACCTGAAGCAGCCTCAAGGTATTCACGTTTGAGAGGGTGCAATTCTTGACTCGCGCTGGCGCGCGAGGCTTCACTCCGTGCACGTTCTATTCGAAGTGCGGTGTAGCTCTGATGCCCCGCGGGGTGGCTGTGCGGATACTTCTTGTCGAGGATGACGAGGATCTCCGAACGGAAATTCGCGAGTACCTTCAGCGCCGTGGCCATGACGTCACGGCGTGCGGGTCGCTCGGCGATGCCCGCGCGGCTGTCCGTCGCCTTGCCGCACGCAACACGGCTGCCGAAGCGATCGTTTGCGACGTCAATCTGCCTGACGGCAATGGCATCGACTTCTATGTGGCCTCTGCCGCAGAACTCCCTGGGTGCCACTGGGTTTTGATGTCGGGCGCGCACGATGCCGCGAGGATCGACGGGCTGAGCGCTGGCGAGGACCTGCCGCGCTGCACCATCGTCGAGAAGCCGATGTCGCTCCGGACCCTGAACGGTGCGCTCAATCGGATATGATCGACCGGGAAGCGGGCTCTTCTGAAGCGCATGGATGTCGGCAATCTGCGCTTCGAAGGCCTGGATGCGCCCCTGCCGTTCGCGCGCGATGCCTCTTCAAAAGATGCGTCGCAGCCGCGGGCCCTCGTTCATCTAGCTCTCCATAGGTCGATCACCGGCCCACGAGCCCCCAGCACGGGATCCTTCTCCGGCAAGGGCACCGTGGCGACAGAGCGCCGAGCCACCTCGCTGTCGACCTCTCCAGGTCGCTTCTGGTCGAATCGGCCGTTGCGCGGGTAAGCGCCCACCACCAGGAGATCGGCGCTGGCGTCGAGCCGCTTGTGCCCGGTGCCGGCCGGCAAGACGACGACATCGCCCGTGGCGACGGTAAGAGGCCGGCCCTTGGCTCCGCCGAACTCGACAGTGGCACGGCCACGCGCAATCCCCAGCACTTCGTGCGTCCCTGTATGGAAGTGCAGGAAAGGGTAGATCCCGTTCCGCCAGCCATCGGACCAGCCATTGCGGGCAAATGTCCGTTCGAGCCATCCCGCCGCATCGTCGACAGCCTGGTCCGGGACCACACCGCGATAGACAACCAGCGGCAGCCGCGGATTGTTGGGCGTCTCGTCATCGCCTTCGAAGCGAAATGTCTCGAAAGTGTATTTTTCGGTCGGGTCCGCGTTCATGACGGGAATTGCATACCGCTTCGCCTCGATTGGCAAACACCGCCGCGAGGTCGGCCAAGATCGCTACTCCTTTCGTTTCCGGTCACTCCCGTTGGACCTTCGGGAAGATCGATCGGTTGGAGCGAGGCATACATCTTCAAGGCGATGTTTTCATTTGCGGATAGATCGCGGGTCCGTCTAACGTGATCTGCCTTCACGGGGGAGTTCATATGGCCCAGGATCGTCGTTCACTGCGCGCACTGGCACAGCTTCTGCCTTCCGGGGCGCTCGGTCTGTCGGTCACTCTGGCGGCCGCCGATGCTGCGGCTACAGCCACTGCGGCACCGGACGACAACAAGAAGAACGGCTCCGTCGCCGAGCGTCTCCAGACCATCCGCAACGACGTCTCCGGGGCCATCGAGCAGTACCGCATGGATGGCGAGCCGTTCGTCGCCGTCGACCCCGAGCAGCTCGTCGCCTGGTGGGGAAACGGCGGTTGGCGTAACGGCGGTTGGCACAACTGGGGCAACGGCTGGCACAATGGCGGCTGGGGCAACGGTGGTTGGCACAACTGGGGCAACGGTTGGCACAACGGCTGGCATAACTGGTAGCAGCCGCCGATGCCTGCCACGCCAGAAATCGGCATGGTGGTCGTGCAGCCGACGGCGTTCTGCAACATCGCCTGCACCTATTGCTACCTGCCGGACCGCTCCAACACACACGTGATCGCCCAGTCGACGGTGACGCGGCTGTTCGAGGAGATTTTTGCGTCCGGCTGGTCCTGCCCCGAACTCATCGTCGTCTGGCACGCTGGCGAACCGCTGGTGGTGCCTGTCTCTTTCTATGAGGAAGCCTTCGCCACGATCGACCGGCTGCGGCCGGCCAACGTGGTGGTGAAGCACTCTTTCCAGACCAACGGCTTGTTGATCGATGCCGATTGGTGCAGGCTCTTCAAACGGTGGAACGTCGGCGTCGGCGTCAGTCTCGATGGCCCGCGTGACCTGCACGACCTCCACCGCAAGACGCGCAGCGGCAAGGGCACGTTCGACAAGACAATTGCGGGCATCCGCACCTTGCGTGAAAACGAAGTGCCTTTTCACGTCATCTCGGTTCTGTCGAGGGCGAGCCTCGAGATGCCGCACGAGCTGCTCGACTTCTACCTTGCCGAAGGCATCGATCAGGTCTGCTTCAACGTCGAGGAGTCCGAAGGCGACCACGTGTCGAGCCTGTTCCATGGCCCGGCGTTGCGTCAGCGGTATGCTTCCTTCCTGAGGACCTTCTGGCATGAGGCACGCCGCAGCGGCCGCGTCCGGTTCGTGCGCGAGATCGATCTCACCCTGCCGCGGGTATTCCGGCCGGAAGGGGCGCCGACGCGCAACATCCAGGTCGAACCGCTCGCCATGCTGAACGTCGACAGCCATGGCAATGTTTCCAGCTTCTCGCCCGAGCTGTTGGGGTTGAAGAACGAGACCTACGGCGACTATCTCCTGGGCAATATCCGCTTCCAGTCGATGGCCGAGATTCGCGATGCCTGCCTCGCCTCGCCGCTCTATCGCGATATCCGCGAAGGCGTTCGGGCCTGCAGCACCGCGTGCGATTACTTCTCCGTCTGTGGCGGCGGCGCGCCGGTCAACAAGCTGTTCGAGAATGGCAGTCTCACCAGTACCGAGACGTCCTATTGCACGCTGACCCAGATGGTACCGACCGACCTGATCCTGGAGGCCTATGACCGCCTCGAGAAGGGTTGGGTCTCCGCTGAACCCAACACAGTCACTCCGCTTCAGCCCCTTCCGAGCGGCCAGACCGCCGCGCAGCCCCCGAGGATGCCATGACACGAACCAAGCTCTTTGCCCTCGCCTCGCTGGTGGCCGCTGGCTCCATGCTGGGGGCCGCACAGCTCAGCGCCCAGCAGGGGCCGCCGCAAGGTGCACCACGTGGAGGGCCGGCCACGCCGCAGGAAAGCGGTCCGCCCCAGAGCCAGCCGCCCGGCCAGCCCGAAGGCCGCCCCTATCCGGTCATGTTCGTGACCAGCGTCGAGCTGCTGCGCTCCGAGCGCACCGGCGGCATCGACATCGTGCGAGCCCGCGCACTGGTCAGCTCCAACTCCTGGACCTCGCCGCACCTCCTGCCCATTACCGTAGGCAAGGGCATCGACGGCATGCTGGACCTGATCTTCCAGGCGAGCGCTCCGCCCAGCATGTCGCCGCTCGGCCCCTTCATGGTGGTGGAAGCATTGCTGCCGCTGGGCGGTGGGCATCCCTACAAGGGCATTCGCGTCCGCTCGGGCTACAACTCCGTGACGCTGAAGACCTTGCCGGGCTTCGCAGAAGCGACGCCGCCCAAGGAAGATTGCGAGAAGTGTCTGGGCAAGTACTTCCAGGCTAAGGGAGCCGCCGCGCCAGCCGGCCAGGCGGTAGGCAACATCGTGCGCGAGGAAGACCTTCCCTATCCGCTGCGCATCATCCGTCCGAACGATGGCATTCCGAGCTACGAATACGACCCCAACCGGCTGACCCTTCTTCTGTCGGAGACCGGCCAGATCGTCGACGCGGCCTGGGACTGACCCAAGCCGCAACCGACCTTCCGAACTACGCGCACTAGAGTGGTGGCAGCGCGTTGCGTAGCGGCGCGCTGGGCACCTGCATGAGGCCGTCGAACGGCTGCCCCAGTTCGAGGATCAGATAGATCGCGCTGGCCGCCGACAGGGCACAAAAGAAGAGCACGCAGAGAAGCGTCGCGTTGGGCGCCGACGACATGGCAAAGGTCGCGAAGATAAAGCAGAGCCAAAGGACCAGCAGGAAGACGAAGGGCTTGGACATCGAATCCGAAGGGTGAGATTGGAGCGATAGCTGGATCTGGGCCAGCGCGTTGCTCACCGCCAGCGCGCGGGCCTGCCAAACACCCTGAGGATCCTGCGTCACGAGCTGGCGCAGCCTGCCAACGACACCGATCTCCTCGGCCACGGCCTTTGTGGAATTGCCCGTCTCGGACTGCCAGATCGAATCGGCGAGGGTCTTCACATCCTCACGCAGGACATGCCGCAACGCCGCTCCTTCCTCGCCAAGTCCCTTGAGGATGCGGTCGAGCTCGATCACGTTTGCCGTGAGCTGGGAAATCTGGCTGCCGGTTGCCTCGTAGGAAGCCCGGGTCGATGCAAACAGGAGCGCAATGACCAGGGCCGACATCGTCCCCACGAGCGCCGTAGCAAGCTTGATGACCTCCTTCGAATCGCCGCTGAGATGCCGCTCCGGCAATCGATGGCGGAGGAGCAATCCCAATCCGGTGCTGAGGAGAATCAAGGCGAAGGCGATCAGCACAATGGCAACGGCACTCACGTCTTCGACCTCGTTCCCTATCTCGATCTCCGCCTAGTATAACCGCCCATGAGTTCAACCGGCACGCCCTACCAGACCGTCCCTGTCGACTACTTCTCGCGCCGCGGCCTGCGTCGCTACGCCGGCGTCTTCTCGCTCTGGGCTCTGGGGGTAGGTGCCGTCATTTCCGGTCACTATTCGGGCTGGAACCTGGGCCTCCTGGCCGGCGGCTGGGGTGGTTATGCGCTGGCAGCCCTGGCGATTGCCGCCATGTATCTCGGCTTGGTCTTCTGCATTGCCGAAATGGCAGCCGCCCTGCCCCATACAGGCGGCGCCTACTCCTTCGCCCGGGCCTCGATGGGTCCCTGGGGCGGTTTCATCACCGGCCTTTGCGAGAACGTCGAATATGTTCTCACGCCGGCCGTCGTCGTCTCCTTCCTTGCCACCTACCTGGCCGCCGTCTTCGACACCCCGCCAGCCTGGCTGCCACTCTACTGGATCGCGGGATATGCGCTCTTCGTGGCCCTGAACGTCCTGGGTGTCGAGCTGTCCTTCCGGGTCACGGTGGTTGTCACCCTGGCCGCCCTCGCCTGCCTCGCCGTTTTCTGGGTTTCGGCATTGCCTGTCGCCGACTTCAGCCGCTATGCACTCAATATCGGCGCGGACGCCGATGGCAAGCCCGTCGAGCTGCCCCAGGGCGGCGGCCCCCTGTTGCCCTTCGGCCTGCAGGGCGCCCTGGCCGCCCTCCCTTTCGCGGTCTGGCTGTTTCTTGCCATCGAGCAGCTCCCGCTTGCCGCCGAAGAAGCGATGCAGCCGAGCCGCGATATCCCGCGCGGCATCGTGGCCGGGCTACTCACGCTGTTCGTCTCTGCGGGCCTCGTCGTCTGGCTCAACGCCTCCGTAGCGCCGGGTGCCTTCCAGCTCGCGAGTTCGGGAGAACCGCTGCTCGACGGGTTTCGCGCCACCTTCGGCGGCAGCCTCGCGAAGCTCCTGGCGCTGGTCGCCTGCATCGGCCTGATCTCGAGCTTTCACACCATCCTGTTCGCCAAGGGCCGGCAGATCTATTCGCTGTCGCGCGCGGGATATTTCCCGCGGTTTCTGTCGATCACCCATCCGCGCCACAAGACTCCATACGTCGCCCTGATTGCCGGCTCGGTCGTAGCACTTGCCCTGATGCTCGGGCTCTGGTTTGGCATGGGAGCCGACAGGGGCGCGGCGGTCATCCAGGGAATGCTGCTCAACATGGCGGTCGCCGGCGCGATGCTCTCCTACTTGCTGCAAGCCGTGAGCTTCCTGGTCCTGCGTGCGCGACTGCCCGGCCTACACCGCCCCTACCGATCGCCGATGGGCGTCGGCGGTGCGATCGTCACCATCGTCATCGCAGCCGTGACCCTGGTCTACCAGCTCCTCGACCCGGTCTTCGTCTCGGGCGTGCTGGGCGTCTGCGCGTGGTTTGCGCTGGGGATCCTGTGGTTCGCCCTGGTCGGCCGGAACCGGCTGGTGCTCTCGCCGGAAGAAGCCTTCGCCCTGAAGGTGCAACAGCCGTCGCGGCAAGCCTCAATCGCCGACTGAAACGACTGCCTTCGCTTCACGATCGCGTTCGGCGATGCTCCCGGCGACCTGCTTGCGGAACTTCTCGAGATCGGGACCACGCAGCTGAGCCCGTTTCAGGTCGGGGTGCGTGATCGGATTCACCGGCTTGTTCTCGGCCAAAAGCTCGAAGTGGAGATGCGCGCCTGTCGACCGGCCGGTGCTGCCGACGAAGCCGACGACATCGCCTTTCGATACCGCCATTCCCGGCTGCAGCCCTTCTGCAAAGCCCGCGAGATGCCCATAGACGCTGGTCACCTTGCCGGCATGGTCGATACGGATCCAGTTGCCGTAGCGGCCGTTGGGAGCGGCGCCGACGACGACACCATCGGCCGCCGCATGTACGGGCGTGCCGGCGGGCGCCACGAGATCCACGCCTTCATGCATGAACAGCGAGCGGCCACGCGCTGGCGGTGACAGGATCGGCGCCATGGGCTTCGCCCCGCCATAGGCAGAGAGCCCGAGCGACGCACCGAGCGGCGTGGCGACGTTGACCCGTGGCATATCGTGTGCGCCGCCGGTCGGCAGTCCAGGCGGCGGTCCAGACGGCTTGGCCGACCGGCCTTGTGTCGGGCCACCAGCGCCTTGCGGCTTGCCGGCATACATGGGCGGCGGCTGGTCGAACGGATCGGCTCGCAGGCCGAAGCCGGAGGAAATCGAAACCGTGTCGAGTGGCAGCCGGATCGACGGCGGCGTCGCGGCATGGCCGTTCGTCATCCAGAAGCGCTCGGTCTTGTCGCGCGAACGGAAGCGATGGATTGCCACCATGCCTTTGGCGGTGCGCAACTCCATCCACAAGACGCGGCCGACATCGAGCGGCGCTCCTGCGGCTGTGAAGCTCTGCTCGAAGCGCACGTAGAACTTGTCGCCGTCCCGCGAGTTGCCATCGAGGTCCACTGCGGTGGCCAGCGCTTCGAGTGCCTCGAGCATCGCAGGCGCCGGCACACCGGCCGCCGCCGCCGACTCCGCGAGCGAACCGCCCACGACAACCCCTGTCACGCCGCGCTCACGCTGGAACGGCAGATAGGCCTGCAGCCGTTCCTCGTCCTTGCCGTCTCCCAGCAAGCGCTCTTCCTCTTCGCGGCCATAGGCCAGCACGCTTTCCGAAACGGGTTCTGTCGAAACGGGTGGCGGAACAGGATCGGCAAGAACGATCTGCGGCTGCACATCCTCCGGTTCGATGTCGAACGTTACGACCCGTGCAAATTGGTCGTCGGCCGAAACCAGACGGATGAACTGGAGGTGGTCGGTAAGTCCGGCTGCTGCGGGCGGTTGGTCGACCGGCTCGTGGGCCAGCAGAGCCGTCTCGATTCCCGGTACATCCCGCTGCGCGGCATGATCGGAAGACGCCGGCTCATGCCGCGGCTCCGCGGATGCGATGCCGGCGGGCATTGATCCGACGAGCAGCGTAGCAATAGAAGCCGCAACGACCGAGGACCGTTTCATGCATTCCAGTCTAGCGCCAATTGGATCAAGTGCCGGTAACATCGCCGTGGCAGACGACCCGCCCGGCCACCCTAACCGCGCCGTCAGCGCTTGGAAACCACTGGTTTCCAAGCCTTTGCGCGCCTTTCGGCCTCCGAGATTTGCGCAGGCGTCATGCGCGCTTTAAGGGTTGCGAGGTCCTTGCGCGCCTGATCCAGGCGCTCCTGATTCTTGACCGTGTAGCGATCGATGGCGAGCGAGAGCCACTTGTAGGCCTCGACATCGTCTTGCGGCGGAATACCCTCCCCGAACCCCAGCATGAAACCGATGTCGTTCTGGGCCCTGGCATAGCCCTGCTGGGCTGCCTGCAGGAAAAGCTTTGCGGCTTCCTTGTGATCGCGCGGCACGCCTTCGCCGCTCCAGTACATGGCCCCCAGCAAGGTTTGCGCCTCGGCATTGCCCTTCGCGGCCCAGACCTTCCAGATGCGGACAGCCGTGGCCATGTCCTTGCGCTCGTAAGCGCCTGCAGCCTGCTTCATCTGCGCTTCAAGGGACTGCGCCATCGCAGGAAGAGCAGGGGCCGCAAGAAGGAACGCGAGCAGGACCGTCGGGATTATCTTCATGAGCGTCATGGTATGACGGCGCCGTAAGGATTCGACAAGACAGGAAGGAGATATGAATGACGGCAAGGATCACGACCTTCTTGATGTTCGACGGTCGCGCCGAGGAGGCGATGAACTTCTACGTCACGCTTTTTCCCGATTCTAAGATTGTCGGCATCACACGTTACGGCGCGGAAGGCCCGGGTGCCGAGGGTTCGGTGATGCACGCCGTCGTGAATCTTGCCGGTCAACATCTCATGTTCATCGACAGTGCCGTGAAGCATCCCTTCACCTTCACCCCGGCGATCTCCCTTTACGTCACCTGCTCCTCCGGGACGGAAATTGCGATCCTGGCCGAAAAGCTGGCCGATGGCGGCGAGATCATGATGCCGCTCGATGCCTATCCGTTCAGCCGAAAGTTCGCCTGGATCGCCGACCGATTCGGCGTCAGCTGGCAGCTCAATCTACCCTGACGGTCGGGCCTTTCGATGGGCCGCAACCACGCCACCCGGAGAGACGTTGGAAGGTAAGGCCCGACTGCAATTGGGGCTACCATGGCTGACAATCTTACGGCCGGTACCGCAGACACTCCCGGCCTGACAGCGCAGGAAATACGAGAACACGAGAAAGCCTTTCACAGCTTCAGCAAGTTTATTCTGTTTTCCATCCTGCACGTTGGGCTGGTTTTGGGCTGCCTTGCCCTGGCTTTCCTGGCCAACACTCCCGTACTGGCGCTCCTCATCGGCCTCGGCGGAACCCTGGCTCTCACCCTGGGCTTCCTCGTCGCGGCCTGACTTCGCTGGGCGTTGGAAACATTTTCGTTTGCCACCCGCGATGATTAGATGCTTCTTGTGGGAAGATCGCCATGTCTTCCCTCCGCCCCCTACCCCGCCGGCTCCTCCTGCTGGTGGCTGCAACCGCAGCCCTCGCAGCCCCTGCCACCGCGCAGCCCGTCGAGACCTTGCAACAGGTCAAATTGCTGCTCGATTGGAAGGCATTGCCCACCTTTGCTGGCTTCTTCCTGGCCCGCGAGATGGGAGCCTTCGAGCGCCGGGGGCTCGACGTCAGGTTCTCGGAGACGCAAGGCGCCCTGTCCTCCGCCACCATGGTCGGCGAGGGTACGGAATTCTGGATCGGCTCGTCGAGCGGCATCGCCACGGCGATCGGCCGCTCCAAGGGCCTGCCGATCAAGAGTCTGGCGGTCTACTATCAGAAGCCTCCGACGGTCATCTACACGCGTACCGAGGATCGCATCGCCCATCCGCGCGACCTCTATGGCAAGACCCTGGGCCTGGTTCCCGGCAGCATCACCAACGAGGAGTTCCGCGCTCTGCTGGCGGCCAACAAGCTCGACCGCAGCAAGATCAACGAAACGACGGTCGACTGGAACGCCTACGACCTGGTCGAAAAGAAGGTCGACGCGCTGATCGACTACGACGAAATGGCACCGTCCGAACTGATCGCCGAAGGCCGCCGGATCATGATGATCCGGCTCAGCGATTTCGGCGTGCGTGCCTACAGCCTGAACCTGATCGTGAACGATGCAGCCTGGGCCGACCCCGAGAAGCGCGAGATCGCGCAGAAGATCGAGGAGGCGGTGCAGGAAGGTTACAACATGGTGAAGGAGCGGCCGGCCGATGCCGCCCAACACTTCTCCCGTCTCTTTCCGCGTCTGGCGCCGCGCTATGTCGATCGCAGCATGGCGACGGTGTCGCAGCAGCTTTCCGGCCCGCCGACCGGCCAGCAGACGCGCGCCGGATGGGAAGCCACCATCAAGACGCTCGATCAGCTCGGCCTGCTCGACAAGCCAATCACACCCGACGAAGTCGCGATCCTGAACTAGCACAGCGTCTGGTTGGGAGATTCCGGTGCTTCGCCGCCTCGTACTGCCTTTGCTGCTTGTGCTCGTCGTGCCGTGGACGGCACATGCACAGCAATGGTCGACTTACCAGCCAGTAGGCGCCGGCTTTAGCATCGACCTGCCGGGCGAACCGACCCTCGAGTCCGAAACGTCGGAGTCCGCAGCCGGCCCCGTCGAAACCCATAGTGCATCGGTGGAGGTCGGACAGGCTGGCTATGTCAGCATGTACACAATCTACCCCGAAAGTACCGGCATGGAAGCCGACGAGGCGCTCGATGCAGCGCGCGACGGAATGCTGGAAGACGGCAAGGGCGAGCTGCGGGAAGAAAAGCGGCTGACGATCGGCACCTTGCCGGCGCGACGCGTTTCTCTTTACGACGCCGAGGCGCAGCTGGTGATCGTCAATCTCATGGTCTACCGCCGCAATACGCTCTACCAGTCGATCTATGCTGCGCCGCCCAGCCAGGAAGAAACCGACAACAGGCGGCGCTTCTTCGACTCGTTCAAGCTGATCGGCAACTAGAGGCTATGCTCCTTCAGGTCGCGGGGCGCATCTGTGGCCGGACATGCAGCCGATTGGCGGCGGCGATCACGATCGTAGTGATCGCCACCATAGACAGGCTCAGCACCGCGATGGCGCCGACATCCCCGCTCTCCTTCAGATCGAAGATCAGCACCGACAGAACCTTGGTTTCCGAAGTGAACAGGATGACGGCCGCCGAGAGCTCGCGGATGGTCGCGACGAAGATAAAGCACCAGGTGGCGATCACCGCCGACCGAAGCAGCGGCGCGGTGATATCGGCCAGGGTCCGCAGCCGTGTGGCGCCCAGCATGCGCCCCGCCTCCTCGAGTTCGGGATGGACCGCATGGAAGGCCGATCCGAGCTGCTGATAGGCGGCCGGCAACTCGATGGTCACGAAGGCGATCAGCAGGATCCACAGCGTGCCATAGAGCGCGAGCGGCGGTCGCGTGTAGGCGAGGAAAAGCCCGACGCCCAGCACGATGCCCGGAATGGCGAGCGGCGCCGTGGCGAGGAAAGCGAGCACGCGATGCCCCCTCACCGCCTTGCGCGCCACGATATAGGCAATGAGCAGCGCCAGGAGCGCCCCCAGCGTCGCGGAGGCCGTCGCCAGCAGAAAGGTGTTCTTGAGCGCCGGCATCGTCGAACTGAGTTCGAGGAAAGTGAAGCGCACATTGTGCAGAGTGATGGTTTCCAGCGTCACGATGCGCGAGGCGACGCGCGAGAAGGCCGAGTTGAACAGCGCCGCATAGGGCAGGAAGAGCGGCATGGCGAGGACGAACAGCGCCAGCGCGACGGCCGGCCCTCTCAGCCAGCCGAGACGAATCGGGCGCGGCGATCCGTATTTGCCGCCCAGCACGGCATAGCCGCGGCGACCCAGAGCCATTGCCTGCGCACGCAGCAGCAGGATCGTAAGCACCAGCAGCGGGACGGAAGCCGCGGCCGCGAGCTCCGGCTTGGGCGGAAACTGGAACAGGCTCCAGATCCGGGTCGTGAGTGTATGGAACCCGGCCGGGATCGCCAGGATGGCCGGCGAGCCGAACAGGTTCAGCGCCTGCAGGAAGGCGACCAGGGCACCGGCAAGCAAGGTCGGCAGCGCCAGCGGCACGGTGATGCGGCGCGCCGTCTGCCATGTCCTCGCCCCAAGCATCGAGGAAGCGTCCTCGAGTTCACCCGGCATGCGGTCGAGCGCATTGGCGACCAGGATGAAGACATAGGGAAACGTGTAGCAGGAGATGACGAAGATCAGGCCGGCCAGGCTGTAGATGTCGAACAGCGCCTCGTCGGGCGGCATGCCGCTGATGAGGCGCCAAAGCTGGTTCAGCAGCCCGGAATTAGGGGCGGCCAGCATCTCCCACGCGATGGCCCCGACAAAGGGCGGAGTCACCAGCGAGGCCATGACGAGCGTGCGGACAGTGCGCGCCAAGGGCATGTCGGTGCGGGCCACCAGCCAGCCGAGGGGTGCTGCCACCAGACAACAGATCACACTGACCGAACAGGCGATGATCAGTGTCGTGATGAGCGGATCGACGAAAGTGGGGTCGGTGAAGAGCGCGACGAAGTTGGCGAGCGTCGCGCCGCCTTCCTTGTCGGTCAGGCTCACCACCAGCAGCCATCCCACCGGCAGCGCGATCATCGCCGCGAGCAGCGCGCTGACGGCGATCAGAACCGGGCGCGAGAGGTCGCGCGTCATACCTTGAAGAGGCGCTGGTACCGCGTCTTGATCTCGTCGGCGCTCTTCTCGACCTCGGCCGGATCTTCCGGCAGCGTCTTGATCGAGGCGAGCGCGGGCCGCCCCGCCTTGGCCTTGACCAGCTTGTGTGCCGGATACTGGCCGCTGAGGTTCACGATGAACTGCTGCCCCTCGGCCGACATGATCCACGCCACCAGGAGGCGCGCCGCGTTGGGATTGGGAGCCGCCTTGAAGATCGCCATGGGATTGGAGATCTGCGGCGTGCCTTCGACGGCATGCACCACTTCGATTGGGGCGCCACGCTCCTTGGCCATCCAGAAGAGATAGTCACTGCCATCGACGGCGACGGCGCGTTCGCCCGCTTCGATACGCTTGGGCGGCTCCGTCGCCGACTGGACCTGAAGCACCTTCTGCTTGGCCAGCTTCTCGAACCAGGCCCAGCCCAGCGCCTTCGAGAGCTGGTGCGTCGCCGTCATGATGGTGCCGGAGTAGCCCGGATGGCCCTTCACCAGCTTGCCTACATACTTGGGATCGAGAAGGTCGTTAAAACCCTTGGGTGCATCCTCGGGCTTCACCAGGCTGGTATTGTAGGCGATGGCCGAGAGATGGGTGCGCTGGTTGACGAAGGCGCCATCGGGATCACGCTGATCCGCCGGCAGGTTCTCCGCCATGTCGGGAGTGAGGAACGGTTGCAGCCAGCCTTGCCGTTTCCAGACGATGAAGTGCGCGGCATCGGAGCTGTTGGCTACGTCGACACGCTTGATGTTGCTGCCGACCTCCTGGCCGATGCGATTGAACAGCCGCTCCGCGCCGGTTCGTTCGACGGCGACCTTGATGCCGGGATATTTCGCCTCGAAGGCCCTGGCTACCGGCTCGGCGACGGAGAGATCCATCGCCGTATAGTAGGTAACCTTGCCCTCCTTCCTGGCCGCCTCGACCAACGCCGGCGTGATCGCCTGAGGCGCTGGGGCAGCCGAAAGCACGCGGGCTCCGAACGGAAGAAGAAGACCGGCAGCAACGAGCGAGCGACGGCGCATTGTTACACCTTGAAGATCTTGAGGTACCGAGCCTTGAGCGCGTCCGCCTGGTCGGCAACGACGCCGGGCTCCTCGCGCAAGGTCTTGATATCGGCAAACTTCTTCATGTCCGGGCGGTCCTTGGCCTGTGCATGGGCAGAGCGGAGCGCACCGACATCGATGTTGAGCTGCTGGGCTTCCCGCGTCATCGACCAGGCGTGAAACAGCCGCGATGCGCTGGGATTGGGCGCTCGCGCCATGATCCCCGACGGTCCGGCGATCAACGGCGTACCTTCGGCGGGATAGACGATCTCGACCGGCTCGCCGCGCGTCTTCAGCTCTTCGACGACGTACTCGCCCCCGTCGGCCATCAGCGCACGTTCACCCTGCGCCAGCTTCTTGGGCGGCTCCGTCGCCGATTGGACCTGCATCACCTTCAGCTTGGCGAGCTTCTCGAACCAGGCCCAGCCGAGATCGCGGCTGAGCTGCTGGGTTGCCGTCATGATCGTGCCGCTGTAACCCGGATGCGCCTTGACGATCTTGCCCATCCACTTCGGATCGACCAGATCGGCATAGGATTTCGGCGCCTCCTCGGCTTTCACCAGCTTCGTGTTGTAGGCGATCGGACAGAGCGTGATGCGCCAGGAGGCGAACATCCCGTCGGGATCCCGATGCGCCGCCGGGAAGAACTGCGCGACCTCCTCCGGAACGAACGGCGCCAGCATGTTCGCGCGCTTCCAGACGATGAAGTGGGCGGCGTCCGAGCTGTTCACGACATCGCAATTGTAGATCTTGTTCTGATACTCCTGGCCGATGCGCTGATAGTTGCGCTCCGCCCCCGAGCGCTCCACCTTGACCTTCACGCCCGGATATTTCGCCTCGAAGGCGTTGGCGACCTTCTCGGCCAGCGCAAGGTCGACCGAGGTGTACCAGGAAAGCTTGCCTTCCTTCTTGGCCGCCTCGATCAGCGCAGGCGTGATTTTCTGCGCTTCCGGTGGCGCACCCCGCACCGGCGTGATGAAGGCACCTGCGCTGGCCGCCGCCGAAGCAGCGAGCACATGGCGTCGCGTCAGCTTCCTCGTCATGGGACATCCTCCGCCAAGGCCCGGCATTGCTCCGCCGGCAAATGGAGCCACACTTGCTGGCCCGGTGCGATGTTGCAGCCGGGCGGTGCGGTCACACGCAACTCCGTCTTGTCGCCGAGGGCGACCGTATAGTCGCGCGTCGAACCGAGAAAGACCTGTCGCGTCACGACACCGGAGAGATGGTTGCCGCTGCCCTGGGGAGGGGCCGCGGATCCGATGTCGATCTCGTGCTGACGGATCGACAAGGACGCGGCACGGCCGGCCTGGAGCTTGCGGCCGATCGTGCGCAGCGCCACGCCCGCCACCGAGACGTGGGCATCGTCCAACGCCGGCCCACGCAGGACATTCGCGCCACCGATGAAGCGCGCCACGAACTCCGACCGCGGCTTGGCGTAGATTTCTTCCGGCGGTCCGAGCTGTTCGACCTTGCCCCTGTTCATGACGGCAATGAGATCGGCCGTGGTCATGGCTTCGGCCTGGTCGTGCGTCACGTAGACCGTGGTGTAGCGGTATTGGTCGTGCAGGCGGCGGATCTCGAACCGCATCTCCTCGCGCAGGTTGGCGTCGAGGTTGCTGAGGGGCTCGTCCAGCAGCAGCGTTTCCGGTTCGACCACGAGCGCGCGCGCCAGCGACACGCGCTGCTGCTGACCGCCCGACAGTTCGCCGGGGTAACGGTCCGCCAGCGCTTCGAGGCGGGCCGTCCCCAGGATGGCCTTGAGCTTGGTGTCGATGGTCGTGCGGTCGAGCTTCCGGATCTTGAGGCCGTAGGCGACATTTTCCGCCACCGTCATGTGCGGCCAGAGGGCATAGCTCTGGAAGATCATCGACATGTTGCGGCTTTCGGGCGGCACGGTCCGAGACGGCGAGGACAGAACCTTGCCGCCGACTTCGATTTCGCCTGCCGATGGTTCGATGAAGCCCGCGATCAGCCGCAGGGTCGTGGTCTTGCCACAGCCCGAGGGCCCCAAAAGGCAGACGAGCTGGCCGTGCTCGACGCGCAGCGACACCCCGTCGACCGCGACAGCATTGCCGTAGTGCCTGGAAAGGCCCTTCAGTTCGACTGAGGCCACGTTTCCTCCCTGCCGGTGGAGGATGCTTGGCTTCACGCTCCATGACAATCGTGTTGTATATTCCCGCCCCTCACCGAAGGAATGCCGACATGCAGGAACAGAAGATCATCGGACGCCGCGAGGGCCAGGTCGGCCATCTGGTTTTCAACAACCCCGCCAAGCTCAATGCCGTATCGCTCGACATGTGGGACGGCTTCGTCAGCATCCTGAAGGACTTCGCCCAGGATCCGGAAATCCGCTGCGTCGTGGTGAGCGGCGCTGGCGGCAAGGCCTTCGTCTCGGG
Source organism: Pseudomonadota bacterium (assembly GCA_020160995.1). GTDB lineage: Bacteria > Pseudomonadota > Alphaproteobacteria > Reyranellales > Reyranellaceae > Reyranella. Next base: position 6,042 of record JAIUOY010000142.1, on the reverse strand, counting down.
CGCCGACATCTCCAAGTTCGAGAGCGAACGCGCCAACGCCGAAGCGCAGGTGCGCTACGACGCCATCTCCAAGGAAGGCTACGAAGCGCTCTACGATTTTCCCAAGCCGACCATCGCCAAGGTCACCGGCTACTGCATCGGCGGCGGCATGAACCTCGCGGCCTGCTGTGACCTCCGCTACTGCAACGAGGGCGCCCGCTTCGGCGTTCCTGCCGCCAAGCTGGGCCTGGGCTACGGCTTCCTCAGGATCGAGCGCCTATCCCGCATCGTCGGCCTGCCGCGCGCGATGGAGTTCCTGTTCACGGCCAAGCAGTATTCCTCGCAGGAAGCCTACAACATGGGCCTCGTTCACGGCGTTGCTTCCGATGCCGAACTCGACGCCATGGTCGATGGCATCACCGGCGCCATCGCCCAGAATGCGCCGCTCACCATCGCGCTCGCCAAGGCCTCGGCGCGTGAGATCGCCAAGCCCGAGTCCAAGCAGGACCACAAGAAACTCGACAAGATGGTCGAGGCCTGCTTCGACAGCGAAGACTTCAAGGAAGGCCGCCGCGCGTTCATGGAGAAGCGCAAGCCGGCCTTCAAGGGGAAGTAGGGCCATGACCGCCCTGCCGCTTTCCCATCTCTCGGTCCTCGACCTGACTGCGCATCGCGCGGGTCCCACGGCCGTGCGCCAGCTCGCCGACTGGGGCGCGCATGTAATCAAGATCGAGCCGCCGTCCGACGGAAAGAACGATTCCATGGGTGGGGCGCGGCATGGCTTCGACTTCCAGAACCTGCACCGCAACAAGAAGTCGATAACCCTCAATCTCAAGAGCGCCGAAGGCCACGCGATCTTCATGAAGCTCGCGGCCAAGGCCGACGTCATCGTCGAGAATTACCGTTCCGACGTGAAGCATCGCCTCAAGGTTGATTATGACACGGTGGCAAAGGTCAATCCGCGTATCGTCTATGGTTCGATCGCGGGCTTTGGCCAGAGCGGCCCCGATGCGGCGCGTCCCGGCGTCGACCAGATCGCCCAGGGCATGGGCGGACTGATGTCGATCACCGGCGAGCCGGGCCGTGGGCCGATGCGTGTCGGCATTCCCATCGCCGATCTCACGTCGGGCCTGCTGTTGGCGCAGGCCATCATGCTGGCGCTCTACAATCGCGAGCGTACCGGCAAGGGCCAGTGGGTCCATACCTCGCTGATCGAAGCGCAGATCTTCATGCTCGACTTCCAGGCATCGCGCTGGCTGATGAAGGGCGAAGTCGCCAAGCAGGCTGGCAACGATCATCCGACGTCGATTCCGACGGGCGTATTTCCCACTCAGGACGGCTACATCAACATCGCCGCTGCCGGCGACAAGATGTGGAAGCGTGCCGCCGAAGCGCTAGGGGCGGCGGCGCTGATCGACCATCCCGAACATGCGACCCCGACGCTGCGGTCGCAGAATCGCAAGGCCCTGAACGAACGCATCGGCGAAGTGACCCGGACCAACACCTCGGCTCACTGGATCGAAGCGCTGAACAAGGCGGGCGTGCCGTGCGGGCCGATCAACACGATCGACAAGACCTTCGCCGAACCGCAGGTCCAACATCTCGGCATCGCCCGGCCGGTGCACCATCCGAAGCTCGGCGACATCAAGGTCGTCGGCCAGCCGATCAACCTGTCGGATTTCCCGCAGCCTGCCGCCCTCAAGCCCACTCCCGATCTCGGGCAGCACACCGACGAGGTATTGTCGGGCCTGGGCTACGACCCGGCGAAGATTGCCGCTCTCAAGTCCGGCGGTGTGATCTAGGCTTTCAAGAAATCGAGCAGTGCCCGGCGGAACTCGGCCGGGCGCTCGACCTGCGGCAGATGTCCCGCCTCGGGAATCGTCACCAGCTTCGACTCATCGAGCGATTGCCGCATCTTCCGGGCGCCCTGCTTGTCGAACACGGGCGAACGGTCGGCCTCGCCCCAGATCAGGAGGGTCTTTGCCTTGGGCGGCGAGCTTGGCGCTTCGCCGGACAGCATGATGTCGAGCACGCGATCGATGTCGGCCCGCGAGAAGCGCTCCAGCGACTGTGCGATGGCGGCCGGCGCGTGGGTGCGATCGTGGAAGGCGAGATCCAGCACCTCGCGGCTGTAGAACTGCGCCACATTCCCTCGCGCCAGGGCGCGCACGGGTGTCTTGGCGGCCAGCCAGCGCACGCCGGACGGATAGGCCGGTGGCGGATAGCCATTCACCATCACCAGCGACTGGCAGCGTTCTGGGTACTGGCCCGCGAAGCGCCAGGCGACGGTCGCACCTAAGGAGTTGCCGACAATGACGGCGCGTTCGATGCCGAGCGCATCGAGCAGCGCGGCCAGCCAGCCCGCATAGGCACCGAAGGTCGGCAACGGTGGTTCGTCGACGGTACCGATACCCGGCAATTCCGGCGCGACGACGAGATGCGAGCGTTCGAGATCGTCGGTGATGGTCGACCAGTAGGCTTCGGCGCCCGCCCAGCCGCCATGCAGCAGCACGATTGCGTCGCCCTTACCGCCAGTCCACAGTCGCGCCGGGCGTTCGCCGAGCGGGATCGTTCTTTGCTCCACGTAACGCCCTCGAAGATCAACGGAGCGAGAGCATAGAAGATGACTGCGGTGCGGAGAACTGCCTTGGTAACCGGCGCCGGCCGCAATATCGGCCGCGCCTGTGTGTTGGAACTGGCTTCTGCAGGCTTCAACGTGGTCGTCAACGGCTCGAAGGACCGCGCCGCCTGCGAGAGTGTCGCCAAGGAAGCGGCCGCAAGCGGCGTCGATACCATGGTCGCGATGGCCGATATCGGCGATCCAAAGGAATGCCGACGTATCGCCAGCGAAGCCATCGAGCGTTTCGGCTCGGTCGACGTGCTGGTGAACAATGCAGCCCTGCGGCCGGCCAAGCCCTTCCTTGAAATGCAGGAGGCCGACTGGCGGCGCGTCCTGTCAGTCGATCTCGATGCCGCCGTGTGGCTGGCGCAAGCCTGCCTGCCCGGCATGATCGCAAAGAAATGGGGCCGCATCGTCAATTTCACCGGAATGAACGCCATCCATGGCTATGCCGGTCGCGCCCCGGTCTCCGTCGCCAAGCACGGCGCCTGGGGGCTTACCAAGGCATTGGCCAAGGAATTCGGCCCCAAAGGCATCACCACCAATGCCATCTCGCCGGGGCCCATTGCCGCCGATGTCGAGAACGACGCGGCATCCATGCACCATCGCCAGGAAACGATGGCCAAGGTGCCGCTCGGCCGCATGGGCACGCCGGCGGAGATCGCCTCCGTGGTCGGGCTGCTGGTTGCCGATGGCGGCGCCTACATCAACGGCCAGATGATCCAGGTGAACGGCGGCGGCGAGACTTAGGGCCTGCTCCTCCGGCAGGCCAATGACACGTTCATCGCCTACTCCATCTCGATGTTGGCGGCCTTGGCGATGCGGTTCCACCGCACGCTCTCGCGCTGAATGAAATCGGCGAACGCGGCCCGGCTTTCCAGTTCGACACGCGCGCCCTGTGCCAGCCACAGGCGTCGGACGTTGTCGCTGACGAGTGCGGCCTGTACCGCACCATGCAATCGGTCGAGGATCTCGTCCGGCGTCCGCCGCGGCGCGAACAGACCGAACCAGGTCGTCATCCGGAACTCGGCAAGGCCCGCCTCGTGCATGGTGGGCACGCCCGGCAGCAAGGCGTCGCGGCGGCGATTGGCGATCGCAAGCGCGCGCAGCCTGCCCGAGGTCACGTACTCCGCCGCCGGACTGAGCAGCACGAAGGCAGCTGCGATCTGGCCGGTCAGCAGGTCCTGCAGCATCGGCGCGCCGCCGCGATACGGCACGTGGTTCAGCTCGATTCCGGCGCGATCCTCGAACAGCCCGATGGCAAGGTGGGTGATGGTACCGAGGCCCGTCGAGCCGACGTCGATAGATCCCGGCTTCGCCTTGGCGGCCGAGATGAGGCCCACGAGATCCCGGACATCGAGGCGCGCGGGATTGATCACCAGGACGTAGGGCACGCGTGCGAAGGCAGCGACCGGCGCAAAATCGCGCATGAAATCGAAGCCGGCCTTCGGATAGACGGACGGCGCGTAGATGAGGCCGGTATCGCCCACCAGCAGCGTGTAGCCGTCGGGTGCGGCTCGCGCTGCGATGGCCGTGCCGATCGTGCCACCGGCGCCGGGCCGGCTGTCGATCACCATCGGCTGGCCGAGACGATCGCCGACATGCGCCGCGATGGGACGGGCGAACATGTCCGAACCGCCGCCGGGCGGAAAAGGCACAATCCACGAAACAGGCCGCGTCGGCCAACCCGCGCCGCGCGCGCTCCCTGCTGACGCGCCAATGCCGGCTGCCGCCAGGGAGATCAGCGTGGCGCGCCGCGAAATCCAGTTCATGTCTTCCCACCCATACGACCGGGAGATTAGCGACACGGCCGAGCCGTCGCTACCGCCCCGACTGCCGATGGAGTAGGCTTTCCACGTCGGTCGCCGCGGCGATCAGACATAAGAAGAAGATCTGGAGGAAACATCGGGAGGCATCCATGCATCGTCTCAAGGGCATGACCATCGCTGCCGTCGTGGCAGCCAGCGTAGTTGCGTTGTCGGGTAATGCGTTCGCCCAGGCGAAGATCGTCGACGGGCCGGAAGTGAGATGGAAGCTGGGGGCATGGGGCAAACCGCGCGCCGCCACACAGAATGTCGAGACGTTGCGCAAGTTCCTCGACGAGCGCACCGGCGGAAAGTTCAAGATCCAGATCGGCTACGAGAGTTTCGGCAACCCGAAGGAACTGCTGGACCTCCTGAAGATCGGCAGTCTGGATGCCACCAATATCTGCGCCTCGTACCATCCGGAAAAGCTGCCGGTCTATTCGGCGCTCGATCTTCCTTTCCTGCCGATCCCCGATACGACGGTGCAGGAGAAGGTTCACAATGCCTTCCACAAGCATCCGCTGGTGCTGAAGGAGTTCGCGGGCTGGAACGCGATCCCTTACATGTCGGCCCTGCTGCCCAACAACGAGTTCGTGGGCCGCGGCAAGGCCCCCAAGAGCGTCGAGGACTTCAAGGGAATGCGCGTGCGCGCGCTCGCCGGCATCGGCGAAGCCATGCGCAAGCTCGGTGCGGTTCCGACGTCGGTCGACGCCACCGAGGTCTATACGTCGCTTGAACGCGGCACGGTCGACGCTGCTGCCTTTCCATCGACCTACGCCCATCAATCCTACCGGACCTACGAGGTCGGGAAATGGTTCACGGAGAACATGATGCTGGGCTCGGTCGGCTGCCCGACCCTGATCCATGTCGACCGCTACGCCGAACTGCCGCCGCAGTACAAGGCGCTGCTCGAAGAAGCCCGCGAACTGGGACATGCGGCGGTCAAGAAAGCCTATGCCGAGGCCGACCAGAAGAATATCCCGCTGTTCAAGAAGAAGCTCACCTTCGTCAAATTCTCGCCGGACGAGCTGGCCGCATTCCGCAAAGCCGGCGCGGACCCGGTCTGGGAAGAATGGGTCGTGAAGCGCGAGGCCCAGGGCATTCCCGGGCGCGAACTGCTCAACTTCCTGCTGAAGCAGGCCGGAGCCGAACCGAAGTCGTAGGCGATCAGCCTGCCGCTTCGAGAATGAAGGTGACGATCTCGGGGAAGGCCGTCAGACAGCCGATGGTAATGACGTCGGCAATGATGAAGGGCCAGATCCCGCGGAAGATATCGGCGACCGAGATGTCCGGTCGCACGCCGTTCACGACGAAGACGACGAGGCCGACCGGCGGCGAGAGCGTAGCGATGCCGTTCAGCTTCACCAGGATGATGCCGAACCAGATCGGATCGTAGCCCAGCGCCTCGACGACGGGGAACACGACCGGGAGCGTCAGCAGGAACATGCCGACGCCCTCCAGGATGGTACCGAGGATCAGATAGATCGCGTAGATCGCGAGCAGGATCACCAACGGCGGCACGTCGAGGCTGGTGACCCAGGTCGCGAGCTGCTCCGGCAGGCCTGCGAAGCCCAGGAAGCGCACGAAGATCAGGACCCCCCACACGACAGTGAAGATCACCGCGGTGAGCCGCGCCGT
>JAIUOY010000012.1:0-2934 GCA_020160995.1 Pseudomonadota bacterium | reverse complement strand
TTCCACACCGACGCGGCGCAGGCGGCGGGCAAGATCCCGCTCGACGTCGAGGCGATGAACATCGACCTGATGAGCATCTCCGGCCACAAGATCTACGGGCCCAAGGGCATCGGCGCGCTCTACGTCCGGCGCAAGCCGCGCGTGCGGCTGGTCGCCATGATCCATGGCGGCGGCCAGGAGCGCGGTTTCCGCTCGGGCACGCTGCCGACGCCGCTCTGCGTCGGCTTGGGCGAGGCCTGCGAGATCGCGATGAAGGAGATGGATACCGAGGCCAAGCGCCTGGCCAAGCTCCAGGAGCGGATGCTGAACGGCCTGCGGGCCAAGCTGACGGATATCGTCGTCAACGGCGACCTGGAGCAGCGCATCCCGGGCAACCTCAACATCTCCTTCGCCTACGTCGAAGGCGAGTCGCTGATGATGGGCATCAAGAACCTGTCGGTGTCGTCCGGTTCGGCCTGCACCTCGGCGTCGCTGGAGCCCAGCTACGTGCTGCGGGCGCTGGGTGTCGAAGAGGAGATGGCGCACACCTCGCTGCGCATCGGCCTCGGCCGCTTCACGACCGAGCACGAGGTCGACACCGCCGTCGACGAGCTGGTGCGCCACGTCACCAAGCTGCGCGAAATGAGCCCGCTCTGGGAGATGGCCCAGGAAGGGATCGACCTCAAGTCGATCGAATGGGCGGCCCACTAGTTTTACCGATGCGCGGCCTCTGGGGCGCCGCGCCGAGATTTGAGGAGAGTGTCATGGCCTACAGCGAAAAGCTGATCGACCACTACGAGAACCCGCGCAACATCGGGTCGCTCGACAAGAACGCCGAAGATGTCGGCACCGGCCTGGTCGGTGCGCCGGCCTGCGGCGACGTGATGAAGCTGCAGATCAAGGTCGGGCCGGACGGGCTGATCGAGGACGCCAAGTTCAAGACCTTCGGCTGCGGTTCGGCCATCGCGTCGAGCTCGCTCGTCACCGAATGGGTGAAGGGCAAGACGATCGACGAGGCCGAGACGATCAAGAACACCGACATCGCGCGCCACCTGGCGCTGCCGCCGGTGAAGATTCACTGCTCGGTCCTGGCCGAGGACGCGATCAAGGCGGCGATCGCCGACTATCGCGCCAAGGCCCAGAAGGATGAGCCGAAGGAAGCGGCCGAGTAGCCAGCAGTCGGAGCAAGGTAGCCATGAGCACGACCACGGATACGGCGAAGCCCGCCGCTCCCGCCGCCGCCCCCGCCGCTGCCCCGAGGCCGCGCCGTCCGCGCCCGCAGGTGATGACGGTGACGCCGCTTGCCGCCGAGCGCGTCAAGGCGCTGATCGACGGCCGCGGCAAGCCGACGGCCGGGATCCGCATCGGCGTGCGCAGCAAGGGCTGCTCGGGCATGAGCTACACGCTCGAATTCGCCGACAAGCAGGAACCGATGGACGAGGTGGTCGACGCCGGCGGCATCAAGCTGCTGATCGACCCCAAGGCCTCGCTGTTCCTGATCGGCACCGAGATGGACTACGAGGAAGAGAAGCTGAAGTCGGGCTTCGTGTTCAAGAACCCGAACGAGAAGGGACGCTGCGGCTGTGGCGAGTCCTTCCACGTCTGAAGTCGGATCATGGATCATTTCGCGCGGCTGGGATTGCCGGCGGCGCTGGACATCGAGACGGCCGCACTGGATCGGGCCTATTTCGCCCTCCAGCGGCAGTGGCATCCGGACCGCTTCGTAGCCAAGCCCCCCGAGGAGCGCGCCCGCGCCTCGGTCGAGGCTGCAGCCCTCAACGACGCCTATCGCACGTTGAAGGATCCGCTGAGCCGGGCCGTCTATCTCGCCGGGCTCAAGGGCGTGGAACTGCCGGGGGACGGCAAGACCATCGACGATCCCGACCTCCTGATGGAGGCGATGGAGGCGCGCGAGGAACTGCACGAGGCGTCGAGCGGCGAGGCGGTCGAATCCCTGGCCGCCCGGGCGCGCGACGAGATGACCAAGGCGATGGCGGCGCTGGGCAGTTTGTTCTTGGCAAACGACCGGCCGGCCATCAGAAAAACGCTCCTTCGTCTGCGCTACCTCGACAAGTTCGCCGAGGAGGCGCGTGCGCGACGTATGAATATTGAACGGTCCAGGGCATGACTTTGCTGGAGATCCACGAGCCGGGCGAAACGCCTCTGCCGCATGCCGGCGAGGGGTCGCTGGCGGTCGGCATCGATCTCGGCACGACCAACTCCGTCGTTGCCATCGCGCGCGAGAGCGTGCCTGCCGCGCTGCACGACGAGACCGGCAAGGCGCTGGTGCCATCGGTCGTGGCCTATCCGGCGGCCGGCGGTGTCCTGGTGGGCGACGAAGCACGTCAGATCGCGGCGGCCGAGCCGAAGAATGCCGTCTCCTCGATCAAGCGGCTGATGGGCCGCGGTGCGGCCGACGTCCACGCCGTGGCCGGCGTGCTGCCGTACGAGATCGAGCCGGGCACCGGCCAGACCGACATGGTGAAATTGCGTATCGGCGGCAAGGCGCGCTCGCCGGTCGAGATTTCCGCCGAAATCCTGAAGGCGCTGCGTCAGCGCGCCGAGGATGCGCTGGAGAAGCCGGTCGAGCGGGCCGTCATCACCGTGCCGGCCTATTTCGACGATGCCGCCCGCACCGCGACCCGCGACGCCGCGCGCGTGGCCGGCCTCGAAGTGCTGCGGCTGGTCAACGAGCCGACGGCGGCCGCGCTGGCGTACGGCCTCGACAAGGGCTCGGAGGGACTCTACGCGGTATACGATCTGGGCGGCGGCACCTTCGACTTCTCGCTGCTACGGCTCGAGAAGGGCGTTTTCCAGGTACTTGCGACCGGCGGCGATACGGCACTGGGCGGCGACGATTTCGATCGCGCCATCGCCGAGCGGATGCTGGACGAACGCAAGCGTGACGGCCTCGCCGACCAGGTCGACGAGACGGCGGTGAAGGCGGCGCTCGCC
>JAIUOY010000141.1:0-35781 GCA_020160995.1 Pseudomonadota bacterium | reverse complement strand
GACGGCACGATCAAGGTCGCCGCGGTCGACGCCAAGCAGGGCCAGGCCGCAATCGACTGGATCAAGGGCATCGTGGCCGAGCCGGAAGTCGGCGTGATCTACAATGGCAAGGTCGTGAAGACCGTCGAGTTCGGCGCCTTCGTGAACTTCCTGGGCGCGCGCGACGGCCTCGTGCACATCTCGGAGCTGGCGCCGCGCCGCGTCGCCAAGGTCACGGACGTCATCAAGGAAGGCGACCAGGTCAAGGTCAAGGTCCTGGGCGTCGACGACCGCGGCAAGGTCCGCCTCAGCATGAAGGTCGTCGACCAGGAGACGGGCGAGGACATCACGAACAAGCCGCGCGAAGAGGCTCCCGCTCCGGCCGCGCCTGCCGCCGGCGAGTAAGCCCTTTCGACGAAACGGAAACGGCGGCCCTCGCGGGCCGCCGTTTTTGTTTGAAGAACACGCTGCTGCGCGGCGCTGCCGGCGGCAAGCGCGCTGTCTGCTATTCGCCGCCGGGTGTCACGCTGCCGTCGTGCGGCAGGCCGATGACGTGGTAGCCGGCGTCGACGAAGTGCACCGTGCCGGTGACGCCCGCGCTCAGGTCCGAGAGCAGGTAGAGCGCCGCGCCGCCTACATCGGAAAGCTCGACATTGCGGCGCAGCGGCGAGGCCTCGCGCGAGACGCGATAGACATAGCGGGCGCCGCCGATCACCGCGCCGGCGAGCGTACGCATCGGGCCGGCGGAGAGGGCATTCACCCGCACGCCCTGCGGGCCGAGATCGGCCGCGAGATAGCGCACGCTGGCTTCGAGCGCGGCCTTGGCCACACCCATCACGTTGTACGACGGCATCACGCGCGTGGCGCCTTCGTAGGTCAGCGTGATCAGGCTGCCGCCTTCATTCATCAGCGGCAGGGCACGCCGCGCGATCTCGGTGAAGGAATAGCAGGAGATGGTGAGGCTGCGCTGGAAGTTGGCCTTGGTCGTATCGACGTAGCGGCCCTTCAGCTCCTCCTTGTCGGAGAAGGCGATGGCGTGGACCACGAAGTCGAGCCGGCCCCATTCCTTCTTCAGCGTCTCGAACAGCTTGTCGAGGCTCGCTTCGTCCTCGACATCGGCCTCGACGACGACGGTCGAGCCGAGCTTCTGCACCATGGGCAGCACGCGCTTGCCGAAAGCCGCGCCCTGGTAGGTGAAGGCAAGCTCGGCGCCGGCGGCGTGAAGCGACTGTGCGATGCCCCAGGCGATCGAACGGTCGTTGGCAACGCCCATGATCAGGCCGCGCTTGCCGGCCATCAGCTTGGGAACGTCAGGCAGCGTCGCCGGCTTGGCGGCGCCTGCAGGAGTCGCTGCCGCACCGCTGCCCGAGGCGTCGGGCGCGGCGGAAAGGGTCCTTTCGGTGGACATCGATCCTTCTCAGTGATCGTAGCGGGAGAAGAGGAGGCAGGCGTTGGTGCCGCCGAAGCCGAAGCTGTTCGACAGGACGGTTTGCAGGCCGGCATTGTCGATGCGCTCGCGGGCGATCGGATAGCCTTCCGCGCCGGGGTCGAGGTTCTCGATGTTGGCCGAAGCGGCGATGAAGTCTTCCTTCATCATCAGCAGCGAGTAGATCGCCTCGTGCGCGCCGGTGGCGCCCTGGCTGTGCCCGGTCAGCGACTTGGTCGAGCTGACGGTCGGGAGCTTGTCGCCGAACACCTTGCGGATCGCGTCGAGCTCGGTGATATCGCCGACCGGCGTCGAGGTGCCGTGCGTGTTGATGTAGTCGACCGGCAGGTTGCGCCGGGGCGCGCCGGCGAAGCCTTCGAGCGCCAGCTTCATGCAGCGCAGGGCGCCCTCGCCCGAGGGCGCCACCATGTCGGCACCGTCCGAGGTCGCGCCGTAGCCGACCACTTCGGCGTAGATCTTGGCGCCGCGCGCTTTGGCGACCTCAAGCTCCTCGAGCACGAGGATGCCGCCACCGCCGGCAATGACGAAGCCGTCGCGGTCCTTGTCGTAGGCACGGCTCGCCCGCTGCGGCGTGTCGTTGTACTTCCCCGACATAGCGCCCATGGCGTCGAACAGGACCGACAGGGTCCATTCGAGTTCCTCGCCGCCGCCTGCGAACATGCGGTCGGCCTTGCCGAGCTGGATGCACTCCACGGCGTTGCCGATGCAGTGCGCTGAGGTCGAGCAGGCGGAGCTGATCGAGTAGCTCAGCCCCTTGATCTTGTAGGCCGTCGCAAGGTTCGCCGAGACGGTGCTCGACATGGCGCGCGGCACCTGGAAGGGGCCCACCCGCTTGGGGCCTTTTTCCTTGGCGATGATCGCCGACTGCACGATGGCGCCCGTCGTCGGCCCCCCCGAGCCCGCGACCAGGCCGGTGCGCTCGTTGGAAATCTCCGCCTCGCCGAGGCCGGCATCCGCGATGGCTTCCTTCATGGCGAGATAGGCATAAGCGCCGCCGTTGCCCATGAAGCGCATGAGACGACGGTCGACCAGCTCCTCGACATTGAGCTTGAGGGTGCCGGCGACCTGGCTGCGGAAGCCCAGTTCCTTGTACTGCGGGACGAACTCGATGCCCGACGTGCCATTCCTCAGTGATTTCGTCACCTCGGCGGCATTGTTGCCGATCGGGGAGACGATACCGAGGCCGGTAACGACAACGCGCTTCATCAGCCGGCCGCTGCGGCCGGCGCCGCGTCCTGGAACAGGCCCACTTTCAGGCCGCTGACTTCGAAGACCTGCTCGCCGTCGGCATGGACGAAACCGTCACCGATGCCCAGGACCAGCTTGCGCAGGATCACGCGCTTGAGATGAACGTGATAGGTGAGTTTGCGAACGGTCGGCACGATCATGCCCGTGAACTTGACCTCGCCGACGCCCAGCGCCCGGCCGCGGCCCGGCGCCTTCATCCAGCCGAGGAAGAAACCCAGCATCTGCCACAGCGCATCGAGACCCAGGCAGCCCGGCATCACCGGGTCGCCCTTGAAATGGCAGGCGAAGAACCAGAGGTCGGGCTTCACGTCGAGTTCGGCCACGATCTCGCCCTTGCCATACAGGCCGCCGTTATCGTTGATGGTGACGATGCGGTCGAACATCAGAATCGGCGGCAGTGGCAGCTGGGCATTGCCCGGGCCGAAGAGATGGCCCTTGGCGCACTCGATCAGGTCTTCGAAGGTATAACTGTTCTTCTGCTCGCTCACTTTTACCGTCCTGCGGCCACCCCACGCGGGCGTCGGGCGGCAGAATAAGGATGCCGGACGCCCGGCGCAAACCACCCCAAAACGCCCCTCTCATCTTGTCTTAGGGGCAAAAGGGGCAAACGACAGCCCTTTTCTTGTCCTTTTCTCCTGCTTACATATGATTGCAACGATGCCCGGCAATAGCCCCGATTTTCCCACCCGCCTCCGGGCGGCCGGTCTGCGGCCCACCAAGCAGCGGGTCGCGCTGGCGCGCGTGCTCTTCGAGGCCGGCCATCGTCATGTTACCGCAGAGAGTCTGCACGCCGAGGTCAAGGCGACCCGCATGCCGGTATCCCTGGCCACCGTTTATAATGCGCTGAACCAGTTTCGCGACGCCGGTCTCCTGCGCGAGGTGGTGGTGGCGCCGGGGCGGTCCTATTTCGATACCAATACTGGCCATCACCATCACTTCTTCGTCGAGCCGGATGGTGAGCTGCACGATTTTCCGTCGGAGAAGGTGACCATCGCCGGTCTGCCGACGCCGCCCAAAGGCACGCGCCTCTCGCGCGTCGACGTGATCGTCCGCGTCCGCCGCTGAGCGCGCATTCGCGCCGTGAGGCTTGCGAATCGTTTGCATCTTTTAGAACGGTTCTAATCTGCTTGACGTTGTTGCTCTTGGAATCCTAAATCCCGAATGAGATTGGCGGATGGGCCGATCACATAGGAGGAAGACTATGGCGAACCTCAAGGGATCCAAGACCGAAGATAATCTGAAGGCCGCGTTTGCGGGCGAGAGCCAGGCGAACCGCCGCTATCTCTACTTCGCACAAAAGGCCGACGTCGAAGGCTACAACGATGTCGCGGCCGTCTTCCGCTCGACGGCTGAAGGCGAGACCGGCCATGCGCACGGCCATCTCGAATTCCTCGAAGTGAGCGGCGACCCGGCGACCGGCCTGCCGATCGGCGAGACCTCGGCCAACCTCAAGGCCGCGATCGCGGGCGAGACGCACGAGTACACCGACATGTACCCGGGCATGGCGCGCACCGCGCGCGAAGAGGGCTTCGGTGAAATCGCCGACTGGTTCGAGACGCTGGCGAAGGCCGAAAAGAGCCACGCCGGTCGCTTCCAGAAGGCGCTCGACACGATGGCCTGAGCCCCTCGGGCTCCTGCAACGACCTCTCACAAGGGGGGACCCCGCGCGGGTCCCCTTTTTCTTCCCGCTTTACGACACGTCCCGCTACCCGCCGGCAGAGCTCTACACCATGCGCGAAGGCAGTCTCGAAGCCCCGATCCGACACGCTCTCGATTGGCAGAACCCCTGGTTCTGGGACGAGAAGGCGCTCGAAAAGGAAATGGAGCGCGTCTTCGACATCTGTCACGGCTGCCGCCGCTGCTTCAATCTCTGCGATTCCTTCCCGCGCCTCTTCGACCTGATCGACAACGGTCCGACCGGCGAACTCGATGGCGTGAAGAAGGAGGATTACGCGCAGGTCGAGGAAGCCTGCACGCTCTGCGACATGTGCTTCATGACCAAGTGCCCCTACGTGCCGCCGCACGAATGGGCGCTCGATTTTCCGCACCTCATGCTGCGCCATCGCGCCGTGCAGGCGCGCAAGAAAGGCGTGGACTTCGTAGCGCAGCAGCTCGCCGACACCGATCGCATGGGCCGCCTCGGCAACTTCGCTGCCGCGGCGGCGAACTGGACGACCGACGAGCACAACACGACCACCCGCAAGGCTCTCGAGAAGTTTGCGGGCATTCATCACGGCGCGCGGCTGCCGCGCTATGCCGGCGAAACCTTCGAAATCCGCGCGCGGCGCGAAGGCGCTGAACTGAACGAAGCCGCGCCTGCGTTCGGCAAGCGCAAGGCCGTGCTCTACGCCACCTGCTTCGTGAATTTCAACAACACCGACATCGGCGCCGCCGCGCGTGCGGTGCTGGCCCGGAACGGCGTCGCAACCGAGGTCGTGCATCCGGCCTGCTGCGGCATGCCCAAGCTCGAACTGGGCGACATCGAATCCGTCGCTGCGGCGGCGCACAAGGTCTCGGCCGAACTGCTGCCGTGGGTCGACAAGGGCTACGACATCGTGGCGCTGACGCCCTCCTGCGCGCTGATGCTGAAGTTCGAGTGGCCGCTGATCTGTCCCAAGGATCCCGCCATCGAACGCCTGAGCAACGCCACCTTCGATCTCTCCGAGTACGTCGTCGACATCGCCAAGGCGAACGGTTTGGCGCCGGGGCTCGAGCCGCTGGAGGGCGGCGTCAGCGTCCATCTCGCCTGCCACGCACGCGCCCAGAACATGGGCGCCAAGGCCGCCGAGATGCTGCGCCTCATTCCCAAGACGCGGGTGGCGGTGATCGAACGCTGCAGCGGCCATGGCGGCATCTGGGGCGCGCGCACCGAGAACTTCGAGACGGCGGTGAAGGTCGGCAAGCCCGCGGCGCAAACCGCGCTGAAGAACGACACGAACTTCGTCGCCTCGGAATGCCCGCTGGCCGCCGATCATCTGATGCAGGTGATGGAAATCACGGCGGGCGAGCAGAAGCCCAAGCCCTCGCGCGCCGATCATCCGATCGAGCTGCTGGCGCGCGCCTACGGTATCGGAAGGCAGGAAGCATGACCGCGCGCAAGATCGATGCCTCGATGATCGTCCCGCTGGCGGAGTATGTCGGTCAGCGTGCCGAGCGCCGCAAGCGAATCGCGGAGATCAAGAAGAACCGCCGGCTCGAAGTCGGACCGTTCGCGACTTTCTATTTCGAGTCCTTCGACACGATGCTGCATCAGGTGCACGAGATGCTCTTCATCGAGAAGGGTGGTGCCGAACAGCTTGTCGACGAACTCGCGGCCTACAATCCGCTGATCCCGCAAGGCAGCGAGCTGGTCGCCACGGTGATGTTCGAGATCGACGACCCGCTGCGCCGGGCGCGCGTCCTCGCCACCTTGGGCGGCGTCGAGCAGCGTGCATTCATCCGCATCAACGGCGCGACGGTGCGCGGTGTGGCGGAAGACGATCAGGAGCGCTCGCGCGAGGACGGCAAAGCGTCGGCCGTGCAGTTCATCCGCTTTCCCTTCACTGCGGCCGAGATCGCGGCGTTCAAGGGCGGCGAGGGCGACGTCGTGGTCGGCTTCGATCATCCCAGCTACGGCCACATGGCGGTCATGCCGACGACCGTTCGTCAGACTCTCTCCGCCGACTTCGCCTGATCCCGGGCGCTCACCGCATCCCGTAGTTCATCGGCAGGATCAGTACGATCGGGTCGCCGGGCATGCCGTTCGGCACCGGCGGCAGCGGCATGGCGCGGCGGATGGCGGCCAGTTCGGCGGCATCGATGACGGGCCAGCCGCTCGACCGTTCGATCCGGGCGTCGACGAGCTGGCCGCTGCGATTGATCGTGACCCGCGTCACCACACGGCCGGACTGACGGTTCTCGCGCGCACTGGCGGGATAGACGCGGTACGGCTCGATGTGTCGGAAGACCCGCGAGAGATAGTCGTTGCGAAGTCCGCCGTGTCCGGCCGCCAGGTCCGAATTCGAGGCTCCCGGAGCCGACGATGACAACAGGCTGGCGGTCGATTGCTGCTCGCCAAGCGATGACGAGGAAGACGCTGCAGGTGGCGGTGCTGCCGGCCGCGGCGGTGGCGTCGCCTGCGCGCGCTGCACGGGCCGTGGTGGCGGCGCGGCGCGTTGCGGCTTTGGAATGTCGCGCGAGGTCGGCGGCGGCGGTGCCTCCGGCGGCGGCAGTGCTTCCTCGAAAGTTACCTCCGGCTTCCACGCCGACGCGTCGGTCTGCCAGGCCGTCTGCGGATCGGCTTCGGCCGGAGGCGACGGCTCCCCCGCTTGAGCGGCGGCCTGCTGCGGAGGCTGCTGAGGTGGGGGCGGCTCTCGTTGCGGTTCGGCCGGGGCCGGCTGAGGGGGCGTCGGCGTCGTTTCCGGCGGCGCAGGCGCGGCGGCCGCTTCCGTCGCAGGGGGCGACGTCGGGGCATTGGACGCCGGCGCGCCGCCTGCCGAAGCCGCGCCTTCCCGCTGTCCGGCGCTCGACCCGCCGAGCGGTTCCGGTTCGACCGAAACCATGATGGGCGTCTCGGCGTGATCGTCCGAATGCAGCGGCGAGATCCACCACAACGCTGCCGCCACCGCGATATGCAGCCCGATCGCCAGAGCGAGCGCGGCCGGGGACATGCGCGCGGATTGCGACACGCCACTGGTCAACGCCCCGCCGGGCGAGGGAAGGATGCTGTCGTGGATCACGGCACCGTTTGTTCTACGACCCGTGCGGATCGGGGGCCAGCCGGAACGGCAGCCTGTCGTGCAGCCGGCTCAGCGCTGCTCGTTGTATCGGAAGCTTACAGGCAACAGGAACGTATGGCTGGCGCCGGGAATGTCATTCGGCAGCGGCGGATAGGGGGACGCCTTCCGGATCGTCTCCATCACGCCGGCGTCGAGCGAGGCCAGGCCGCTCGACTTTTCCATGACGGCATTCATGAGCCGTCCGTCCCGCGCGATGGTCACGCGCGTCAGTACCGTTCCTTCTTCACGGATCGTGTTTGTATTCTTCGGAACATAGGGGAACTGCGCGATGCGGCGCATGACCGACCACAGATACTGCTCCTGTGCGCGCTTGATGCCGTAATTGTCGGCGGGATTGCGGAAGACGGGCGCCGGTTCGGCCGCCGCCTGGCGATCGGCCGGCGCGCGCGGCTGCGGCATCGGGTTGAGGGGCGACGCCCGCAGGGCCTGCTGCTGTTGCGGCGGGGGACGCTGCTGCGGCTGATGCTGGGGAGGCGGCGGCGCAGGCGCAGGCGCGGGTCGTGCCGCCTGCGGGGGCGGGGGGACCGGGGGCTTCGGCGCGGGCGTCGGGCGTGGAATCTCCCGCTCGGTGACGGGCGGAGGTGGCGCTTCGAGCGGCGGCAGGGCCGCTTCCAGGGTCGGCGGTGGCGGCTGCGGCGCCGGCGGTTCCGGCGGCGGTTGAGCGGCCGCCTGCTGCTGGGCCTCCTGGGGCTTGTCCAGCGGCTTGGGCGGTTCTTCCGGCTGCGGCTCGGGTTTTGCCGCCTCCTGCGGCTGAGGCGGAGGATCTTCCTTTGCCGGCGGCGGATTCTCCTCCGGCTTGTCGGCTGTCGTCTCGGTGCCCGGTTTGGCCTTGGGATCGGTCGTCGTGCCCACCGGCGGCAGGCCGAGCCGTTGAGCCGGCGGCTTTTGCTGGGGTTGCTGCTGGGGCTGTTGTTGCGGCGGTTGCGGGGGCGGTGGCTGGACGGCCGCCGTCTGGGTCGGGGCCGCAGGCGGCGGCGTCGGTTCGGGCGCGGGTACGGCCTGGGGTTGGGGCTGCGGCTCCGGCGGCGCATCCATCGTGATCTCGATGGCGTCCTCGAAGGGGTCCTCCAGCCGAAGCGGCGAGATCCAGTAGAGCGCGACAGCCACCAGCACATGCAGCCCCGTCGTCAGCAGGATCGCCGACGGTGGCATGCGGTCGAAGTGGTGGGCGCGGGTGAAGCTTACGTCGTGGGCCACGGCGATGCTCGTTCTACGGTCCGATACGCCTGGCCGCCAGCGCCGTTGCAGTCGCGCGGCAAGCTAGTTGATGGGTTCCGACTTGTAGACGCCCCACATGCCCGTCCGTTCGATCCAGCCACTGACACCAGACACTTTGACGCGGCACCAGTCGCCGGTGCAGGAGCGGATTTCGCCCATCACCTCGGGCTCCAGCTTGGCAACTACCTCGGCCGACGAGGCGGGTGTCTTGTGCAGGTTTGCGGCCTTGTTGGCGATAATGAAGCTGCGCTTGCCGGACAGAAGGCTCTGGTGGACCCAGCCGCTGGCGCCCTGCCAATCGCGGATTTTCCGCCAGTTTTCGAATTCTGCGACGATTTCGACCGGCATCGCCTTGCGCTTGAACACCCAATCGACCGGGTAACGCGTGCCGGGGCCGGTCCGGACATTGACCTCGTCCGACCTGAGCGAGGCGAAGCGCGGGATAGGCAGACCCGAGCCCTTTCGCTGCAAGGCCAGCGGCTTGCTGGAGGCCTGGGCCGAGGCCGTCGCGGCGGGAAGGAGAGGGGTGCCGGTCCCTGCCAGGGCAACGGATAGCAGGCAAAGCAGGAGTGGCGATCGACTTCCCATCGGGGTCTGTATACCTGAAATCTTCATAGTGAGCGACAAGTACCTGAAAAAGCGCGCTTTTCCGCCGCGCGCCTTGAGAAAGTCGATGGCTGGACAAAATGCGCGAGGAATTGTTAATCGGGCAGTACCTTCATCCCGCGCAAGCCTTCGGTCCCCCATCTGCCTATGCCGTCCAGTTCCAAGAAGAAGCCACTGGTGATCGTCACCCGGAAGCTGCCTGACGCCATCGAGACCCGGCTGATGGAGCTCTTCGAGACGCGCCTCAACGCCGACGACAAGCCGCTCACGGCCGCCCAGCTCGTCGAGGCGGTGAAGGCGGCGGACGTTCTGGTGCCGACGGTTACCGACCGCATCGACAGCCGCGTGCTTTCTCAAGCCGGTCCGAAGCTGAAGCTGATCGCTTCGTTCGGCACCGGCGTCGATCACATCGATCTCGATACGGCACGGCAGCGCGGCATCGTCATCACCAACACGCCAGGCGTGCTGACGGAGGACACTGCCGACATGTCGATGGCGCTGGTGCTGGCCACCGCGCGGCGCATGGGCGAGGGCGAGCGTCTGGTGCGTGACGGCAAGTGGGCGGGCTGGAGCCCGACCTCGATGCTGGGCGCACGGCTCCAGGGCAAGCGCATGGGCATCGTCGGCATGGGCCGTATCGGACAGGCGCTGGCGCGCCGCGCGCGCGGTTCGGCCTCGCCATCCACTATCACAACCGCAAGCGCGTCCATGGCGAGATCGAGCGCGAACTCGAGGCGACCTACTGGGAGAGCCTCGACCAGATGCTGGCGCGCATGGACATCGTGTCCGTGAACTGCCCGCACACGCCCGCGACGTTCCACCTGCTGTCGGCGCGGCGCCTCAAGCTGATGAAGCCCTCGGCCATCATCGTGAACACCGCGCGCGGCGAAGTGATCGACGAGAACGCCATGGTGCGCATGCTGAAGGCGGGCGAGCTGGCCGGCGCCGGTCTCGACGTCTACGAGCACGAGCCGCAGGTGAATCCGAAGCTGCTGGAGCTCGACCGTGTCGTGCTGCTGCCGCACATGGGCTCGGCCACGCTCGAAGGCCGCATCGACATGGGCGAGAAGGTACTGATCAACATCAAGACCTTCGTCGATGGCCACAAGCCGCCGGATCGCGTGCTGGCGACGATGTTCTGATGTCCGGCTGCCGTCCTGGCCGGCAGCCTCGCGTCGACTTTTTCTGGGTGGATTCGCGCGCGAGATCACGACCTGCCGCTGCCGCAGGGTAGTCTAACTCTCTGAAATACGATCCCTTTGGCGGTGTTTCGCGATGCCGTGCGGTCGCTGGCGCCCGGTCGTCGGCTTTCCCGGGTCCCTTGACAGGCATCATCCCCGACTCGCAACTATCGGCTCTTCGGCCGCTGCCGGTTCGCGACCAGCGCGCGAGCCCGATCCGTTCGAGCACCCATCATTCCGAGCCCGCGAGGACCGATGACCACCGCCGCTTCCCAGACCGCCGCTGCCGCAGGGCTGCCGCTCTTCTACCGCACCCCCGTCGTGCTGCGTTTCGAGGATCATCGTCGCGCGGGCCTTGGCCGTGCTCTGGATTTCAACTTCACGCGCGAGGCGACGGCCGTGCCGCTGATGATCAGCGAGTTCATGCCGGCGCTGCGTCACTATCCCATCGTCTTCTCCGATTCCGAACGGCCCGTTCCGCTGGCGGTGTTGGGCCTCAAGCAGGGGCGCAATCTGTTCCTGGAGGATAACGGCTCGTGGCGTGCGGACACCTACGTCCCGGCCTATATACGCCGCTATCCCTTCATCATTACCGAGACGCCCGATCCCAACACGCGCCTGCTCAGCATCGACGCCGCCTCCGAGCGGTTCGTCGAGACGCTGGGCGAGGGTGTCGCGGGCGACCTGCTGTTCGAAAGCGGCGGCGGCCCGACCCAGGCCACTCGTGCGGCGATGGAGTTCTGCCAGGCCATGCACGAGGACCATCTGCGCACCGTCGCCTTCTCCGACGCCTTGCGCGGGGCGGAGCTGCTGACGTCCAACCGGGCCGACATCACCTTCCCGAACGGCGATCGCTACACGCTCGATGGCTTCCGGACCATCGACGAGAAGGCCTATCGCGCCCTGGCGACCGACAAGGTTGCGGAGTGGCACAAGTCGGGCGCGCTCGACCTCGTGGCGATGCATCTCGCCTCCCAGCGCAACTGGCAGATCCTTCTCGACCTCAACGCCGCGCAAGCCGGGCCGCAGAGCGCCGCCGCCTGAGGCGGCCCAGCGACGCTAAAGATCCCCCTCGACCATTTCGCGGGCGCGGTTGTCGATCAGGACATCGCGCGTCGCGCGTCCGACCTGGGCACCGATCAGGATGGTGAGCGAGGTCCAGTACATCCAGACCATGATCGCGGCAAAGCCGGCGGTGGCGCCGAAGGCCGAGGTGAGCTGCGTCACCTCGAAATAATAGACCAGGGCGCGGTTGCCGGCGGCAAACAGCAGGGCGTTCACGGCACCGCCGATCAGTGCGTATCGCCACGGGATATTGCCGGTTGGCAGCCACTTGTAGATCAGGGTGAAGAAACCGGCGAGTAGGCCGTAATGCACCGAGGTCGAGAAAGCGGGCCCGATCCATTCCCCCAGGATCGGAAAGCGTTCGAGGGCGCCGGCATAGGCCGACATCAGGACACTGGCCAGGATGACGACGATCAGCAGTACTCCCAGGAGGACCATCAGCGCCAACGCCAGCAGACGTGACTTCAGGCTGGCCAGCACCGGATGCAATGCCCTGGTTTTGGTGTCGCGCCAGATGGCGTCGATGCCGTCGTCCAGCTCCACGAAGACGCGGGTGCCCGTGTAGAGCAGCACTACGGCGCCGACGATGGCGGCGATGCCGCCACCCTTGAACAGGTTCTCCGACGCGAAGCGGCGGATGCTCTGGAGTTGATCGGGCGCGACGACCGTACTCAGTGCGTTGAAGATCGCCTCCTGCGCCATCAGCCGGCCGACGATCGGCTCGGCGATGGCGATGACGAAGATCATGATCGGGCCCAGGGCGAACATGGTGTAGAACGCCATCGCCGCGGCCGAAGTCGAGAGCCGGTTGGTGAAGTAGCCTTCACCGGCCTCGTAGGCGATGCGCCAGATCGTGTTGAGCATGATCGCCGTTTCGACTCCGCCGCTTGGTTCGCCGCCCGGCGCGTCAGTATTGCTTCAGGCCGAGCCCCGCCAGCACGAGCAGAACCGACGCGACGACAAGTGTCGCCGCCGTTCCCATCGCACCGACGAAGCGGCCATAGGGGATGTAGCCCAGCATGCCGCCCGCATGCAGGACGCGCGCCGCCAACAGAGCGACCGAGAGGATGGCCACGGTGCGGAAGCCGTAGAAGTCGCTGGCCATGTAGATCACGAGCAGGGTCAACGGCACGAACTCGACCAGGTTGCCGTGTGCGCGGATGGCCGTTTCCAGCTCCTTGTCGCCGCCATCGCCGAGGTAGATTTTCTTGCGGCCGCGCATCAGGCCGACGTTTGCGGTGAGGACCGCCGCCAGGAGGCCGAGCAGGCCGGCGCAGACGAAAAACACGGGCATTTGCGGTCTCTCCCACTCGATTCGGCGGCATTGTATGGCCATATTAATGACAGGCAAATTGAGTGGCTGACAGCAAGAGGAGCCGCGCCATGTGGCAGATTCTGCGCAAGAAGACCGAAATGCCGACGCCTGACCGGGCCCTGCCGGGTCGTGCGTCGCGTCCGTTCGAGGTGCCGGCCGAGCACTACGTCAACGGCAACCGGATCCAGCCGCCGTTCCCCGCCGGCCTCGAACAGGCAATGTTCGGCCTCGGCTGCTTCTGGGGGGCGGAACGCAAATTCTGGGAGGCGCCGGGCGTCTACGCTACGGCCGTCGGTTACGCCGCCGGTCCGACGCCCAACCCGACCTACGAGGAAGTCTGCTCGGGTTACACCGGCCACAACGAGGTGGTGATGGTCTGGTTCGATCCGACCAAGACGTCCTACGACGCGTTGCTGCGCGTCTTCTGGGAGAGCCACGACCCGACCCAGGGCATGCGTCAGGGCAACGACGTCGGCACGCAGTACCGTTCGGGCATCTACGCTTTTTCGCCGGAGCAGAAGGCCCAGGCCGAAGCCTCGCGGGCGCTGTTCCAGAAAGAGCTGGCCAAGAAGGGCTACGGCGCCATTACGACCGAGATCCTCGATGCGCCGGTCTTCTACTATGCCGAGGATTATCACCAGCAGTATCTCGCCAAGAATCCGGGCGGCTACTGCGGTCTCGGCGGCACCGGCGTTTCCTGCCCTATCGGCCTCGGCGTCGCGGCGGAGTAGCCGCCGCGCCCGCTCCGGTTAGACGGGCGGCGCGGTCGTTTCGTAGCCGAACTCCTTGTCGAGAGCGGCGATCTCCTTGCGGAAGGCCATGCGCAGAACGGCCTTGTCGCTCTCGTCGAGCCACGAGCCTTCGACCGAATTCAGGCTGAACCTGCGCGCCATGTCCGGTCCCCAGCCCACCGACTCGAACAGGGTCGTGAAGCCGTGGCCGAGATTGGTCCCGAACATCGCCGGATCGTCGGTGTTGATCGTGACGTTGAGGCCGGCCTCGGCCATGCGCCGGATGCGCTGCGGTCGATGCGGGCGATTGTGCAGCAGGCTGGTCCAGGCGCAATGCGTGAAGTAGAGCCCGTCCTTGCGCGCCTCGCTCATCACGAAGTCCGACGCCAGCATGTTGTAGCCGTGATCGATACGGTCGCACTTCAACACGTCGCGGCAGATCAGGTAGTTGGTGGGCGGTGCCTGTAGCGGCGTCAGATAGTCTTCGCAGCAGTGCGCCGTGCATTTCAGGCCGCCCTTCTTCGCCAGCGCATAGGCCTCGGCATAGAGGGCGGGAGGGCCGACGCTTTCGTTGCCGTCGAGCCCGATGCCCACCACGAGCTGGTGGGGGTGCGCGAGCGCCGTCTCGACGATCTCGACCGCCTGGGCGCCGTTGTTGAGCGAGCGGTCGATGCAGCAGATGAGCAGGCCGCTGACGCCGAAGCGCTCCTTGGCCTGACGGAGGCCCTCCACCATGCCTGCGACCTGGGAGGGATAGTCGATGCCGTTGGGGTAGAAGTAGTCGGGGTTGAAGAAGAACTCGACGTGCTTGAGGTTGCCGTCGCGCACAGCGTCCTCGATGTATTCGTAGACTGCCCGTGTGAAATCGGCCGGCGTGCGCAAGACCGCGGCCGCGATGCGCAGGATTTCCAGGAACCCGTCGAAGTCAGGCCATTGGTAGAGTGTTTCCGCCGGCCGCGGCAGGACCATGCCATACCGCTTCGCCAGCTCGGCTACCGTGGTGGCGCGCAGCGTGCCGGCCAGATGGCAGTGCAGCTCGGCCTTGGGAATGCGCCGCAGATAGTCGTCGGCAACGGCTTTCGCCATGACGGGAATCCTTACTTCTTGTCGATGTTGTAGAGCAGCATCACCGGCGACTTCAGCACGCCGTCGAGGTTGTTGCGCCAGGCCGACGGCGTCGTGAACTGCGACAGCGGGAGGTAGAGCACCTGCTCGTAGGCGCGGACCTGGATGTCGTTGGCGATGGCCTTGCGCGCCGCCTCGTCGGGCGCCGTGGCGAACTTCAGGCGCAATTCGTCGGTCTTGGGATCGGTCGGCCAGCCCCAGGCGGCGGTCGGCGGACCGGATGCCACCAGGAACGGATTGCTGAGCGGATTGCCCTGGTCGGGGACCGAATTGGTGGTGTGCGCGAGGTTCCAGCCGCCCTGCGCCACCGGCCCGGTGTTGAGCCGGCGCGTGGCGAAGGTCTGGAAGTCCATCGACACCATATCGACCTTGAATCCGAGATCGACCAGTAGCTGGCGCGTCACGTTGCCCAGTGCGGCGATGCCCGGCGCGTTGGCGACGTGCAGCATCACCAGCGGCTTGGACATGTCGACATTGGCCTCCTTGAGGAGTGCCTTGGCGGCCGCGACGTCGCGCGCTGGAATACCGTCCTTGCTTTCGTACGGCATGCCGCAGCCGAAGATCGCGGCGCAGTCCGTGGCGAACTGCGGATCGCCCGCCACTACGGCGGCATACATGGTCCGGTCGATCGCCTTGGCGATGGCCTGCCGCACCTTCACGTTGTCGAACGGCGGCTGCAGATGGTTCATGCGCATGATGGCCTGGAAGCCGTACTTGCTCACCACCTCGGCCTTGGCGCCGGCCTTGGCGGTGAACAGCGGCAGCAGGTCAGCCGGCACGCGCTCGAGATAGTCGACCTCGCCATTGATGAGCGCGCTCACCTGGGTCTGCGCGTCCGGCATACCCAGCATTTCGACCTTGTCCATCTTGGCGATCTTAGCGCCGGAGGCCCAGTTGGGTGGCTCGCTGCGCGGCTTGTAGTCGGTGAATTTTTCCAGGACGATCTTCACGCCGGGCTCGTGCTGGTCGGCGCGGAACTTGTAGGGGCCGGAGCCGACGATCTCCTTCACCTGCTCGCTGCCCGGCGTCTTGGCGATGCGCTCCGGCATCATGAAAGGCACCGGCGCACCGATCTTGCCGAGACTGTCCAGCACCAGGCCGTAGGGCTCGCGCAGCACCATCTTGATCGTGCCGGCATCCGTGGCTTCCAGCGATGTCATGAACTTCGCCATGGTCTGGCCCATGCTGTCGCGCGATGCCCAGCGCCGGATCGAGGCCACGCAATCCGCCGCCGTCACAGGCTGACCGTCGTGCCATTTGAGCCCGGGCCGCAGCACGAACGTGTAGGTGAGCTTGTCGGGGCTGACCGTATAGCTGCCGACCATCTGTGGCTGCGGCTCGAACTTGTCGTTCATTGCGAACAGCGTGTCGTAGATCAGGTACCCCAGATCGCGCGTCGTAAACGACGTCGTGAAATGCGGATCCAGCACACGGCTCAACGTTTCGGGCGCCACGCGCAGGGTCGATTGCGACTGGCCGGCAGCGCCGAACGGCATGGCAATCGACAACGCCATGGCGGCGGCTGCCGCCAGCGTCCAAGAATGACGAATGGTCATCGAATTTCCCCCTTCCCAAATCCACGCCGGCGCAGCAAACCCCATGCCACGCTAGCGACGGATCAAAGAGTCAAGCGCGCCGGCGAATCGGTCAAGCTCATCTTCCGTATTGTAGACGTGCACCGAGGCGCGCATGACGTCATGCAAGCCGCGTCCCTGGAGATCGAGGCGCGAGGAAAATTGCGTCGACACCGACACGTTGATGCCCTGTTCGCGCAGTGCCATCTTGAGTGCCGTATGATCGGCGTCCTTGACTGCGAAGGTCACGATGGCGCCCTTCACCATGCCCAGGTCCGTCAGCGTCACGCCGTCCAGCTTCGCCAGGCGCGCGCGCAAGCCGTCGGCCAACTGGCGCAGGCGGGCCCACACGGCCTCCATGCCGAGTTCGTTGGCCTGGTCGGCCGCGACCTTGAGGCCGATGACACCGGCGAAGTAGCGCTCCCAGTTCTCGAAGCGCTTGGCGTCGCCGAGCACGACGTACTCGCGATCGCCGGTCCAGCGGGCGGCATGGTTGTCGAGGAAGATCGGTTCGATCCGAGAGGTGCTGCGCGTGCGGGCGTAGAGGAAACCCGTGCCGCGCGGTCCGCGCATGTACTTGCGGCCTGTGGCCGAGAGGAAGTCGCAGCCGATCTTCTTGACGTCGATGGGCATCATCCCGACCGACTGGCACGCATCGAGCAGGTAAAGCACGCCGGCATCGTTCACGATCTTGCCCACGGCCTCGGCCGGCTGCACGAGCCCGCCTTGCGTCGGCACGTGCGAGAGGGAGACGAGCTTGGTGCGCTTGTCGATGGCGCGCTCCAGCGCGGCGAGGTCGATCTGGCCGTGCTTGTCGTCGGGCACGACGACGATCTCGGCGCCGGTCTTCTTCGCCACCTGCAGGTAGGAGATGTAGTTCGAGGAATACTCGCTGACGCAGGTCAGGATACGGTCGCCCGGCTTGAAGTCGAGCGAATAGAAAGCGAGGTCCCAGGCGCGCGTCGCGTTCTCGACGAAGCCGATCTCGCTTTCCTCGGCGCCGATGAGACGCGCCACGGACGGATAGAAGCCGTCCAGCGTATCCCGCGCCTGGTCTGCCGCTTCGTAACCGCCGATCTCGGCTTCGAGTTTCAAGTGGTCGAGCGTGGCGTCGAGCGTGCGCCGGCTGGGCAGCGACGAACCGGCGGCATTGAGGTGCAGGACGCGGGCACAGCCCGGCGTTTCCGCACGGATGCGGGCAAGGTCGAGGCTCATGTCAGAATTTCCCCTGTTCCTTCAGCACGTCCTCGGCGACCCGCAGCGCGTCGATGGCCGCGGGGAACCCGCAATAGGCGATGGCATGGGTGAAGATCTCGCGCAGCTCGGTCTTGCTGCAGCCGTTGTTCAGGGCGCCCACGAGATGGATCTTGAGTTCGTGCGGACGGTTGAGGGCGCAGAGCATGGCCACGGTGATCATGCTGCGCTGCTTCCTGTCGAGGCCGTCGCGGGTCCAGAGCGAGGCGTAGGCGAACTCCTCGGAGAAGGCGCGAACCGGGCCCCAGAAATCGTTGTTGGTCGCATCGCGCCGCGCGAGATAGGATTCGCCCAGCACCTCGGCCAGTACCTTGCGTCCGGCGTCGCTCAGTGTTTTGTGCGCCTGTTGTTCGCTCATTCCATTCTCCCCTTCGATGTCGTCCTGGTTCAGCCGCCTTCTGCCTAAAACGCTGCCCGACCCCGAGCAACTGACCATTGCTCATGCTGGAGATACGCTGCCCGTGACCTTCGTGCGCAACGCCCGGGCGCGCCGCGCGTCGCTGCGTGTCGATCCGGCCAACCGGCGCATCGTGTTGACGGCGCCGCTGCGCATGGCCCGGGGCACGGCGCTGGACTTCGCCGAGGCGCAGGCCGGCTGGATCGCCGCAAGGCTCGATCGCCTGCCCGAACGGCGGCCGTTCTGCGACGGCGCCGAAGTGCCGCTGTTCGGCGTGCCGCACGTGATCCGCCACCGCGCCGGCCAGCGCGGCACCGTCTGGCGGGAAGGCGCAGAAATCCATGTGGCGGGCCAGCCGGAGCATCTGCCGCGCCGCGTCCGCGACTGGCTGACGGTCGAACTTAAGGCGCGGCTGGTGCCGCTGGTCCATGCCAAGGCGGCCCAGGTCGAGCGGCCGGTGAAGCGCATCACCCTGCGCGACAGCCGTTCGCGCTGGGGGAGCTGCGGGCCGAACGCGGCGATGTCCTTTTCCTGGCGGCTGGTCTTTGCGCCGCCGGAAGTGCTTGATTATCTGGCGGCGCACGAAGTCGCCCATCTCGTGCATCTGAACCACAGCCCCCGTTTCTGGGCGTTGGCTCGCGCGCTGTGCGAGGTCCCGATCGAGGGGCCGCAGACCTGGCTCAAGAAGAACGGCGAGACCTTGCTGCAGTACGGCACCTAGTCGGTGACGTGTTCCCGGTACTGCGGCAGGTCGTCGGTGATGGTGAACCACGGCGCCTTGGAGCCGACGAAGATGTGCGCGGTCGGCCGGATGGTCGGCGTGTCGACGAGCGTACCCATGGCGACATGGACGTACATACCGTCGCGAACCACCGAGTAGAGGAGCGAGCCACAGACGTTGCAGTGGGCGTCGTGGGTCTTCTCCTCACCGTAGATCAGGAGCTTGTCGCGGCCTTCGGTAACGGCGAACTGGTCGCGCGTGATGCCGGCGAAGGGCTTGAACGCCGAGCCCGTGGTGCGCCGGCAGTTGGAGCAATGGCAGTTCAGCGCGTAGGTGAAGGCATCTGCCACCGCATACTGCACCGCGCCGCAGAAGCATTTCCCGGTCAGCGTGCGCGCCGTCATCCAAAACGACCCGGATCACAGGCCTTGAGCGCCTCGGGCAGTTCCTCGCCTTCCATCTGACGGGCGATCAGGCGGCCTGTCACCGTCGCCAGCGTCAGGCCGAGATGCTGATGGCCATAGCCGCAATAGACGTTGGCCAGCCGCGGCGCGCGGCCGATGGCGGGGCGATAGTCGGGCAGGGTCGGGCGCTCGCCGATCCAGCGGCTGCGCTCCTCGCCGCCGACGCCCGGGAAGATCGCCTTGAGATGTTTGACCAGCAGGTCGGCGCGATGCCAGGAGGGCGGCTGATGCGGCGCCGCCAGCTCGACCGTGCCGGCAAGCCGCAGCCCTTCGGCCATGGGCGTGAAGAAGAGGCCGCGGTCGGGCGGGCTGACCGGCAGATCGAAGCGCACATTGTCGGGCGCCAGCATCACGTGATAGCCGCGCTCGGCCACCAGCGGCGCGTTGAAGCCGAGGAGTCGCGTCAGTTCGCCGGAGGCGCGGCCGGCCGAGATCATGACGGCCTTGGCGGGCAGTTCGGAGTCGGTGAGCTGGACGGCCGTCACGCGATCGCCGTCGCGACGAAAGCCACGGACGCGACCACGCACGACGGTGCCACCTTCGGCTGCGAAGCGTTCGGCCAGGGTCGCCACCACCTGATAGGGATTCACCGTATGGCTGCCGCGCGGATAATAGATGCCGCGCACGATGTGCGGGCTGAGGCCCGGCGCCAGCTCGCGCGCGCGATTGCCGTCGACGATCTCGAATTCGGTGCCCTTGCCGGCCTGCAGGCCGCGCATCTCGTCCGTACCCTGGAACGACGTTTCGCTTTCATAGACGTAGAGCGCGCCCTTGGTCCGGAAAAGCTCGCCGAGACCGGAGGCCTGGATCTCCGCCTTCCAGGCGAGATCGGCTTCCAGCATCAGCGGCTTGAAGGCGGCCTTGCCCTTGTCGACCTCTGCCGGGCTCATCGCCGCCAAGGCGAAACGCGCCATCCAGGGCAGCAAGGACGGAATGCTCGGCCGGTGCAAAGTGAGGGGGCCGTCACGATCCATCAGCATCTGCGGCACCTTCTTCAGGGTCGCAGGTCTGGCCAGCGGAATAAGGCTGTCGAGCGACAGGAAGCCCGCATTGCCGAACGAGGTCGCCTTGCCGGGCTCGGCGCTGTCCAGAAGGGTGACGCTATGGCCGGCGCGTTGCAGGGCGCGGGCGGTGGCGGTGCCGACGATGCCGGCGCCAATGACGATGACTGAGTCGCTCATGGGTCGACGTTAGCACGGCCTCTGCGGGCGTAGATGCGCGATTGATTTGTGTCCCCAAATGCCTATTTAGGGCGCATGTCTTCCGCACAATCAGACAGTTCCGCCGGTCCGGGCTGGCATGCCACGACCATCCTTTCGGTGCGCAAGGGCGACCAGGTCGTCATGGCCGGCGACGGCCAGGTGTCGATGGGACAGACCGTCGTCAAGGGCAATGCCCGCAAGGTCCGCCGCATCGGCAACGGCCAGATCGTGGCGGGTTTCGCTGGCGCCACCGCAGACGCCTTCACCCTGTTCGAGCGGCTGGAAAGCAAGCTGGAGCGCCACCCCGGCCAGCTCCTGCGCGCCTGCATCGAACTCGCCAAGGACTGGCGCACCGACCGCTATCTGCGCCGCCTCGAAGCGATGATGGCCGTGGCCGACAAGGATGTGTCGCTGCTGCTGACGGGCACGGGTGATGTGCTGGAGCCGGAGGGCGGCATCATTGCCATCGGCTCGGGCGGCAACTACGCCCTCTCCGCCGCGCGCGCCCTGATCGACGTCGACGGCATGGACGCCGAGGCGATCGCCCGCAAGTCGATGAAGATCGCCGCCGATATCTGCGTCTATACCAACCACAACCTCGTCATCGAGAAGCTCTAGTAGATCATGAGCAACGACTTTTCCCCCCGCGAGATCGTCTCCGAACTCGACAAGCACATCGTCGGCCAGCAGGACGCCAAGCGCGCGGTCGCCATCGCGCTGCGCAACCGTTGGCGTCGCCTGCAGCTTCCCGAAGGGCTGCGCGAGGAAGTGCTGCCCAAGAACATTCTGATGATCGGGCCGACCGGCTGCGGCAAGACCGAGATCGCACGGCGCCTCGCCAAGCTCGCCAATGCACCGTTCCTCAAGGTCGAGGCCACCAAGTTCACCGAGGTCGGCTATGTCGGCCGCGACGTCGAGCAGATCGCGCGCGATCTGATGGAAGTGGCCCTCGAGATGGCGAAGGAGCGTTTGCGCAAGGACGTGCGCGCCAAGGCCGAATTGGCGGCCGAGGATCGCGTCATCGATGCGCTGTGCGGCCCCAATGCCAGCGAGGAGACGCGGCAGCGCTTCCGCCACAAGTTGCGCGACGGCGAACTCGACGACCGCGAGATCGAAGTCGAGGTGGCCGATTCCGGTTCGTCCATGCAGTTCGAGGTGCCGGGCCAGCCGGGCGCGTCGGTCGGCATGATCAATATTGGCGATATGCTGGGCAAGGCGTTCGGCGGCCGCACCAAGAAGCGCAAGATGACCGTGGCCGAAAGCCACGAGACGCTGATGCGCGAGGAGAGCGACAAGCTCCTCGATCAGGAGCGTGTGGTGCGCGAAGCGCGCGACCTGGTCGAGCAGAACGGCATCGTCTTCATCGACGAGATCGACAAGATCACCGCGCGCAGCGAGTTCCGCGGCGGCGGCGACGTGAGCCGCGAAGGCGTGCAGCGCGACCTGCTGCCCCTGATCGAAGGCACGACGGTAAACACCAAGCACGGGCCGCTGAAGACCGACCATGTGCTGTTCATCTGCTCCGGCGCCTTCCACCTCGCCAAGCCCTCGGACATGCTGCCCGAGCTGCAGGGCCGCCTGCCGATCCGCGTCAGCCTGGCCTCGCTCAACCAGGAGGATTTCCGCCGCATCCTGACCGAGCCGGAGGCCAGCCTGGTGAAGCAGTACAAGGCGCTGCTCGGCACCGAGAAGGTCGATCTCGAATTCAAGTCCGACGCCATCGACGAGCTGGCGCGCCTGTCGGCCGAGATCAACGAGACGGTCGAGAATATCGGCGCGCGCCGGCTGCATACCGTGATGGAGAAGCTCCTCGAAGAGATCAGCTTCACCGCCTCGGACAAGCCCGGCGAGAAGGTCGAGATCGACGCCGCCTATGTCCGCGAGCGGGTCAGCTCGCTCGCCAAGAACGCCGACCTCTCGAAGTTCGTGCTTTGAGCTACAGGCAATAGGCCGCGATCAGGTCGACCAGATAAGCCGGCCCGTTCATCCCCCACAGGACGAACGAGACGGCGGTCGCGGCCACGACGAGACTGGCAGAAACCCAGAGCAGCAGGGCTTGCCAGCTCATGCTCATGCCGGCTGCAGGGCGGGCTGGGCAGGCCGCGTCAGCCGTTCCTCGACGATCGGATAGTGCAGGGCGGCCGAAACCAGGCCGAGCGCAATCGAGATCCACCACATCAGGTCGTAGTTGCCCTGCAGGTCGAAGATGCGGCCGCCGCCCCAGCCGCCGAAGAAGCTGCCGACCTGATGGCCGAAGAAGACGATGCCGTTCAGCATGGTGAGATGCACCGGCCCGAAGATGTAGCCGACCAGCGACGTGGTGAGCGGTACGGTGCCCAGCCACAGGAAGCCCAGCGCCGCAGCGAAGGTCAGCACCGATGCCGCCGACAGCGGTGCCAGCACGAAGCCCAGGAAGACCAGCGAGCGCAGCAGGTAGAGCAGCGACAGCAGGTTCTTGCGCTTGTACTTGGCGCCCATCGAGCTCCAAATGATGGCGCCGGCGATATTGAACAGGCCGACCATGCCGATCGCCCAGCCGCCCAGCTCCGCTGGCGAGAGTTTCATGCCGAACAGCGAGAGACCGATCCCCTTGTCGGAGATGTAGGCCGGCAGATGGCCGCCCACGAAGGCGACGTGGAAGCCGCAGACGAAGTAGCCGATCACCAGCAGGATATAGCTCTTCTGTGCGAACGCCTCGGAGAGTGCCGCCCCTGCCGTCTGGCTGCCGCCGCCGGCCTTCTTGCTGGCTGCGATTTCCTTGCTGTCGTTCAGGCCGGCAGCCAGCAGGATCATCAGCACCGCGACGCCGGTCAACGCCCACATGGTGGGGCGCCAGTCGCCGAAATAGTTCTGCAGCACGGCCGCCAGCGGCACGATGAAGAACTGGCCGAACGAGCCGCCGGCGGAACAGATGCCGACGGCGAGCGCGGCCTTGGCCGGCGGTGCCACCCGCAGGATCACGCCCAGCACCGGCCCGAAGCTCGCGGCCGAGAGGCCGACACCGACCAGGATGTTGCCGAGGACCAGCATGAAGCCGTCATGCATGACCGCCGTCACGACCATGCCCGCCACGTAGATCGCTGCGCCGCCGGCGATCGTCGGCGCCGACCCGAAGCGGTCGCACAGCCGACCCGCGAAAGGCGCCACGGCCCCCATCAACAGCATGGAAAGCGCGGTGCCGAAGGAGAAGAGTTCGCGCCCGACATTCAGTTCGGCCGAGACGGGCTTGAGGAAGATGCCGAAGCTCTGGCGGACGCCGAGCCCGATGGTGAGGACGAGGAAGCCGCACCAGACGGCGGTCCAATAGGAGCGGGAGGTCATGGCCGGCAAAGTGAGACGGGGCGGTCGGGCTGGCAAGACGTTCGCCGGCATCCCTTCCATAGAATTACTTCATGCCGTCACAAGCCACGATGTGGCAGAACATAGCCATGGCGCGAGTGTGGTTCCTGTGCGGACTGGCAGCATTTCTGCTCGTTTTGGCAGAGAGTGCCGTCGCGGCGCCACGCCTGGAACGCGAACGCTGCACGTTCAAGCCACCGCGCGGCGACAGGGTCCAATGCTTCGTGCTGATCGTCCCTGAGAATCGCGACCAGCCGCAGGGCCGCGAGGTCAAGCTGAAGGTCGCCGTCCTCAAGGCCAAGCGTACGGCCGGCGTCGAGCCGCTGGTTTATCTCTCGGGCGGCCCAGGCGATGCGCCGCTGGTGGCCTCGACGCCCGGCGCCGACGCGCTGGCCGAAGGCGACTGGTGGAACGAGACGGCCGTGATCCGCCGCAAGCGCGACGTGATCATCCTGAGCCAGCGCGGTACGGGCGGGTCGACGCCCAATCTCGACTGCTTCGACAACCGCATGACCGAACCGGCCAAGGCCCGCCGCCGCGCCGTCACCGAACAGCAGGAGAGGGAAATACTGGCGCGCTGCCGGGCCAATATCGACCGCCGCAAGATCGACCTCAGCATGTACAACACGCCGGTGCTGGCTGACGACGTGGCCGATATGGCCACGGCGATGGGCCTCGGCCGCATCAACATCTACGGCGTATCCTACGGCACGCGCTGGGGCCTCGAAGTGATGCGCCGGCATCCCGGCCTGGTGCGTGCCGCCGTGCTCGACGGTGTCTATCCGCCTCAGATCAACGGCGAGCAGAACGAGCCCGCGATCGTGCGCCGTGCGTTCGAGCAGCTCTATGCCGATTGCGCTGCCGATGCGCTCTGCCGCGAGCGGCATCCCGATCTGCGCGCCACGGTCGAAGGCGTGATCGAGGCGGCGGATCGCAAGCCCATAGACCTCACGCTCGCCCTGGAAGACGGCCCGCAGTCCGTGCAGCTCGACGGCACCAAGCTCCTGGCGGTGCTGTTGAACATGATGCGCGAAGGCGAGGCCGCCGCCATTCCCGAAACAATGGGCGCCGTGAAGCGGGGCGATCTTCGTCTGGTGCGCCTCTTTGCCGAGGATCTCGAGAGCAACGATGGTGGGCTGCTCGAGCAGAATGCGCAGCAGTTCGACGGGCTCTACAACAGCATCGAATGCCGGGAGACCTGGCCGATGGTCGACCGTACGGCACGCCGCAATGCGATCGAAGAGAACGGTGTCTATGGCCTGAACGCCAAGGCCAGCAAGTCGCCGATCTTCTGCCCGGCATGGCGGGTGGCGGCCGCGCCGGCGGCCGACCGCCAGCCGGTGAAGTCCTCCGTGCCGACGCTGTTGTTGAGCGGCACTTTCGACTGGCTGACGCCGCCCCTCTGGGCGCGCGAGGCGGCGCGGACGCTCCCGGCGTCGCGCAACGTCGTGTTCCGTGCCCAGGGCCATGGCGTCGTCGTGCAGGATCCGTGCGCGGCTCGCCTGCGAGACAGCTTCATCGACGACCCCGACCCGAAGAAGGCGTTGCCCTGTCGGGCCGACACGCCGCCCAACTTCACCGCCGCCTGGGAACGCGCGCGCAACATGCCTTGAAAACACAGGAAGGAAACAGATGAACCGAGTGCTCGCCCATACCGGCGTCAAGTACCCCATCGTGCAGGCGCCGATGGGCTGGATCGCGCGCAGTCAACTTGCGTCGGCGGTCTCCAATGCCGGCGGGCTCGGCATCATCGAGACCTCCAGCGGCGAGGTCGATGCCTGCCTCGCCGAGATCGAGAAGATGAAGCAGCTCACCGACAAGCCGTTCGGCGTGAACCTGCCGCTGCTCTTCATCCGCGAGCCGCGGATCGTCGATCTCGTGGCCAGGTCGGGCGTGAAGTTCGTCAGCACTTCGGCCGGCTCGCCCGCCAAGCTGCTGCCGACGCTGAAGGCCGCCGGCCTCACCGTCTATCACGTGGTGCCCAACCTCTCCTCGGCCCTGAAGGCCGTCGAAGCGGGCGTCGACGGGCTGATCGTCGAAGGCGGCGAGGGCGGCGGTTTCAAGAATCCCGACGACGTCTCGACTTTGGTTCTGCTGCAGGCGGTGCGGGAGAAGACCGACGTGCCGATGATCGCCGCCGGCGGCATCTGCGACGGCCGCGGCATGGCGGCGGCCTTCGCGCTCGGCGCCGAAGGCATCCAGATGGGTACGCGGTTCGTGAGCGCGGCCGAAAGCCCGGTGCACCACAACTACAAGCAGGCCATTGTGGACGCCGACGATACCGGCACGGTGATGTTGAACCGCAAGTCGACGCCGTGCGTGCGTGCGCTAAAGACCGAGCGTGCCAAGGAAATCGATCGCGCCGGCTCGTTCGATCGCGCGATTTTCGGCAATGTGAAGGACGTCTATTTCGGCGGCGACATGGAAGCCTCGCTGGCGCTTGCCGGGCAGACGGTCGGCCTGATCCACGAGGTGTTGCCGGTGGCCGAGATCATCGGCCGCACGGTCGATGGCTTCCATGCGATCCGCCGCCAGCAAGGCGAACGCTCGCTGGCGGGCGGATTCTGACGACTACTTCATCAGCTCCGGTGCGATCAGACGGGGCAGGAAGAGGGCGATGTCGGGCCAGACGATCATCGCCGCCAGCACCACGATCATCGGCACCAGCATGATGAGCGTGTCCTTCAGCGCGAAGCGTAGCGGCACGCCGGCAACGGCACAGGAGATCATGAGGCAGAGCCCGTAGGGTGGCGTCACCAGGCCGAAGGCCAGCGATACGATCGAGACGATCGCGAAATGGACGGGGTCCATCGCGACCGACTTGGCGAGAGGCTGCAGCACCGTGCCGACAATGATGATGGCCGGGATGGCGTCGAGGAAGCAGCCCACGACCAGGAACACGAAGGCGATGAAGAAGCCGACGCCGATCGGCCCCAGGCCCCAGCTCGTGACGTTGGCCAACAGCTCCTGCGGGATGCGGTAGTAAGCCAGCAGCCAGCCGAAGGCCGAGGCCGTGCCGATACAGAACAGCGCCACGGAGGCGAGCTTGCCGGTGTCGACCAGCGCCTTGTAGAGCTCCTTCGCCCCCATCTCGCGATAGACGACGATCGACAGCACCGCCGAGTAGAGCACGGCGACGCAGGCCGATTCGGTCGCCGTGAACCAGCCGAGCAGGATGCCCCCCACGATGATGACCGGGGTCATCAGCGCCGGGATCGACACCCAGATCGCGCAGAAGAGCTGGCGAAAGGACGAACGCGGATAGGTCGGATAGCCGCGCTTCACTGCATAGACGTGCACTGTGGCCATCTGGGCGCCGGCGATCAGCAGGCCGGGCACGACACCGGCAAGATAGAGCGCGCCGATCGAGGTCGAGATCAGACCACCCCAGACGATCATCAGGATCGACGGTGGAATGACCACGGCCAGCACTGCCGAGACGGCGGTGATGGCGATCGAGAAGGAAAGGTCGTAGCCTTCCTTGGTCTGGGCATCGATGAAGATCTTGCTCTGGCTCGCCGCATCTGCGGTCGAGGAGCCCGAGATGCCGGCGAAGAACACCGAGAGCACGACGTTGATCTGCGCCAGCGACCCCGGCCAGCTTCCGACGATGGACCGCGACAGCGTCACCAGCCTGTCGGTGATGCCGCCGACGCTCATCAGGTTGGCCGTCAACAGGAAGAACGGCACGGCGAGCAGGATGAAGGAGTTGTAGGCGTTGAAGGTTTCCTGCGCGAGCATCATCGTCCCGAGCCGAGGCTCCAGGTAGAAGAGCGGCAGGCTTGCGAGTCCCAGCGCGAAAGCCACGGGCACGCGCAAGATCAGCAAACCGAAGAAGACGCCGAACAGGATCGACGCGGCCTCGCCGGCCGAAAACAGGGCGCCGCTCATGGAACGCTCCGGCCGAGCAGGATGCGCACTTCGTCGTAGAACTGCTCGCCGAGGAAGATGAGCCAGGTAACGCCGGCGACCGGCCAGGCGATGTGGATCATCCAGAGCGGCAGCTCCGCAAGTTCGGACGTGCGGTACCAGGCGAAGCGCGTGAACTCGATGCCGCCCACCACGAAGACCAGGGCCAGCGCCAGGACGCCGAGCCGGGCGGCAATGCGCACCGCAGCCTCGCTGCGCCGCGAGAGTCTCGGCCAGACGTCGACCTCGAAGTGCGACGCTTCACGCACGCCGATCATGGCGCCGATCATGATCATCCAGATGAACAGGAAGCGCGCCATTTCCTCCGTCCAGATATAGGGCGGGATCAGGTCGGTGTAGCGCGACACCATCTGCAGGGTGACGGGAACGACGATGACGGCGACGGAGAAGGCGAGGAGGCCGGTCAGGAACTGGGCATAACCGGCCGTGAACCGGCGCCAGAGGCTGCGCGGCGAAGCTTCGGAGGAGGGCATCGGGAATCCGTTCAGGAGAAAGCGCCCGGTGAGGAGCCGGGAGAAAGGCGCAGCGGAGGGGGCTCCGCTGCGCTTGCGTATCAGTTGGTCGCCACGATTTTGCTGAAGATGCCGTCGGCGCCGATCTCCTTGGCGTAGGCCGCCATCACCGGATCGACCAGCTTCTTCATCTCGGCGCGATCCTTGAACGGGATGCGCTTCAGCTTGCCGGCCTTCTCGAGCGCGATCAGCTTCTGCTCGTCCTCGGAGCTTTCGACCTGGCGGCCATAGGCGCCGGCTTCCTTGCCGGCCTTGATGATCGCGTCCTGCAGGTCCTTCGGCAGGGTCTTGAAGGTCTTGGACGAGAAGCAGATCGGCCGGATCGTGATGGCGTGCTCGGTCATCGCGAGGTTGGGCGCCACTTCGTAGAACTTCATGGTCTCGACGCCGGCCGCCTCGTTCTCGCCGGCCGAGATCACGTTGTTCTGGATGGCGTTATAGACCTCGTTGTAAGCGATGACCGTCGGCGACATGCCGGCTGCGGCGAAGGTCTTGGACCAGATCGGCGCGCCCTGGACGCGGACCTTCAGGCCCCGGATCTCCGCCAGGTTCGAGACCGGCTTGTTGACGAAGATGTTGCGCACGCCGCCGCCGGCATAGCCGATCAGCATGACGTCGGCCTTCTGGGCGATCTCGTCGGCCACCGGCTTCAGCAGATCGGCTTCGAGCACCTTGTTCCATTGCGCGAGGTCGCGGAACAGGAAGGGCGCGTCGATGAAGGGCGCGGCCTTGGAGAAGGTCGACATGTGGGCCGGCGAGACGATGCCGTAGTCCACCGCCTTGCCCTGCGCCATGTACTCGAAATACTGCTTCTCGAGGCCCAGCGACGAGTTGCGGTGCAGGGTGAAGTTGATCGGCTTGCCGTAATACTTCTTCACCAGCTCCTCGAACTTGAGCAGCGTCTTGTTGAAGGCGTGATCGTCGTTGAACTGCACCGCGCCGTTCAGGGTCAGCGGCGCCTGTGCGCCTGCAGACCGGATGAAGGGGGCGGCGATTGTCGCGGCGGCAAGGCCGCCGACCAGGTGTCTGCGCTTCATGTCTTCCTCCATGGGCCCTGTTGTGTGGTTCTGCGACCGGGACCTGCGCGGACTATGCATGGGATTGCCGGCGGATGCGACAAAGTTGTCAGACAACATGAGCGCGCATGGGTGAGCCTCCCAAACTGGCCTTGCTCCCAACCGTGCACAGGCGTTACCCTGAAACAGTTAATACACAGATTTTTAGTTAAATGTCTGCGAACGTCCCTTCCTCGGCGCTGTTTGCGCCCAAGCTGGTCACCGTGCTGCGGGAAGGCTACGGGTTTGCGGCGTTTCGGGCCGACGCCATCGCGGGGCTGACCGTCGCCATCGTGGCGTTGCCGCTCTCCATGGCGATTGCCATCGCCTCGGGCACGGGACCTGAGCGTGGGCTTTTCACGGCGATCGTCGGTGGGTTTCTGATCTCGGCGCTGGGGGGCAGCCGCTTCCAGGTCGGGGGGCCGGCGGGGGCATTCATCGTTCTGGTCGCGGCCTGCGTCGAACGGAACGGCGTCGATGGCATGCTGCTGGCGACCTTTCTGGCCGGGATCTTCCTGACGGCGGCGGGGGTCCTACGGCTCGGCACCTTCATCAAGTTCATCCCCTATCCGGTCACGGTCGGTTTCACCTCGGGCATCGCTGTCATCATCTTCGCGAGCCAGCTCAAGGACCTCCTGGGCCTCACGCTGGACGGCAAGGAGCCTGGCCCGTTCGTCGCCAAGCTCGAAGCGCTGGCGCCGGCCCTCGATACGATCAATCCGGCTGCCGTCGCCCTTGCGGCTGGGGTCATCGGCCTGATCCTGGGGTTGAAGCGGCTGCGTCCGCACTGGCCCGGCATGTTGATCGCCGTTGCCGTGGCCTCGGTCGCGGCGGGGCTGTTCGCCTTGCCGGTCGAGACGATCGGCAGCCGCTTCGGCGGCATTCCCTCCATGCTGCCGGCGCCACGCCTGCCCGACATATCCTGGGCAAAGATCGAGGCCATCCTGCCCGATGCGGTGGCCTTTGCCTTGCTAGGCGCCATCGAATCGCTGCTCTCGGCGGTCGTCGCCGACGGCATGACGGGCCGCCGCCATCGGTCCAACTGCGAACTGGTCGCCCAGGGCATCGCGAATATCGGCGCCGCGCTGTTCGGTGGCATCTGCGCCACCGGCACCATCGCGCGCACGGCCACCAATG
Source organism: Pseudomonadota bacterium (assembly GCA_020160995.1). Classification (GTDB taxonomy): domain Bacteria; phylum Pseudomonadota; class Alphaproteobacteria; order Reyranellales; family Reyranellaceae; genus Reyranella. Next base: position 5,503 of record JAIUOY010000141.1, on the reverse strand, counting down.
TCCGTGCCGGCGCGCGCAGCCCGGTTGCCGGCATGCTGCACTCGGCCTTCCTCCTCGGCTTCATGCTGCTCGCCGCACCGCTGGCGGCCTATATACCGCTCGCTGCTTTGGCCGGTGTGCTGGCCATGGTCGCCTGGAACATGGCCGAGAAGCACGAGTTCGCCACCCTGCTGCGTTCCTCGCGCGGCGATGCGACCGTCTTGCTGGCGACCTTCCTGCTCACCGTGTTCCGCGATCTGACCGAAGGCATCGTCGTGGGCTTTGCCCTGGGCGCGGCGCTGTTCATCTATCGTATGTCGACGACTTCGGGCGTGGAGGAGCGCGTGCCGTTGGTGCCGGGCGATCGGCCCGACACAGCGGACCCGCGCACTCCCTACGACCCGGCCCTGGCGACCGACCGCGATGTCGTGGTCTATCGTCTCTCCGGCGCTTTCTTTTTCGGCACGGCGTCGACCGTCGGCGCCGTGCTCGACCGTATTGCCGACGAGCGCAAAGCCTTCGTGATCGATGTTTCGGCTGTGCCGTTCGTGGATTCGACGGCCGCTACCGTCATCGCCGGCATTGGCCGCAAGGCCGCTCGGCACGGCGTTCACGTCTTCGTCACGGGAGCTGTGCCCGCCGTACGCCACGCGCTGTTGCGGGCGGGCGCCCGCCGGCCGCATGTTCGCTACTTGCCGCACATCGAGGATGCGGTGCGCGTGGCGCACGCTCTTGCCGGGCAGGCAGATCGGGGCAGTATCGCCTGATACTGGGCCGCGACACGTCATCTCTTCACGCCGCGCGCCGGGCCGACCAGAATGCGACATGGCTGACCTCGTTTCGATATCGGACTCCGCGCTCAGCGCGCAGATCGCCGCCGCAGGTGCGGAGCTTCAAAGGCTGCAGGACCGTGACGGCTCCGACCTGTTGTGGAACGGCGATCCCGCCGTGTGGGCAGGCCGTGCGCCGCTGCTGTTTCCGTTGGTCGGCGAGACGAAGGACAAGAAGATCAAGGTCGACGGCCAGATCTTCGATATCCCGCGCCACGGCTTCACGCGCACCTCGCGCCTCGTGCTGGTGACGGCGGAGAAGGCGCGCTGCATCTGGCGGCTGGAGGCCAGCGAGGCGACACGTCGGCAGTATCCGTTCGAGTTTCGCCTCGACGTCATCTACCGGATCGAAGGCGGCGCCCTGCACATGACGGCCGAGGTGACGAACCGGGGCGACAGGTCCATGCCGGCCTCGTTCGGCTTCCATCCGGCCTTGCGCTGGCCGCTGCCGAACGGAGCGCCGCGCGAGGCGCACGAAGTCGTCTTCGAGCGCGATGAGCCCGCGCCTGTGCGCCGGCTCGCCAACAACCTGCTGAGTCCCGTGCTGCACCCGACGCCTGTCCAGGGCCGGCGGCTCGCCCTGCGCGACGAGCTGTTTCGCGACGATGCGCTGATCTTCGACAGGCTGGAAAGCCGCAGCCTGGTCTACGGCGTGCCGGGCCATCGCTCTCTCCGCGTGAGCTTTCCGGATATGCCTCATCTCGGCATCTGGACCAAGCCGGGCGCGGGCTATGTCTGCATCGAACCCTGGCAGGGCTATGCCAGTCCCGACTCGTTCGACGGTGAACTCATGGACAAGCCGGGCATGGTTTCGATCGGGCCGGGGGCGACGAAGCGATTCGAGATGTCCATCGCACCGGAAGGTTGACAACAGTCCGACAATAGTTGAACAGATATTCAAATGTATGAGTATCCGGACCACGCCGTCGGACGTGCGACAATTCAGGTCTCCTGCCGTGTTGACGGGGCGCTGCTCCTCGCGTTCACTCCGCGCCGTGACCAATAGCGACTCCTCGTTCGCCCTCGTGACGCAGCCCGCAGCCTTGCTGCGGCTTGTCTGCGCGTTGATGGTGGCCCTGGTCACGGTGTTTCATGTTTGTGGCACGGCATCGGCCCGCGAGATCGGGCCCGTCGCGGTCGTTCTCGATGTCGCGAGCGATGATGGTTCTGCCGACGATGTCGGCATGACCGTCGAGAAGTGTCATTTCTGCTCTGTCGTGCCGCTGCTGACGACGGCAGCGCCGAGCATGCCGCTGCATGCGCCGCGTGTCGTGCCGGTGCCCGTCATGGCCGGCATTCTGCCTTTTTCTCCCCACGCAGACTCTCCACCCCCTCGAACCCTGACCTAGTCGTTCTCTTTCCTTGTCGCCTGCCGAGCAGGCGGCGCGCCGAACACTGGTCTTTGGGTTTCGTCGATGACAATTCGTGCCGTCTGGGCGCTTCTTGCGGCGTGCGCCGTCGCATGGTCGTGGCCTGCGCTGGGTCAGAATCACAGGCAGGGTCAAAAGGCCACGGGTCCCCTGACCCTGCAGCAAGCCCTGCAACGGGCCGCCAACGCCAATCCGCGCATCGCCGTTGCCGACCGCAACATCGGCATGGCCGATGGGCGGCGCGAGCAGGCCAATGCCCTGCCGAACCCCACGGTCGGCGTGGAAGTCGACAATTTCGGCCAGGGCCAGAGCAGCTTCACCGGCACGCCCGAGATGACGCTGATGCTGAGCCAGCTCATCGAGCTGGGCGGCAAGCGCAGTGCGCGCGTGCAAGCCGCGCTGGGCGACTACGACGCCGCGCGCTGGGAGCGCGAGGCGGCGCGCCTCGAACTCCTCTCGGAGACGACGATCGCCTTCGTGGAGGCCTTGTCGGTCCAGCGCCGCATCCAGCTCCTCGAACGGCAGGCCGGCGCCCTGGAGAAGCTGGTGCCCCTGATGCAGCGGCGGGTCGAGGCCGGCGCTTCCTCGCCCTCCGAAGTCTCGCGCACCCAGGCGGCGGTCGGCCTCGTGCGCTTCGAGCGCGAGCGGGCGCGAACCTCGCTGGCCGTGGCGCGACGCGACCTCGCCGCCCTCATGAGCCTGGACCAGCCGACCTTCGCTGCGGTCGCCGGCGACTACGGCCGTCTCGTCAAGCCGGCGCCGCTCGACACGCTCATCCGTGCCATCGAGGACAATCCGCAGCTCATGCGCTGGTCGGCGATACGCGCCCAGCGCGACGGCGAATTGCTGTCGGCGCGCCTGAAGCCGCTGCCCGACATCACGGCCAGCGTGGCGTGGCGACACTATACCGAGACCAACGACAATGGCGTCCGCTTCGGTGTCTCGATCCCGATCAACGTGATCGACCGCAACAGAGGTGCCATTCGCGAAGCCCAGGAATCGGTGCAGAAAACCGGCGCCGAGCGCGCCGTCAATCGACTCACGCTGATCGCGATCATCGGCAAGGCGCACGACACGGCCAACGGCACGCTGCAACAGCTCGATCTGCTGCGTAAGACCATTCTGCCGGCGGCGCGCGCCTCGCTGAAGACGATCGAGGAAGGCTACGGCCAGGGCCGCTTCACGCTGCTTGAAATCCTCGACGCCTACCGCACCGTCGCCGATGCCGAGCTGTTGGAGCACGAGGCGCTGGCGAGCTTCCACACGGCCATCGCAACCATCGAAGGGTTGATCGGCAGCTCCGCAGCCCCGGGGAGGACACGATGATGAAGGTCCTGAGAGTTCTTCTAGTTGCCGTTGTTTGCGTCATGGCCGCGGGGGCGTCGGCCTACTACGTCTTCGGTGCGAAGTTCGGGCAGGCCGCCAAACCTCTCACGGCCAAAGGCCACGGCGAGAAGGGCCATGGGGCTGGCGACGAGAAAGGCCACGGGCACGACGAGGAGGGCGTGAAGCTCACCGACGCGCAGGTCGCGGCCGCGGGCATCGAGCTCCTGCAGGCGGGGCCGCGCGAGCTGCGAGAGGTCCTGCGGCTGAACGGCATCATCCAGCCCAACCAGGAAACCCTGGTGAAGGTAACGCCGCGCTTTCCCGGCGTCGTGCGCAGCATGCGCAAACGGCTGGGCGACAAGGTGAAGAAGGACGAGGTGCTGGCCACCGTCGAGAGCAACCAGAGTCTCACGACCTACGAGCTGAAGGCGCCGATCGACGGCACGATTATCGACCGCGACGGCACGCTGGGCGAGTTCGCCTCGGAAGCCCGACCCCTGTTCACCATTGCCGATCTCTCGACCATGTGGATCGACTTCGCCGTCTACCGTCGCGACTTCGCGCGCGTGCGGGTGGGCGATCCGGTCGCCATCGACGTCGAGGATGGCGGTTCGACGATCGAGTCCAGCATCGATTATGTCTCGCCGCTGGGCACCAGCGACACCCAGTCGTCGGTCGCGCGGGCGGTCGTGCCCAACGACGGCCGGCTGCGGCCGGGCTTGTTCGTCGATGGCCGCGTCGTGCTCTCCGCCACGCCGGTCGACGTTGCCATCAAGTCGAGCGCGGTCCAGACGCTCGAAGGCAAGACCGTAGTCTTCGTGCGCGAAGGCGATACGTTTGCGGCCCGCGAGGTCGAGCTGGGCGGCCGCGACGCCGACTGGATCGAGGTCAAGTTCGGCCTGATGCCGGGCGATACCTATGCCGCGAAGAACAGCTTTGTGATCAAGGCCGAAATCGGCAAGGGCAGCGCGTCCCATGAACACTGACGCTGCAAGCCTGGGAGCAGGGCGATGATCGACCGCATCCTTGCCTTCTCGATCCAGAACCGCTGGCTGGTCATCATCGCCGCCATCGCGGTGGGCGCGCTGGGTGCCTGGAACTTCACGCGCCTGCCGATCGACGCCGTGCCGGACATCACCAACGTCCAGGTGCAGGTCAACTCGCTGGCGCCGGGCTACTCGCCGCTCGAAGTCGAGCAGCGCATCACCTTCCCGCTGGAAACGGCGATGGGCGGCCTGCCCAAGCTTGAATACACGCGCTCCCTGTCGCGCTATGGCCTCAGCCAGGTGACGGTCGTCTTCAAGGACGGCACGGACATCTACTTTGCCCGGCAGCTCGTGAACGAGCGCATCCAGCAGGCCAAGGACCAGTTGCCGCCCGGGACGGAGACGTCGATGGGTCCGGTCTCGACCGGCCTGGGCGAGATCTACATGTACGCCGTCGAATCCAAGCCCGATGCGAAGAAGCCCGACGGCGAGCCCTATTCGGCGACGGACCTGCGTACGATCCAGGACTGGATCATCAAGCCGCAGCTCCGCACCGTGCCGGGCATCGTCGAGGTCAACACCATCGGCGGCTACGAGAAGCAGTTTCATGTCCTGCCCGATCCCGCGAAGCTGATGGCCTACAAGCTCACCTTCCGCGACATGATGGCGGCGCTGGTGACACACAACGCCAATGTCGGTGCGGGCTATATCGAGCGCAACGGCGAGCAATACCTGGTGCGCACGCCGGGCCAGGTGAGCAACCTTGAGGAAATCCGCAACATCGTCGTCGGCTCGCGCGGCGGCGTGCCGATCCGCGTCGGCGATATCGCTGCGGTCAAAGAAGGTACTGATCTCCGGACCGGCGCGGCGACGCTCGACGGCAGGGAGACCGTGATCGGCACGACGATGCTGCTGATCGGCGACAACAGCCGCACGGCCGCGCAGCGCGTGGCCGCCAAACTGGAGGAGATCGCCCGGTCATTGCCCGACGGCGTGGTGGCGCGCGCGCTCT
>JAIUOY010000140.1:0-17246 GCA_020160995.1 Pseudomonadota bacterium | reverse complement strand
CTGATCGAGACCATCCTCGCCACTTTCGAGATGGACGAGATCCTGTGGGAGCTGAAGGACCATTCGGCCGGCCTGAACTGCGGCCGCTGGGACTACATCTTCTCCTTCATCAAGAAGTTCCGCGAGCAGGAGTGGGCGGTGCTGCCGGATCGCGGCACGGTCGGCATGACCTCGCACTTCCTGCGCTCCTACAGCCAGCTCGTCATCAAGACCTGCCATCGCCGCGAGGTCCACGCGATGGGCGGCATGGCGGCGCAGATTCCGATCAAGAACGATCCCAAGGCCAACGACGAGGCGATGGCCCGCGTGCACGCCGACAAGAAGCGCGAGGCGGGCGACGGCCATGACGGCACCTGGGTGGCGCATCCCGGCCTCGTGCCGATCGCCAAGAGCGAGTTCGACGCTGTGATGAAGGAAGCCAACCAGATCGCGCGCAAGCGGCAGGATGTGAATGTCACCGCGGCCGACCTGATCCAGATGCCGTCGGGCCCGAAGACGGAGGCTGGCCTGCGCCAGAACGTGGCCGTGGGCATCGGCTATGTCGAGGCCTGGTTGCGCGGCATCGGCTGCGTGCCGCTGTTCAACCTGATGGAAGACGCCGCCACCGCCGAGATCAGCCGCGCGCAGGTCTGGCAGTGGGTGCGCCACAACCAGAAGCTCGACGACGGCCGGGCCATCACCAAGGAGCTGGTGCGCGAGATCGTGCGCGAGGAGAACGACAAGGTGAAAGCGCAGATGGGCGAGGAGAACTACGCCAAGGGTCGTTACGAAGATGCCGCCCAGCTCATGATCGATCTGGTCGAGCAGCCGCAATTCTACGAATTCCTGACCCTGCCGGCATATGACCGCATCATTGCCGACGAGAAGAAGGCCGCGGCCTGAGGGACGGACGATGGTCAACAACGTTTACGACGTCACGTCGGCCGGCAAGCCGGATGCGCCGGCCATCGGCGCGCCGGGGCGGGCCTGGCTCAGCTACGCCGGACTCAAGAAGCTCACCGACGACACGCTCGCAGCGTTGAACGGTGTCGGCATCGGTCGTGGCGATCGCGTCGCCATGGTCGTTCCCAACGGCCCGGAGATGGCGTCCTCGTTCATCGCCGTGGCGTCGGGCACGACGTCGGCGCCGCTCAATCCGGCCTATCGCGATGAAGAGTTCGAGTTCTACCTCGAAGATCTCAAGCCCAAGGCCGTGATCGTGCAACAGGGCATGGACAGCCCCGTGCGTGCGGTTGCCGGCAAGGTCGGCGTGCCGATCGTGGAACTGGTGCCGACGGCCGACGCGCCCGCGGGCACCTTCACGCTCGACGTCTCGGCCCTGAAGCCTGCCAAGGCGGCCAAGCCCGGCACATCGGCGGGCGAGGAGATCGCCCTGGTGCTGCACACGTCGGGCACGACGGCGCGGCCCAAGATCGTGCCGCTGTCGACGGCGAACCTTGCAGCCTCGGCGCGTCACATCGCGAAGTCGCTGGCGCTCACGCCGGCCGACCGCTGCCTCAACATCATGCCGCTTTTCCATATCCACGGCCTGATCGCGGCGACCCTGTCGTCGCTGGGGGCGGGCGCTTCGGTGTCGTGCACGCCGGGTTTCAACGCGCTGCGCTTCTTCGCCTGGCTCGAGGAAGTGAAGCCCACCTGGTACACGGCCGTGCCGACCATGCATCAGGCGATCCTCGGCCGGCTGCGCAGCCATGTGGACGCGGCCAAGGCCGCCAAGCTGCGCTTCATCCGCTCCTCGTCGGCCTCGTTGCCGCCGCAGGTGATGGCCGAGCTCGAAGCTGCCTTCGACTGTCCGGTGATCGAGGCCTACGGCATGACCGAGGCCAGCCATCAGATGGCGTCGAATGCGCTACCGCCGGGCAAGCGCAAGCCGGGCGCGGTCGGCCTGGCGGCCGGTCCGCAGATTGCCATCATGGACGATGCCGGCAACATGCTGCCGCAGGGCACGATCGGCGAGGTCGTGATCCAGGGCCCGAACGTGACGGCGGGCTACGACAACAACCCGGACGCCAACCTCAAGGCCTTTGCCAATGGCTGGTTCCGTACCGGCGACCAGGGCCGCTTTGACGAGGACGGCTACCTGTTCCTCACGGGCCGCCTGAAGGAGATCATCAACCGCGGCGGCGAGAAGATCAGCCCGATCGAGATCGACGTCATCCTGATGGATCACCCGGCGGTCGAGCAGTGCGTGACCTTCGCCATCCCGCATCCCAAGCTGGGAGAAGAGGTCGGCGCGGTCGTCGTGCTGCGGAGCGGGACCGAGTGCACGGAGCGCGAGCTGCGCGACTTCGTGGCCAAGCACGTCGCCGACTTCAAGGTGCCGCGCAAGGTCGTGTTCGTGGCCGAGATCCCGAAGGGCGCGACCGGCAAGCTGCAGCGCATCGGCCTTGCCGCCAAGCTCGGCCTGGGCGAAGCGACGGCCTGACGGAGAAGCTGTGACCTCGATCTGCGTTTTCGGCGCCGGCGCCATCGGCGGCTTCATGGCCGCCAAGCTCGAGATGGCCGGTACGCCGGTCACTGTCGTGGCGCGCGGGCCGCATGGCGAGGCCCTGCGGACCAAGGGACTGACCCTCGTGAGCGAGGGCCAAGAGTCCGTCACGCGGCCGCGCGTGGCGACCGATCCGAAGGAGATCGGCCCGCAGGACTATCTGGTGCTGACGCTGAAGGCGCATTCGCTGTTGCCGGCGATGGCGCAGCTCGAACCGCTGATCGGCCCGAACACGACCATCGTGGCGGCCGTCAACGGCGTGCCCTGGTGGTACACCTACAAGCTCGGCGGCGACTTCGACGGCCGGCGCATCGAGTCGGTCGATCCCGAGGGCAAGCTCACCGCGGGCCTGCCGCCTGCGCAGGTGCTGGGCAGCATCGTCTACCCGGCGGCCGACGTGGTCGAGCCGGGCGTCATCGAACATACCTATGGCGATCGTTTCTCCCTCGGCGAGCCCGACGGCAGCCGCAGCGAACGCGCGACCAAGTTGTCGGAGCTGCTGATCAAGGCAGGCCTCAAGGCGCCGGTGCGGCCGCGCATCCGCGACGAGCTCTGGGTCAAGCTCTGGGGCAACATGGCCTTCAATCCGCTGAGTGCGCTCACGACGGCGACGCTCGACCGCTTGATTGCCGAGCCCGGCACGCATGCCGTTTGCCGCGCTCTCATGGTCGAGGGCCAGCAGGTGGCCGAGAAGCTCGGCGTGAAGTTCGCCATCGGCGTCGACAAACGCATCGCGGGCGGCGCCGAGGTCGGTGCCCACAAGACGTCGATGCTGCAGGACCTCGAACGCGGCCGCCCACTCGAAATCGAGGCGCTGCTGGGCGCCGTCGTAGAGATGTCGGAATGGGTCGGCGTCGACATGCCGATCGGCCGGACGGTGCTCGCGCTGGTGCGCCAGCGCGCGGCGATGCGCTGAACGGGGCCGACATGGACGAGAAGATCGATCTCGTCTTCGATCCCGACAATGAGCGCGCGGCGGCCTATGTGCGCGACCGTCTCTCGATGTTCAATTCGAGCCAGACGGGAAAGTCCGACTACTATCCCTGCTACATCTTCCTGAAGGGCGAGAAGAACGAAACCCTGGGCGGCCTGCTGGGCTACGTCTGGAGCGACTGGCTCTTCATCTCCACCTTGTGGGTCGACGAGGCGCTGCGCGGCAAGGGCCATGCGACGCGTCTGATGGATGCCGCCGAGGACTACGCCCGCTATCGCAATTGCCATTCGGCGTTTCTCGACACGCACACGTGGCAGGCGCGGCCTTTCTACGAGAGGCGCGGCTACGAACTCTTCGCCACGCTCGACGACTTCCCGCCCGGCTACCAGAAGTTCTTCCTGAAGAAGAAGCTGACGACGTAACGAGAAGCCGAAGCTCCTCGACGCTTCACTCCGCGCCCTGAAGCTCGGCGCGGACGGCGGCCGAGGAGTGTGTAAACAGAAGCCGCGCGCCGGCTTCGGCCGCACCCGCATCGCCGGTACTGATCGCGCGTTCGATGGCCCGCCAATCCCTGGCGGCTTCGCGGCGGCGCTCGGCCTTGAGGAAGCTCGTGGCGCGCCCTCGGATCATGCGCCAGCTGCTGATGTCGGAGAGGTGATCGTACAGCGCCGGCAGCCGGCCGTTGCCGCTGGCATTGATCAACAATGTCTGGGCGGCGACCGAACGCTCCGAGAAGGTCGGCGCGGGCGTATCGGGATCCGCGGCGAGCCGCTCCATCTCGTCGGTGAGTTCCGCAAGCTTCGCGCGGGGCGCCGCGGGATCGAGGGCGCAATTGCGTGCGGCAATCGCCAGCAGGGCCGCCCGGATCTCGAAAAGGTGGAAGACGTCGTCCTTCGCGAAGGGCGCCACGCGCGCGCCGAAGCGCGGGACCTGCTCGATGTACCCGAGCTTGGCCAGCGCGATCAGCGCCTCGCGCACGGTCGCCCGGCTGACGGCATGCTCTTCCGCCAGCGCGATCTCCTTCAGCCGCTCACCCGCAGGCAGGCGGCCGGACATGATGTCCTCGAGAATCTTCTCGGCCAGAAGTTCGGGAAGGGATTTGACAGCTTTGCCGAGGGGAATCGGCGCTTGGGGAGCGGTAGGGGACACAGCGTGACCCTATCACAATTCGTCAAATTGATTATTGTCAGACAATCGACAGTCGGTAATAGTGCGGCAACATCAGGAGGGAACGCATGAGCACGCTTCAGGTGAAGCCGATCGGTTACGCGCTGGGGGCTGAAGTCACAGGTGTGGATCTGCGCCGGCCGATCGAGCCGGCCTTGAAGGACGCCATCAACGAGGCGTGGCTGCGTCACCTGGTGCTGGTGTTTCCCGGCCAGGATCTTTCGACGATGGAGCAGATCGCCTTCTCGCGGTGCTTCGGCGAGCTCGACAAGCACGAGTTCCAGCCGCGCTACACGCACCCGGATCATCGCGAGATCCTGATGATCACCAACAAGCTCGTCGACGGCAAACCTTCGGATACCCGCAACACCGGCCGCAACTGGCACACCGACCTGACCTTCACGCCGCGGCCCGCCAAGGGCGCGCTCCTGCTCTGCCGGGAAAGGCCGCCGGTCGGTGGCGATACGATGTTTGCCAACATGTACCTCGCCTACGAGACGCTGAGTGCCCGCATGCGGGCTTTCATCGACGACATGGAGGCGATCCACGACGCCTCGCTGGTCAAGGGACTGGAGCAGCGGGATCCGGAGAAGGTCGCAGAGCTGAAGCGCCGCAACCCGCCGGTGGCGCACAGGATCGTGCAGACGCACCCGGAGACCGGGCGCAAGTCGTTGCTGGTCGGCCAGCGCATCCGCGGCATCATCGGCCTGTCGGATGGAGAGAGTGCAGCGCTCCTCCGCTTCCTGAACGAACACGCCGAGTCGCCGGAGTTCACGTATCGCCACCGCTGGACCGTCAACGATCTGGTGATGTGGGACAATCGGTGCACGCAGCACATCGCGTTGCCCGATTTCGATCAGCGTCAGCCGCGCCTGATGCTGCGCTGCTCGCTTCAGGGCGAGACGACTGGCCGTGTCCTGGAACCTGCCGCAACGCGCACCGACGACCGCGAGGCGTTGATGCAGATGCTGGCTGCGGTCGCCTGAAAAACCAATAAACGGGAGGAATCACATGACGACGAGACGTGGGCTCGTAGGAGGCCTGACGGCGGCTGCCGCCGTTCTGGCCGGTGGGCGTTCGACATTCGCAACGCCGGACTATCCATCCAAACAGGTCAAAGTGATCGCGCCGTTCGCGCCCGGCGGCGCCACGGATACCTGTGCCCGCATCGTCGCCCAAAGGCTGGGCGAGCGCTGGGGCAAGCCCGTTGTCGTCGAAAACAAGGCCGGGGCGTCCGGCTCGATCGGCGCCGCGGCAGTCGCCCAGGCCGCCCCCGACGGCCATACGCTGTTGCTGGGCACGATCGGAACGAGCGCCACCAACGCGCATGTCATGCCCAACATGCCCTACGACACGTTGAACGACTTCACGCCGATCAGCCTTTTCGCGACGGTCGCGATGCTCGTCGTCGTCCATCCCAGCCAGCCAATCCATTCGATTGCCGAGCTGATCGCCTATGCGCAGAAGAACCCCGGCCGTCTCAACTGCGGGACTGCGGGCATCGGCTCGTCGCCGCATCTCGCGGCATTGCTGTTCGAGAATCTGGCCAAGGTGCGCTTCGAGCATGTGGCCTACGCCGGCGTCGCGCCCATGATCCCCGACATCCTGCAGAATCGCGTGAACATCTCCCTGGGGGATGCGAGTTCCTTTCTGCCGCATGTCCACAGCGGCGCGCTGAGGGCAATTGGTGTGACCACGGCAACCCGGTTCGAGGGGCTGCCGGACGTGCCGACGGTCGCCGAAGCCGGCGTGAAAGGCTACGAGGCGTCGGCCTGGTACGGCGTGCTGGGCCCGGCCAAGATGCCTCCCGCCATCGCCGCCAAGCTCAGCGGCGACGTCGCGGCGATCGCGCGCATGCCGGAGGTGAAACAGCAACTGGCGCCGCTCGCCGCCACGACCGTGGGCAACACGTCCGACGAATTCGCCGCGTTCATCCGCGCCGAGTACGAGCGGTGGGGCAAGCTGATTCGCGACAGCAACGTGCAGGTGAAGAAGCCGAGTTAGCGCCTATCTCGCGCCCAGCTCTCTCAACTTCTTGTCTATCGACAGGAGATCCCACCAGCTTTGTCGTTTGCTCGCCGGTGTGCGCAGCAGATAGGCCGGATGGAAGGTCGGAAGCGCCGGCACTTCGGTGCCGTCGTCGAGGCGCAGTGTCGCCCACTTGCCGCGCAGGCGCGTGATGCCCTCGGTCGTGTCGAGCACGGCCTTCACGGCCGTGCCACCCGCCAGCACCACGAGCTTCGGTCGGGCGAGTTCGATGTGGCGTCGCGTGAAGGCGAGGCAGATCGCCTGCTCGGCCAGGGTCGGCGTGCGGTTGCCGGGTGGCCGCCAGAAGAGAATGTTGGTGATGTAGAGGTCGCGCTCGCGGCTCATGCCGATGGCGTTGAACATGCGGTCCATGAGCTGGCCGCTCACGCCCACGAACGGCTTGCCCAGCCGGTCTTCGTCGGCCCCCGGCGCTTCGCCGACGATCATCACCGGCGCGCCGACGACGCCGTCGGCAAATACCGTGTTCTTGGCCGTACGCTTCAGCGCACAGCCTTCAAAGGCGCGGACTGCCGCTTCGAGTTCGGCGACGTTGGTGGCCCTTCGCGCAACTTCGCGTGCATCCTCGACGAGTTGCGGCGACTCGAGCGGTATCGGCGCACGCTGGGGCGGCGGAGTAGCCGGGCGGATCGGTGTCGGCGCCGATGGCGTTGCAGCCGGCGCCGCCAGGGGAGCCACGGAGGCCGCGGCAGCCGGTGGCGGCAAGGCGAAGCGGTCGATTGCCTCTTCGCCGATTGCCTCGTCGAGACCCTGATCGACGTACCAGCGCAGCAGGGCTGCCGCCGCATCAGGTGCCAGGGATAGCTCGGTCACGATGTGGGGCCTCAAGGCAGGCGCTTCAGGAAGGCGCCGAGAATCGGCGCCCACAGGGCGGCGTCGGCATGGCTCGCCATATGGCCCTTGTTGGAGGGCAGCTCCACGTAAGTGACGTCGACGCCGGCCTTGCGCATGTCGCTGACATAGGCGGGCGACAGCGCGATGTCGAACAGCTTGTCGGTCGGAGACTGCACATAGAGCACCTTGGTACCCTTGAGCTTGGCGTAATCGCCGGTGATGTCGATGGTGCCGATGGCCCGGCGCAGCGCGATCATCGAATGGCCGTCGTAGATTTTGGACCATGCCTGCGCGTTGGCGCGGATCGCCGCCGCGCGCGCCTTGGGATCGGGCATGGTCTCGGCCAGGATCTCGTTCTGGCCGTAGTTCATCAGCGTCTCGAAGCGAATCTCTTCGAGGGTCCGGGCGATGCCGCCATTTTCGTAATACCAGCCGCCATTCCAGTTCGGGTCCGAGGCCAGCCGTTTCTGCAGGCTCTCCAGCCGGTCCAGCCCGCCCGGCGAGCGCGGCGCCGTCACCGACGGGACGATCGCCTTCATGAAACCGGGATAGGAGGCCGCCCACTGGAACGACTGGAAGCCGCCCATCGACGGGCCGACCACCGCCACGAGGCTCTTCAGCCCGAGCGAATCGATCAGGAGCTTCTGGCTGCCCACGATGTCCCGCATGGTGATGTCGGGAAAGGTCGGGCCGTAGGGCTTGCCGGTGCGCGGATCGGCGCAGTTCGGCCCCGTGCTGCCATGTGCCGAGCCCAGCGCATTCACGGAGACGACAAAATAGCGGTCGGTGTCGACGGCCTTGCCGGGGCCGATCAGGCCGTCGAACCAGCCGACGGAACCCTCGGGAACGCCTCGGCCCTGCTTGCCGGGGGCATTTTTGCCTGCTGCGTGATGACTTGATGTGTAGCCATGCACGACCAGAATGGCGTTGTCCTTGGCCGGCGAGAGCGTTCCGTACGTTTCGTAGGCAAGCTCCAGGGTGGGCAAAGTCTGGCCACTTTCGAGGCGATAATCGCGTGCAGAGAAGATCTTGCTCTCGATATCGGTCAACTCTGCCACGGGAATTCCCCCTCTCAGCGGGTGGCGATCCTGCCCCCGACAGGCTATCTAGAATCGAAGGATTGCCGCCCGACAGGCGCGCGTCCATCAGGAAAAGGCACTGCAGAGCGAGACAGGTATGACGCGCGAGGCGATGGAATATGACGTTGTGATCGTGGGCGGCGGTCCGGCTGGGCTGTCGGCGGCGATCCGCTTGAAGCAGCTCGCGGCAGAGCGAAACCACGAAGTCTCGGTCTGCTTGATCGAGAAGGGTTCGGAAATCGGCGCCCACATCCTCTCGGGCGCGGTGGTCGATCCGATCGGTCTGAACGAGCTCATTCCCGACTGGAAAGAGAAGGGAGCGCCGCTCGAGACGCAGGTCACCGACGACCAGTTCCTTTTCTTCACTAAGAGCGGCTCCTACCGCTTCCCCAATTTCCTGCTGCCGCGGCTGATGAACAACCACGGCAACTACATCGTGAGCCTGGGTGACGTTTGCCGCTGGCTCGGCCAGCAGGCTGAGGCGTTGGGCGTCGAAATCTATCCGGGCTTTGCCGCGGCCGAGATCCTCTACAACGAAGATGGTTCGGTGAAGGGCGTCGCCACCGGCGACATGGGCATCGCCAAGGACGGCACCCACAAGGACAGCTACACGCCGGGCATGGAACTGCATGCGAAATACACGCTGATCGGTGAGGGCGTTCGCGGTTCGCTGGCCAAGCAACTGATGGCCAAGTTCGACCTGCGCGACGGCGTCGATCCGCAGAAGTTCGGCATCGGTATCAAGGAGCTCTGGCAGGTCGATCCCGCCAACTTCCGCAAGGGCCTGGTCGTGCATTCGCAGGGCTGGCCGCTGTCGGAGACCGGCAGCTCGGGCGGCTCGTTCATGTATCACTTCGGCGACAACCTGGTTGCCATCGGCCTCGTGGTGCATCTCAGCTACGAGAATCCCTACCTCTCGCCGTTCGACGAATTCCAGCGCTTCAAGACGCATCCTGATGTCGCCAAGTACCTGAAGGGCGGCAAGCGACTGGTCTACGGCTCGCGCGCCATCAACGAGGGCGGGGTGCAGTCGGTGCCCAAGCTCACCTTCCCGGGTGGCGCGCTGATCGGCTGCTCCGCCGGTTTCGTCAACGTGCCGCGCATCAAGGGCAGCCATAACGCCGTGAAGAGCGGCATGCTGGCGGCCGAGGCGGCTTTCGAGGCACTGGCGGGTGGCAAAACCGGCGGCGACGAGTTGATCGCCTATCCGGTGAAGCTCAAGGCGTCGTGGATCTGGAAGGATCTCGACAAGGTGCGCAACGTGAAGCCCGCTCTGAAATGGGGCACGACGCTCGGCACGCTCTATGGCGGCATGGACATGTGGCTGCACGATCTCGGCATCCGCTTGCCGTGGACCTTGCGCCATCACAAGGCCGACCACGAATGCCTCCGGCCGGCGAGCGAATTCCAGCCGATCCAGTACCCCAAGCCCGACGGCGTACTCTCCTTCGACAAGCTCTCCTCGGTGTTCCTGTCGAACACCAATCATGAGGAGGACCAGCCGGTTCACCTGAAGCTGCGCGATCCCTCGATCCCGATTGCGGTCAACCTGCCGCTTTATGCCGAGCCGGCGCAACGCTACTGCCCGGCGGGCGTCTACGAGGTGGTGACGGCCGACAACGGTCAACCGCGCTTTCAGATCAACGCGCAGAACTGCGTTCACTGCAAGACGTGCGACATCAAGGATCCTGCGCAGAACATCGACTGGTCCGTGCCCGAAGGAGGCGGCGGGCCCAACTATCCCAACATGTGAGACGCATGCGACGCATTCCCCTTGCGCTGCTCTCCGCAGCGCTGCTGTCCCTCTTCCCGCTCGCCGGCCAGGCCCAGCAGGGCAACCGGCCGCAAGCCAAGCCGTCGCAGACTCAACCCGGTGTCCGCCTTCAGCCGACTTCGTTGGCGGGCCGCTACCTGGCCGCCCGCGTCGGCGAACAGGGGCACGACTACGACATCGCCTCCGATCAGATGGATCAGGCGCTGGTGCTGACGCCCAACGATCCGGAAATGATCTACGCGGCCTTCCGGCTGCGCGTGTATGCCGGCCGGATCGACCAGGCGGCGCAGCTTGCGCCGGCGGTCCTTGCGACGAGGCCAGGGGATGGTTTCGCCAACCTCGTTCTGGCCGTCGAGGCGATCAAGAAGGGCGATTACAAAGGCGCCGAGCGCCAGTTGGGCCGCATCGGGGCCGAGAACCAGCTTGGTGCGCTTCGCGAGTATGTGATGGCCTGGCTGAAGGCCGGCGAGAAGGACTTCGCATCGGCCCGGGCGCATCTCGCACGTCTCAGGCCGGCCGCAGGCGAGCGGGCGGAAGCGCCGGCGCTGGTTATTGAAGCGCGGATCGACGAGCTGGCAGGCGACAAGGCCGCAGCCGAGGCGAAGTATCGCCGCGCCATGACGCTCGACCGCAATGGTTTGCGGACGACGATCGCGGTGGCCGAGGGACTGCGCCGGCTCGGCAAGGATGCCGATGCGCGCGAACTCCTGAAGAACTATGCCGAGAAGTACAGCGACGCCGTTGTCGTCGATGCACTGATTGCGCCCAATGCGCCGATGCCCAAGCCGCCGTCGCCGGCAGCCGGCATTGCGGAGATCCTGTTCGACATTGGCGGCATCCTCGCTGCGGATCAACGCAACCAGCGTACGGATCTGGCGCTGATCTTCTACCAGCTCGCCACTGCCCTGAAGCCGGAGCAGGACTTCGCCTGGCTGATGATCTCGGGCCTCTACGAGCAGTTCCGCCAGGTCCCGAAGGCCGTCGCGGCGCTTGGCAAGATCGGGCCCAACTCGCCGCTCTACTGGCAGGCGCGGTTGCGCACGGCCGCGCTCGACGCCCAGGAAGACAAGCTCGATCAGGCGGTCAGCCGGCTGCGGGCTCTGGTGGCGGAGAAGCCCGCCCGGATCGACGCGGCTCTTACGCTGGCCGACTTGTTGCGCACCAAGGAACGTTATGCCGAGGCCGTTGCGGCCTACGACACGGCGATCTCGCGCCTGCGCAATCCCGAGGAACGCCACTGGCAGGTCTACTTCGGCCGCGGCATCGCGCTTGAGCGCACCAAGCAGTGGCCGAAGGCCGAGCTGGACATGAAGAAGGCGCTCGAGCTTTCGCCGGAGCAGCCCTACGTCCTGAACTATCTCGGCTACAGCTGGATCGACCAGGGGATGAAGCTCGAGGAAGGCATGAAGATGCTGGAGCGGGCCACCGAGCTTCGGCCGGACGACGGCTCCATCACCGACAGCGTCGGTTGGGCCTTCTATCGCCTCGGCCAGTATGACAAGGCGGTCGATTGGCTGGAACGGGCGACCGAGCAGAAGGGCGAGGACCCGACGATCGCCGAGCATCTCGGCGATGCCTATTGGCATGTCGGCCGTCGCCGCGAAGCGCGCTTTCAATGGGAACGCGCCTCGAATCAGAAGCCTGAAAAGGATCGCGTGCCGATCATCCAGGACAAGCTCACGAACGGGTTGAACTCCGGCAACGACAAGCCGACGGTCTACGAGAAGGCAGCCGATTCCAAGCAGGGTGGCTGATCGCGCCGTGCCGCTCGCCCGGGCGAAGGTCAATCTCTGGCTGAACGTCGTCGGTCGAAGGGCTGACGGCTATCACCTGCTCGACTCGCTGGTTGCCTTCACCGATCTCGCCGATGAAATCGACGTGCGCGCCGCCTCCGACCTGTCGCTCGAAGTTGCGGGTCCCGGCGCGGCGTCGCTTCGGGGCGAGGCCGACAACCTCATCCTGAGAGCCGCACGCCTGCTGGCAGGCCGCGCGG
Source organism: Pseudomonadota bacterium (assembly GCA_020160995.1). GTDB lineage: Bacteria > Pseudomonadota > Alphaproteobacteria > Reyranellales > Reyranellaceae > Reyranella. Next base: position 4,931 of record JAIUOY010000140.1, on the reverse strand, counting down.
GATTGGCGCCACGGGCCGCCCTTCGTCTCACCAAGCATATTCCCGTCGCCGCAGGGCTGGGCGGTGGTTCGGCCGATGCGGCGGCGGCGCTGCTGGCCCTGGTCGATCTGTGGCGGGTGGCGATGCCCGAGGAGGAGCTGTTCGATCTGGCGGCCGAACTCGGCGCCGATGTGCCCATGTGCCTGGCGGGCAGGCCGGCGCTGGTTGCGGGTGTCGGCGAGCGTCTCGCGCCGGCGCCCCGCCTGCCGCCCTGTGCCGTCCTGCTGGTCAATCCGGGGCTGCCCTTGCCGACGCCGCAGGTCTTCGCCGCGCGCCAGGGCAGCTTCTCGGCCGGACGTCCGACGGCCGGAGGCTGGCCCGATCTCGCAACCTTCGGCCGCGAGATTGCCGCCCGCGGCAACGATCTCACTGACGCCGCTGTCTCGCTGCGGCCAGAAATCACGAATGTCCTGCAGGCCTTGAAGGGCAGCCAGGGAGTCGTTCATGCCGCGATGAGTGGCAGCGGCGCGACCTGCTTTGGCCTTTACGAAACCGTCGAGGCGGCGCGGCGTGCTGCTGCGGCCTTGCCGTCCTCCTGGTGGCGTCACGCCGGCCAGCTCGTGACGAGCTGACCTTTACGGCTTCCCTGCCGTTCCAGAGCGCCGACGCTCCATCATCGAGTCGAACAGCGCCTTGCTGGGCTCGCCTGTGACCTTGAGGCCGGCCGTCTTCTCGTAGTCGCGGATCGCCGTACGAGTCATCGGGCCCATCACGCCGTCGGGCGTGTCGCGCAGCAGATTGAGTTCGAGCAACAGCGTCTGCACGGCCCTGATCTGCTCGGCAGGCGCAGGTGGCCAGGTGGCATCGGCGGGCAGGGTGGGCCGCACGATATCCGCCGAGGTCGGGGGTGGCGGCGGGGGCTCGGGCTTGCCGATGTCGATTGTATTTGCCGGTGGTTCGGTACTGGTTTCCGCCGCGGCGGCCGCCGCTTTCTCCTCGGCCTTCGGTGGCAGCGGCAGCGGCGAATTCGTGACGACGTCGCGATTGGCCAATGCCGCGCGCATCGCGGCGTAGAGTTCCTTGCTGGGCTCGCCGGTTTCCCGCACGCCTGCGTTCTTCTGGAAGGCGCGGATAGCGCTGCGCGTCATCGGCCCGATGGCGCCATCCGGCGGATCGCGCAGCAGCTTGAGGTCGAACAGGGCCTGCTGAATGGCTTTTACTTGTTCGGTGGCCGCTTGAGGCCAGCCGGGTGGATCGACACTGGCGACCTGCGGCGGGGGCGGCGGCTGCAGTCCGCCGGATTGCGGCAGCGATGCGGGTTTCGGCGGCTGCAGCGCTTCGACGATCTGCTTGAATTCCTCCTGTCCGACCTGCTGCGCGCGCTCCAGTTCGGCGGGCGTGAGAAGGCGCTGCAGGGTCTGCGCGCGCTGTCCCGAAGTCTTGGAGAGCGGCGTTTCTTCGCCCTTGTTCATCTGACGGTCGAGTTCGGAGGCGATGGTGAACCAGGCCAGGGCGGCTGCCTGATCCTTCGGTGCGGCATCGCCGCGTTCGTAGATGTCGCCCAGGGTGAACATCGAAGCGACCATGCCCTGGCGTGACGCCGAGCGCAGCAGCTCGACAGCTTCCTTGCCGTTGCGGGCGGCGCCTTTGCCGTCGCGCAGCAGCAGGGCGAGGTTGTGTTTGGCCATCGGCAAGTCGGCTTCGACGGCCTTGCGATACCACTCGATGGCCTTGCTGGAATCGCGTTCGACGACGAAACCGCGCTCGTACATCACGCCGACATTGAAAGCCGCCTGCGTCGAGCCTGCCTGCGCCGCCCTCAGGAGCCAGCCGGCACCGGCCTGAGCATCCTTGGTGACGCCTGCGCCCTGCAGCAGCCGGCGCGCCAGCTCCTCCATGGCCAGAATCTCGTTGGCTTCCGCCCGGGTCCGCAGTTCCCGGATCGGCATCGCCTCCCAATCAGTCTTCGCGTCGGCGGGCTTCAACTCGGCTGCCTTCGTGTCGACGGGCTTTGCTTCCTCGGCCTTGGCGTCGACGATCTTCACATCGACAAGGGTCGCGTCGCCGAAGTCGGCGCTGGTCGGCGGCGGTGGCGCATTGAGCGGCGGATCGACCTTGGCGACCGCCGCAGATGTGGCGGCGTGCGCCGGATCAGCGGCGTTTGCGGCAACGGGCGACGCTCCGTAATTCGCTGGCCGCGTCAGCCAGGCGCCGCCTGCGGCCGCGGCCACAAGCACGACGGCAACCCCCGCCAGTACGGGGGGGCGTTTCAGGATGGCAAGCGGAGGGGGCCGGTCCGTGGTTCCGGTCATCGCTGGAGAATAGCCGAGACTGGCCGCTGCGGAGAAGCCATCGCGCGGTGGCGGACGACGATCAGGGTGGTCAAAAGGAGTACCGCGCCGGCCTGATGTGCAGTCGCAATGCCGATATCGACGCCGGTCAGGATCGTGGCGATTCCGAGACCGAGCTGCAGAAAGGCCATCAGGCCGGCGGCCATCGTCTCGGGACGCGGCGCGCGCCAGGCCATCACCAGCACGCCCAGCACCAGAAGCTTGGCCAGCCAGCGATGGACGAACTGGATGGTCGTGCCGTTCTCGAAGAGGTTGATCCACCAGGGCGAGAGATCGAACAGGCCGGGCGGTATCCAGTGGCCCGACATGGTCGGGAAGGTGCTGTGTGCAGTGCCCGCGCGCAGTCCGGCCATGAACGCGCCCCAGGTGAGCACGACGAACAGGAAGCCGATGAGGGCGGTGACCTTGTGCCGCGTCTTGGGATCGTCCCGGCGCGCCGTTTGCGGTCCCAGTTCGAGGATCAGCCAGACCGTGTAGGCATAGAGGGCAATGGCGAGCAGGAGATGGGCTGCCAGGCGATAGTGACTGACCGACGGCCGATCGATCAGGCCCGACGCCACCATGGCCCAGCCAAGCGCACCCTGCAGGCCACCCGCAACCAGCAGGGCGAAAAGCCTGGGCTTCAGATGCGCGTTGAGGGCGCCGCGCCACCAGAACCAGGCGAGCGGCAAGGCGAAGACGACACCGATCAGTCGTCCCCACAGGCGATGAATATACTCCAGCCAGAAGATCTCTTTGAATTCGCCGACGGTGAAGGAATGATTCACCAACCGCCCCTGTGGCGAGGAAAGATACTTCTGCAGCTCGGCCTGCCATGCCGCATCGGAGAGCGGCGGCAGCCAGCCGGTGACCGGCCGCCACTCGACCATCGACAGGCCGGACTCGGTGAGGCGTGTGAGCGCGCCAATCACGATCATGAAGAAGATCATCGCCGCAACGACGATCAGCCAATTGCGCACGGAAGGAGGAACGGGCTGCATCGAGGCGGACCATGCGTGAAGTGGGCTACGCCGTCATCTGGCATAAATGTCGCTAATCGGCGACATGACTTGCGATGCCTTGCGCTTCCGGGGCACCTTGTTTAACGGTTCGTGCACGAACCATTTCCCCTCGCCTCATCCGGATATTTGGTAATGACTTCGTTCCCGCTGGCCCCGCCGGTTCCCTTCGGGCTCAGCTTCAATGACTTCTACGATCGCGAGGGACTGAGCCGTCTCGATGCCGCGTTCGTCGCGTGGCTGAAAGACGCCAGCATCGATCTCCATGCCCGTCTGATGACGGCGCGTGCGACTCCCGAAGCGCTGGCGGTCAAAGACGAATCGAATCTGCTGATCGAGCTGGCGCGACCGCTTGAGGATTTCGTCGGCACCCTGTTCGGCGTCGGTGAGGAGGTTGCGGCTCTGCGCGGCCGGCACAGTCGCCTGGCGCCGCTCTACGATTGTAAGCGGCTCTTCGTGCAGCGTTACGTCACGCGTGCCATCAAGCCCGATGCTGCAGCGGCGCTCGACGGTGCGAGCGTCACTGCCAACATCGCTCTTCGCATCGACCCGTCTGCCGACCTGGAAGAATGGGAGCTCGCCTTCGCGCTCGCGGTTCGCGATCTCGTCGGGGCGGAGTTCAAGGTCGACGCGCCGACGCCGCAGATTACGGCCTTCGCGGAGTATGCCGCCTGGGCGCTGCACCATCCCGAGGGCAAGAAGCGTCATCGCGACGGGCCGTTGTTCAAGGTGCCGCACAAGCTCGACTTCGAGCATCTGGTGCCGATCGAGACCGAGACGGTCGACGGCGTCATCCGCATGAAGCTGCCGCGGCCGCTGCTGCGGCATCGCGAAGGCTTTGCGCTCACCGATCAGGGGTTCGATCTCGTCCGCACCCTCGATCAGGCAAACTACTGCATCTGGTGCCACAACCAGGGCAAGGACAGTTGCTCCCGCGGCTTGCGGGACCGCAAGACCGGCGCCTTCCAGAAGTCGCCCTTCGGCGTCACTCTCGCGGGCTGCCCGCTCGAAGAGAAGATTTCCGAGATGAACCTCCTGAAGGCGGAGGGCTTCTCGGTCGGCGCGCTGGCGATGATCGCCGTCGACAATCCGTTGCTGGCGGCAACCGGCCACCGCATCTGCAACGATTGCATGAAGGCCTGCATCTATCAGAAGCAGGAGCCGGTCGACATCCCGCAGATCGAGACCCGCACCTTGAAGGACGTGCTCGGCCTGCCGTGGGGCTTCGAGATCTATTCGCTGCTGACGCGCTGGAATCCGCTCGACCTGCGCCGCCCGATTCCGCGCCCCGCGACGGGGCGTACCGTGCTGGTCGTCGGCCTGGGCCCGGCTGGCTTCAATCTCGCGCATCATCTGATGAACGACGGCCATACGGTGGTCGGGATCGACGGGCTCAAGATCGAGCCGCTGCCCGAGGCGCAGTCCGGTGTGGCGATGGATGGCACGCGCGTCGGCTTCCAGGCGGTGAAGGATGTCGCGGCCTTGCGCGAAAATCTCGGCGAGCGCGCGATGGCCGGTTTCGGCGGCGTCGCCGAATACGGCATCACCGTGCGCTGGGACAAGAACTACCTGAAGATGGTGCGCCTCCTGCTGGAGCGACGCG
>JAIUOY010000139.1:0-8660 GCA_020160995.1 Pseudomonadota bacterium | reverse complement strand
GCCCGGCCGGTCTGCCGAGCTGATGGATCGCATCTATCGTCGGCAACGCCATGTCTACGATCTCAGCCGCAAGTACTACCTGCTGGGCCGCGACCGCCTGATCGACCAGCTTGCGCCGTCTCCGGGCGAGCGGGTTCTGGAGATCGGTTGCGGCACCGCGCGCAACCTGGTTGCCGTCGCGCGTCGCTATCCCGAAGCGGCTTTGTTCGGCATCGACATCTCCACCGAGATGCTGCGGACGGCCCGGCAGATCCTCGAACGGGAGGCGCTCGTCTCGCGTATCCGCCTCGCCCGTGCCGACGCCACGCGGTTCGATCCGGCCATTCTCTTCGGTGTGCCGTCCTTTTCGCGGATCTTCATCTCCTACAGCCTGTCGATGATCCCGGCCTGGGAGAGTGTGCTGGCCCAGGCGCTGGCATGGGTGCGGCCTGGCGGCGAGCTGCATATCGTCGATTTCGGCGGGCAGGAGGAGCTGCCCATCTGGTTCAGGGCTGGGCTGCGGCGCTGGCTGGGCCTGTTTCACGTCTCGCCGCGAGATCGGCTGGAAACGGCGCTGACGGGCCTCGCCGACAGGCAGACAGTGAGCCTTTGCCGCTTCGAGCGGCCCTTCCGCGGATACGCCCAGTACGCCGTCTGCCGCAGGGCGGGCTGAGGCGGCAACTACCTGGGTCGCATGGCCCCTCCGTCCGGCGGACATGGCCGGGCCGGGAGGGGCACTAGCAAGCCCCTGCGAGCGGTGCTACCCCAACCCATTGATTGAGTTGGGAGTACCCAAGATGACCGAAGCCTTCATTTGTGATGCGATCCGCACCCCCGTCGGCCGTTACAACGGCGGCCTGGGCGCCATGCGTGTGGACGATCTCGCCGCCCATCCGATCAAGGCGCTGATGCAGCGCAACGCCAATGTCGATTGGGGCTCGGTCGACGACGTGATCTACGGTTGCGTGAACCAGGCGGGCGAAGACAACCGCAATGTCGCGCGCATGGCAGGCCTGCTCGCCGGTCTGCCGGTCGAAGTGGCTGGCGCCACGGTGAACCGGCTCTGCGGATCGGGCCTGGAAGCGGCCGGACATGCCGCACGCGCCGTGAAGCTCGGTGAAGCCGACATGATGATCGCCGGCGGCGTCGAGGGCATGACCCGCTCGCCCTACGTCATGGGCAAGCCCGAGGGCGCCTTCGATCGCTCCATGAAGCTCGAGGACACGGTGCTGGGCTGGCGCTTCGTCAACCCGCGGATGAAGGCTGCTTATGGCGTCGACCCGATGGGTCAGACCGCCGAGAACGTGGCGACCGAGCACCAGATCAGCCGTACAGACCAGGACGCCTTCGCCTATCGCAGCCAGCGTCGCTGCAAGGCGGCGCAGGATCGCGGCTTCTTCGACAAGGAAATCGTTTCGGTCACGGTCAAGAAGGGCAAGACCGAGATCGTCGTCGGCAAGGACGAGCATCCGCGCGGCGACACGACGATGGAAACGCTCTCGAAGCTGGCGGCGGCGTTCCGCGAGGGCGGCTCGGTGACGGCCGGCAACTCCTCGGGCCTGAACGACGGCGCCTGCGCCATGATCATTGCTTCGGAGGCTGCGGCCAAGGCTAATGGGCTCACGCCGCGCGCCCGTATCCTGGGCGCGGTATCGGCCGGCGTGCCGCCGCGCGTCATGGGCATCGGTCCGGTGCCGGCGACGCAGAAGCTGCTGGCCAAGCTCGGCATGACCATCGGCGACTTCGACACGATCGAACTCAACGAGGCGTTCGCGGCCCAGGCGCTAGCCGTCCTGCGTCAGCTCGGCCTCGGCGACGATGCCGAGAACGTCAACCCCAACGGCGGCGCCATTGCGCTCGGCCATCCGCTCGGCGCCTCGGGCGGCCGGTTGATGATCACCGCGCTCAACCAGCTCGAAGCGACGGGCGGCAAGCGCGCACTCGCCACCATGTGCATCGGTGTGGGCCAGGGCATCGCACTGGCGCTGGAACGGGTCTGATGCGTCACCTGCTGCTTGCCGCTGCCGCGCTGTTTCTCTCCAGCCTGTCGGCGCAGGCGCAGGTCGAACCGCAATTCACCAAGGAGCTGACGACCAACGCTCCGGGCAGCAGCGATCTGCTGCTGCCGCGCTATGCCGGCTCCTTCATCCTGGCGCAGACCAGGAAGGACTTCGACGAGCTGGTCCTGCCGCTTGGCAAGGCGATCGGCTCGTCGTACCAGACCGACGCAGACAAGAAGCTGCGCTACGAGAAGGTCGAGTCCGTCGAGGGCCGGCTGACGCGCACCGTCTACGTGATCCCCGAAGGCCGCTCGACGCTCGAAGTGGTGCGCAACTACACCAACGAGCTGGAGGGCAAGGGCGCCAAGACCCTGTTCCAGTGCAGCAAGACAGAGTGCGGCGAGGACTTCCACAAGCTGCATGGGGTGCCTCGTGCGCTGAAGCCCGAGGGCACGGCCTACAATCGCGCTCGTCGCGACCTCACCGGCAACGTGCTGGAGTATGTCGATCCTTCGGCCGACCAGCGGCTGTGGGTCGGCAAGTGGGAGCGGGGCGGCGGTTCGGATGTCTACGTCTCGATCTATGCGGCTACCCAGACCGGCGGTTCGATGGGCAACATCTCGGCGGCGCTCAAGGGCCGCGTGCTGGTGATGCTCGACGTGCTCGAAACCAAGGCGATGCAGCAGAACTTGGCCTTCGTCTCGGCCGAGCAGATCGGCGGCGCGCTGGGCAAGGAGGGCCGCGTCGCGCTCTACGGCATCCTGTTCGATTTCGACAAGGCCGACATCAAGCCGGAGTCCGACAAGCAGCTCGTCGAGATGGCAAACCTGCTCAAGTCCACGCCCGGACTGAAGGTGTTCATTGTCGGCCATACCGATAACAAGGGCGCCTTCGCCTACAATACCGACCTGTCGCAGCGGCGCGCCGAGGCTGTCGCCAAGGCGCTTACGGCAAAGCATGGTATCGCCGCCGATCGTATGGTCGCAAAAGGTGTTGGCCCTTTGAGTCCGCTTGCTCCCAACGACAATGAAGACGGACAGGCCAAGAACCGCCGCGTCGAACTCGTCAGGCAGTAAGGTTTAGATTGATACCGCCCTGGCGCATCTCGGTGAGCTTGCGCTTGCGGCTGCCGTCGAGGTCGATGGCGGCCGTGGCTTCGAGCACCACGGCGACATCGAAGCCGGCTTGCCGGGCATCGATGGCCGACCAGGCGACGCAATAGTCGAGTGCCAGGCCGCAGAAGATCAGCCGCGAGAATCCGCGCGCCTTCAGGTAGCCGTCGAGGCCGGTCCGCGTCATGCGATCGTTCTCGCGGAAGGCCGAATAGGAATCGATGCCGGTATGATAGCCCTTGCGCACGATCATCTGCGCCTTGGTCGTTTCAAGATCGGGATGGAACGCAGCGCCCGGCGTGCCCTGAATGCAGTGATCCGGCCACAGGGTTTGCGGTCCGTAAGGGAACTTCACCGTCGAGAAGGGCTCGGCATCGGCCCAGGAACTGGCGAACGAGGCATGACCCGCGGGATGCCAATCCTGCGTCAGGACGACGTGGTCGTAGCGGCCGATCAGGCGGTTGATCAGTGGCACGATGGCATTGGCGCCGGGCACTGCCAGCGCGCCGCCTTCGCAGAAGTCGTTCTGCACATCGACCACGATCAACGCCTCGTTGGGCATCCGTTACGCTCCGCTACAATGGGGGGATGTCGCCGAGGCTCTGATCGCTTTCGAACGAGGCGATCCAGGAGCCCAGCACGTTGCTTTCGATGGCACCGCGCAAGCCGCGCATGACGTCCTGATAGTAATGCAGGTTGTGCCAGGTCAGCAGCATCGCCCCGAGAATTTCCTCGGAGCGGATGAGGTGATGCAGATAGGCCCGGCTGTGATGCTTGCAGGCCGGGCAGGCACACTGCTCGTCGATCGGTCGCGGATCATCGCGGTGGCGCGCATTGCGCATGTTGAGTTCGCCGCGGCGCGTGAAAGCCTGAGCCGTGCGGCCGGCGCGTGTCGGCATCACGCAATCGAACATGTCGATGCCACGCTTCACGGCGCCCACGATGTCGGCCGGCCGCCCCACGCCCATCAGGTAGCGCGGCCGGTCGGCCGGCAGCATCGGCACGGTCTGGTCGAGGACGCGGAACATCGTCTCCTGGCCCTCGCCGACGGCGAGCCCGCCGACCGCATAGCCGTCGAAGCCGATCGAGGTCAGGGCCTTGGTGCTTTCCTCCCGCAGCTCGGGAAAGACGCTGCCCTGGACGATGCCGAACAGGCCGTAGCCCGGCCGCTCGGTGAAGGCTCGCTTGCCGCGTTCCGCCCACTTCATCGAAAGCCGCATGGAGAAGGCCGCCTCCGGCTCCTCGACCGGCCAGCTCGTGCATTCGTCGAACGACATGGTGATGTCGGCATCGAGCAGCCGCTGGATCTCGATCGAGCGCTCGGGCGTCAGGCGATGCTGCGTGCCGTCGATGGGAGATCGGAAGGTGACGCCATCCGGATCGAGTTTGCGCAGCTCCTTGAGCGACATCACCTGAAAGCCGCCCGAGTCGGTCAGGATCGGACCCGGCCAGTTCATGAACTTGTGCAGGCCGCCCAACGCGGCGACGCGCTCCGCGCCGGGCCGCAGCATGAGATGAAAGGTGTTGCCCAGCACGATCTCGGCGCCGGTGCCGGCGACGGATTGCGGCATCATCGCCTTTACGGTCCCGGCGGTGCCCACCGGCATGAAGGCCGGCGTCTCGATCGTGCCATGTGCTGTCGTGATCTGCCCGCGGCGTGCATTGCCATCCGTGCCGAGCAGCTTGAAGGAAAGGCTCATCGGCGCAACAAACAACAATCGCCGTAAGAATAGAAGCGATATCGCTCGCCTATCGCGTGCGCATAAGCCTGCTTCATACGGTCGAGACCGGCGAAGGCGGCGACCAGCATGAACAGCGTCGAACGCGGCAGATGGAAGTTGGTGAGCAGCAGGTCGACGGCGCGAAAGCGAAAGCCTGGCGTGATGAAGATGTCGGTTTCGCCGCTCCATGGCTTCACGGCCCCGTCATGCGCGCGCGCCACGGACTCCAGCAACCTGAGCGAGGTCGTGCCGATCGAGACGATCCTGCCGCCGGCCTCGCGTGCCGCACTGACGGCGCGGGCCGTCGCTTCGGAAACCTCGCCCCATTCGGCGTGCATGGTGTGGGCGTCGGTATCGTCGACCCGCACCGGCTGGAAGGTGCCGGCCCCGACATGGAGCGTGACGCCCGCCGTGCCGATGCCGGCCTCTGCCAGCGCTGCCAGCAATGGCGGCGTGAAATGCAGGCCGGCAGTGGGGGCGGCGACGGAGCCGTCGTAGCGGGCGAAGAGCGTCTGGTAATCGGCACGATCCTGTGCGTCGGCCGTGCCGCCGCGAATGTAGGGGGGCAGGGGTACCGCGCCGGTTTGTTCAAGGGCTGTGAGAAATTCGTGACCGCTCCTGTCGAACGCCAGGACGATCGAGCCGTCGTCGTGCTTGGCGTCAACCCGGGCCATGAGACCGTTGGCGAAGGTAATCGCATCGCCGGGACGCAGCCGCTTGGTCGGACGTGCGAAGGAAAGCCAACGACCGGCGCCGACATCGCGGATCAACAGAGCTTCGAGCGAGACGTCCTGTCGGCCGCCGCTGCCGGCGCGAACGCCCTTAAGCCGCGCCGGAATGACCTTGGTGTCGTTGAAGACCAGCAGGTCGCCGGGGCGCAGCAGGCGCGGAAGATCGCGCACCGTCCTGTCGTGCAGGCCGTCCGGCGCGACGTCGAGCAGACGTGCGGAATCGCGCGGCGAGACGGGCCGCTGGGCAATGAGGTCGTCCGGAAGCTCGAAGTCGAAGAGGTCGACGCGCATTAACCGTCAGACAGCACCAACATCCATCACCTCGGGCGAAGGATCGTCGGACGGCGGATCGTTTGCAGGGTCAACCAGCGCGACGAAGCGGTGCACGCCATCCACGACCGTTCGCTTCACACGCGCCCGCGTCTCCAGGCAATGGAGATGCGCCAGGGTCTCGCCGAAGGCGAACACGATCTGATTGTTGTCGAGATGACGCGGGAAGAGCACCGGCACCATATCCCAGCCCGTCGCGCCTTCGGCTCCCTTGCGGGCGATGGCGGTCGTCATGTCGTTCAGGCGGGCATCGTGATGGGCCACGAGCTGGTCGAGGCGCGTGTGCAGGCCGATGAATGGAAAGCCATGGCTCGGCAGGACCAGCGCGTCGGCCGGCAGGCGGCGAAAGCGCGAGAAGCCATCGAGGAACCAGGTCAGGGCGTCGGCCAGCGGTTCGTTCGGCCAGACGCCGACATTGGTGCTGATCTTGGGCAGCACCTGGTCGCCGGCAATCATGACGTTGAGTTCCGGGCACCACAGCGACGCGTGTTCGGGCGCGTGGCCGCGGCCCACGATGACGTCCCAGCGATGCCCGCCGATGGTGAGGGGGTGGGCGTGGATCAGGCGCTGGAAGGCCGTCGGCAGTGGCGCCACGCCCTTGGCATAGCCGCCCTTGTGGCGGTGGAAATTGGCGATGCGGTCCGCCGGCACGCCGTTGCGGGCGAGATGGGCGGCGCGGATCTCGTCGCTCTCCACGAAGTCGTTGCGGGCCGCCTGGGCGCTCATGTACTCGCCCAGGGTCATCCAGAGCGGCGCGTTCCATTTCTTGCAGAGCCAGCCGGCCAGCCCGACATGATCGGGATGGAGGTGCGTGGCGATCACGCGCGTGACGGGTTTGCCGTTCAGCTTCTGGGCGAAGATCTTCTCCCAGAGATCACGCGTGTCCTGGGTATTGATGCCGGTGTCGACGATCGTCCAGCCATCCTTCTCCTCGACCAGCCACAAATTGATGTGGTTGAGCTGGAAGGGCAGCGGCATGCGCAGCCAATAGATGCCGGGGGCAACGTTTTTGATGTCCCCAGGCTCGGGAACGTCGCCGCAGGGGAAGCGTAGCTGGGCCAGCAGGCGCTGGGAGAGGTCAGGCGAATCAGGCATGGGAAAGACCCTAGCGGCGGCGAGGTCGGGCTGTCACGACCGGTGGCCGACTGCCCGCCATGCAATATCACGCCGGCAAAAGCCTTCCGGCCAGTCGATCAGGTCCACTGCGCGATACGCGCGGTCGCGGGCCTCCTCGACCGTCGCGGCCATGGCGCTGACATTCAGGACGCGGCCACCATTGGCCAGGACGCGGTTGCCGTCGGCTTTGGTTCCGGCATGGAAAATCTGCACGCCCTCGATCTTTGCCGCCTGGTCCAGGCCCCGGATTTCGCTGCCCTTCGGGTAGGAGTCGGGATAGCCCTTGGTCGCCAGGATGACGGTAAGGGCGGCCTCCGGGGACCAGCGCAGATCAAGGTGGTTCAGGCCACCATCCACGCAGGCCAGCAGGGCCGGCACGAGATCGGACTTCAGCCGCATCATCAGGACCTGGCATTCGGGGTCGCCGAAGCGGCAGTTGTACTCGACCAGCCGCGGTCCCTTCTGATCGATCATCAGGCCGACATAGAACACGCCCTTGAACGGCGAGCCGGCCTTGGCCATCGCGCGCACAGTCGGCATCACGATCTCGTCCATGGTGCGCTTCTGCATGCCGGCGTCGAAGATCGGCGCCGGCGAATAGGCGCCCATGCCACCGGTGTTCGGCCCCTTGTCGCCGTCGAAGGCGCGCTTGTGATCCTGCGCACCGACCAGCGGCAGCACATGCTCGCCGTCGCAGAGCGCGAAGAAGCTCGCTTCCTCGCCCTGCATGAACTCCTCGATCACGACCGAGGCGCCGGCCGCCCCGAAGCGATTCCCGGCGAGAATATCGCGGACCGCCTCGACGGCCTGCTCGACGGTTTCGGCGACAATCACGCCCTTGCCGGCGGCCAGCCCGTCCGCCTTGACGACGATGGGTGCGCCCTGCGCGCGGATATAGGCCTCGGCCGCAGCGACGTCGGTGAAATGCTCGTAGGCCGCGGTGGGGATGTTGTTTTCGCGGCACAGCGCCTTGGTGAAGCTCTTGGAGCCTTCGAGCCGGGCGGCGGCCTTCGAGGGGCCCCAGGCCTTGATGCCGGCGGCGGTGAAGGCATCGACGATGCCCGCGACCAGGGGCGCGTCGGGCCCGACCACCACGAAGTCGATCTTTTCGCGCTGCGCGAGCGCTACCTGTCCCGCGATGTCCTCGGCGCCGACGTCGATGCATTCCGCGACCTGCGCGATGCCGGCATTGCCTGGGGCGCAAAACAGCTTGGTGCAAAGCGGAGATGCCGAAATCGCCCAGCAGAGCGCATGTTCGCGGCCGCCGCCGCCCACCACGAGGATTCGCATAGCGAGGCTTTGACCACAGTTTGCGTCGCGGGCACAAGCGGCTAGGCTGCCGTCTTCCATGGATAATTTCGACGCTCCTTCAGCCCCCAGCAACGTTCCGGAATTCTCAGTTTCCGAGCTCTCCTTTGCGCTGAAACGCGAAATCGAGACGGCGTTTCCGCGTGTGCGCGTGCGGGGCGAAATCAGCCAGCCATCCTTTCCGCGCTCCGGTCACTGCTACTTCCGCCTGAAGGACGAGAATGCCGTCATCGACGGCGTCGCCTGGAAGGGCACAATCCGGCGGCTCGGCATCGGCATCGAGGAAGGGCTGGAGGTCATCGCCACCGGCAAGCTCACCACCTATGCCGGCTCCTCGCGCTATCAGATCATCGTCGACCGGCT
>JAIUOY010000138.1:0-26791 GCA_020160995.1 Pseudomonadota bacterium | reverse complement strand
GAAGTCGCCGTGGCGACGCTGGCCTTGTCGACTTGTACGTTCATGACCGCGACATCTCCCGTCAGAAGCGCGTGCCGAAGCTGAAGCGTATGTTCTGCTGCTTGTCCCACGGCTCGTATTGGACTGGCCAGGCATAGTCAATTCGGATCGGGCCGAACGGCGACACCCATTGGATGCCGATGCCGGCCGCGACGCGCATCAGCTGGCTGTCCAGGACCGACGTCGTGTTGGTCGTGGAGGTTTGGACACCCCACAACGAGCCGATATCGATGAACGCCTTGCCGAGAAGCGCAACCTCCTTCGGCACGAAGGGCAGCGGATAGGAGAGCTCTGCCGTGCCGGTGTAATAGTACTGGCCGCCGAGCGAATCGGTGGTGCCCGCGTCGCGCGGACCGATGCCGCCGACCGCGAAGCCGCGTAGCGTATCGCCGCCGATGAAGAACAGGTTGTTCAGACGGACGTAGGAGCCGCCGTATGGCAGGACCAGGCCGACCGAGCCACCGATCGACGCAACCACGTCCTCGAAGAGCGAGTAGTAGTAGACCGCATCGGCCGTCGTGCGGACATACTGTTCGGTGCCGATCGCACCGGCAACGGCCACCGTGTTGCGGACCAGGAAGCCCTTGGTCGTGTTCAGGCGCGTGTCGCGGGTATCCCAGAGGATCGTCTCGGAGAGTTCCGATACGACCTGTGTGCCGGCCTGTGCCTGAATGATCGGCGAAGCCCAGAACTGCACGTTGTAGATGTCGGTCTGACGCAGGGTGTAGCGAACGAGCTGCCGGAGATGCTCGCTGTAGGCCCAGCCGGCGCGGAGCGCGAAGCCCAGGCTGCGGTCGCTATAGCTCGCCACGTTCTGACGGTCGTTCGATGTTCTGAAGAGATCGAAGCCCGCCGAAACCTGCCGGTCCATGAAGTAAGGCTCTGTGAAGCCAAGGTCGATGACCGTGCTCAAGGTACCCAGCGACAGGCCGAGGCGCAGTTCCTGCCCCTTGCCCAGCAGGTTGCGCTCCTTGACCGAAATATCGCCGACGATGCCTGCCGTCGACGAGTAGCCCGCACCGAAGGAGATTTCGCCGGTGCTCTGCTCGACGACCTGGACTTCCAGGTTCGTCTTGTCAGGAGCGGAGCCCGGCGCCGCGGACACGTCGACCTTCTCGAAGAAGCCGAGATTGCGCAGGCGCTGCTGGCTGCGGCGGACCTTCGCGGTGCTGAACGCGTCGCCTTCGGCCAGACGGAACTCGCGCCGGATCACCTTGTCGAGGGTTCGGGTATTGCCCGAAATATTGATGCGCTCGACGTAGACCCGCGGTCCCTCCTGAACGTCGAAGATGACGTCCACGGTGAGATTGTCCCTGTTGCGCCGGATGTTCGGACGAACGTCGACGAACGCGTAGCCCAGCGTGCCGACCGCCTCGGAAATGTTGGAAACCGACTTCTCGACTTCGTCGGCGTCGTACCATTCGCCTTCGCTCATCGTCAGGAAGCCCTTGATCACATCGACGTCGAGGCCCTGGAAACGGCTGGTGACGTCGACCTTCCCGAAGCGATAGCGCTCGCCCTCGTTGATCGTGAAGGTGATGAAGAAGCCTTCACGATTGGGGGCAAGCTCGGCGACCGCGGAGACGACGCGGAAATCGGCGTAACCTTCCGAAAGGTAGAACTTGCGCAGAAGCTCACGGTCGAGATTCAGGCGATCCGGGTCGAAACGATCGTCCGACGACAGGAAACGCCACCAGGCGCTTTCAGTCGTCCGGATCTTGCCGCGCAGCGTGCCGTCGCCGAACGCCTCGTTGCCGACGAAGCTGATCCGCTTGACGCCCGTAACGTCGCCTTCGTGGATTTCGAAGACAAGGTCGACACGACCCTGCTCCAGGTTGATGACCTTCGGCTCGACCGATGCATTGTAGCGGCCGCTGCGGCGGTAGATGGTCAGAATGCGCTCGACGTCGGACTGTACGCGCGCGCGCGTGAACACCTGTCGAGGTTTGGACTGCACCTCGTCGCGCAGCTTGTCGTCGTCGATCTTGCTGTTCCCTTCGAAGGCCACCCGATTGATGATCGGATTCTCGGTGACCTTCACGACCAGGGTCGAGCCCTGCATCTGGATCACGACGTCGGAGAAAAGCCCGGTCGCGAACAGCGCCTTCAGCGAGCGGTCGGCCGCAGCAGCGTCGTAGGGCTCGCCGGGCTTCAGCTGCAGGTAGGAGCGAATCGTCGCCGCTTCCGACCTCACATTGCCATCGATCTGAATGGCCTGAATCGTCCCGCCGGCCGCACCCCGCTGGGCGTGCGCCGTCGTACTGAACATGAGAATTGCAGCAACGGCCAGTACGGCCCAACGAAAGATCAAACTCACCCCCGGCGCCTGCCAGACCTTACCGATGGCCAAACCCGCGAACGCAGCTTCATAAACCGGCATCTGGGACTTCGTCATCCCTTTTGTCCCCTGCCTTTTCCCCACAGGTTCGCGCCACTCACCGCAGCAACAGCCTGATGTCATTGAATGTCGCTATCAGCGCCATGCCGATGACAAGGGCAAAGCCTAACTTCAACCCGACTTCCTGAGCCCTGAGGCTGAGCGGCCGGCCACGTACCGCCTCATAGAGGTACATGGCGAGATGCCCTCCGTCGAGCATCGGGACGGGCAGCAGGTTAAAAACGCCCAGCACGACCGACAAGGCAATGACAAGATTGAGGATGCCACCCCAACCAGCGTGCGACGCCTCGCCGGCTGCCTTGGCAATGCGAATAGGTCCGCCCAATTCATCCACAGGTCTTGCCGCCGTCAAGATCTGGCCCATCGATGTATAGAACATCGTGGTCATGCTCCAGACCGCATTCACGCCCGCCCCCATCGCGCCGATGACGCCCTGGTGGCGGTACTCCGTGACGGCCGCCGGGCGAACGCGCAGCCGGCCAATTGCCTGTTCCTTGCCGGCGCAGTCGTGCGTCTTGTCGGCGATCGGGACGACCGTGGTCTCCCGGCGCTGACCGGCACGCTCGTAGGTGACGGTCACAGGTTGGCCACCGCGGCTGCCGATCAGTTCGGGGATGCGCGAAAAATAATCCACCGGCTTGCCGTCGATCGACAGCAACAGGTCGCCGACCTTCAGACCGGCCGCCTCCGCTGGACTGTTGGCCGTGAAGCCACCGACGACCGGCCGGATGAGCTGATCCATGCCGAGGTCGCCATAGCGCAGCGTGTTATTGAAGCGATCCGTCCGCTCGCAGAATTGCGGGGCAATCTCGCCCCGCAGGAGTTGCCCGTCGCGCCGGTACTCGATCGGCATCGGCTTGGCCAGATAGAGGATTTGCGAGTCCTGGATGTCCTCGTAACGATCGACGCGCTTGCCGTTGAGACCGACGACCACGTCCCCACTACGCAGCCCTGCACGGGCGGCCGGCCCTTCTTGCTGCACGGCGACAACGGCCGGCGAGTACGGCTCGCCCATCACGTAAAAGACGCCTGTCAGCAGCACAAAGGCGAACAACAGGTTCGCCATCGGGCCGCCCAGCACGACAGCCGTACGGGCATAGAGCGGCTGACTGAAGAAGGCGCGCCGCCGGTCGGCTGACGAAAGGGGCTGATCGGTGGGCGTGGCGCTGGTTTCGTCGCTGTCGCCCAGGAACTTCACATAGCCACCCAGTGGAATGGCCGAAATCTTCCACCGAGTCCCGTTGCGATCGGTCCAGCCGACGATTTCCGGTCCAAAGCCGATCGAGAAAACCTCGGCATGAATGCCGAAGCGCCGCGCCACCCAATAGTGGCCGAACTCGTGGACGAACACGAGCAGCGTCAGGACCAGAATGAAATACGGGAGATATGTCGTGAAAAGGCTGGCGACGCTTTGCATGGTTCAGTGGATCATGGGTTCTGGTTTAGTTCAATTGCTCAGCTCTTTGCCCTTGCAGATCTCTTCGGCCCTCCTCCGGGCCTCCAGGTCCGCCGCCTTGACCTGATCGAGGGTTTCCACAGGGTTTGCCAAGCCACTCCAGCCGGCCATGACGTCCTCGACTGTACGGGCAATGTCGAGGAATCCGATACGGCGGGCCAGAAAGGCCGCCACTGCCGCTTCGTTCGCCGCATTCAGCACGACCGGTGCAAACCCACCAATGACCAGCGCTTCGCGCGCCAGACGTAGCGCTGGAAAACGGCCAGAATCGGGCCGCTCGAAAGTGAGCGCAGACAATTGCGCGAAGTCGAGCCGCGCGGCCGGGCCATCGATCCGCGCAGGCCAGCCCAGGGCATGGGTAATCGGCACGCGCATGTCGGCCGTACCGAGCTGGGCCAAGACCGAACCGTCACGATAGGCGACCATCGAATGGATAACGGATTGGGGGTGCACCACGATCTCGACCTGCCCTTCCGGCAGGCCAAAGAGCAGATGCGCCTCGATGAGTTCGAGCCCTTTGTTCATCAGCGTCGCCGAATCGATCGAGATCTTGGCGCCCATGTCCCAGTTTGGGTGGGCCAGCGCCTGCTCCGGCGTGGCTTCGGCCATGTCCGCCAGCGACCAGTTGCGAAACGGGCCACCCGACGCGGTGAGGATCAGCCGGTCGACGGCGTGGCGCTGCTGCGGCTCGAAGACCTGGAAGATCGCGTTGTGTTCCGAATCGACTGGCAACAACTTGCCGCCTGAACCCTCGATGGCCTCGAACAGCAGACGTCCCGCGCAGACGACGGCTTCCTTGTTCGCCAGCGCCACCATGGCGCCGCGGCGCGCGGCGGCGAGTGTCGGCGCAAGCCCCACGAACCCCACGATGGCCGCCATCACCCATTCGGCCGGCCGCGATGCCGCTTCGATCACGGCCTCCGGTCCGGCGGCAACCTCGATCGACGTGCCGGCCAGTGCTTCCTTCAGAGCGTGGAAGCGGGCGGGATCGGCCACCACGGCGAGGCGTGCCTTCAGCTGTCTCGCCTGCTCGGCCAGCAATTCAACCGCCGAACCGGCCACGAGCGCTTCGACACGATAGCTGGCGGGGTCACGGGCGATGAGGTCGACCGTGCTCTGGCCGACCGAGCCGGTCGAACCGAGGATCGTCACGCCGCGTGGACTGCCGTGCGAAGGCGCCGTCCACTTTGTCATATCCAGGGCCATGTCTCGCCCACGATCAGCCGCACCAGACCGACGGCAACCAGCACTGCGATCAGGCCATCGACCCGGTCGAGCAGGCCGCCATGTCCGGGGATCAGCCGACCGCTGTCCTTCACTCCTGCCCGCCTCTTGGCGGCAGACTCCAGCAGATCACCCAGCTGGCCGATGACGGCCAGTCCCGCACCGATCAAAGCCAAGGGAAGCGTCTCGCCGAGCCCGAATGCGTAGCCGACGGCAGCACTCGCCATCGCGGACCAGGCCATTCCCCCGATCAGTCCTGCCCATGTCTTGCCAGGGCTGATCCGGGGCGCCAGTTTCGCGCCGCCGGCCGCTCTGCCGACGAAGTATGCTCCAATGTCGGTGGCCCAGATGCAGACCAGGATCCAAATCAGGGTTTCGCGGCCCAAGCTTGGCTGATGGCGTATCCACAGGAGCGCGGTCACGGCAGCCAGTGCGTAGCCCCAGGCCAGCACCCGCAGAACAGGATTGCCGCGCGTCAGCCGCGTCCACTCGAAGAGCATCAGCGGCGCCGCGAGGGCTGCCACGAGATCGATCCAGGGATAGCCGAACCAGACGGCGGCCAGCAGCAGCGGAGCGAGCACCGCAGCCGACAGCAGCCGCAAGGCCAAGCCTGCGAACCGCCCGCCACGACTCGTCGGAGCTTCAGCTCCCGACGCCGCCATAACGCCGCTCACGCCGACGGAACTCGGCCACTGCCTGTTCCAGATGTTCCTTGCCGAAGTCCGGCCACAGCGTGTCGACGAAAATCAGCTCCGAGTAGGCGCACTGCCAAAGGAGAAAGTTGCTGATCCGCTGCTCGCCGCTGGTCCGGATGAGAAGATCCGGATCGGGCACGCCGGCCGTAAAGAGTTCGCGCTCGAAGGTACTCTCGTCGATACTGTCCGCTGTCAGCTCGCCGGCGACGACGCGCTGCACCAAGGCGCGGGCGGCGCGTACGATCTCAGCGCGCGAGCCGTAGTTGACGCAGATATTGACGTCGATTCGATTGTTGCCCTGCGTCAGTTTCTCGGCCTCGGCGATATCGCGCACGATGTCGGGTGCCAGCCCTTCGCGATTGCCGATCACCCTGAGGCGCGCGCCGTTCTTGCGCAGCTCGTCCAGTTCGCTGCGGAGATAGTGGCGCAGCAATCCCATGAGATCGCTGACCTCGTCGGCGGGTCGCGCCCAATTCTCCGTGGAAAAGGCAAACAGCGTCAGCACCGGAATGCCGAGTTCGCCGGCCCCGCGCACCACGCGTCGCACGGCATCGGCGCCACGGCGATGGCCTGCCACTCGCGGCAACCCCCGCGCCTTTGCCCAGCGCCCATTGCCATCCATGATGATGGCAACGTGGTGGGGCTCCGACGCTCCGCCGGAGGCTGCGGGAAGCGGCGCCGTCGACATCAGACCGTCTTGATCTCTTTTTCCTTGTGCGCCAGCGACTCGTCGACGAGCTTCACGAAGCGATCCGTGAGCTTCTGCACCTCGTCGGACTTCTGGCGGTGCTCGTCTTCCGAGATCTTGTGATCCTTCTCGGCCTTCTTGAGCGCTTCCATGCCGTCGCGTCGCACGTTGCGCACAGCGACTCGGCCTTGCTCGGCGTACTTGTGGGCGAGCTTGGCGAGTTCGTTACGGCGCTCGGTCGTGAGTTCGGGAATCGGGATGCGGATCATCTGGCCATCCGGCGCCGGATTGAGACCGAGGCCGGCCTCGCGGATCGCCTTGGCCGTCGACACGACCAGGCCTTTGTCCCAGACGCTGACCGTCAGCAACCGCGGCTCGGGGGCGCTCACCGTGCCGACCTGATTGAGCGGCATGCGTTGGCCATAAGCTTCGACGACAACCGGATCGAGCAGATTGACCGAAGCGCGCCCCGTCCGCAGCCCCGTGAATTCCTTTTTCAAGGCATCCAGGGCACCCTGCATGCGCTTCTCGAGCTCCTTGAGATCGGCGGTCATGATCAGGCCTCGTCCTTGATGATGGTGAATGTACCCTCGCCGCGCATCGTCTCCGCGAAGGCGCCGGGCTTGTGGATATCGAATACGATGATCGGGATGCGGTTCTCGCGAGCGAGCGAGATGGCCGACGCATCCATCACCTGCAGGTCGCGCGACAGCACGTCCAGGTAGGTCAGCGTATCGTAACGCTTGGCGTTCTTGTCCTTGCGCGGATCGGCCGAGTAGACGCCGTCGACCTGCGTACCCTTCAGCAATCCGTCGACGCCCATCTCGGCGGCACGAAGAGCGGCGGCCGTATCCGTCGTGAAGAACGGATTGCCTGTGCCGGCGGCGAAGATCACGACACGGCCCTTCTCCATATGACGGGCTGCGCGGCGCCGGATGTAGGGCTCGCACACGGTAGTCATCGGAATGGCCGACTGGACACGCGTCTGCAGGCCCTGCCGCTCCAATGCGCTTTGCATCGCAAGTGAATTAATCACGGTCGCCAGCATGCCCATATAGTCGCCGCTCGCGCGGTCCATGCCGGATGCCGCAGCAGAAACGCCACGGAAAATATTGCCGCCACCGATCACGAGACAAACCTGCACGCCCATGGCGTGCACGGTCTTCACTTCCTGCGCGACCATCGAAACCATGTCGGGATCGAGGCCATATTCCCGATTCCCCATGAGCCCCTCGCCAGAGAGCTTCAGAAGGACGCGGCGATAACGGGGACCCGACGGCATCAGATTCCTCTGATTACGTTGTCTTGGGCGCGCAAGCCCAGTGCTCGCGCGCCAGTGATGATTTTAATACTACTTCTTGAGCTGGGCGGCCACCTCGGCCGCGAAATCCTCGCTCTTCTTCTCGATGCCTTCGCCCAGGGCGAAGCGCAGATAGCCTGCCAGATTGACCGGCGCGCCGATCTGCTTGGCCGCTTCCTCGACGACCTTCGAAATCTTGGTCTTGCCGTCCATCACAAAGGCCTGCTCGAGCAGGACGACTTCCTGATGGAACTTGCGCAGACCACCTTCGACCATCTTGGCGATGATGTCGCCCGTCTTGCCGCTCTGGCCCGCCTTCTCGGCGAGAACCGCACGCTCTCGCTCGATCACCGTCGGATCCAGCTCGGCCACCGTCAACGACTGCGGGTTGGTCGCGGCCACGTGCATGGCGAACTGCTTGCCGAGGGCAGCGAGCTTGGCCTTGTCGCCTGTCGACTCGAGCGCGACCAGCACGCCGATCTTGCCGAGGTCCGGCGCGACAGCGTTGTGCGTGTAGGCCACCACGACGCCATCGGAGACCGACAGGGACGCGGCGCGGCGCAGGCTCATGTTCTCGCCGATCGTGGCGATCAAGTTCGTGAGTTCGCCCTGCACGTCACGGCCGGTGCCGGGGAACGGCGCGGCCGCCACCTTGGCGAGATCGCCGCCGTTTTCGAGCGCGAGCTTGGACGCCGCCGTGACGAACTTCTGGAACTGCTCGTTGCGGCCGACGAAGTCGGTCTCGGCATTGACCTCGATCGCAGCACCCGTTGTACCGTTCGCCGCGACGCCCACCAGACCTTCGGCGGCAACGCGGCCGGCCTTCTTCGAGGCCGCAGACAGGCCCTTGGTACGCAGCCAGTCGACCGCCTTCTCGACGTCACCCTGAACTTCGTTCAGCGCCTTCTTGCAATCCATCATGCCCGCGCCGGTCTTCTCGCGCAGTTCCTTGACGAGGGCAGCCGTGATCTCAGCCATTGTAGTGCTCCGTGACTCGTTGGTGTGACAAGGGCCGGTCTTCCGACCGGCCCCGTTCGTCTCTTGTCGATGAGGGGCCTGGCCTACTCGGCCGGCGACGCCTCGGCGCCAGCGCCGTCTTCCGCCGCCGGAATTTCTTCTTCGGGCTGTTCCGTCAGTTCACCGATGTCGCCGCCGGAGGCAGCGATCTCGGCACGGATGCCGTCGAGCACCGAGGCAGCCATCAGATCGCAGTAGAGCGACACGGCGCGGATGGCGTCGTCGTTACCCGGGATCGGGAAATCGACGCCGTCCGGATCGGAGTTGCTGTCGAGCACCGCCACGATCGGAATGCCGCGCTTGCGGGCTTCCTGAACGGCGATCGCTTCCTTGTTGGTGTCGATGATGAACAGCATGTCGGGCGTGCCGCCCATTTCCTTGATGCCGCCCAGCGACCGCTCGAGCTTGTCGCGCTCGCGCGTCAGGTCGAGCTGTTCCTTCTTGGTCAGGCCGACGACGTCGCCCTTCAGGCGCTCGTCGAGTTCGCGCAGGCGCTTGATCGAGGCAGAGATGGTCTGCCAGTTCGTGATCATGCCACCCAGCCAGCGGTGGTTGACGTAATACTGGCCGCAGCGTCGTGCGGCATCGGCAACGCGATCCGCCGCCGCCGCCTTGGTGCCGACGAACAGCACGCGGCCGCCGCTGGCAACGACATCACGAACCTGCCTCAGCGCCTGCTCAAGCAGCGGCACCGTCTTGGTGAGGTCGATGATATGGACCCCGTTGCGCACCCCGAACAGGTACGGCTTCATCTTGGGGTTCCAGCGGCGCGTGTGATGGCCGAAATGGACGCCGGCCTCGAGCAGCTGGCGCATCGTAAACGTCGGCATGGTCATGATGCCGTTCTCCTTTTCCGGTTGAGCCTCCGCGGGCGTCGTCCATTTCTGGACACCGGAGCGAGCGCCGGGATGTCTCCCCGTCGACCGCAAACCCGCGTGCGAAGTGGCGCGTTTCTAGTAGTTTGTTCCGCCAAATGCAAGCGCCTGCCAAATCAAAGGCTTAGGCGACGATCTGAGCGATCTCCTCAGCCAGCTTGAGCAGCGAAAGGGGCGCACTCCCCTCGGCCTTGTTGTTGGCGGTGATCCAGACCTTGCGACCGGCCTTGAAAGCTGCAGCAGCCATGCGGGCCAGGATGCGCCGGGTCTCGCTGTCTTCGTCGACCAGCTTGTCGAACGGTTCGTAACGCTGCTTGGCGGCCTGATAGAGAAAGCCCCGGTGCAAATTCCAGCGGACCACCAGGTCGCCCGGCGTATCCCCGTCCAGGGCCTTGAGGGCAGCTTCCTGGCGTTCGACCTCGGGCATACGATCGTGCAGGCCGACGCAGTAGCGCACGCCTCCCCGGCCGAGCATGCGCATCAGCCGCGGCGTCAGCAGCTCGGGGTTTCGCAGTTCCAGAGCGTAAATTGGACGGTGTTTCCCCAGCTCCTGCGGAAGGGCCGCAAAGAAGGCCTCCAGCCGCTCCACGATCAAGGAGGCGTCCTCGACCAGCCCACGCGGCAGCGGCGAGACCTGGAACACCAAAGGCCCCGCCTTGCCTTTCAGCCCCTCAAGGCAGGGCAGGACGAACTCCCGCGCGGCAATTGCGGCGTCGAGAAAATGCGGGTTGGCGACTTTGCCCCTGCCCTCCTCGTCGCGCATCACCGCATCGCAGACGAGCGCCGGCGCCTTGACCACGAAGCTGAAGTGCTCCGGCACCTGGCTGGCATAGCGCGCGTAATCGACAGCCGAGATCGGCGCATAGAATGTGCGATCGAGGCTGACCGTGCGTAAAAGCGGGATTTCGGCATACGCCGCAAGCCCCTTGCGACTGAGCGTCACCTGAGGATGAACGCTGTCGTAGACCAGGCCGCGCCACCCGGGAAAGAACCACGAAGATGTGCCCAGCCGGATGTCGGTCGGCAATACCGGCGCCTGCAGCAGCGGCGAATCCATCGCGGGCCGGACATCGCCCGCCGTGGCTTTGCGCCGTACGGGCGGTGCCGAAGTCTCGAAGAGGCCGGGCTGGCGGCTCAAATCTCCTCCACCTGTGCAATGCCCGGCAGACTGCCGATGACATCGCGCAGGCCGCCTGCGATCGAATAGGTCCCGGGCAAGGTGACCTCCGCTTCGGACTCGTCGCTCATCGGCACGACAAGCGTCACACGCCCGCGTCCGCGTTTGCCGTCGAGCGCTTTACGTAGCGCTTCCAGCGCCACCGGATCGGAGATCACGATACGCAAGCCCGCCGCGGCATTCGCAACGGCATCGTCCAGCTTCTCGACGGTCTGCGCCGTCAGCTTCACCTGCTCGCCGTCAAGCCGTCCGTCGGCCGAGATCAACACCGCCTGCCCCGCTTCGAGGAGATTGCGCTTGCTGCCCAGCAGCTCGCTGAAAACCGTAAGCTCGAAGGCGCCGGACTGGTCGGAGCATTGAACGAAGGCAAAGCGATTGCCCTTGGCCGAGGTGCGCTCCATGCGATCTATCACGGTACCCGCCAGCTTGATCCGGCCCGACGTGCCGCGTGCCAGCAAGGCCGGCAGATCGGCCGCGCGGCAGACCCCCAGTCGCTGCAGGCTGCGTTCGTAGGCGGCCAGCGGATGCGACGAGAGATAGAAGCCGATCGCCGAGAATTCTTGCTGCAGCCGCTCCATCGGCGCCCAGTCCGGTACCTTCGGCAACTGGGGCCGGCGCTGGGCGGTGTCGTCGCCGAACAGGCTGTTCTGGTCGCTGCCCCGCGACTCGTGGGTCGCCTGGGAATGGCGCGTCAATGCCTCGACGGCAGCAAAAGTCTGCGCCCGATTCTTGTTCAAGGTATCGAACGCGCCGGCTCGAACCAGGCTCTCGACCAGACGCTTGTTGATCACGCGCTGGTCGAGCCGTTCGGCAAAGTCGAACAGATCCTTGAAGGGGCCGTTCTCCACCCGCTCCTCGGTCAGCCGGACCATGGCTTCGCGGCCCACGCCCTTGATGGCGGCCAGCGCATAGCGGATCGCCTTCTTGCCGTTGGCATCGCGCTCCACGGTAAACTCGGCAGAGGAACGGTTGACGTCGGGTGGTAGTAGCTCGACACCAATCTTCTCGAGGTCGCGCCGGTAGCCGTTCAGCTTTTCGACGTTGCCCATATCGAGGGTCATGGTCGCGGCGAAGAATTCGACCGGATGGTTGGCCTTGAGATAGGCCGTCTGATAGCAGACCAGCGCATAGGCCGCGGCATGGCTCTTGTTGAAGCCGTAGCCCGCGAACTTGTCGACTTGGTCGAAGATCGACGAAGCCTTGTCCTTCTTGACTCCGTTCTTCTCGGCGCCCTCGATGAAGCTCGCACGCTGCGCGTCCATCTCGGCCTGGATCTTCTTGCCCATGGCGCGGCGCAGCAGGTCGGCGCCGCCGAGCGTATAGCCGCTCAGCACCTGCGCGATCTGCATGACCTGCTCCTGGTAGATCATGATGCCGTAGGTTTCCTTCAGGATTCCTTCCAGCAGGGGATGCAGGTAGTCGGGTTCTTCCTCGCCGTGCTTACGCTTGATGTAGCTCGGGATGTTCTCCATCGGACCCGGCCGATAGAGCGCCACCACGGCGATGATGTCCTCGAAGCGGTCCGGCTTCATCTTGCGCAGCACGTCGCGCATGCCGTTGCCTTCAAGCTGGAACACGCCGGAGCCATCACCCCGGGCCAGCAGCTCGAAACTCTTGCGATCGTCGAGCGGCAACTTGGCGATGTTGATCTTGTCTCGGCCGATCAGGTCGCAGGCTTTCTCGATCACCGTCAGCGTCTTGAGGCCGAGGAAGTCGAACTTCACGAGGCCCGCTGTCTCGACCCACTTCATGTTGAACTGGGTGGCCGGCAGCGAGTCCTTGCTGTCGGTATCTCGGTAGAGCGGCACCAGCTTGTCGAGCGGCCTGTCGCCGATCACGACGCCGGCGGCATGGGTCGAGGCATTGCGGTAGAGGCCTTCGAGCTGCAGCGCGAGGTCGATAAGGTGCTTGATTTCCTCCTCTGCCGAATACTGTTCCTTGAGGAGCTGCTCGGTTTCCAGCGCCTTCGCCAATGTCACCGGATTGGCTGGATTGTTGGGCACCAGCTTGCAGATGCGGTCGACCTGGCCATAGGGCATGCCCAGCACGCGGCCGACATCGCGCAGCACGGCACGCGCCTGCAACTTGCCGAAGGTGATGATGGCGGCGACGCGGTCATGGCCATACTCGTCGCGCACGTAGCGGATCACCCGGTCGCGCTTGTCCTGGCAGAAGTCGATATCGAAGTCCGGCATCGACACGCGTTCGGGATTGAGGAAACGCTCGAACAGCAGTCCCCAGCGCAACGGATCGAGATCGGTAATCTTGAGCGACCAGGCGACCAGTGAGCCCGCACCGGAGCCACGGCCGGGGCCGACCGGCACGCCGTTGTCCTTCGCCCACTGGATGAAGTCGGCCACGATCAGGAAGTAGCCGGCGAACCCCATCTTCTCGATCATGTCGAGTTCGTAGGTCAGCCGCTCCGTGTAGCGCTCGAAGGTGATGTTCTCGGCCAGCCGGCCGAGCTGCTTCAGCTCGTCGAGCCCGCCCTTTGCCAGATCGCGCAAAGCCTCGCCTTCGGAGCGGCCCTCGAGCTTGGTGTAGCTGGGCAGGATCGGCTTGCGCGGCGTCGGCATGTAGGCGCAGCGCTGGGCGATCACGAGAGTATTGTCGCAGGCCTCCGGCAGATCGGAGAACAGCTCGCGCATGGCAGCAGCCGGCTTGAAATAGTGCTCCGGCGTCAGCCTGCGGCGGTTCGGGTCCTCGATATGGGCGCCCTGCTCGATGCAGAGCAGCACGTCGTGGGCCTCATACATCGAAGCCTTAGGAAAATGGACATCGTTGGTCGCAACCAGAGGCAGGCTGCGCTCGTACGCGAGGTCGACCAACGGCTCCTCGATCCGGCGCTCAATTTCCTCGCCATGCCGCTGCAGCTCCAGATAGAGCCGGCCGTCGAAGAGCTTCTGCAACCGCTCCAGCAGGTGCGCTGCTGCCGGCGTCTGCCCCGCCGCGAGCAGTCGGCCGATGCCGCTGCCGACGCTGCCCGTTACCGCCAGCAGGCCTTCGGTTGCCCCTTCGAGGTCCGCCAGATGAAGACCCGAGACCGAGCCGACCTTGAATTCGAGGTGGGCACGGCTCACCAGCCGCATCAGGTTGAGATAGCCCGTCTCGTTCTGGACCAGGAGCGTCAGCCAGTCGATCGCCAGCAGCTTGCTCGTGGTCGCGATGCCGCCCTCTTCCTCCCGGCGGATGCCGAGGTCGCACCCGACGACCGGCTGAATGCCCGACTTGGAGGCATACTGAGAGAATTCGAGAGCACCGAAGAGATTGTTGCGGTCCGTAACCGCGACGGCCGGCATGCTCTCCGCCTTGGCAAGAGACACGATAGTGTCGACCTTGTTCGCGCCTTCGGTGAGCGAATAGGCGGAACGGACTTTCAGATGGACGAAATCGGCGATGGCCACCCGCCATCATCGCCTTCAATCCTGTGGAAAGTTAGGCGCTCAGCAGGCCGTCTTTGAGAACCACCGTGCGATCCATGCGCGCGGCCAGTTCCGAATTGTGCGTGGCAATCAGCGCCGCCATGCCGGTACCGCGCGCCAGGGCAAGGAGCTGCCGGAACACCGTTTCCGACGTCGTGGAATCGAGATTGCCGGTCGGTTCGTCGGCCAGAAGAACACGGGGCGCGTTGGCGACGGCCCGTGCAATCGCCACGCGCTGTTGCTCGCCGCCGGAGAGGCGTCCGGGCCGATGATCCAGACGGTCTGCGAGCTGCACCATCGACAGGAGCTCGGTTGCGCGTTTACGGGCCTCGCTTCGAGAGATGCCGGCCAGCATTTGTGGCAGCATCACATTCTCGACGGCCGAGAACTCCGGCAGCAGGTGGTGGTACTGGTAAACGAAGCCCAGGAACTGCCGGCGCAATGCGGTGCGCTCCTTGTCGGCGAGCTTCCCGGCTGGTTTGCCATCGACCATGACTTCGCCCTCGTCCGGTCGCTCCAGCAAGCCAGCAATATGCAGCATCGTTGATTTGCCACTGCCGGACTGGCCGACCAGGGCGACGATCTCGCCGGGTTTCAGTTCGAGCGACACCCCGCGCAACACGTCCAGGCGTCGATCGCCCTGAATGAAGGTCCGCCGGATGCCCTGCAGGGCCAGCGGAACTGCCGGATCATTCATGACGCAATCCTTCGACAGGTTCGATCCTCGTGCTTCGCCAGGCCGGATAGGCGGCCGCGATCAATGACAGCACGATCGCGACGGCAACGATCGACGTCACTTCGACGGCCTGCACCCGCACGGGCATGGAGGTGATGAAATCGACTTCGGCGCCGCCACTGCCCGCCGCGCCCGTGATCGTCGACAACAGGCGACCGATTGCGGGCATGTTGGCGCAAACCAGGAGCCCCAGCCCGGTTCCGATTACCGTACCGACCAATCCCACCGCCGCGGCGGCCATGAAGAAGGCTCGAACGATCGTTCGCGGCGCCGCCCCCATCGTGCGCAGGATCGCGATGCTGCCGCGCTTGACCCGAACCAGCATGGTGAAGCTCGCGACGACGTTCATCGCAGCCACTACCACGATCAAAGTCAGGATAATGAACATCATCACACGCTCGACCTGCAAGGCACCGACGAAACGGGCATTGAGACCAAGCCAATGGGAGATGCGGAGATCGTCTCGGCCGAGAGACTGCCGCAGCTCCTGCGCCAGCCGCGGCGCCGCGGCGGGGTCCTTCAGAAACACATCGATCGAACTCACGGCATCGGGACCGTATTCGAGATCTTCCTGAAGCATGGCCAGCGGCATGAAGACCAGCGCGCTGTCGAATTCGTAGCGACGGGTCAGGAAAGTCGCCAGGACCTCGTAGTCCGTATAGCGCGGTGCAATCGTGCCATTCTCGTTCAGACGATGGGTCACGACCGTCAGCATGTCGCCAACTCTCAGCATCAACGACTGGCGCAGCCGCTCGCCGACCACGACACCGGGTTTATCGCCAAAATCGGCCAGATTGCCCTGAACGATATTCTGCGAAACGATCTCGCGATTGAGCAGGTCTTCCCTGGGCACACCGCGCAGCGATGCTCCCCGAGTCTGGCCGTGAACGCTTACCAGCGCCTGCCTCTCGAGCGTCGGGCGCACTGCCGTGGCGCCGGGCAAGGCCTGAAGTTTGGCCAAAAGCTCCGGCGTCGCTTTCAGCATGCCCTCGCGCGCGGTGACGACGATATGGCCGTTCATGCCGACGATCCGGGCCAGGAGCTGCTCGCGAAAGCCTCCCATGACGGAAAGGACTACGATCAGCGTAGCCACCCCCAGTGCCACCCCGATCAGCGAGAAGACCGCGATGAAGGAGACGAATCCTTCGCGCTGGCGCGTCGCGAGGTAGCGCCAGGCCAGCCAGCGTTCGACTGCAGGCGCCCGGTCACTCACGGCGCAGGCCTTCCACGGGATCGAGACGCGCCGCACGGGCCGCCGGATAGAGCGAAGCGAGCAAGGCGAAGACCAGCGCCATCATGGCGATGACCGCGACCTCTCCCCACTCGATCCGTGACGGCATTTCGGCCAGCAGATAGAGCGTCTCGTCAAACAAAACGATGTCGAAGGTCCGCTGCAGCCATTGGCGCAGCGCTTCGATATTGCGGGCGAAGGCAAGCCCCAGGACGACGCCCAGGATCGTGCCGATCCCGCCGATCGCCAAACCATCCAGCAGGAAGATCCGCAGAATGGCAGCCCTGCTCGCACCCATCGTACGCAGGATGGCGATATCCGCCGTCTTGGTACGCACGAGCATGACCAGGCTGGACACGATGTTGAAGGCAGCCACCAGCACGATCAGAGTCAGGACCAGGAACATCACATTGGTCTGTGCCTGGATGGCGGCGAAGAAGCCGACATTGGCCTGCAGCCAGTCGAATACCCAGCCCTGCGACCCGACGACCGTCGAAACCAGACGGCGCGTCTGCGGAACCGAAGCGCCATCGGCGACGAATATCTCGATACCCGTCACATCCGGACCGAGATTGAGCAGGCGCTGGGCCTCCGCGAGCGGCGCATAGACGAAATTGGCGTCGTAATCGTACATGCCCGTGCAGAAGATCGCCGCCACCTCGGCCGAAACCGAGCGCGGCATCACACCGAGCGGGGTAGCGACCGACACGGGCGACACGAGTTGCAGCCGGTCCCCCACTTTGACGCCCATGAGATCGGCCAGCCGCCGGCCGATGGCGACCGTGAAATCGTCCTCACCAAAGTTCTTGAGGCTGCCCCAGTCGATGGGCTTGTCGTCCTCGCCTCGACAAAGGCCGCGCTGACGGTTCTGGATGTCGGGCGCCCCCTCGATCGCGGCGGCGACAGGCAGACGGTTACGCAGATCCTGGGCCGTCATGCCGCGCAAGACGACGCCGCGCACGCGATCGCCGGCAACAGCCATGAGCTGACCCTCGACCGAAGGTGCTGCGGTCACCACCCCCGGCACTTCGGCCAGACGCTTCAGCAGATCGGGCGTGGCTTCGATGGCGCCGCGGTTGCCCTGCACACCGAGCTGACCGCTGATGCTCGACATCTGGCGTAGCATCTCGACGCGAAAGCCGTTCATCACGGCCATGACGACAATCAAGGTGCCGACGCCCAGGGTGATGCCGATCAGCGAGAAGCCGGCGATCACCGAAATAAAGCCCTCCTCGCGGCGGGCCCGCAGATAGCGGAAGGCGATCAGGCGCTCGACGGCAGCAAAGGCCATGGCGGCGCCCCGCTCCCTTCTCAGCCGAACTTGTCGATGAGCTGCGCGAGAGCCTGTTCGAGGGGCAGCTCCTCGCGGGTGCCGGTCTTGCGATTCTTGAGCTCGACCTTGCCGGCCGCCAGTCCCTTCGGGCCGATAATCACCTGCCAGGGGATGCCGATCAGGTCCATGTCTGCGAACTTGGCGCCCGGCCGAAGGTCGCGATCGTCGTGCAGCGCCTCGATGCCCTTGGCCGCCAGTTCGTCGTAGAGTTTCTGGCAGGCGCCGCCGACCGCCCCGTCGTCGGGCTTCAGGTTGACGATCGCCACCTTGAACGGCGCTACCGACTCCGGCCAGACGATGCCGGCATCGTCATGGCTCGCTTCGATGATGCCGCCGACCAGGCGCGACACGCCGATGCCGTAGGAGCCCATCTCGACGGTGACCTGCTCGCCGCCAGGGCCAGTGACCACGGCATTCATCGGCTTGGAGTACTTGGTCCCGAAATAGAAGATATGGCCGACTTCGATGCCGCGGGCCGCCAGACGATCGCCTTCGGGCAACGCCTCGAACGCCTTGGCATCGTGCATTTCGTCGGTCGCGGCATAGAGCGACGTCCACTCGTTGACGATCGACTGCAGATCCGACGTGTAATCGATCTTGCGGCTCAGGATATCCTTGTCGACCAGCCCCTTGTGGCAGAACACGGCGCTTTCGCCGGTATCGGCCAGGATGATGAATTCGTGGCTGAGATCGCCGCCGATCGGGCCGGTGTCGGCGCGCATCGGGATCGCCTTCAACCCCATGCGAGCAAAGGTGCGAAGGTAAGCGACGAACATCCTATTGTAGGAGTGCACCGCACCGGCCTTGTCGATGTCGAACGAGTAGTTGTCCTTCATCAGGAACTCGCGGCCACGCATGACGCCGAAGCGCGGGCGCACCTCGTCCCGGAACTTCCACTGGATGTGATAGAGGTTCTTCGGCAGGTCGCGGTAGCTCTTCACCCCGTCGCGGAAGAGGACGGTGATCATTTCCTCGTTGGTCGGGCCGTAGAGCATCTCGCGATCATGACGATCCATGATGCGCAGCATCTCGGGGCCGTAGGCGTCGTAGCGACCGCTCTCGCGCCACAGGTCGGCCGACTGAATGGTCGGCATCAGCACTTCCTGAGCGCCTGCCGCGTTCTGCTCTTCGCGGACAATGCGCTCGATGTTCCGCAACACCCGAAGGCCGAACGGCAGCCAGGCATAGATGCCGGCGCTGGTCTGGCGAACAAGACCGGCGCGCAGCATGAGGCGATGCGAGACGATCTGCGCTTCTGAGGGAGTCTCCTTCAGGGTCGGCAGAAAATACTGGCTCATCCGCATGCTGAATTGATCCTTGCCGTCGAGGCTTCTTGAAGATGGTCGGAGTGGCGGCGGACTGTAGGGAACGGCTTGGATAAAGGCAAACCATGGCCCACCGGCCGGCTCTCCCAGCTGGTTTTGCACAGGGCGATGCCCGCACACTGCGAGCAGCATCAGGGGGAGAGCAGATGCTCGAACAAGTCTTCAAGCTGAGCGCGAACGGCACATCCGTCCGCACCGAACTCGTCGCCGGTCTCACGACCTTCTTGACCATGGCCTACATCATCTTCGTCAACCCGGCGATCCTTGCCGATGCCAAGATGCCGTTCGGCGCTGTCTTTACGGCGACGTGCGTCGCCGCGGCCATCGGCTGCTTCCTCATGGCCTTTCTGGCGAACTACCCGATCGCCCTGGCGCCGGGCATGGGGCTCAACGCCTACTTCGCCTACGGCGTGGTCGGCGGCATGGGTTACAGCTGGCAAGTCGCGCTCGGCTGCGTCTTCCTCTCGGGCATTCTCTTCCTGATCATCAGCGTACTGCCGATCCGCGAGTGGATCGTCAATGCGATCCCGAAATCCCTCAAGATGGCGATTGCAGCCGGCATCGGCCTGTTCCTTGCCCTGATCGCCCTCAAGAACGCCGGCATCGTCGTCGCCCATCCGGCAACCCTGGTCACGCACGGCAAGCTGGTGAGCTGGCCGGTCCTCATGGCGGTACTGGGCTTCGCCCTGATCATCGGCCTCGAATACCGCCGCGTCATGGGCGGCGTGATCATCGGCATCCTGGTGGTCACGGTGATCTCGATCCTGGCCGGCCAGCAGAAGTTCGTCGGCATCTTCGACGTGCCGCCCTCCATCGCCCCGGTATTTCTCCAGATGGACCTCGCGGGCGCCATGAAGGTCGGGCTGGTGACCGTGGTTTTCGCCTTCCTGTTCGTCGACCTGTTTGACAATACCGGCACCCTGATCGGGCTTGCCCATCGCGGCGGCTTCATGCGGCCCGATGGAACCGTGCCCCGTCTGCGCGGCGTCCTGATTTCCGACAGTGCCGCGGCGGCGATTGGTGCCGCGGTCGGGACGTCAACGACCACGAGCTATATCGAGAGCGCATCCGGCATCAACGCCGGTGGCCGGACGGGTCTGACAGCGGCAGCCGTCGGCGTTCTATTCCTGCTCGCGCTGTTCGTGGCACCACTCGCTGGTTCGATTCCGCCGTACGCAACGGCGCCGGCACTTCTCTATGTCGCCTGTCTGATGGCGCGCGGCCTCACGGAAGTGGAATGGAACGACATCACGGAAGCCGCGCCCGCGGTGATCACCGCGCTCGCGATGCCCTTCACCTTCTCGATTGCCGACGGCATCGCTTTTGGATTTATCTCGTACGCCGGAATCAAGATCGCCGCTGGCCGCTTCCGCGATGTTCATCCAGCCGTCGGAGTTCTCGCCGTACTCTTCGTGATCAAATACGTGGTCATCGGATGATCAGCGAAACAGTGCGGACATTTGTTTGTCGACGAACGACCACTGGCCACAACAAATGTTCTGTGGAAGCCCTGACGCTCGAAAGAAAAGGTCTTGGCAAGGTCCATAACCCAAGGTAAAGAGCCTATGCCTTGGGCGCAGCCCGAGTTTAGGGAGGAGAGCGGTTCAAAGCCGCCTACGACGAGTTTCGGGGGTAGAGGAACGGCGGATCTTTGATCCGCCGTTTCTTTTTGTTTTCAATGGCTTACGAAGTAGACTTAAGGCGTTGATTCAGCTGCCTTCCAACCGCCGGAAGCTGAAAACATCGGCCTCGTGGAGGACATAGAATCCGACCCATAGGATGGCCGCGACGATGGTCGTGATTATCGCCTTGCGAACGAGATCCGGCTTCTCGGGCGCGCCATGCTCCTGGCCTCTGCCTGGATTTTCCACACGCCGGACACCCAGCGGCAGAATGCAAAAGAGCACGGTCCACCAGATCACGAAGTAGACCATGACGCCGGTAGCCCAGCTCATGGCGAACGCTCCTAAACCTGCTCGAGCTCGATCAGCGTGCCGTTGAAGTCCTTGGGATGCAGGAACAGGACCGGCTTGTCGTGCGCACCGATCTTGGGCTCGCCGTCGCCAAGAACGCGGGCACCCTGCGCCTTGAGCTTGTCGCGGGCCGAGTAGATATCCTCGACCTCGTAGCAGACATGATGAATGCCGCCATCGGCATTACGCGCCAGGAAATTTGCGATCGGCGACTTCTCGCCCAGGGGATGCAGCAGCTCGATCTTGGTATTGGGCAGTTCGACAAACACCACCGTCACGCCGTGCGCCGGCTGCGCCTTGGGCGCGCTCACCTTCGCTCCCATCACGGAGCGATAGAGTTCGCTGGCTTTGTCCAGATCCGGCACGGCAATGGCGATGTGATTGAGGCGTCCGATCATCGGTCTCTCCACGGGCTGGCCCTTAGATGCGGACGATGTGTACGTCCGTCAACGGCTTCTTGCCGAGGTGCGCGCGCACGACGCGCCGCACGGCCTGTCGGGCTGCTTCCTCGATCCGGGCGTCGTCGCCGCGCTCCGATGCGCTGAGATCGGCCAGCATTTCGCTGAGCCCCGCGACAATCGCCTCGCCAATTTCCCCCTCAGCGTCGTCGATCCCCCGCAGCGATACCTTGGGCGGTGCGACAGCCCTGCCCTGCCGATCGATCACCAGAGTAGCCGCGGCAGCTCCATTCCAAAGAAGCTTGCGCCGTTCGCGCAGGGATTCACCGTCGAGAGGCACCAGCCCGTCACCATCCCGCGCCAGCCTGCCGGATGGTACATGGTCGACGATTTCAGCCGGCCCCGGCGCCAGCCGCACGAGAGTGCCGTTGGGGGCCACGACCGTCTCGGGAACCTGGCAGGCCCGCGCTAGGGCTGCGTGTTCGACCATATGGCGAACCTCGCCATGCACCGGCACGGCGATCTTGGGGCGCACCCATTGATAGACACGCACCAACTCGTCGCGCGCCGGGTGGCCCGACACATGGATGTCCGCCTCGCGGTCGGTGATCACTTCGACACCGCGCGCCATCAGCGCATTCTGCAGCCGGCCAACCGAACGTTCGTTGCCGGGAATGACGCGCGACGAGAAGATCGCCGTATCGCCCTCCTCCAGAACCAGGTCGCGATGATCGCCATTGGCGAGCTTGGCCATGGAGGCGCGCGGCTCGCCTTGGCTGCCGGTGCAGATGAA
The DNA here is from genome assembly GCA_020160995.1 of Pseudomonadota bacterium. Lineage (GTDB taxonomy): Bacteria > Pseudomonadota > Alphaproteobacteria > Reyranellales > Reyranellaceae > Reyranella. The sequence goes on along the minus strand of JAIUOY010000138.1, from coordinate 4,711 downwards.
CAGCACCTTGTCGCGGGGCAGAAAGCCCGCCTGCTGCTCCGGCACGCATTCGGGAAAGTCGAGCAGGTAGCCGCACTCCTGCGCAGCCTCGACCATGCGCTGCAAGGCGCGCCCCGACAGGACAGGATGACGGCCCGCCGCGACGGCCGCCAGGGCGACGCTCTCGACACGCGCCAGGTTGGAAGCAAAGCAGGTAACGGCGACGCGGCCCTTGTGGCCACGCACCAGCTTCTCGAGGTTGGCACGCACCTTGGCTTCGGAGCCCGCCTCGCCCTCGACGAAGACGTTGGTGCTGTCGCAGATCATGGCGAGCGCCCCCTCGTCGCCAATGCGCTTCAGCATGGCTTCGTCGGTGGTGTCGCCCAGCAGGGGCTCGGGATCGATCTTCCAGTCGCCGGTATGGAACACCGTGCCGAATTTGGTGCGGATCGCCAGCGCGTTGGGCTCCAGGATGGAGTGCGTCATGGTGATCATTTCGAGCTCGAACGGCGCCAGCTCGAACCTGCCGCCGAGTGGAATCTCCGTGACCGGCACGACGTCGCGCAGACCGGCCTCGATCAGCTTGCGACGCAGGACGGACGCCGCGAAAGGCGTGGCATAGACCGGCGCCTTGAGCTGAGGCCACAGATCGGCGACGGCGCCGAGATGATCTTCGTGTGCATGCGTCAACACAATGCCGACCAGATCGGCCCGGCGTTCGACGATGAATGCCGGATCCGGCATCACGACGTCGACGCCCGGCATGGTGTCGTCGGCAAAGCCGATACCGAGATCGACCATCAGCCATTTGCCGGCATGACCGTAGAGATTGAGGTTCATGCCGATCTCGCCCGCCCCTCCCAGGGCGAGAAACAGCAGCTCGTCGTTCGACGGAACGGTCATCGGCGGTTGCGCTGCCAGATTTCCAGCAGACCGAGCGACATCAGGTCGGGCTCGATCGCGTCGAACAGGCCGATCTCGTCCTTGAAGACAGTAGCGAGGCCGCCCGTCGCTATCACCTTCATCGGTTCGCCGTACTCGTCGCGGATGCGCCTGATCAGACTTTCGATCAGGCCGACATAGCCCCAGAAAATGCCGGACTGCATGGCGGGCACCGTCGCCTTGCCAATGATCCTGGCAGGCTTCTCGACGCGGATGCGCGGCAGCCGCGCCGTCATCAAATAGAAGGATTCGATGGTCAGCTCGACGCCAGGCGCCAGCACGCCACCGACGAAATTACCGTCCTTGTCGGCAAGATCGAAAGTCGTGGCGCTGCCGAAGTCGATGGTGATGAGTGGTCCGCCGTATTTCTTGTAGCCCGCGATGATGCCGACGAGACGGTCGGGGCCGGCGTCCTGCGGACGGTCGATCAGGACCTTGATGCCGAGTTCGCAGTCCGGCTCGCCGACGATCAGCAGCTTGGTCTTGAAGTAGATCTCGCACAGTCGGCGAATGTTGGGGTTCACCTGCGGCACCACGCTCGCCAGGATCGCGCCTGTGATCGACTCGGGGTTGAAGCCCTGCAGGTGCATGAGCTGCGTCAGCCAGGCGGCGTATTCGTCGGCGGTGCGCTTGGCCTCGGTCCGCAGGCGGAACTGCGATACGAGCTTGTCGCCGTCGAAGACTGCGAACTTCGAGTTGGTGTTGCCGACATCGATGGCGAGCAGCATCCCGGAGTCTCCTCAGGCCGCCCGGCCCAGCAATTCACCCGACACGATCTTGCGTGGACCGTCGGCCGTATCCAGCAACAGAGCCCCTTCGTGATCCAGCCCTGCGAAGCGCCCCCGCACCAGCCCCTCACCCAGCCGGACATCGACTTCGGCGCCGAGCGGCCCCGCCTGGGCGAGCCAGGCTTCGCGAACCACGCCGAACCCGTCGCGACGCCACTGGGCAAGCCGCGTCGCAAGGGCACGGGTCAGGCCTTCGAGGGCCGCTTCCACGGTGCCGCCCAGCGAGGCGCCGGGATAGCGCATCTCGGCAAGCTGTGGCGCAAAGGCGACGTTGATACCGATCCCGGCAACCACGTGTTCGACCCTGCCGTCCTGGGCAATCGCGCTTTCAAGAAGAATCCCGGCGATCTTTCCGCCGTCAACCAACACGTCGTTGGGCCATTTCAGACGAATAGCACGGGACGGAGGCACGAGGTCGCCCACGGCAAGGGCTGCCACGAAACCGAGCTCGGCAGCGCGCGCTGCCGGACACTCGGGGCGCAGAATGGTCGAGCTGTAAAGATTGCCGGGCGGCGATGCCCAGCTCCGGCCCCGGCGACCACGCCCGCCGTGTTGCTCGCGGGCCCATACAACAGTGCCTTCGGGGGCGCCGCCATCGGCCAGCCGCGCGGCCTCATCGTTGGTGCTGCCGACGCTGTCCAGAGCGACCAGCGACCACCCGTCCGGCAGGACGGGCGTATGGATCACGGGAACAGGCCCTTGGCGGCCGCCGCGGCGATCAGGCTGAGCGGTTGCGGGAGCAAGGAGAAGACCGCCACCAGGAAAGCGGCGACCAGGGCCACGGCACGGTTGATGCCGAAGACCGGACGGTCGAGAGCCTCGGCCGGTTCGTCGAAGTACATCACCTTGACGATGCGCAGATAGTAGTAGGACGCCACGACCGACGCCAGGACGCCCAGTACCGCTGGGATATAGAGCTTGGCCTCCACGGCCGCGATGAAGATGTAGAGCTTGCCCCAGAAGCCCGCGAGCGGCGGGATGCCGGCCAGCGAGAACATGAAGATCAGCATCGCGAAGGCCATCATCGGCTGGTTGCGCGCGAGGCCGCCCAGATCCGAGATGTTCTCCAGCATGACGTCGCGGCGCTTCATCATAAGGATGGTGGCGAACACGCCCAGCGTCATCACCAGGTAGATGGCGAGATAGAACACCACCGCCTCGATGCCCTTCTCGCTGCCGCTGGCGAGCCCCAGCAGCACGTAGCCGACATTGCCGATCGAGGAATAGGCCATCAGGCGCTTGATGTTCTGCTGGCGGAGCGCCGCGAAAGCGCCCAGTGCCATGGAGAGCACGGAAGCTACGACGATGATCTGCTGCCACTGGACGAACAGCGGCTTGAACGGCCCCATGAGAACGGAGACCAACAGCGACATGGCGGCGATCTTGGGCGCCACGGCAAACAGCGCCGTAACCGGCGTCGGCGCACCTTCGTAGACGTCGGGCGTCCACATGTGGAACGGCACGGCCGAAACCTTGAAGGCCAGCCCCGCGACCACGAACACCAGACCGATGGTCGTCCCGATCTCCGCTCCCTTGCCGTCAAGCAGGGCGCGGGAAATCTGCACGAAAGCCGTGCCGCCGCAGAAGCCGTAGATCAATGAGGCGCCAAAAAGCAGCATGCCCGAGGCGACCGATCCCAGGACGAAATACTTCACGCCGGCCTCGGTCGAACGCACGCTGTCGCGCTGGAAAGCGGCGATCACGTAGAGCGCCAGCGACTGCAGTTCGAGCCCGACATAGAGCGCCATCAGGTCATTGGCCGAGATCATCAGCATCATGCCGAGGGTCGCCAGAGCGACCAGCAGCGGATACTCGAAGCGCCAGGCCTTGACCTGCTCGAAATAGGCCCGCGACATCAGGATGGCGATGGCAGAGCCGACCAGCACCAGCGCCTTCATGGTCGTCGTCAGCCGGTCGACGATGAAGAGCGACGCGAAAGCTGTCCCCTCGCGATAAGGCATGAACAGCAGGACTGCCGTCACCAGCAGCACGACCGACGTCATCACCGAGACGAAGGGCGTCGCCACCTCCCCGCGGACAACGCCGTAGATCAGCAGCAGAGCCGTCGCGGCAGCGAGGAAGATTTCGGGCCGTGCCAGGACCCAGGATTCGAGACCGAGAATCATCGTTGTCACTCCCGGCCGCTCACGGCGCCAACGCTGCGGTGCGGGCGAGCTTCAGGGCTGCCTGATAGTCGCCGATCAGCTTGTCCACGGCCGGCGCCATCGGATCGAGGAAGGAATTGGGATAGATGCCCATCCAGAGCGTCAGCAGCACCAGCGGCAGGAACACGGCGATCTCGCGCTTGTTCATGTCGAGCATGCCTTTCAGCGAATCCTTGGTGAGTTCGCCGAAGACGATCTTGCGATAGAGCCACAGCGCATAGGCCGCGCCCAGGATCAGGCCGGTTGCCGCCAGGAACGCCACCCAGGTGTTGGCCTTGAAGGCGCCCAGCAGGACCAGGAATTCGCCCACGAAGCCCGACAGGCCGGGCAGCCCGACGCTGGCCAGGGTGAAGAACAGGAAGGTGAAGGCATAGCGCGGCATGCGATGTACGAGGCCGCCATAGGCTGCAATCTCGCGCGTATGCATGCGGTCGTAGACCACGCCGACGCAGAGGAAGAGTGCCGCCGAGACGATGCCATGGCTCAGCATCTGGAAGATCGAGCCCTGGACGCCCTGCATGTTCATGACGAAGGCGCCGATCGTCACGAAGCCCATGTGGGCGACCGACGAATAGGCGATCAGCTTCTTCATGTCCTCCTGCACCAGCGCGACCAGCGAGGTGTAGATGACGGCCACGACGGAGAGACCGAAGACCAGCGGTGCGAAATACTGCGTCGCCTCGGGCATCAGCGGGATCGAATACCGCAGGAAGCCGTATCCGCCCATCTTCAGCAGCACGCCGGCCAGGATCACCGAGCCCGCCGTCGGCGCCTCGACGTGGGCGTCCGGCAACCAGGTATGGACCGGCCACATCGGCACCTTCACGGAGAAGGAGG
>JAIUOY010000137.1:0-7782 GCA_020160995.1 Pseudomonadota bacterium | reverse complement strand
GCCGTGAACGTCGCCCCGCCCGCCTTCGCCAGGATCTTCGTGATCGCCGCCGTCAGAGACGTCTTCCCGTGGTCAACGTGACCGATCGTTCCGATGTTGCAGTGCGGCTTGCTCCGCTCAAACTTCGCCTTCGTCATGGTCTTTGGTCCCTGGTCAAATCAGTTCTGGTTCGGTCGGCGGCCTTAGCCTGCCAGCTTGGCGACAACTTCGTCCGCGACGGCCTGCGGAACAGGCGCGTAATGGTCGAACGTCATGGTGTAGGCGGCCCGTCCCTGCGTCATCGACCGCAGCGTGTTCACGTAGCCGAACATGTTGGCGAGCGGCACCATCGCGTTGATGACCTGCGCGTTGCCGCGAGCTTCCATGCCCTGGATCTGACCGCGACGGCTGTTCAGGTCGCCGATGCAGTCGCCCATGTAGTCTTCCGGCGTCACGACCTCGACCTTCATGATCGGTTCGAGGAGTTTGCACTGGGCCTTCGCCAGGCCTTCCTTGAACGCCGCGCGGGCAGCGATTTCGAAGGCCAGTACGCTCGAGTCGACGTCATGGTAGGCACCATCGATCAGCGAGACCTTGAAGTCGATCACGGGGAAGCCGGCAAGCACGCCGGTCTCGCGCGAGGCCTCGAGGCCCTTCTCGACACCCGGGATGAATTCCTTCGGAATCGAGCCGCCGACGATCTTGCTTTCGAAGCTGTATCCCGAGCCGGGTTCGCCCGGTTCGAAGACCAGCTTGACGCGGGCGAACTGCCCCGAGCCACCGGACTGCTTCTTGTGCGTGTAGTCGATCTCCGCCTTGCGGCCGAGCGTCTCGCGATAGGCCACCTGCGGCGCGCCGACGTTGGCATCGACCTTGTAGGTACGCCTCAGGATGTCGACCTTGATCTCGAGATGGAGCTCGCCCATGCCCTTGATGACGGTCTGGCCGGTCTCCTGGTCGGTGGTGACGCGGAAGGTCGGGTCTTCCTGGACGAGACGGCCCAGAGCCTGGCCCATCTTCTCCTGGTCGGCCTTCGACTTCGGCTCGATCGCCAACTCGATAACGGGCTCGGGGAAGTCCATCTTCTCGAGGATCACCGGGTTCTCGGGCGCGCACAGCGTGTCGCCAGTGGTGACGCTCTTGAGACCCGCCAGGGCGATGATGTCGCCGGCGCGAGCTTCCTTGATGTCTTCACGGTTGTTGGCATGCATCAACAGCATGCGGCCGATACGCTCCTTGCGATCCTTCGTGCTGTTCAGCACGCCGGTCGAGGATTCGAGCACACCCGAATAGACACGCGCGAAGGTGAGCGAGCCGACAAACGGGTCGGTCATGATCTTGAACGCCAGAGCCGACAGCGGCGCGTCGTCACTCGACGGCAGCGAAATCGCCTCGTCCGAGCCCATCTTCACGCCCTTGACGTCCTCGACGTCGGTCGGCGCCGGCAGGTAGTTCACGACGGCGTCGAGCATGGGCTGCACGCCCTTGTTCTTGAACGACGAACCGCAGAGCACCGGAACGAAGGCGTAGGAGATCGTGCCCTTGCGGATGCACTTGATCAACGTGTCGTAGTCCGGCTCTTCGCCGCCCAGGTACTTCTCGAGAGCGACATCGTCCTGCTCGACGGCCATCTCGATCAACTTGGTGCGGTACTCGGCTGCCTTTTCTTTCAGGTCGGCCGGAATGTCGGTGATCTCGTACTTCGCGCCGAGCGTCTCCTCGAGCCAGATGATCGCCTTGTTCGCGACCAAGTCGACGACGCCCTTGAATTCGGATTCCACGCCGATCGGCATCTGGGTCACGAGCGGCTTGCTGCCCAGGCGATCGACGATCATGTCGACGGTGCGCCAGAAGTTGGCACCCGTGCGGTCCATCTTGTTGACGAAACACATGCGCGGCACGCCGTACTTGTCGGCCTGACGCCACACGGTCTCGGACTGCGGCTCCACGCCGGCCACCGAATCGAATACGCAAACCGCGCCGTCGAGCACACGCAGCGAACGCTCGACTTCGATGGTGAAGTCGACGTGACCAGGCGTGTCGATGATGTTGATGCGGTAGCTCGGACCGGCGAACGGCCCCGTCTCGGCCTTCCAGAAGCAGGTCGTCGCAGCCGAAGTGATCGTGATGCCGCGCTCCTGCTCCTGCTCCATCCAATCCATGGTCGCGGAGCCGTCGTGCGTCTCGCCGATCCTGTGCGACTTGCCGGTATAGTAGAGGATGCGCTCGGTAGTAGTCGTCTTACCGGCGTCGATATGCGCCATGATACCGATGTTGCGGTAATGCGCGATGGGAGTGGTACGAGCCATGGAGGGGGCTTTCTCGAAGGGGATCTAGAGGACGCTTACCAGCGGTAGTGCGCGAACGCCTTGTTGGCGTCGGCCATCTTGTGGGTGTCCTCGCGCTTCTTCACGGCATTGCCGCGGCGATTGAAGGCGTCGAGCAGCTCGGCGGAGAGCTTCTCCTGCATGCTGTGGCCCGAGCGATCGCGCGCCGCCTGGATGATCCAGCGGATGGCGAGCGCCTGGCGGCGCTCCGGACGGACTTCGACCGGCACCTGGTAGGTCGCACCACCGACGCGGCGCGAACGCACTTCGACCGCCGGCTTCACGTTTTCCAGAGCCTCGTGGAAGGCCGGAACCGGATCCTGCTTGAGCTTGGTCTCGATCTCGTCGAGCGCGCCGTACACGATGTGCTCGGCGACCGACTTCTTACCGCGCTCCATCAGCGTGTTCATGAACTTGCTGAGAACGATATCGCCGAACTTGGCGTCCGGCAGGACTTCACGCTTTTCTGCTGCGCGACGACGGGACATGGCTTCCTCCGCGCCTTACTTCGGGCGCTTCGCGCCGTACTTCGAACGGCGTTGCTTGCGGTCTTTGACACCCTGCGTATCGAGAGTGCCGCGAATGATGTGATAGCGGACGCCCGGAAGATCCTTCACGCGGCCACCGCGGATCATGACAACCGAGTGCTCCTGCAGGTTGTGGCCTTCGCCCGGAATGTAGCTCACCACTTCGTAGGCATTGGTGAGGCGCACCTTGGCGACCTTACGCAGCGCCGAGTTCGGCTTCTTCGGGGTCGTGGTGTAGACGCGGGTGCACACGCCACGCTTCTGCGGGCAGGCCTGCAGCGCGGGGACCTTGTTGTGCGACTTGAGGCCGTGGCGCTGCTTGCGGATCAACTGGTTGATAGTCGGCATCGATTTCGGTTTCCTTACCGCCGTCTCGTGTCCGCCCAATATCGACCCTGTGGCGCAAAGCGAATGCGCGCGGGCATGGCGGCAAAAGCGCAGCCCCGCGCAAGGAAAAAGCTTTGCGGCCGGATGGCCTGACTTGTAGCGGTCCTCGGCGTCAGGCTGCGTCTTGGCTTACGCCAACCACCAGCCCCTCGACGAGGTGGCGCGCTTATATGGCCGCGTCAGTTGCAGGTCAAGCGCGCTGCACCGCTTTTCGCGTTGATTTTGTTGGTTATTCTCGGCTTGGCGGACTCGACTCGTTCCTGACTCGCAATCCTTGCGAGACGCAAGAATCTAACAACCATATCTTGTGGGTCCCGCCTCTCCCAGGGCACAAGTTTACTTCCGCCAATATGTCCTGTATGTGCAAGGACATGTTGCGCCAGACCCCGCGTATGACCTCGGCTACCAAAGCATGCTTTGGGGCGGGGAAAGTCGTGCGCGATCGTCTGATCTAGAAGTCGACTTAGGAACCCCGACCCCGCCGCGACGGTCGGGGTCGAACGCAACAGGTCCCGCCCTCCGGCCAACGGAAGCGAGACCTCCATGCCCCCCGCCTACTCGATGCCACCAACGCCGGTGCTCCAGACGCCGCGCCTTATCCTGCGCCCAGTGCGCAGCAAGGATGCCCCGGTCATCCAGCGCCGATTCCCGCGCTGGGAGGTCGTTCGGTGGCTGAATGCGCGGATCCCCTGGCCCTACCCCGTCGACGGCGCCGCCGCCTATGTCGCGAGCTGCGTGGAGGAAATGGCCCGCGGGGAAAAAGCCCACTGGGCCATCATCCCGAAGTCCGGTCCCGCCGATTTGATCGGGGTCATCGACCTGTGGCCCGACGACGGCGATAGCCGCGACCAGCGGGGCTTCTGGCTGGATCCCGAGTTCCAGGGGAAGGGCCTCATGACCGAAGCGGCGGAGCGGGTGACGGACTACGCCTTTCGCACGCTCGACTGGCCGCATCTGTGGCTGACGAACGCCCAGGACAACCATGCCTCGCGGCGCATCAAGGAGAAGCAGGGCGCCCGGCTGGTCGACCTGAAGATCGGCGAATACGTCGGCGGTCGCGGCCCCCTCATGGTGTGGCAGTTGACGCAGCAGAACTGGCTCGTCCGCCAGGCCGCGCCCTCCGCAGCGGCATGAGGACAACCCCAAAGAGAAAGGCCGTCATCTTGCGATGACGGCCTTCGATTTTCAGGCGTCGGAGCCTCAGTCGGCCGCGCGCTCTTCCTCCAGCGTCGGGACCGGCTGGTCCTCGCCGTCGGCGCCGGCCGCCAGAATGGCGCGGTCGCGCTGCGCGGCGATCGCCTTCAGGCGGTTAACGACTCCGCCAGTGCCCGCCGGGATCAGACGGCCGACGATGACGTTCTCCTTCAGGCCCTGGAGGCTGTCGACCTTGCCCGAAACGGCCGCCTCGGTGAGCACGCGGGTGGTCTCCTGGAAGGACGCCGCCGAGATGAACGACTTGGTCTGCAGGCTGGCCTTGGTGATGCCGAGCAGCACCGGGTCCGCCTTGGCAGGCTTCATCTTCTCGACCAGCAGCTTGGCGTTCTCCGCATCGAACTCCTGCTTGTCGACCTGCTCGCCGATCAGGAACGTCGAATCGCCGGCGTCGGTGATCTCGACCTTCTGCAGCATCTGACGCGCGATCGTCTCGATGTGCTTGTCGTTGATCTTCACGCCCTGCAGTCGATAGACCTCCTGGATCTCGTTCACGAGATATTCGGCCAGCTTCTCGATGCCAAGCACGCGCAGGATGTCGTGCGGCACCGGGTTGCCGTCGATCAGAAGATCGCCGCGTTCCACGTAGTCGCCTTCCTGGACCGCGATGCGCTTGCCCTTCGGGATCAGATACTCGACCGGCTCGGCATTCTCGCCTTCCGGCACGATCAGGATGCGGCGCTTGCTCTTGTAGTCCTTGCCGAACTCGATGCGGCCCGCGATGTCGCAGATGATCGCGAAATCCTTCGGCTTGCGGGCTTCGAACAGCTCCGCCACGCGCGGCAGACCGCCCGTGATGTCGCGGTTCTTGCCACCCTCACGCGGGATGCGCGCGAGAATGTCGCCAGCATGGACGTCCTGGCCGTTCTCGACCGAGAGCACCGAGTCGAGCGACAGCAGATAGCGAGCCTCCTGGCCGTTGGCCAGCATGATCGGGTTGCCGTCGGCATCGTGGATGGCGATGCGCGGACGCAGATCGCCGCCACGCGGCTGGCCCTTCCAATCGACGACGACACGGTTGGAAATGCCTGTCGAGTCGTCGATCACTTCGCGCATCGACACGCCTTCGACGAGGTCGACGTAGACCGCCTTGCCGGCCTTTTCGGTGATGATCGGCAGGGTGTACGGATCCCACTCGGCGAGCTTCTGGCCCTTCGAGACAGGCGTATCGTTGTCGACCAGCAGGCGCGCGCCGTAGGGCACGCGATGCTTGGCACGCTCGCGCTGGGCGCCGTCGATCAGCACCAGCTCGGTGTTGCGGCCCATCACGACCGGAACGCCCTGGCTGTTGATCACGACGTTGCGGTTGCGCACCTGGATGGTGCCGTCATGGCTCGCCTCGATGTTCGACTGCTCCGCACCACGCTGCGCAGCGCCGCCGATATGGAAGGTACGCATGGTGAGCTGCGTGCCCGGCTCGCCGATCGACTGCGCGGCGATGACGCCCACCGCTTCGCCGATATTGACCGGGGTGCCGCGGGCCAGGTCGCGACCGTAGCACTTGCCGCAGACGCCGATCTTGGTGTCGCAGGTCAGCACCGAGCGGATGCGGATCTCCTCGATCCCCGCCTTGTCAATCTGCTCGACCTTGACCTCGTCGATCAGTTCGCCGGCCTTGCTGATCAGCGTGCCGTTCACCGGATCGACGATGTCGTCCAGCGCCGTACGGCCCAGCACCCGCTCCGAAAGCGGCTCGATCACGTCGCCGCCATCGACGACGGCGCGCATGGTGAGGCCACGCTCGGTACCGCAATCTTCCTCGACGATGATGCAGTCCTGCGCCACGTCGACCAGACGGCGGGTCAGGTAGCCCGAGTTCGCCGTCTTGAGCGCCGTGTCGGCCAGGCCCTTACGCGCGCCGTGGGTGGAGTTGAAGTACTCCAGCACCGACAGGCCTTCCTTGAAGTTCGAGATGATCGGCGTCTCGATGATCTCGCCCGACGGCTTGGTCATCAGACCGCGCATGCCGGCGAGCTGCTTCATCTGCGTCGCCGAACCACGCGCGCCGGAATGGGCCATCATCCACACCGCGTTGACCGGACGGCCCGGCCGCGGCGTCGAAATGCCCTTCATCATCTCCTCGGCCACGCGATCCGAGCAGCGCGACCAGGCGTCGACGACCTTGTTGTACTTCTCACCGGAGGTGATCAGGCCGTCCTGGTACTGCTGCTCGTATTCCTTGACCTCCTTCTGGGTCTGGGCGACCAGCTTTTCCTTGGCCGCCGGAATGACGAGATCGTCCTTGCCGAACGAGATGCCGGCGCGGCAGGCGTGATAGAAGCCGAGACCCATCAGGCGATCGGCGAAGATCACCGTCTCCTTCTGGCCGCAGTGGCGGTAGACAGAGTCGATGACGTTCTGCAGATCCTTCTTGGTCAGCAGTCGGTTGATCAGCGAGAATGGCAGGTTCTCGTGCTTGGGCAGGATCTGCGCGAGCAGAATGCGGCCCGGCGTGGTCTCGACCACGCGCTGGGCCAGCACACCCTTGTCGTCATAGGCCTCCAGCCGCATCTTGATCTTGGCGTGCATCGACAGCGTACGGCTGTGCAGCGCGTGCTCGAGATCGCCGATGTCGGAGAACAGCGAGCCTTCGCCGGGCTCACCCTCGCGCTCGAGCGTGATGTAGTAGATGCCGAGCACGATGTCCTGCGACGGCACGATGATCGGCTTGCCGCTGGCGGGCGAGAGGATGTTGTTGGTCGACATCATCAACACGCGCGCTTCGAGCTGGGCTTCCAGCGACAGCGGCACGTGCACCGCCATCTGGTCGCCGTCGAAGTCGGCATTGAAGGCCGTGCAGACCAGCGGATGGAGCTGGATCGCCTTGCCCTCGATCAGCACCGGCTCGAAGGCCTGGATGCCGAGGCGGTGCAGCGTCGGCGCGCGGTTCAGCAGCACCGGGTGCTCGCGGATCACCTCCTCGAGGATGTCCCACACCTCCGGCCGCTCCTTCTCGACCATGCGCTTGGCGGCCTTGATGGTGTTGGCCATGCCGTACGCCTGGAGGCGCGAGTAGATGAACGGCTTGAACAGCTCGAGCGCCATCTTCTTCGGCAGGCCGCACTGGTGCAGCTTGAGCTCCGGGCCGACCACGATGACCGAGCGGCCCGAGTAGTCGACGCGCTTGCCGAGCAGGTTCTGGCGGAATCGGCCCTGCTTGCCCTTCAGCATGTCGCTCAGCGACTTCAGCGGGCGCTTGTTGGCGCCGGTGATGACGCGGCCGCGGCGGCCGTTGTCGAACAGGGCGTCGACCGACTCCTGCAGCATGCGCTTCTCGTTGCGCACGATGATGTCGGGAGCACGCAGCTCCATCAGGCGCTTCAACCGATTGTTGCGGTTAATCACGCGGC
>JAIUOY010000136.1:0-37170 GCA_020160995.1 Pseudomonadota bacterium | reverse complement strand
TGCTGGTAGAGCGTGTGCAGGATCGCATGGCCGGTACGGTCGGCCGCGGCGCAGGTGCGGTGGGCAATGCCCTTGCCGAACTCCGTGGTCATGCCGACGAAAGGGCGCTGGTAGATCTTGCCCTCGGGCGTACGGCTGAACGGCACGCCGAAATGCTCAAGCTCGATGATCGCCGGAATGCCGTCGCGGCACATATACTCGATCGAGTCCTGGTCGCCGAGCCAGTCCGAGCCCTTGACCGTGTCGTACATGTGCCAGCGCCAGTCGTCCGGGCCCATATTGCCGAGCGCCGCCGAGATGCCGCCCTGCGCCGCCACGGTGTGGCTGCGGGTCGGGAATACCTTGGTGATGCAGGCCGTCTTGAAGCCCTTGTTGGCCATGCCGAAGGTGGCGCGCAGGCCGGACCCGCCGGCGCCGACCACGACCACGTCGTATTCGTGATCGATGACCTTGTAGGCATTGCCGCCGATGCTGAACGTACCTGCCGCCGCGCCGTTGCTCTTGCCGCTGCTTGCCTCGGCCATGTTCAGCCTCCGAATCCGATGCGCAGGATGGCCACCGTTGCCGCCAACCCGAAGAATACTGCAATGAACCTGACGGCGATGATCGACGCCAGCTTCAGCCCCTCGCTATGGACATAGTCCTCGATCACGACCTGCATGCCGAGCTGGGCATGGTGCAGGCCGATGACGACCGTCAGGATCAGCAGCACCATGACGACCGGCGAGCCGATCCAGGCACGGGCCGCGTCGTAGTCGGCGCCGCTCAACATCACGAGCGAGACGGCAAACCAGACGACGAGCGGGATGAGCGCGACGGCGGTGAGGCGCTGCACCCACCAGTGATGCAGGCCGTCCTTGGCGGAGCCGAGGCCCCGGGCGCGGGACAGGGGGGTTCTGAGGTCGCTCATTTTCGATCTCCTCAGACCAGCCGCAGGCCGACGATCCACGAGGCGGCCGTCGCCACAACGGCAACCACCACCACGATCCAGCCGCTGCGATCGGCATCCTTCAGTTCGAAACCGTAGCCGGCATCCCAGAAGAGATGGCGGATGCCGTTGAACAGATGGAAGAAGAGGCTGAACAACCAGCCACCCAGCACGATGCGGCCGACGATCGAGCCGTTGAAGCCCTGGAACATCGCGTAGGTCTGGGGACTGGCCGACGCGAATACGACCCAGGTCGCGAGGTAGAGCGCACCCACCGACAGGGCGATGCCGGTTGCGCGATGCAGGATCGACAGGTTCGCCAGGAACGGCAGTCGATAGACTTGCAGATGGGGGGAAAGCGGCCGACTGGTCGGCCGATTGGCAGCGCTCATCGCGTCGAAACCTCAAATGCCTTGAAGCGGCTGCACTTTTGTACCGCTCAACCGCTTCAAGTCAACGAATGTCGACTTTGCAGGCTGGTTAACCCTTGGATTCTGCAACGAAAATCCGTCAGCCGAACGGCATTCACGCAGCACGCCGCGGCATCAGCAGCCAATAGTCGAGATCGAGCACCACGGCGGGATGGTACTTGCCGTCCGCTCCCTTGCCCGGCCACGAACTGCACGGGCAATCCTTGGCCGCAATGCTTCTCATTCGCAGGGCGCCAAGATCGGCCCGGCCCGGCAGGGGCGCCTTCTCCAGCACTTCCGACCAGGCATAGATCGTGTCGCCGCCGAAGGTCGGCGCGACATGGCTGCCGGCATTGATAGCGGCGACGCGGAAGCCATTGGCCAGGCCGTTGAACGACAGCGCCCGCGCCAGCGAGATCACATGGCCGCCATAGGCGAGCCGCCGCCCGAAGCGCATGCTCTTGCCGGCGAAGGCATCGAAATGCACCCGCGCGGTATTCTGGTAGAGCCGCGTCGAGAACATGTGGTCGGAGTCTTCGAGGGTGATGCCGCTCACATGGTCGATGCGTTCGCCGACCTCGTAGTCCTCCCAGCGATAGGACGATCCGGCGGCGACATCGTCATAGCCCTTGAGTGACAGACCCGCCGGCACGATGAGATCGCCAGCCGCGACCGACGGTGCGGTCTTCGGCACGACAGTCTCCGGCACGGCGGCAGCGGGGTCGCGCTTGTGCACCATCACCCAACGCACATAGTCGAGTACCATCTCGCCGCGCTGGTTGACGCCGGTCGAGCGCACCCAGACGACACCACTGGCACGGTTCGAGTTTTCGCGCAGGCCCAGCACGGTCGAATGCGCCGACAGCGTGTCGCCCGGGTAGATCGGCACGCCCCAGCGGAACTCGGCATAGCCCAGGTTGGCGACGGCATTCAGCGAGATGTCGGGCACGGTCTTGCCGATCACGACATGGAACACCGCCAGATCGTCGAGCGGCGCCCGCGGCAATCCCAGCGCACGGGCGAACTCATCGGACGAGTTGATGGCGAAGCGCGAGCCGTAGAGCGCGACGTTCAGCGCCGCGTCCGCTTCCGTCATGGTGCGCGGCGTGGCGTGGCGGATCTCCTGGCCGACGCGGAAATCCTCGAAGAAGTTCCCCGCGACCGCTTCGCTCTTGGTCTTTGCCTTGGTGCTCATGCCGCCTGCCGCTCCTTGATCGCCGTGGCCAGCGCCAGGGCGCGCTCGGCCTGCTCGACGTGAAGATTCTCGATCATGCGTCCATCGACGGTGACCACACCCTTGCCTTCGGCCTGTGCCGCCTTGAAGGCGGTAACGATCTTGCCGGCCATCTCGAGCTCGGCGGCCGACGGCGCGAACACCTCGTTGCAGGGCTCGACCTGGCTGGGATGGATCAAGGTCTTGCCGTCGAAGCCCATCTCCAGCCCCTGCTGGCAGACGGCGCGGAAGCCTTCGGCATCCTGAATGTCGTTGTAGACGCCATCGAGGATCGTCAGCCCGTGTGCGCGGGCGGCCAGCATGCCGAGCCCCAGCGCCGTCACCATCGGCAGGCGCATGGGCGTGTGGCGCGCACGCATGTCCTTCACCAGGTCGTTGGTGCCCATGACGAACAGAGTGAGCCGCGGATGCGAGCCCGCCACTTCGTCGGCGCGCAGGATGCCCTTCGGCGTCTCCATCATCGCCCACACCGCCATCGACTTCGGCGCACCCGCGGCGTCGAGCTGGGCGACGACGCTGGCCACCTCCGCCGCAGTTTCGACCTTCGGCACCAGCACCGCGTCGGCGCCGGACTTGGCGATGGCGGCGATGTCGGCCTTGCCCCACTGCGTGGAGAGGCCGTTGCAGCGAATGGCAATCTCGCGCTTGCCGTAGCCTTTGCTCTGCGCCGCGGCCACGACATTGGCACGCGCGGCTTCCTTGGCGTCGGGCGCCACCGCATCCTCGAGATCGAAGATCAGCGCATCGGCAGGCAGCGACCGCGCCTTCTCCAGCGCGCGCGTATTGGCACCCGGCATGTAGAGGACGCTGCGGCGCGGACGAACGGATGCGGACATGTCTGGGCTCCCCAACGGTCCTTGGCGAAAACGCGGCGGACTATAATGCCGAGCCTCCTTGTGGCAAGGTGGCTCTCGGCCATGCGCTTCCTCTCGCTCCAGAGCCATGTTGCCTACGGCTACGTCGGCAATCGGGCAGCAACCTTTCCGCTGCAACGATTGGGCCACGAGGTCTGGGCGGTGAACACGGTCGAGTTTTCCAACCACACGGGCTATGGCGCCTGGCGTGGCCGCGCCGCATCGGCCGAGCAGGTCGGCGAAATCGTGCGGGGCATCGAGGCGCTGGGCCAGTTTGCCCGCTGCGACGGATTGCTCACCGGCTATGTCGGGGATGCAGCCCTCGCCAACGTGATCCTCGATACCGCACGGCGTGTGCGAGCCGCCAATCCGCGTGCCCTGTGGTGCTGCGATCCGGTACTGGGAGACATCGACACCGGCATTTACGTGAAACCCGGGATCGACACTTTTTTCCGCGAACAGGCTATTCCTGCCGCCGACCTCGTGACGCCGAACCATTTCGAGCTGGAGCATCTGACCGGGCGCCGGATTTCGACCCTGGCAGAAGCGCTGTCCGCAGCGCGCACTCTCCTCGGCGGTCCTCTCGGCGGCCCGAGGCTCGCTCTCGTCACCAGCCTGCGACGCGCCGACGCGCCGGCGAACATCATCGAGATGGTCGCCGTGACACCGGACGCCGCCTGGCGCGTGGCCACGCCCCTGATCGGGTTCGAGATTGCGCCCAACGGCACCGGCGACGCCGTCGCAGCGCTCTTCACCGCCCACTGGATTGCCGGCAGCGACGTGGCCCATGCTCTGGGCAAGGCCGCTTCGTCGATCTTCGCGGTCCTCGAAGTTACGCAGGCGATGGGTGAGCGCGAGCTTCAGCTCGTGGCCGCGCAGGAACAGCTGGTGGCGCCGCCGCGTTCCTTCACGGCAGAAAAACTGTAGCGCCGCGATGCAGGTTCCGGGCTTCGTGTTCAATCCAATCGGGATCGCCATCGAGGGGGCGGTCATCGGCTTTTTGATCGCCGTGCCCGTGGGACCGGCCGCCGCCCTCTGCATTCGCCGCTCCATCACCGTCGGCGCCATGGCAGGCTACATGACCGGGATCGGCGCCGCCCTGGGCGATGCCGTATTCGGTGCCGTCGCGGCGTTCGGCCTGTCGTTCGTTCAGACGTTCGTCGCCGAACACGAAGCGTGGCTGCTCGGCCTTGGCGGCATCGTACTGGTGATCATGGGATGGACGACGATGCGACACCGTCCGCGCAATGTCGGCGATCCCGTGGCCGACGACCGCGAGCATCGGCTCTCGACGCATTTCCATTATGCGACGTCGAGCTTCTTCATCACCGTGTTCAATCCGCTGACCGTGATGGCCTTCGGCGCGGCTTTCGCCGGCCGTAATCTCGCCGGCGTCGGTGGCAGCCTGCCCGACGCGTCGCTGCTGGTCGCCGCCGTGTTCTGCGGCGCGCTCGCCTGGTGGACGATCATCTGCACGGCCTCGGTGGCGCTTCGGGCGCGCTTCACCGGCACCGGCATGCTGTGGCTCAACCGTTGCTCGGGCGCGGTGATTCTGGGTTTCGGCGTTGCCGCCCTGATTTCGCTGCTGCCGCTGCCGTGGAAGCAGATCGGCAAGGCGCTCGGTATGTGATACCGGGCGGCCGTCGGATCGAGCGCCGCGAAATCGCCCCTTCCACGACTGCGGAAGGGGCGACGCGCATCAGATCCGCTCGATGATGATCGCCGGCGCCATGCCGCCCGCAGCGCACATGGTGACCAGACCGAACTGCTTGTTCTGCCGTTCCAGCTCGTCGAGGACAGTGCCGATCAGGATGGCGCCGGTCGCCCCGATGGGATGGCCGAGCGCGATCGAACCGCCGTTGACGTTGACCTTGTCGCGATCGAGGTCGAGATCGCGCACGAACTTCTCCGAGACGACCGCGAAGGCTTCGTTGATTTCCCAGAGGTCGATGTCGCTCTTCTTGAGACCGGCCTTCTCCAGCACCTTCTTGGCCGCCGGCACCGGCGCATTGAGCATCAGCTCGGGGCTGTCGCCCATGTTCGCCATGGCGACGACGCGGGCGCGCGGCTTGAGACCGTGCGCCTTGGCGTAGTCGGGCGACGCGAGCAGGACGGCGGCCGAGCCGTCGACGACGCCGGAAGAATTGCCGGCATGATGGACGTGCTCGATCTTGAGGTCGGGATAGGCCTGCAGGATGAGCGAACGGTAGGTCATGCCCTTGTCGTCGAGCGGGGCGTCGGCCATCGCCGCGAAGGCGGCCTTGAGGTTCGCCAGTCCCTCGCGCGTCGTCTGCGGGCGCGGATATTCCTCGCGGTCCAGAGCGAGCGTGCCGTCTTCCTTGTAGACGGGGATCAGGGACTTGTTGAAGCGGCCCTCGGCGATGGCGACGGCGGCGCGCTGCTGGCTGATGTAGCCCGCCTCGTCCAGCGCCTGGCGCGGGATCTTCTCGAGCGTGGCGATGGCATCGGCGCAGATGCCCTGATGTGTCTGCGGATGATGCAGGCGCAGGCGCAGATTGCCGTTGTCCATGACCGGCGGGCCGCTGCCACGGCTACGGTCCATCGACATCATTTCCGTACCGCCGGCGACCACCAGGTCTTCCATGCCCGACTTGATGCAGGCGGCGGCGAGGCTCACCGCGCTGATGCCCGAACCGCAGAAGCGGTCGATCGTAATGCCGCTCGCCTTGACGTCGTAGCCGGCGTCGAGGGCCGACATGCGGCCGAGATCGCCGCTCTGCTTCGAGACCTGGGCGGCAGTTCCCCAGATCACGTCGCCGACTTCCTTGGTGTCGATCTTGTTGCGCTCGGCGAGCGCCTTGAGGACGGTCGCGCCGAGCTGCTGCGGATGAACCTCCCACAGCGCGACCTTGCCGGCCTTGCCGACGCCACGCGGCGTGCGGCAGGCGTCGATGATCCATGCTTCGGTCATTGCTTTCTCCTTCCTCGGGTCTCAGCTCAGCGCGGCGCCATGCGGATGGCACCGTCGATGCGGACGTCTTCGCCGTTGAAGTAGCCGCAGGTGATCATCGTATGGGCGACCTGCGCGTATTCTTCCGGCCGTCCTAGGCGCTTGGGGAATGGCACCGAAGCGGCGAGGGCCGCCTTGACGTTCTCCGGCGCGCGCGCGAGCAGCGGCGTATCGAAGATGCCGGGCAGGATGGTGTTGCAGCGGATGCCTTCGTTCGAGAGGTCGCGCGCCACGACGAGCGTGATGCCGACGACGCCGGCCTTCGAGGCGGTATAGGCAACCTGGCCGATCTGGCCGTCCTCCGCCGCGACCGACGCGGTGTTGAGGACCACGCCACGATCGCCGTCGGGCTGCGGCGCGAGCGTCAGCATCCCTGCGGTCGACTTGGTGATGCAGCGGAACGTGCCGATCAGATTGACGTTGATGATGCGCTCGAAGTTCTCGAGCGGATATTCCTTCGGCTTGCCGGTCGTCCGGTCGAGCGACGCGGTCTTCTGGGCACCGCCGCCGACGCCGGCGCAGTTCACCAGAATGCGCTCCTGCCCGTTGGCCGCCCGCGCCTTCGCGAACCCGGCCTCGACCTCTTCGGTCGAGGTCACGTTGACCTTGCAGAAGACGCCGCCGATTTCCTTGGCGAGCGCCTCGCCCTGTTCCTCGTTGAGGTCGAAGATCGCGACCTTCACGCCGTGCGAGGCGAGCATGCGCGAAGTGGCGGCGCCGAGGCCGGACGCGCCGCCCGTGACGACCGCCGATACTGTCTTGTCGAGTTGCATTGTGGTCACTCTCAAATGATCGCCCCCCGTCGACGGGGCCATCACAAGTGTTAGAGCATCGCTCTCATGACCACCAGCCACGCCCCGGGCACCAACCAGCGCAGAGCGAACGTGGATTTTCGATACGCGATTTGTTGCGCAAGGCGCCGCAGCGCCCTGCGTCCCAGTCCTTACGCCAAAGCGCAGCTTTCCTCGAAGGTGAAGCGCGGGCTGCGGGCGAAAAGCTTCGCCGGATCGCCATAGCCGATGTTGCACAGGAAGTTCGACTTCACCTTGCCGTCGGGAAAGAAGGCCTGGTCGACCTTGGCGTTGTCGAAGCCGCTCATGGCCCCGCAATCGAGGCCGAGCGCGCGTGCGGCGACGATCAGATAGGCGCCCTGCAGGCTGCCGTTGCGGAACGCCGTCGGTTCGGCCGACGGCTTGCCCTTGAACCAGGTGATCGCCGTCTGGTCGTGCGGGAACATTCGCGGCAGATGCTCGTAGAATTCGGGATCGTAGGCGACGATCGCCGTCACCGGCGCCGCCATGGTCTTCTCGGTATTGCCGGCGCTGAGAGCGGGCCGGAGCTTCTCCTTACCTTCCTTGGTGCGCACGAAGACGATTCGCGCCGGCTGGCAGTTGGCCGATGTCGGCCCCCATTTCATGAGGTCGTAGATGGCGCGAAGTTGATCGTCCGTTACCGGCTTGGGCAGCCAGCCATTGTGAGTGCGGGCCGAGCGAAAAATACTGTCCAGCGCCTTGTCGTCGAGCATCGAATTCCTCTTTGAAGTTGATGAACCCTAACCAAGCCCACCGTGTCGGTCGAGGCACGCAGCTGTGATCGGGTTACGAGGTCGCAACCCCTTCCCGCTACGCGGATTGTGCTAGGGTCGTCGCCAGCCGCACACAGGGTTTTAGTCGATGCTGTTCGTTCCGCTCGATCCTGCGAAGTTCAAGGATGCGTTCACCACCGCCAAGGGCGAGCAGCGCGCCCATGTTGTGCTGAAGGCACTCGACACGCTGTGGTTCAACACCGGCACGCTCTGCAATCTTACGTGCCGCAACTGCTATATCGAATCCTCGCCGCGCAACGACCGGCTGGTCTATCTGACGGCCGCCGAAGTCGGCGACTACCTCGACGAGATCGAACGCGACGGCCACGCCACCCGCCTGATCGGCTTCACCGGCGGCGAGCCTTTCATGAATCCCGAACTGCCGGCGATGCTCGACGACGTGCTGTCGCGCGGGCTCAAAGCGATGGTGCTGACCAACGCCATGAAGCCCATGCACAAGATGAAGCCGGCGTTGCTCGCCTTGCTGCAGAAGCACGGTCGCAACCTCATCATTCGTGTCTCGGTCGATCACCATGGCCGCGAACTGCACGAAGAGGAGCGCGGCGCTGGAAGCTGGAAGCCGACCCTCGACGGGCTGAAATGGCTCTGCGACTCGGGCTTCGACGTCCATGTCGCGGGGCGACATTTCTCGACCGAGACCGAAAAGGAAGTGCGCGCCGGCTATGGTCGGTTGTTCGACGGTCTCGGCCTGTCCATCGACGCGTGGGATCCCGGAACGCTCGTGCTGTTCCCCGAGATGGACCCCACGGTGGACGTGCCGGAGATCACGACGGCCTGCTGGGGCATCCTGAAGAAGTCGCCCGACAGCGTGATGTGCGCCTCCTCCCGCATGATCGTGAAGCGCAAGGGCGCAGCGCGGCCGGCCGTCGTCGCCTGCACGCTCCTGCCCTACGATCCGCAGTTCGAACTGGGCGAGACCCTGGCCGACAGTATCGGCGCGGTGCCGCTCAATCATCCGCACTGTGCAAAGTTCTGCGTCCTGGGCGGTGCCGCCTGCAGCCAGTAGCGACGGACCTCGACGTCGTCATCCCGACTTTGAATGCAGGCAGCACTCTTGCCCGCACGCTCGATGCACTTCGCGACAGCGACCTCGGTCTGCAGATCACGGTCTGCGATGGCGGATCGACCGACGATACCGTCGCCATTGCGCAACAGGCCGGCGCCACGGTCGTGACGGTGAGTCCGGCCGGCCGCGGCCCACAGCTCGCGGCCGGCGCGAACGATGGCAGCGCGCCGTGGATTCTCTTCCTGCATGCCGACACGGTGTTGCGACCGGGCTGGAATGCCGTCGTCCGAAGCTTCACGTCCCGCAAGACGAATGCCGGCAAGGCCGGTTACTTTCGTCTGCGTTTCGACACGTCAGATCCCCGTGCCCGTCGCGTCGAAAAACTCGCCGCCCTGCGCTGCAGGCTTTTCGGCCTGCCCTATGGCGATCAGGGCCTGCTGATCTCGCGCGCGCTATATGAGTACCTCGAAGGCTTCAAGCCTCTGCCGTTGATGGAGGATGTCGAGCTCGTGCGTCGCATCGGCGCAAAGAATCTGGTCGCACTCGATGCCGAGGCCGTTACGTCGGCTGCACGCTATGAGCGTAATGGTTGGCTCAAAAGGCCATTGCGCAACCTTTGCTGCCTTAGCCTCTATTTTCTCGGCGTGTCGCCACGTGTGCTTCAGCGGCTCTACGGACGATGACGCGCCATCTCGTGATCTTCGCCCGCGCGCCGCAGGCTGGACGAGTCAAGCGACGGCTCGGCGCCGAGATCGGGATTCTGGAAGTGGCCCGCTTCTACAGGTCGTTGCTGGCCCGGCAGATCGCTCGACTGGTCCGGGATCGTCGCTGGACAGTCTGGCTGTTCGTCACGCCGGACAATGCGCTCGATCATGTTGTCTGGCGCCGCCTCGTGCCGGCCGTGCACCGCCGGCCGCAGCGGCAGGGCGACCTCGGCCGGCGTATGAAGCTGCCCTTCCTGTCGTTGCCGCCGGGGCCGGTCGTCCTGGTCGGCAGCGATATTCCGCATTTGCGCGCGCATCACATCGCCCACGCCTTCGCTCTGCTGGGACAGAACGATCTCGTCTTCGGTCCGGCGCGCGACGGCGGTTTCTGGCTGATCGGCGCCAAGAGAACGAAACCGCTCCCGCAAACATTGTTCGCCGGCGTGCGCTGGTCGGCATCGACCACGCTGGCCGAGACGCTGGCCGGCTTGCCGAAGCATGTGACGACGGCCTTGGCGGACACGCTGGACGATGTCGACGACGCCGAGGCGTACCGGCGACTCTAGAAGCCGCTACCGGCTCTTGAGGGCGTGAAGCTCGGCGCGGACCGCGGCGAATACCGACGTCCAGTCGCCGGGCACGGACTGCCGGAACAGGCGGGTCGAGCGGTACCAGGGCGCGCTGTCGCCACCGAGCTGCCAGCGCCAGTCGGCCGCCGACGGCAGCAGCACCCACGTCTTCATGCCCATCGCAGCAGCCAAATGCGCCACCGGCGCATCGATCGAGATCAGCAAATCGAGCTGCGACAGTGCGGTCGCAGCTTCGGCAAAGTCGAAGATGCCACGACCGACATCGTGCACCAGGCCGCCGGCGCCGAACTGCTGGATATCCTTCTGGTGCACGCCACCCTGCAGGCTGAACAACAGAAGTTCGGGATCGCCGGCAAGCGGCAGGAAATGTGAGAACGGCACCGAGCGCTGTCGATCCTGCGCCTGGCCGGGCATTGCCGCCCAGTAGATGCCAACCCTGAGCTTCGCTTGCTCCAGCGTGCCGAGCTTGATGCGGCTGTCGTCCGGCGCGCGCAGATAGGCGGGCTCGGCGGCGAGCGCGATGAAGTCGGTGCCGCAGAGGTGCGGCAGCGACACCATCGACGCATGCAGATCGAATTCGGGCAGCCCTTCGCCCTCGGCCACGACCTCGTCGACATAGTCGACGGCGCACAGCAGCTCCTTGAGAAGCGCCTGGCAGAGCACGATCACCGTCGCCCCGCGGCGCTTCAATTCGCGCGCAAACCGCACGAACAGCAGCACGTCGCTCAAGCCCTGCTCGGGATAGAGCAGGATGCGTTTGCCTTCGAGCGGTCCGCCGTCCCAGGCGGGCTGCGCGAATTCCGGCGCCGGCGTTTCCGGCAGACGCTTGCGGGCTTCGTAGGCCGCGAAACCAGACGCCAGCTCGCCACGCATCAACAGCGCGATCGCCAGTTCGACGCGGGCGCGACGGTTGTCGGGGGTGAGCGTTAGCGCCCGGCTGAAGCAGCCGACGGCTTCGTCGAGACGACCGAGATCGCGCAGGCAGAGCGCCAGATTGAAGAAGCCCTCGGCATAGTCGCGATTGAGCGCGATCGACTGGAAATGATGCTTCACCGCTTCGTCGGGCCGGTTGGCGGCACGCAGTGCATTGCCGAGATTGGAATGCAGCGCAGGGTTCTGCGGATCGGCTGCCAGCGACAGGCGATGATGCGCGACCGACGCTTCGAGCTTGCCGGCCAGCCGCAGAGCCACGCCGAGATTGTTGTGCAGCTCCGCATGATAGGGCCGCACGGCAAGCAGCCGGAGATAAGAAGAGATCGCCTCGTCGAGACGGCCGGCACGATGCGCCTGCGAAGCCAGCCGGAGCTGTTGCACAAAGCTGTCGGAATCGCTGCCGAACAAAGGCGTCGGCGCGTTGGTGGCCGCGGACTCCGGCCTCGTGGGGTGCAGCGTCGGCGTGTCGTTCACGTCACTCGCTCGTACGAGAGCTACCCATCTTACATCAGCGCGTCATCTTAAGCATCTGCGGGCGCACAGGAAAACGGCGCGGGCCCGTTGGCGCCGCGCCGTTTCAATGTCCGAAAAGGCCGAGGATCGCCGCTAGATGTAGCCTTTGATCAGCTCTTCCGCGATCTGGACCGCATTCAGCGCCGCACCCTTGCGCAGATTGTCGCTGACCACCCACATCGACAGGCCGTTGTCGACCGTGGGGTCGACGCGCACGCGGCTGACAAAGACGCCGTCCTGGCCGGTGATCTCCTTCGGCGTCACATAGCCGCCGGGCTCGCGCCGGTCGACGACGAGCACGCCGGGCGCGGCCGCAAGCAGGCGCCGCGCCTCGACCTCGTCGAGCGGCTTGTCGAGCTCGACGTTGATGGCCTCGGCATGGCCGATGAAGGTCGGCACACGCACGCAGGTCGCGTGGACCTTGATCTTGGGGTCGAGGATCTTCTTGGTCTCAGCCACCATCTTCCACTCTTCCTTGGTCGAACCGTCTTCCATGAAGACGTCGATCTGGGGAATGACGTTGAAGGCGATGTTCTTCGTGAACTTCACCGGGTCGAGCGTCTGGTTGACGAAAAAGCTCTTGGTCTGGCTGACCAGCTCGTCCATCGCTTCCTTGCCGGCGCCCGACGTCGACTGATAGGTCGACACGACGACGCGCTTGATGCCGGCCGCTTCGTGGATCGGCTTCAACGCCACGACCATCTGGATGGTCGAGCAGTTCGGGTTGGCGATGATGCCGCGGCCCTTGTAGCCGGCGATCGCCGGCGCGTTGACCTCGGGCACGACCAGCGGCACGTCGGGATCCATGCGCCAGAAGGACGTGTTGTCGATCACCACGGCGCCGGCCTTGGCCGCCCGCGGGCTGTGCTCGGCCGACACCTTGGCGCCCGGCGAGCTCAACACGATGTCGACGCCCTTGAAGTCGAATTTCGCGAGGTCCTGGACTTTCAGCACCGATTTGTCGCCGAACGAGGCCTGCGCGCCGACCGAACGGGCGGACGCCAACGCAACAACGTCATCGGCCGGGAAGTTTCTCTCGGCCAGGATCTGCAACATTTCGCGACCGACATTTCCGGTCGCGCCGACGACGGCGACTCTGTAGCCCATGACTATATGCGCCTTGTGTGCGCGCTCCTCTAATTGAAGGACAGAGGGAGATACGCGCCGGGTCCCCCTTTTGCAAGGAATCGCCCGGAAATGCCGGCTAATCCGCCGAGGCGCCGGATGCCTTGATGATCGGCAACCAGAGGCCAAGATCGTCGCGAATCAGTTTCTCCGCAGCCTCGGGAGGCCCCGGCGGAAACAGGTCGATGCCCTGATCGAGCATCTTGGCCCGGACCTGCGGCAATTGGCCGATCCGGTTGATCTCGTCGTTGAGCCTGCGCACCACCGGCTCCGGCACGCCGGCCGGCACGGCAAAGCCCATCCAGGTGTTGACGATGTAGTCCTTCACCCCGGCCTCGATCATGGTCGGGACCTCCGGCAGAAGCGGCGAACGCTCGGCGCTGGTCACAGCCAGGGCCCGCAGCTTGCCGCCCTTGATCTGCCCGATCACGGTCGGCGTATTGAAGAGGCCCATCGTCACTTCGCCGTTCGCGACCGCGAGTATGCCTGCAGGAGTCGCTCGGTACGGCACGTGTTGCAGCTTCACGCCGCTGCGCAGTTCCAGCAGTACGCCGGACATGTGATGGCTGGTGCCGACACCACCCGACGAAAAGGTAAGTTCGCCCGGCTTGGCGCGCGCGGCAGCGAGCAGGTCGGCAACGGTCCGGGCCGGATAGTCGGGGCGCACGATCAGGACGTTGGAAACGCCACCCGTGGCGGCGACCATCTTCAGGTCCTTGAGTGAGTCGTAGCCCGGAGACTTGTAGAGGCCGATGTTGAACACCATCGTGCCTTGCGACACGAACGCCATGGTGTAGCCGTCGGCCGGCGCGCGCGCCGCTTCGGCGGTGGCGATGGTGCCGCCAGCGCCGGTCTTGTTGTCGACGACAATTGTCTGGCCGAGCGTACGTCCGAGCTCCTCCGCCACGATGCGCGAGACGATGTCGGCGGTGGCGCCGGGCGCCAGCGGCACGATCAGGCGGATCGGCTTGGCGGGCCAAGCCTGGGCACCGGCTTTGCCTGCCGCGCCAATGGCCAGCGCGCCCATGACAAACAGTCTTCTCTGGACAGACATCGCGTCTCCTCCCGATCTCGCTTCGGCCATCGTAATCCGATTGCTACAATCCAACTGATCGAGCCACGAGAGTGGCAAGCTGCTTGCGCAGCCGGGCAACAAGCCCCCGTTCTGATCGTTTGCCGATCTGATTGCGCATTTCGTAGGGGTCGCGCTCCAGGTCGTAGAGCTCGTCGCATTCGATGCCGTCGAGCGACTTCTGCGTCCAGTGAATGTACTTGTGACGCTTGGTGCGGATCGCCTTGTAGCTCATGCCGACGAGCCACGGCATGGCATTCTCGCTGAAATATTCGCACATGAACGAGGACCGCCAGCCCTTGGGCCGCTTGCCGGATTTCGCCGCGGCGGCGAGCGGCCTGAGCGACTGCCCCTGCATTGTCCGGCAGTCGGCCGTCTTGCCGCCCGCGAGATCGACCAGGGTCGGCGCGATATCAAGCGCCAGGACAAGATCGTCGTTGACCGTGCCCGGCTTGAACCAGGCGGGATAGCGGACGAGGAACGGCGACTTGATGCCTTCCTCGTAGGCGAAGCGCCGCTCGGGGCCGAGCCCGTGCTCGCCGAAGAAGTAGCCATTGTCGCCCAGGAACAGGATGAAAGTGTTGTCGAGTTCGCCGTTGGCCTCCAGCACCTCGAAGATGTCGCCCATGCCTTCGTCGACCGACGCCATCATGGCGGCACGCAGTCTGATCTCCTCCTGCGTGCCGGCGCCGATCCCGTCGAGGACGGCCCGAGAGGCTTTGTTAACGCGCAGCTCGAAGGCTTCTTTCCAGGCCGGCTTCTGCTTCACGACTTCGGCCGAAGGTACGGCGCTGGCCGGCAGCGGGAACCGCTCGCCCTTGTAGAGGTTCTTGTGGCGGTCGGCTGCCCTGTAGCCACCCTTGCTGAGGTCGATCGTGCCGTCGGCCGCCTGGAAAGCGTCCGGATGCACCGCTTTGTGCGCGAGGAAGAGCGCGAAGGGCTTGCGGCGCTTCTTCTTCAGAAAATCGACGGCGTGCCGGTTCAGAAGATCGGTGATGTAGCCTTTGTGCTGTCGTTCCCTGCCGTCGATGTTCAGCACCGGATCGACAATCGAGCCATGGCCGGGAAAGCTCACCCAGCGGTCGTAGCCGGGCCGCGGTCCACCGGAATTGCCCATGTGCCATTTGCCGACATGCGCCGTCTCGTAGCCCAGTCGCTGGAGGATCACATGGTAGTTCGGCAGGCGATAGCTATGTGCGTCACGCGCCACGTTGTCGATGATGCCGTGGCGGCTTGCATACTGGCCGGTCAGAATCGAGGCGCGATTGGGCGAGCAGAGCGGCGTCGTGTGGAAGGCCGCGGTGAAGCGCGCACCTTCATGGCCGATGCGATCGATGTGCGGCGTCTTCATGTAGGGATGGCCGCAGATTCCCAGTTCGTCGAAACGGAGGTCGTCGATCAGGACGATCAGGAAATTGGGCTTGCGCTGTCTGGCCAAGATGTTTCTCCATGGCGTTGGAACCCAAAGACGCCACCCGCCGAAATCGCGGCCCGATGCGCCCCTCGACAAGCGACCTGTCGAGCATCCTACTTTAGACGGCCTTGACTGCGTCAGGCTATGCAGTGTGCGGACCTGCAGCGAGCGCCGCCTGCCGAAACCCTGCACCGCCAAGCCTTGACGCAGACCCGCAGGCCGTCCCCATATCGGCGCGAAAGGGAGATTCAATGACCGAGACAGGCCTGCCGCTCGCAGGATTGCGCGTACTGGATATCAGCTCGTTCATCGCCGCCCCCGCGGCGGCCGTCGTGCTGGGCGACTGGGGCGCCGACGTGATCAAGATCGAGGGGCCCGACGGCGACGCCAACCGCAAGATCATGCACGACTCGGCCAACTACCCGAAGGCCGAGGTCAACTATCCCTGGCACATGGATTCGCGCAACAAGCGCTCCCTGACCCTCGACCTCAAGCAACCGGCCGCGCGTGCCGCACTCGACCGGCTGATCGCCGTCTCCGACATCGTGATCTGCAACTTCCCGCCGCCGGTGCGCGACAAGCTCAGACTCACCTACGAGGACATGAAGAAGGTCAATCCGAAGCTGATCTACGCGTCGCTGACCGGCTATGGCGAGACCGGCCCCGACCGCGACCGGCCGGGCTTCGACGTCACCGCCTACTTCGCCCGCTCCGGCCTGCTCGACGCGCAACGCTACGAAGGCGGCCCCCCGGGCGTGCCCGTGCCGGCGCAGGGCGACCGCGCCACGGCGATGACCCTGGTCTCCTCGATCCTGCTGGCGCTGGTCCACCGCATGAAGACCGGCGAAGGGTCGTGGGTCGGCACGTCGCTGCTGGGCAATGGCCTGTGGTCGTGCGGCGTGATCGCCCAGGCCGCGCTGGTCGGCGCCTTCCTGCCGCCGCGGCCGCCCCCGGAGCGTCCCCGCACGGCGCTGGGCAACATCTACCGCACCCAGGACGACCGCTGGCTCCAGCTCACGATCGTACGCGAAGACAAGCTCTGGGCGCCGCTCTGCCGTGCATTGGGCAGGCCGGAGCTGCTCGACGATCCACGCTTCGTCGAGATCGGCGAGCGGCGGCAGCGTTCGGCCGAACTCGCGGCGATTTTCAGCGAAACCTTCGCCACGCAGCCCTACGAGCACTGGCGCAAGGCGCTGGCGGCGCACGAGATCACCTTCGGCGTCATCAGCCGGCCGCAGGACGTTCCCGACGACGAGCAGGCCGTCCATGCCGGCGCCGTGGTCGAAACGGCGATCCCGGAAATGCCGCGCACGCTCGCCAACCCGATCCGTGTGAGCTTCGCCGAACAGCGCATCGCCCATCCCGCCCCGACACTCGGCCAGCACACCGACGAAATTTTGGGCGAGGTCGGCCTCACGACGGACGAGATAGCCGGTCTGCGATCGACGGGTGCAGTGAAATGAGTGAAGCCCTGAGCAACGAGGAGCCTTTGCCGCTCGCCGGCCTGCGCGTCCTCGACATCAGTTCGTTCATCGCCGCGCCCGCGGCGGCCGTGGCGCTGGCCGATTTCGGCGCCGACGTCATCAAGATCGAGCCGCCCGTCGAGGGCGACCCGCACCGCAACAGCTTCCGCAACGCGAGCTACCCGCAAAGCGATCCGCCGGACGACCGGAATTTCCCCTGGCAGCTCGACGGCCGCCACAAGCGCTCGATCGCGCTCGATCTCAAGAACGCGGATGCCCGCACGATCCTCGACCGCCTTCTGCAGAAGGCCGACGTGCTGATCGTCAACTTCCCGCCACCGGCGCGCGAACGGCTGCGGCTGCGCTGGGAAGACATCGAACCGATCAACCCGCGTCTCGTCTATTGTTCGCTGACCGGCTACGGCGAGAGCGGCCCCGATCGCGACCGGCCGGGCTTCGACATCACCGCCTATTTCGGTCGTTCCGGCATCCTCGATTCGGCGCGTTACGAAGACGGCCCACCCGCCCTGTCGCTGCCCGCGCAAGGCGATCGCGCCACTGCCATGACGCTTGTCGCGGCGATCCTGTTGGGGCTGCGTCGTCGCGACCAGACCGGCAAGGGTGGCTGGGTCGGCACGTCGCTCTACGCCAACGGCGTATGGGCCAACGGCACGTCGGCTGCCGGCGCGGTGATCGGCGCCACGCTGCCGCCGCGTCAGCCGCCCGACAGGCCACGCAATGCCCTGACCAATCTCTACCGCACCAAAGACGATCGCTGGCTGCAGCTCCTCATGGTGCGCGACGATCGCCTCTGGGAGAAATTCTGCGCGATCATCGAGCGGCCGGACCTGCTGGCCGACCCACGCTACGCCGGACGTCCCGAGCGCCGCGCCCATGCCCTGGACCTGGGGGCCGAGCTGGTTCCGATCTTCGCCGCCCGGACCTACGCCGAATGGGAACAGGCACTGGCCGGCACCGGCATTCCCTTCGGAGTCATCGGACGCCTCCTCGACGTGATCGACGACGAGCAGGCCGAGCATGCCGGCATCTTCGCCGACACGACCAATCCCGAGATCCCGCGCACGGTGAACAATCCGATCCGCCTGGGCTTTGCGAAGCCGCGGCCGGCCGGCCCGCCGCCCGCGGTGGGCCAGCACAACGACGAGATCCTGCACGAAACAGGATTCAGCGAGGCCGAGATCGCGGCCTTCAAAAAGGCGGGCGCCCTGGGCTAGGACTTTGCGCTAGACTGGTCCCATGGCCGCCCGCTTCCAGACCTACGCCGAGTTCTGGCCGTTCTACCTTCGGGAACACGCCAAGCCGACGACGCGCGTCGTGCACTATTTCGGCACCATCGTCTCAGCCGTCGTCCTGATCTGGGCGATCGCCAGCCAGAATTGGTGGTGGCTGATCACGGTCCCATTGCTCGGCTACGGCCCGGCCTGGTTCGGTCACTTCTTCATCGAGAAGAACAAGCCTGCGACCTTCCAGGCGCCGTTCTGGTCGCTGATCAGCGACTATCGCATGTGCGGCCTATTCCTGACCGGCCGACTCGGCGATGAATTGATGAAGCACCAGATTCGCGGCTGATTCCCGCGCCGTTCTGCCTCTCGTCCCGCCCCCTTGCGCCGGTGGGGAGCGGAGGCCACATTGCGGTCAACGCAAATTCCCCCGTCCGAGGACCTATGGAAACGATGCTGAAGGGCGCCGCGCCGCAGGCTGCCCCCGCCGATCTGATCAAGGACAGCGACCAGACCAAGTTTGCGAAGGACGTGCTCGAAACTTCGCGCACGGTCCCGGTCATCGTCGACTTCTGGGCGCCGTGGTGCGGGCCGTGCAAGACGCTGCAGCCGATCATCGAAAAGGTGGTCAAGGAAGCCAAAGGCGCGGTGAAGCTGGTCAAGATCGACATCGACAAGAACCAGATGCTGGCCCAGCAGCTGCGCATCCAGTCGATCCCGGCGGTCTATGCCTTCTTCGGCGGTCGTCCGGTCGACGGCTTCATGGGCGCCGTGCCGGAAAGCCAGGTGAAGCAGTTCGTCGACCGCCTCGTGCAAGCTGCCGGCGGCGCCCCGGGCGCCGACGGCAACGCCAACGAAATTGCCGAGCTGCTCGAACACGCGAAAGCCGCCGTCGCCCAGAACGACATGGAAACCGCGGCGCAGATCTACAGCGAGATCCTGGGCGTGGAGCCCACCCACGTGATCGCACTGGCCGGCCTTGCCCGTTACCAGGTCTCGCTCGGCGATCTCGAACAGGCGAAGGAACTGCTCAACCAGATTCCCGCCAAGGAACGCACCGGCGCCGACGTCGTGGCCGCGCAGGCCGCCATCGATCTTGCGGAAAAGGCCAAGGAAGCGGGGCCCATCGGCGAGCTCAAGGCCAAGGCTGACGCCAACCCCAAGGATTTCCAGGCCCGGCTCGACCTCGCCATGGCCTACTGGGCCGGTAACCAGAAGCAGGAAGCGGTCGACGAGCTGCTTGCGATGATCAAGGCCGACCGCAACTGGAACGAAGCCGCCGCGCGCCAGCAGCTGCTGAAGTTCTTCGAGGCGCTGGGCTTCACCGATCCGATTTCCGTCGACGGCCGCAAGCGGCTTTCGACCATCCTGTTCTCCTGAGGGTCGCACGGAGTCGATGAGCGACAGCACGCCGGTACGTAACCCTTTCGATCCGACCTTCGAGCAGCTGCCCGAGACGCTGCCGATCTTCCCGCTGTCGGGCGTGCTGTTGCTGCCCGGCGGCCGGTTGCCGCTCAACGTCTTCGAGCCGCGCTATCTGGCGATGGTCTTCGACGCGCTGGCAGGCCACCGCATGATCGGCATGGTGCAGCCCCAGCAACCCGGCGGTTTCGCCGGCGATGGGCTGCCGACCGACAATGGCGTGCCCAAGGTGCACAGGGTGGGCTGCGCCGGACGCGTCGTCAGCTTCAACGAAACCGAGGACGGCCGCCTGCTGCTAGCGCTGGCCGGCATCTGCCGATTCGAGATCGTCCGCGAGCTCGAGCCCGCTCACGGCGGTTACCGCCGGGTCTCGTCGGTCTTCTCGCCCTATCGAGCCGATCTCGACCATGCCGACGAGCTGGTCGAGCTGGATCGCGAGCGCCTGATGGCGGCTCTCGCCGCCTTCTTCCGCTCGCGCAACCTCTCCACCGACTGGGATGCGGTCAAGCGGGCTGCCGATGCCAATCTGGTGACGTCGCTGTCGATGGTGCTGCCCTTCGGCCCGGCCGAAAAGCAGGCGCTGCTTGAAGCCGCCGACAGCTCGGCGCGTGCCAAACTGCTGCTCGCCTTCCTGGAAATGAATGCGTTCGGCGAGCCGTCCGACACGCCGCCGCGTCGGACCAATTGAAAGCGGCATGCCCCCGGGCATGCTATAACGACCGGCATCGAGACCATAGAAAGCAGTGCGCGATGAGCCCTCCATCGGACGAACCTGCAGCCCCGCGCCGTGGCGGCGTCGACCCCAAGCTGCTGGAGATTCTCGTATGCCCCGCGACCCATGGCCCACTGGAGTACGATGCGGCGGCCGGCGAGCTGATCAGCCGCAAGGCGGGCCTCGCCTATCCGATCCGCGACGGCATTCCCATCATGCTGGTGAGCGAAGCCCGCCAGATTCGCGACGTGCCGTGAGCGCCAGACCATGACAGCCGACCATTTTCCCAAGGCCGTGCCCGACGGCGGCAGCTACGAATCGACGACGGCGCCCTGGCCGGTCGAGCTGCGCGTCTTCAAGGAAGAAGGCCGGCTCGAGATCGATTTTTCGGATGGCCATGCCTGCGCGCTGACCGCCGAATATCTGCGCGTCGAAAGCCCGTCGGCGGAAGTTCAGGGCCACGGTCCCAGCCAGAAGAAGATCGTCTCCGGTCGTCGTCACGTGAAGATCGCGGCCGTCGAAGCGGTCGGCCACTACGCCATTCGCATCGTCTTCGACGACAAGCACGACAGCGGCATCTACAGCTGGGCATACCTGCGCGAACTCAGCGAAACCCATGCCGAACGCTGGGCCGCCTATCAGGCCGCCCTGCTCCAGCGCGGCCTCAGCCGAGATCCTTGATAACATGAAGATCATCATCGCCGGCGCCGGGATCGGCGGCCTGACGGCAGCGATGTGCCTGCATCGCGCCGGTTTCGACGTTCATGTCTTCGAGGCCGTGAACGAGATGCGGCCGCTGGGCGTCGGCATCAACATCCAGGCGGGCGCCGTGCGCATTCTCTCGGGCCTTGGCCTGGAGCCCGCGTTAGCGGCCACGGCCATCGAGACGCGCGAGCTGCGCTACGCCAACCGCCATGGCCAGACCATCTGGATCGATCCGCGCGGGCGACATGCAGGACTGCCGTGGCCGCAATTCTCGATCCATCGCGGCGAATTGCAGATGATCCTGTTTCGCGCCGCACAGGAGATGCTGGGCGCGGATCGCATCAGGTTCGGCCGGCGCATCGTGGATTTTGCGCAAAGTCAGTCGAAGGTGACGGCGCGTTTTGCCGACCGCGACGGCCGGATCGTCGAGGAAGCGACGGCCGACCTTCTCGTCGCCGCCGACGGCATCCATTCGGCGGTGCGAGCACACTTCTATCCAAACGAGGGCCCGCCCAAGTGGCAGGGCATCCTGATGTGGCGCGGCGTCACCGTGGGCAAGCCCTATCTCGGCGGCGCGACGATGGTGCAGGCCGGCCATCACACGCAGAAGTTCGTCTGCTATCCGATCAGTCGCGTGCATGCCGAACGCGGCGAAGCACTGATCAACTGGATCTGCGACCTGCATATGGGCGATGGCGCCCTGCCTTCGCGCGAGGACTGGAACAAGCCCGGCAAGCTTGAGGATTTCCTGCCGCGCTTCGCCAACTGGAAGTTCGACTGGCTCGACGTGCCGGAAGTGATCCGCGCCGCGCACACGATCCTGGAATTCCCGATGGTAGATCGCGATCCGCTGCCGCGCTGGAGCCAGGGCCGCATCACGCTACTGGGCGACGCGGCACATCCGATGTACCCCATCGGCTCGAACGGGGCTTCGCAGGCGATCCTCGACGGCGAGGCGATCACGCAGGAACTCAGCGTCGGCGACGATCCCGAAGCAGCGCTGAAGCGCTACGAAGAACGGCGACTGCCGCCGACCGCACGCATCGTCGAGAGCAATCGTCGCAAGGGCATCGACGTGATGCTCGACATCGTCGAGCAGCGCGCGCCGCAGGGCTTCACCAATCTCGAAAGCGTGCTGCCGTCGGACGAACTCGAAAAGATCGTCGGCGACTACAAGAAGCTCGTCGCCCAGGACCGCGAGACCTTGCTCAAGCTGGCCGGGCGCCCGGCGTGACGGCCACAAAATGAAACCGGCCCCTTTCGGGACCGGCCGCGGTGGCGGTTTAAACCGGCCATCACATCGCCGGCCACCACCGATTGAGACTATGGCATTCGACGATGACAGGATTGTGGCACCTGTGACGAATCCGTACAGCCCGGCGTACGGCACCGCCCGATGAGCCTCGCCCGCGCCATCGCGACGGTCGGCAGCTTTACGCTACTCAGCCGTCTCGTCGGTTTCGTGCGCGACATCGTACTGTCCGCCGTGCTGGGCTCAGGCGCGGTGGCCGACGCCTTCTTCGTCGCCTTCAAGCTGCCGAATTTCTTTCGCCGCCTGTTTGCCGAAGGCGCCTTCTCGGCGGCCTTCGTACCGCTGTTCGCGCGCGAACTGCAGGGCAAGGGACGCGAGGAGGCGTTAACCTTCGCGCGCCAGGCGCAGGCCGCGCTGCTGCTGGTCTTGATTCCCTTCACGCTGCTGCTGATTGCCGGCATGCCCTGGGTCATGTCGCTGCTGGCGCCCGGCATGCGCGACGATCCGGTTTCCTTTGCATTGGCCGTCGAATTCGGCCGCATCACCTTTCCCTATCTTCTGTTCATCTCGCTGGCCTCGCTCTATGGCGGTGTGCTGAACAGCATCGACCGTTTCGCCCATGTCGCCGCCACGCCGATCCTTCTGAACCTCACGCTGATCGGCGCGGTGCTGGGGCTGACGCCGCTGCTGCCCAACTCCGGCTATGCCGCCTCGATTGGCGTGGCGATCGCGGGTCTCCTGCAATGGCTGTGGCTGCTGGTCGCCTGCCATCGCGACGGCGTCAGCATGACGCTGGTGCGGCCGCGCTGGACCGAAAGGGTGGCGCGGCTGGTGAAGCTCGCGACCCCGGTCGCCATCGGCGGCGGCGTCCAGCAGATCAGCGTCATGCTCGATGTCGTCTGGGCGTCGCTGCTGCCCGTCGGCACGATCTCCGCGCTCTACTACGCCGACCGCATCGCGCAGCTCCCGCTGGGCGTGGTCGGCATCGCCGTCGGCACCGCCTTGCTGCCGCTGCTGTCGCGCGAACTGCGGGCCGGCAACGCCGGGACGGCGATGGCCAACCAGAATCGCGCCATCGAATTCGGCCTGCTGTTCAGCCTGCCGGCCGCCGTTGCGCTCTGGCTGTTGGCCGATCCGATCATCCGCACCCTGTTCGAGCGGGGCCGCTTCGGACCGGAGGATACGTGGCGCGCAGCCGGGGCACTGGCCGCCTTCGCCGCCGGCCTGCCAGCCTTCGTGCTGGTGAAGGCGCTGACCCCCGGCTTCTTCGCCCGCGAGGACACGCGCACGCCGCTCTATGTCGCCGTCGCCGCGATCGCCACCAACATTGCTCTGAACCTGTTTTTTCTCTTCGCCACCACGCTCGCCCATGTCGGCATCGCGCTCGCCTCCTCGCTCTCGGGATGGCTGAACGCCACGTTGCTGGCGGCCGTGCTGCTGAAACGCCATCATTGGGTGCCAGACACGCGCCTGGTTTCGCGCGCCGTTCGTGTGGCCGGCGCGACGCTCGGCATGGCTGCGGCGTTGTGGGGAATGATGATCTGGCTGGCCGCCCCGCTCGCGCGCCCCGACATTTCGGGCGGCGTGGCACTCGCCGCCACCTGCGCTGCGGGTGTCGCGGCCTATGCCTTGCTAGGCGTCGTGCTGGGAATCGTACGGATGTCGGAGCTGCGCTACGCGCTGCGCCGGCCGGCCGGCCTCAAGTCAGCCGACCCAGGCGAACCACAGTGACACCGGGCCTGAGCGGCCGGCTCGACGAGGGCATCACCAGCACGCAATCGTCGTAAGGCGTCGTCACCGGCTCGCCATCGTCGTGGCCCAGCACGGTGCCGGCCTTGGCGATCAGTTCCTGGCCTTCGAAGACGCGGGCCGGCTCGAAGTTGCCGCGCCGGGTCGCGATGGCGTGCGTCACTTCGACGACACGCTGCCGGGCGGGCGTCGGCTGGCGCCAGTCGGCGGGCAGGTCGTTTGCATCGACGGCTCCGGTCTCGACCAGGAACCGCGCCGCCACATCCTTGGCGACGACGACCGACGAGGCGCGCCAGTGCTGGCCGGTCTCGATCAGCAAGGCATTCTTCGGGCTCTTGGGATCGCCGAAGCCGCCATAGTCGCGCATGCGCATGCCGGCGGCGTGGCCGGCATCGCGCACGATATCGACCGGCGTGCCGATCTTCCTGGCGAAAGCCACGCCCTTGTCGAGCGGCCCCGAGAGCATCAGCGGCACGCAATCGTCGTGCATGGAGTGCAGGTCGAGCAGCAGGTCGGCGCGTTCGACGAACGGCCTCACGATCTGCGCCCGCTTCGTCTCGACCGTCGTCGCCGGCTGGTCGAGACGACCCCACACCCGGTTGAAATCCTCGTCGACCAGCCTGGACTTGAATGGCGCCTCGGGATCGAACGCGTGATAGGCGTCGATATTATTGAACGACAGGATCAACGTACCCTGGCGCGGCTTCACCCCCGCCGCGAGCAGCGCATCGACCACGATCGCGCCCGATACTTCGTTGCCGTGCGTCAGCGACGCCACCATGACCGTCGGCCCCGGCTTGCCGCTTTCGAGAACGTGGACATAGGGCGCGGCGCCCTTCTCCCAGCGGCGGAGTTCGGGAAAGGCGTACTCGATCGGCGGCAACTCGGACATCGGCGTCAAACCATCCCTGGGAACAAGTCGTTCCTTCGCATGCTACCTTGCGTCGAACAAGGAGAAGCAGATGGCGCGTACGCGGTTCCGATGGTTCATCGTCTTCCTGCTGTTTGCGATCACCGTGGTGAACTACGTCGATCGCGCCGCCATCGCCTATGCAATCCCCATGATCCAGCGCGATCTCGGCCTGTCGCCGGCGGCCACCGGCGCCGTACTGGGCGCCTTCGGCCTGGGCTATGCCATGACCACCCTGCTGGGCGGCTTCGCCGTGGACCGCTACGGCGCGCGGGCGGTGCTCACGATCGCCGCGATCCTGTGGAGCCTGTCGATCGGCATGACCGGGCTCGCGACCAGTGTCGCCATCCTCTACACCGCGCGCATACTGCTCGGCATATCGGAGGGACCCAACTTTCCCGCCCTCACCGGCGCCGTCAGCCACTGGCTGTCGCCGCACGAGCGGGCAACGGCATTGAGCAATGCGCTGCTGGCGGTGCCGCTGGCGCTGGCCGTCGGCGGCCCCGTCGTCACGCAGCTCCTGGGCTGGCTCGACTGGCGGCTCACCTTCCTCCTGCTGTTCGCACTGTCCATTGCCTGGGTGCCGCTCTGGTTTTTCTTCTTCCGTGACGATCCGGCCGACTCGCGCTTCGTCGACAGGACCGAACTCGCCCACATCCGCACCGGCGATCCCGGCGTTTCCGCCGCGCCGCATGCGCCCCTAAAGTCCTGGCCAAGCGCTGCGGTACTGAAGCTCATGTTCACCAACAGGACGCTCCTGGCCAACTACTGGGCCTTCTTCGTCTTTGGCTATTTCCTGTTCTTCTTCATGACCTGGCTGCCGAGCTACCTGGAAAAGAAGTATGGGCTGAACCTCGCGGTCGTCGGCCTGTTCTCCATCCTGCCCTGGCTTTCGGCCGCTGTCCTGCTATGGGCGTTCGGCCGCTGGTCCGATCACCTCCTGAAGACCACCGGAAGCCTGCGCATTTCCCGCTCCTACCTCATCGCCGGCAGCCAGTTCGTGGCGGCCCTCGCGGTGATCCCCGTGGCGCTTGCCAACGACCTCTCCGTCGCCATCGCGGGCATCACGGTGGCGGTGGCGGCGTCGATGGGCGCCAACGCTGCCTACTATGCGGTGAACGTCGACATCGTCCCGCGACGCGCGGCGACCGCGCTCGGCATCATGGACTTCGGTTTCGCCCTCGCAGGTTTCCTTGCACCCGCCATCACCGGCTGGGTGCTGGACCTGCGCGGCTCCTTCGCCGACGGCTTCTTCCTGATGGCAGGCCTTGCCTTGTCATCCGTGCTGGTCGTTCTGCTGTTCCATCATCCTGACCGCGATCGACAGCCGACCTAGCCGATCACCCGTCGCGATACCAGTTGGCGATATCCCAGGTGTTGTTGTCCCAGCCGCTCATTTCGGCAACGAGCTGATTGTTCATTCCCACCGTTTGGGGCCGGGCGACGATCGGAATGACCACGATATTGTTCACCGCAAGATCGTTCAGCTTGATCAGCATCGCCGCACGCTTGATGGGATCGAGCTCGACCTGCGCGGCCTTGTGGATGTCGTCGTACTCCTGGTTCTGCCAGCGCGTGATGTTGCGGCCCTGCCACTTGTTCTCCTTGGTGGCCGCCTCCCACGAACAGAACTGGCGCAGAAACACCTCGGGATCGGGTGCGTTCATGCCGTTGCTGTATTCCTGAAGGTCGGCATAGAACTTCGTATAGGTGTCGGGATTGGCCACGTCGGAGGAGAAGAACACTGACGCCGTCACCGACTTCAGCTCCATCTCGATGCCGGCCTTTTGCGCGGCCTGCTTCACGATCGCCTGGGTCTTCTGGCGCGGCTGGTTGATCGAGGTCTGGTAGACGAACTTCAGCCTCTTGCCGTCCTTGGCCCGGATGCCGTCGGGCCCACGCGCCCAGCCCGCCTTGTCGAGAATGGCATTGGCCTTGTCGACATTGAACTCGAACTTGGTCGTCTTGGAGCGGAACCTCTCGGGATTGTTGATGTAGTTCGGAGTCGCAATCCCGATGCGGCCATAGATGTGATCCTGGATCGACTTCTTGTCGATCAGCAAGGAAAGCGCCTGGCGCACTGCCGGATCGGACAAAAGCGGGTGCTTGGTCTTGAGGCTGGATCGCTCGCCGTCGACCTCGGTCCAGGGGTCGGTGTTGTTGAGCTGCATATGCTCGATGGCACCGCCGGGAGTCACCAGCACACGCCCCCGGCCGCCCTTCTCGAGACGGGTGAGGATCTCGTCCTCGACCTGCAGGTTCCAGGCGAAGTGATACTCGCCCGTCTGCAGCACCGCGCGTGCCGCCGAGACGGCGTCGCCACCGCCTTTCAGTTCGATGGCGTCGAAGTAAGGCCGGTTGGGCTCGTGATAGTTGGGATTGATCTCGCCGGTGATGAGATCGCCCGGCTTGAAATCCTTGAACAGGTAGGGGCCGGTGCCGACCGGCTTCAGGTTGGTCGGCGCGTCGCGCGACTTGGCGCCGATATAGTCGCTGAACAAGTGCTTGGGAATGATGCAACCCGCCCAGCCGACGAAGGTGTCGGCCCAGAACGGCGTCGGCTTCTGGAATTTCACGAGCACCGTGTACTGGTCGATCTTCTCGACCACGACGTCCTTGTAGGAGCCGCTGCTGACGGTCGCCGTCGCGGGATTGCTGGAATATTCCCAGGTGAAGACGACATCGTCGGCGGTGAGCGGCTTGCCGTCGTGCCAGGTGACGCCTTGCTTCACCTTCCAGATCACCGACCGGCCGTCGGCGGCGAGCTGGCCGTTATCCCGGCTCGGGATAGTGGCCGCGAGCTTTGCCCGGAGATTGCCGGCGCGGTCCCAGGCCGCCAGCGGCTCGTAGAAGAGGCGCGAGCCGTCCTGATCCTTGGTGCCGACCGCGAAGTGCGGATTGAGCAGTGTCGGACCCTGCCACCACAGTACCTTCAGCAGGCCGCCGCCGCCGCGCTTGGTCGGCTTGTAGATCGGTTTGGTATCCGCCATCGCGACGCCTGAAAAGGCCAGGAGCTGCGCCGCCATCGGTGCCGTAAGGCCTACTGCCGCCATGCGCCGCACGAAGGCGCGGCGGGACATCCCGCCCGCCTTCACCTTGTCGATCAGACTACGCAAGCCACGCTCGTCCATCGGATGCCTCCGTCCAGGCTGTCGAATCCGTCCCCGACGCTCCCGCTATTCTGCAAGATACGTGCGAGAAGGATGGGACCAGCGCAGACTGCCGCCGTCAACGTCAGTCGAACTGAAAAACGACGGGAGTTCGCTTGATTACCCGGCCGGGCTGCGCGATACCCGCCCGCCCCCAGCCTTCCACCGGCGGGGTGCGCGGCGGTCCAAACCCCGCGCTTTCGACCTTGAGCGGAGTCCACACCCATGCCTGACGCGACCACGAGTCCGAATTCCGGCGCTGCCGCGCCCGCCGACAATCCGCACCTTCCGCCCTATGCCGCCCGCGGCCTGAAAGGCCGGATCTTCTCCGGGGTGCAGCCCACCGGAAATCTCCATCTCGGCAACTATCTCGGCGCGATCCGCAACTTCGCGCGCCTGCAGAACGACTACGACTGCATCTATTGCGTGGTCGACCAGCACGCGATCACCCAGTGGCAGGAGCCCAAGGAACTGGTGAGCCAGACCCGCGAGATCGCCTCGGCCTTCCTGGCGGCCGGTGTCGACGGCTCCAAGCACATCATCTTCAACCAGTCGATGGTGCCCGGCCACGCGCAGCTCGCCTGGGTCTTCAACTGCGTCGCCCGCATGGGCTGGATGAGCCGCATGACGCAGTTCAAGGAAAAGGCCGGCAAGGACCGCGAGAATGTCTCGCTGGGCCTGTTCGCTTATCCCGCCCTGATGGCGGCCGACATCCTGCTCTACAAGGCCACGCACGTGCCGGTCGGCGAGGACCAGAAGCAGCATCTGGAACTGACGCGCGACATCGCGATCAAGTTCAACAACGACTTCGCGGTGCCCGACTTCTTCCCCGTGACCGAACCGCTGATCTTCGGCGCGACCACGCGCGTGATGAGCCTGCGCGACGGCACCAAGAAGATGAGCAAGTCCGATCCGTCGGATTACTCGCGCATCAACCTGACCGACGATGCCGATGCCATCGCCCAGAAGATCCGTCGCGCCAAGACCGATCCCCTGCCGATGCCGGAAACGCTGGCCGATGCCGAGAAGCGGCCGGACGCCGACAACCTGCTGGGCATCTACGCCGCCCTCGCCGATCAGGAGAAGGAGGCAGCCGTTGCCGCCTTCGCGGGCAAGCAGTTCTCCGAATTCAAGGCGGCGCTGACCGAACTCGCCGTCGCCAAGCTCGGCCCGATCGGCGCGGAAATGCAGCGGCTGATGAAGGACCCCGGCCACGTCGACGGCATCCTGCGCAACGGCGCCGAACGCGCCCGCGCGCTGGCAGCGCCGATCCTCGACGACGTCTACAGGACGGTCGGCTTCCTCAAGCCCTAAGGCTGAGGCGGCCCGACGTTACCCTTCCATCCGCGTCAGGGCCCACTTCACGGTGGTGCCCTCGACCGGCACCTGGCCGACCAGGACGATCTGCTCGGTGCGGCGCACGCGGCCCTCTTCGCCGAGATAGATGCTTTCGGCGAGGCCGATGCCGGCGTTTGAAGCACGTAGCCGCCAACCACGGCCGCTCGGCAACCGCATCAGCACCGCCTGACCGCTCTGCGCCAGGGTCGCCTTCACCGTGGGATGCAGGTGGAAACGCACGATGAAGCGCTGGTCTGGCACCGTGATCGGCCGACCTTCGTAGCCCAGGAAGGCATCCTCGCCGCGCAGATCGCCGCCGTCGGGCGACAGCCATAGCCTGCGGCGATGGATGATGCCGTAAAGCGAGCGATAGCCGTCGTGGCACATGTCGAGCCACTGCGCGCCGGCATCGTCGGCCCGGTCGATCAACACGTTGCCGGCGCGGTATTCCAGCGCGCCGTGATCGGTGATCTCGGTCGAGTTGGTGTCGTCGACGACCG
Source organism: Pseudomonadota bacterium (assembly GCA_020160995.1). Classification (GTDB taxonomy): domain Bacteria; phylum Pseudomonadota; class Alphaproteobacteria; order Reyranellales; family Reyranellaceae; genus Reyranella. The sequence continues at coordinate 7,369 of JAIUOY010000136.1, read as the reverse complement.
CCGTGCTGTGCGCGGCCGTGTAGCGCATGAAGTGCTGCCAGTCGCGCGGGGCGCCCGGATAGGTGCCGCAGTTCACGATGAGGCGTTCGTGCGCCGCGCTCATCTCGAAGGAGAGCGTGCCGGCATGGGCGATGCCGTCCATCCCGCGACCCGGCGGACTGCCGGCATCCGCGATCACCAGCGACGTGCCGGCCACGAGCCGCTGAAAGCCGCTGACCAGCGCCATGGTCGGTGCCGCCTCGCCCGAACCCGAACGGGCCAGCACGAGATCGATCATGCGACGGTCGCCCTCCCAGGTGCCGTTGAACAGCGCGAGGCCGCCATCGCCATGGCGGAAGAAGCGCAGCATCGGCGCCATGCGGTCGATGGCGGCCACCAGCTCGGCGGGCGCCCGGCGCTCCGCCGAGGCCAGCGCGGCGCGGACATCGAGCAGATGACGCATCACGGTGAGCTGCAGGTGCGGCGCGCGCTCGGCGACGATGCCGTCGTGCAGCACATAGCGCTTCACGAACTTCGCCAGCCGGGTCAGCGACTGGTCCAGGCCCTTCTCGAAATGCTTGCCGTCGCGGATGAAGGCGAGATCGGCGTAGATCAGCGCCTTCAGGACGGCGATGGCCTCGTGGCCGACCATGCCGCGGCGCGCGACGCGCCGCAGGTGGACGCGCTGGCGGGCAATCGAGAAGACGAAGCGCGCCGCGAAGCCCGGATCGGCCGCCGCGGCCATCCATTCGTAGTGGCGAATCCAGGCGACGATGCGCGCGGCAACCACGTCGCGCTTCCACGTCACCGGCGACCAGCGCCATTCCTTGTTGGTCCAGTCGTCGACCAGCCGGGCCGCCAGCAGGCCGGCTGCGGGATCGCCGCTGTCGCGCAGATCGCGCAGCCAGCCGAAGCCGTTCAGGGCATCGAGCCAGAGCGGCGACATGCCCTTTCTCTGCCAGGGCGGATCGTCCGAATCCGGCAGGACGGCGCCGGAGCTGCCGCAGGCGGCCAATTCGCCGGCCATGAGCAGCCTTTGACCCAGGACCGGGTCGCCAGGCCAGCCATCGGGGGCCACGGCGAAGAAGCTTTGGGGCGAATTGTAACCGAGCGTCAGGGAATAAAGGGACGAACCCAGGAACCAGCGGCCGAACCGGCGGCTTTGCTTGGCGGTCGATTTGGCGGCCGACTTGGCTGTCGGACGGGCCTGAACCGAACGGATTGGGCGGGCGCCGGGAACTAAAGGCTCCCCGGGCCGTCTTTCTGAGGCGACCAGCGTCATTCGTTTCGTTCTTTGGCCCGGACGCGTCTGCCCGGACGGTGGAGGGGCTCTGGATATTTTACCCTACGAAGGAGGCTATGGCGATGGGGTGCGAAACCCAGGTCCAGCTCCGAAACGGACCCCTTGACCGGCCCTTGAACCGGCCATTTGGCACACCAGATTCATACAATGGGAAGGCCTTATGGGATTCCCTGCCGCTCGCTCCTCGGAGGAGGGTCAATATGAGTCGTATGCCGATGTTCAATTCACCGTTGCTGCTGGGTTTCGACCAGCTTGAGCGCACACTGGATCGCTTGGCGAAAAATGCCGAAGGCTATCCACCCTACAATATCGAGCGAATCGGCGAGAATGGCCTGCGCATTACCTTAGCCGTCGCCGGCTTCACAGACGACGATCTGGTGATCGAACTGGTCGAAAACCAGCTGATGGTCCGCGGCAAGCAGGCCGATGAGGGCGACCGGGTCTATCTCCACCGCGGCATTGCCGCGCGTCAGTTTCAGCGGGCTTTCATGCTCGCCGACGGCATCGAAGTGACGGGCGCCCGTCTCGACAATGGTCTGTTGTCGATCGACCTGGTGCGCCCCGTTTTGGAGCCGCGCATCCGCACCATTCGTATCGACGGTGGCAGCGCCAAGGTTGGCGCTCCCGACAATACGATCGACATCACCGCGCGCCGCAGCCGTTGAACGGCGGACACACGTTGATCGCTGCCAAGGAGGTAGCCATGGAAAACAACGAAGCTGCTTTCACTCCCCTCGCGGAAGAGGCTTTTCTCAGCCTCGGTTCGGAGCAGATCGCTTACGTGAAGGCGATCAACCTTCCGGACGGCGCACACGCCATCGGCATCTTCTCCGCCGACGGCAAGCCGATGGCGGCCGCGCCGTCGGTGGAAATCGCCCAGGCGCTGATCCGCCAGCACGAACTGGAACCCGCGCTGGTTCACTAAAATCGGATGGAGCGCGGACTGCCTCAGGCAGCGGTCTGCGCTTGGATTGACTCGACGAGCAATGCGTAGAGCGCGTCGGCCTTGTCGGTTGCCCTGAGCTTCTCGACGAGGCTGCGGTCGCGCAGCAACCGCGAAACGCGGGCCAATGCCTTGAGATGGTCTGCGCCCGCGCCCTCGGGGGTCACGAGTAGAAAAACGATATCTACCGGACGCTCGTCGATGGCGTCGAAATCGACAGGATGGGCCAGACGGGCAAACAAGCCGACCGGCTTGGGAACCGAAGCGAGCCGACCATGGGGGATGGCGATGCCGCCACCGATGCCGGTCGAGCCTAGACGCTCGCGCTCCAGCAGGCGGTCGAACAATTTGCGTTCGTCGATCTTGAAGACATTGGCAGCGCGGGCAGCCAGTTCGGCCAGGAGCGCTTTCTTGCCGGATGCCTTGACGCTTGCCAGAACGGCATCCGGGCCGGACAGCAAATCGGCAATTTCCACAACATCACCAATGGGTTAGCGGGCTCGAACTCGATTCGCCCCGCGAGGGGTGCGCCCCTATAGGCGCGTCCCCCGGGCGGGTCAAGGGAGGGTTCGCAGTACCGCCAGCCGGATCAATCGGCCGGGCCGGTCAACGCTTGGACGGCGACGGCGGCATTCGGCACTACCGAGGGTGTCGGCCGACTCATGCCCAGCCGGCCCAACCGGCGACGCTCGGACGACGAGGGAATGCGCATCGCCTCGCGATACTTGGCGACCGTACGACGCGCGATCTCGATGCCCTCGCCCTTCAGCAGATCGACGATGCGATCGTCGCTGAGAGGCTGCCCCACCTTCTCGCTGCCCACGAGATGGCGGATGCGCGAGCGTACCGCTTCGGACGAGACGACGACGCCGGGCGTGCGTGCCGGCAATGCCGACGTGAAGAAGTACTTCAGCTCAAAGATGCCGCGCGGCGTGGAGATGTACTTGTTGGAGGTGACACGGCTCACCGTGCTTTCGTGCAGTTCGGTGGCGACGGCGATGTCGCGCAGCACCAGCGGCTTCAGTGCGCTGACGCCATGACGGAAGAAGCCGTCCTGCTGACGTACGATCTCGCGCGCAACCTTGAGGATGGTCGTGGCGCGCTGCTCCAACGTCTTCACCAGCCAGTTGGCCGACTGGAAACGCTCGGCGACGAAATCGCGATCGGCCTTGGCGCGGACACCCTTCATCAGGGTCGCGTGGTAGTTGCGGTCGACCAGGACCTTGGGCAAGGCGTCGGTGTTGAGTTCGATGTGCCAGCCTTCTTCGCCGGTCTCGGGATCCTTCGCGGCGGTCAAGTAGAGATCGGGCGCTACCGGCTGGATCGGCTCGTAGACAAAGGCCTGGCCGGGACGCGGATCGAGCGTGCGCAGCTCGGCCAGCATGTCGCGCAGATCCTCGTCGTCGACGCCGCAGCGCCGCCGCAACTGGCCGAGTTCACCGGCCGCGACGAGGTCGAGATTGTCGAGCAGCGCCTGCATCGCAGGATCGAGACGGTTGCGCTCCGCGAGCTGGGCGCCGAGGCACTCCGCGACAGTCCGCGCAAAGAGCCCGGCCGGCTCCATCTGACGCAGCCGCGTCCAGATCGCCTCGACGACGCCAATGTCGGTCGCGACGGCCTCGGCGACAGCCGCGGCGTCGAGGCGGCAGTAACCGGCTTCGTCGAGACCTTCGGCAAGCTTCAGGGCGATCCGCCGCTCCACAGGGTTCTTGAACATGAGTTCGAGCTGCTCGAGCACATGAACGGCGAGTGAAGGCTGGCGCTCGGCAACGAAATCCAGGGCATCGGGGGCGTCCTCGCGGGCACCCGTGCGGCTTGCAGTACCGTCGCCGCCACGATCGGCATACTCGCGCGTCCAGCGCTCATCGGCATCGGCCAGCGCCGGCGCTGCGGCCGACAGCGCTTCCGCCGTATCGCCCGCCGGCTCGGGAGCGGGCATTTCGATTTCGCCAGCCGGGCCTTCCTCGGTCGTCCCTTCGGAAAGCAGAGGGTTCTTTTCGAGCTCCTGCTGGATGAAGGCAGCCAGTTCCAAGTGCGAAAATTGCAGCAGCTTGATCGCCTGCTGCAGCTGCGGAGTCATCGCCAGGGCTTGGCGTGACGTGAGGATGAGACTCGGACCGATACGCATATGACCCCCACCCGGAGGTCACCGGACCTCCGACGATCAGTCTAATGCAAGAATCGTGCCAAAATCAGCACGAGTTCCATTTCAGTGCGCGAAAATATCCGTCTCCGGCCAGCCTGCCACGTCCAGCCGTGCACGGGTGGGCAGGAATTTGAATGCCGCCTCCGCCAGCTCCCGCCGCCCCTCGCGCTCCAGAAGCACATCCAGCTTCGCCTTGAGGGCATGCAGATGCAGGACGTCCGACGCCGCATAGGCGAGCTGCTCGTCCGTCAGGGTCTCCGCCCCCCAATCGGACGTCTGCTGCTGCTTGGACAGGTCGACGCCCAGTAGTTCGCGGCAGAGGTCCTTGAGACCGAAGCGATCGGTGAACGTCCGCACCAGCCGCGCTGCGATCTTGGTGCAATAGACCGGCTCGCACCGCACGCCGAGCGCATACTCCAGGACGGCGATGTCGAAACGGCCAAAATGAAAGAGCTTCAGCACCTTCGGGTCGGCCAGCAGCGCCGCAAGCCTCGGCGCCTTGTGGGCCACCCCTTGAGGGCCACGCGGGATCTGGACCAGATGGGCATTACCGTCGCCGCCCGAGAGCTGAACCAGGCAGAGCCGGTCGCGATGCGGATTGAGGCCCATCGTCTCGGTGTCGATAGCCACGATCGAGCCGAACGAAAGGTCCGCCGGAAGGTCGCCGCGGTAAAGACTGATCGCCATCTATAGGGTATCCCGACTGCCCTGCATGGTGCCCAGGAGAAGACTCGAACTTCCACGCCTCTCGGCGCTAGTACCTGAAACTAGTGCGTCTACCAATTCCGCCACCTGGGCACGGCATGCGGGCTAGTGCGGGCGCTGAGTTAGGGCGAGGCCGCGCAGATGTCAACTACAGTGCCTTTGCGCCTTCTGTTCATTGGGCTATAGGCAGCACTATGAGCATCAAGCAGGTCACGGTTTTTGGCGGCAGCGGCTTCGTTGGCCGGGCCATCGTGCGGGCACTGGCGCAGGAGGGGCTGCAGGTCCGTGTGGCCTGCCGCCGCATCGAGCTGGCGGAGCGCACCAAGACCGCCGGCGATGTCGGACAGATCACGGTGATGCGTACCAACCTGCGCGTTCCGTCGTCCGTGGCCGCCGCCGTCGCCGGCAGCCAGGCCGTGGTCAATGCCGCGGGCATCCCCTTCCAGCGCGGCCGCCAGCGGTATCAGGCGGTCCACGTGGCCGGCGCCCGCGCGATTGCCGAGGCATCGCGTGCCGCGGGCGTACAGCGCCTGGTGCATATTTCCGGCATTGGCGCCGAGCATCGCAATTCGCAAAACAAGTACGTCCTCTCCAAGGTCGAGGCCGAGGATGCCATCATCTCGGGCTTCGAGAGCGCCACCATCCTGCGGCCGAGCGTCGTGTTCGGCCCGGAAGACGTGATGTTCAACCGCCTCGCGCAGATTGCCGCCAAGGCGCCGTTCATGCCGGTCGTCGGCGACGGCTCGGCGAAGGTGCAGCCGGTCTTCGTAGGCGATGTCGGCAGCGCGGTGGCGGCGGTCCTGGCGCGGCCCGAGACGGCCAAGACCGTGTTCGAGCTGGGCGGCCCGCGCGTTTACACCTATCGCGAGGTCGCGGCGCTCACGTTGCGGGTGATCGACCGGCAGAAGCCGATCATCGGCGTGCCGGCGGGCCTGATGAAGATTGCCGGCTTCTTCGCCGAGTTCTTGCCGGTGCCGCCGCTCACTTGTGATCAGGTAAGTCTGCTTACGGTCGATAATGTCGCACGCCTGGGAGCGCCGGGACTGGCGGCACTCGGGATCGAGCCCACGGCGGCCGAGGCCATTCTGCCGATGTACCTCGACCGCTATCGGCTCGGCGGCCGCTACAACCAGCACGCCCCCGCTTAATCGCCCGCATTTCTGCGCTTTTCCGGCCGGGGGCACAGGCTGGCCAGATTTTATAGTCCTGTTTCGGAATTATAATCCTCTTGGCCGAATCCCACGACGAGATAAAATTCCTTCTCTGACACCTTACGATTCATAATAGGTCAGTATTATTGACTATTGTCGACTGGCATGGTCTAAGCAGATCGACAACGCAGCAAAGGCGCGATCGGCGCGCCTCCTTTGTAATAAAATTTCATAATCTGTTCGCGGAGGCCGGGATGGCCGAAAGGATGCTGAAGTTCGTCGGAACGCCGCAAGCCATGCCCGACAAGCGGCCGGCTGCCGAGCGTCGTCGCGACTTCGACGAGATCTACGAGCGCTATGCCCGGGACAAGGCTGCCGAACAGGCCGCGCGCTGCTCGCAATGCGGCGTGCCCTTCTGTCAGATCCACTGCCCGCTGCACAACAACATCCCCGACTGGCTGAAGCTTACTGCCGAAGGCAGGCTCGACGAGGCCTACGAACTCTCCTCCGCGACCAACAACTTCCCCGAGATCTGCGGCCGCATCTGCCCGCAGGACCGCCTCTGCGAAGGCAACTGCGTCATCGAGAAGGGCTTCGAGTCCGTCACTATCGGCTCGGTCGAGAAGTACATCACCGACACGGCCTGGGAGCGCGGCTGGGTGAAGCCGATCCAACCGCGGCGCGAGCGGCCGGAGAGCATCGGCATCGTCGGCGCCGGCCCCGCGGGCCTCGCCGCCGCCGAGCAGCTGCGCCGCAAGGGCTACCAGGTCGCGGTCTACGATCGCTACGACAGGGTCGGCGGGCTGCTGATCTACGGCATCCCGAACTTCAAGCTCGAGAAGGAGATCGTGCAGCGCCGCGAGAAGCTCCTGCGCGACTCCAAGGTCACCTTCCATCTGAACTGCGAGGTCGGCCGCGACGTCACGCTCGAAGAACTGCGCGACCGGCATCAGGCCGTGCTGATCGCGACCGGCGTCTACAAGGCGCGCGACATCGCCGCGCCCGGCGTCGGCCTCGCCGGCATCGTTCCCGCGCTCGACTATCTCACCACGGCCAACCGGCACGGCCTCGGCGAGAGGATCGCCGCCTTCGAATCGGGCCTGCTCGACGCCCAAGACAAGAATGTCGTGGTGATCGGCGGC